>DXEG01000020.1 GCA_019115125.1 Candidatus Blautia faecipullorum
CCTCAATCCACACCGACAGTTCTTTGAAAAAATGATGCATCACCATCAGCAAGTCAACCATTCCTCGGTCTTTTTCTTTTTTCTTTCGTTTCAGGGCTTTTCGCACCCATTCATTCCGTTTTTTCAAAATACCCTCCTGTGCGTAAAATTTCTTTTTTTATTTTAACGCAACAGGAGGAATCCTGCATATAAAATGGGAGTTTATTGCGAAAAGTTTTTATTCTTTACTGCTGATCCTTGAGTTTCCGCAGGGTTGAATGACCGATTCTAATCATATTATTGAGTGTACTGTAAGATTAGCTATGAAAAACCAGTTATAATGTATAGACAGACCTCCATATAAGAAAGTACTTGACTTTTAAATCTTACAAATGTAATATTTAAAAACAACAATACACTTGTTTTCAGGAGGTGTTTATGAGAAGGCGAAAACGTATCAGGACGGCGCCGATTCTGCTGCTTGCGGCAGCGGGGGCGGCAGTATTATGTCTGGGAATCCGTCTGGCGGGAGAATTAAGAAAAGAGAAGCCGGAAGAGCTGCTTATACGGTATATGGGATGTATAGAGACCGGGGATTATGGGAAAATGTATGAGATGGTGGACACGGATACGCTTACCGTACTGGACAGAGAGGGATTCATAGAAAGAAATAAAAAAATTTATGAGGGCATAGAGGCGCGAAATCTCGAGATCAGTAATGTAAAAGAGACAGACCGGAGCGGAAAAAATGTAACAGTTTCTTATGATACGTCTATGGATACTGCGGCCGGGGAAATTTCTTTTTCAAATGAGGCGGTATTTCTCAATACGAAAGACGGTTATCTTCTGATGTGGAGGGACGGTCTGATTTTTCCGGAGCTGACGGCAGCGGAAAAAGTCAGCGTAACCACAAAGAAAGCGGCCCGGGGAAGGATACTTGACCGGAACGGGAAGACGCTTGCTGGGCCGGGAACGGCTTCTCAGGTGGGGATTGTCCCGGAAAAACTCAGGGAAAAGGAAAATCCGGGCTCTATGGAGCTGATCGCTCATCTTCTGGATCTGGACGCGGAAACGATCCAGGCGAAGCTGGACGCCTCCTGGGTGAGGGAGGACTCCTTCGTTCCGCTGGCAACCCTTCCCCAGGTTTCCAATATGCATGTAATGCTGGGCGGATTGTCTGAGGAAATGCGTCAGGAGCAGGAACGGCAGGATCGGCTTCTGGAAATTCCCGGCGTGATGATCTCGGATGTGGAGGTACGTTCGTATCCGCTGGGAGAAGCGGCCGCGCATCTGGTAGGCTATGTGCAGGCTGTGACGGCGGAGGATCTTAAGGAGCACCCCGGGGAAGGGTACGATTCCTCCAGCGTAATTGGAAGAAGCGGTATGGAAGCGCTGTATGAAAAGGAATTAAAAGGGCAAAACGGGTGTGAGATCAGCATTGTCGATCAGAACGGAAATAAACGGGAGATCCTTGCCAGCATACCAAAAGAGGACGGACAGAATATCCAGCTAACCATTGACGGGGAGCTGCAGAGCTCTCTCTATGATAAATTCATGGAGGATCCCGGCTGCTCTGTGGCGATGCAGCCCTATACAGGGGAGGTGCTGGCGCTGGTAAGTACTCCGTCCTATGATAATAACAGCTTCATTATGGGGCTGTCGGAGGAAGAATGGACGTCTCTGAATGAGGATAAAAAAATGCCGCTGTACAACCGTTTCCGCCAGATCTGGTGTCCGGGTTCCTCCCTGAAACCCATTGTGGCAGGTATCGGGCTGAAAACAGGAGCTTTTGACGCGGATGAGGATTTCGGCAGCGTGGGGCTGTCCTGGCAGAAGGATTCCACTTGGGGCTCCTATCATGTCACGACCCTTCATGAATATTCTCCGGTAATCCTGAAAAATGCTCTGATTTATTCTGACAATATTTATTTCGCGAAGGCTGCTCTCAGGATCGGCGCGGAGAACCTGGCCGGCGCTCTGGAAGGCCTGGGCTTCGGACAGGAGCTACCCTTTGAAATCACAATGACGGAATCTCAGTATTCGAATACGGAGAAAATAGAAACAGAAATTCAGCTTGCGGACAGTGGATACGGACAGGGCCAGATCCTTGTGAATCCCCTTCATCTTGCCAGCATGTATACGGCGTTTCTGAACAGCGGGAACATGCTGAAGCCGAAGCTGCGCTATGAAACGGACGCGTCTGCGGAAACGTGGATTCCTCAGGTATTTTCACAAGAAATCATAGGCCGGATTATGGAAGGAATGTATGGCGTGGTCAACGAGCCCGGAGGCACCGGATACGGAGCTCACCGGGAAGATACGATCCTGGCTGGAAAAACAGGAACGGCCGAGCTGAAAGCTGCCCAGGACGATACGTCAGGCACAGAGATCGGATGGTTTTGTGTATTTACCGCGGATAAAAACGCGGCAAAGCCTGTTCTTCTGGTCAGTATGGTGGAAGATGTAAAGAATCTTGGCGGAAGTGGTTATGTGGTGGATAAGGACAGAGAGGTGCTGGAGGAATATTTTGCAGGCGGGATTTGACAGAAGGATTCCGGTTTTATATAATTTTTACAGATGTGAACGACGGAGGGGTTTTTATGGAAAAGCTGCCGCAGATATCAGAAGCAGAATATGAGGTGATGAAGGTCGTATGGAAATATGCTCCCATTACGACCAACGAGGTTGTAGATAAGCTGACGGCGGCTACCGGCTGGAGCCCCAAGACCGTACAGACATTGCTGAAAAGACTGGCCTCAAAAGGCGTTCTCACTTATGAAAAACAGAGCCGGATGTTTGTATACAGTCCGGCGGTCAAAGAGGAAGATTATCTTCAGCAGAAGAACAGTAGCTTCCTCAGACGCTACTACAACGGGAATCTTTCGAAAATGTTTTCTTCCTTTTTGGAAAGCGGGGAGTTTTCGGATAAAGAGCTGGATTCCCTCCGCGGTCTCCTTGACCGTCGTTTCAAAAAGGAGTAAGAAATTGCAGAATTTTTGTATCCGTTTTTTCCTTTGTAATCTGGTGCTTACGGCAATGATCGTTCTGCTGATGTCAGGTAAAAGGCTGCTGCGCCGTCATATTTCTCCGCGGATTCAGTACCGTCTGTGGATTTTGATGCTTGCGGCGCTTTTTATGCCCTTTTTTCCTGTGGATCTTTCCGCATTTTCTTTTTGGGATAAAATTCCCGCCGGGCATCCCGGAAGTAAGAGCGCGGCGCTGGCGGCAGGAACAGGAGCGGCTGCCGCTGTTACGGAGGATTTCGTGGTTTCCGTGGCAGCGGGGGAGTTTTCTCAGGCGGGCAGTATTTTGCTGTATCTGTGGGCGGCTGGAATGACGGCTATGGCAGTCGCTTTGTTTTTTGCCTGGCGGAGATTCAGGAGAGTCCGGTTATCTGCGCTGCCTGTTGAGAATAAGGATATTCAGGATGTTTTTGTGTCCTGTAAAAAAGAACTGAGAATCCGGCGGTCTGTGAAGCTGTACAGCACTCCCTGCCTGAAGGCGCCGGCTGCGGCGGGGATATTCATTCCGGCGGTTTATCTGCCTTTTCACACGATTTCTGACTTTCAGGAAGACGATCTGCGCTTTATGTTTCTCCATGAGCTGAAGCACTGTCAGCATCAGGACGGGGTGATGAACCTGCTGGCAAATCTCGCGCAGATAGTTTACTGGTTCAATCCAGTGATCTGGCATGCCCTGAAAAAAATGCGTCTGGAGCGTGAAATTGCCTGTGATTCCGCTGTGCTGGAGGCTTTGAAGGATGAGGAACACGCCGGTTACGGGCGTACACTGATCAATCTGGCCGAAAAGCTTTCCTTCTCTCCCTTTCCTTTTTCTTCAGGGCTTGGGGACGGCGGGAAACAGCTCCGGCTTCGTATTCTGAATATTGCCGGCTATCACCGGGAGACAAAAGCCCGTAAGAGACTGGGACGCCTGGTGTATATACTGGCGCTGGCTGTGTTTCTGGGATGCGCTCCCGCATTGTCTATACAGGCTTCCGGGGATATTTATGAGTTTCGGGCGGAGAATAAAAAGATTGTGCTCCGGGATCTTTCGGATATTTTCCAGGATTATGACGGCAGCTTTGTCCTGTATGACGGCAGGGAAGACCTGTGGCAGATCCATGACCTGTCTGCCGCCCGAAAGAGATCGGCGCCTGATTCCACATACAAAATATACGCGGCTCTTCACGGACTGGAGGAGGGGATCATTTCATCCCAGGCGTCCGAAATGGAATGGGACGGCACAAAGTATCCCTTCGAGGCGTGGGAGAGAAAGCAGGATCTTGCGTCGGCCCTGCGAAATTCTGTGAACTGGTATTTCCAGAATATAGACTCCCGGCTGGGCATCCGTTCTGTAAGAAAATTTCTCCGGGAAATTCACTACGGTAATGAAACTGCCGGAAGTGATCCGGAATTTTACTGGACGGATCAGTCTTTGAAAATATCCCCTGTAGAGCAGGTGGAGCTTCTTCAGAAGCTTCACGACCGTCAGCTTCCGTTTTCATCTGAAAATATAGAGACCGTAAAGGCGGCTCTGTGTCTCGGAAAGTCAGAGACGGGAGCTTTATATGGAAAAACAGGGACCGGACAGGCGGACGGCGTAAATGTAAACGGCTGGTTTATGGGATGGCTGGAAACTCCCGGAGACGTATATTATTTTGCCGTGAATATCCAGGACGGGCCTGACGCCTGCGGAAGCCGGGCGGCGGAGATCGCGTCGGAGGCCATGGAGGAGATCCTGGGGATTTCCCTGGGCTGATCCGGCTGTAATTCATATCTCTGCGCAGAGAGAAATACGATAGATGAAAGGAATTTGTTATGGAGATTTTTAGGGCTGTTTACAATATACTATGGGGAGATCTCATACGGATTCCTCTTCCGGGAGGAAGCAGTCTGGGGCTTTCGCTGCTTGTACTGATCCTGATTCCGGCGGGACTCTATTTTACGGTAAGGACTCGTTTCCTGCCATTCCGGCTTTTTCCTGAAATGGTGCGCGTGACACTGGAGAATAACAAAACCTCCGGTAAAGACGGGATTTCTGGTATCCAGGCGCTGATCATTTCTACTGCCTGCCGTGTGGGGATGGGCAATCTGGTAGGCGTGGTCGCCGCGATATCCGCCGGAGGAGCGGGAGCCGTTTTCTGGATGTGGGTAATTGCCCTTCTGGGCTCCTCCACAGCGTTTATTGAGGCCACTCTGGCGCAGCTATATAAAGAAAAAGATCCTTTATACGGCGGCTACCGGGGAGGGCCGGCATATTATCTGCATCATTTGTTCGTGCGTAAGGACAGCAGGCGAAAGAAGTCCGTGACCGCCGTGCTGTTTGCGCTTTCCGGTCTGATCTGCTGGTGCGGGATCAGCCAGGTAACGGGAAATTCTATCTCCTCCTCCTTTGAAAACGCCTTTCATATACCGCCCCTGTACTCCACGATCGTTCTTGTAGCGGCGGCGGCCATCATTGTCCTGAGGAAAAACGCGACGGTGAAGGTGCTGGATATCATGGTGCCTGTCATGGCTGCCTGCTATTTTTTTATTACCATCTTTATTATTGTAAAAAACGCGGGTCAGCTTCCGGCAGTTTTTGAGCGTATTTTTGCGGAGGCTTTCGGTTTCCGGCAGGCCGTGGGAGGAGGCATCGGCGCGGTGATCATGAACGGAGCGAAGCGCGGCCTTTTTTCCAACGAGGCTGGCTCCGGCTCCGCTCCATGCGCCGCGGCTGCGGCGGACATCAGTCATCCTGCCAAGGAAGGACTGCTGCAGGCATTGGGCGTATTCATTGATACGATCGTTCTGTGCAGCTGCTCCGCTATGATCATGCTCCTGGCTCCCCAGGATATGACAAAGGGTCTGGAGGGAATGGATCTTCTGCAGACGGCCATGCAGTATCATCTGGGCGAATTTGGAGTGATCTTCATAGCGCTGATCCTGTGGCTGTTCAGTTTTTCCACTTTCCTGGGGATTCTGTTTTATGCCAGATCAAATGTCGCGTACCTATTCGGAGATAACTGGCTTTCACAGACTCTTTACAAGATTCTGGCGCTGGTCATGCTTTTTATCGGAGGGCTGGCGGCTTATCAGTTTGTGTGGGATCTGGGAGACGTGGGCGTGGGTCTGATGACGGTATTTAATATGATCGCGCTGTTTCCGCTGGCGCCGCGGGCTCTGGCGTCGCTGAAGGATTATGAGAAAAATGAAATGAAGAAAAAATAATTTATCCCGTCTGTATAATACAGGATTTCTTTTAAAGAACAGTATGAATGAAAAGGATCTGCAGGATTACAAATGGCAAAACAGATTGTGATAAATTTAGAACAAACCATATGTTTAGAGTGGCAGCCTGTGTTCTGAAAATGAAACATACGCTGCTGAAAAACTTGCAGCAGCGGGAATTCTGAACAGAATCCAGAGCTGACCATGAATCTGACAGGAGGGATCTGGCTTATGAAAAAAATAAAGAAGAAAGCATGGGTATTGGCGGTATGCGGCGCGGCGACGGGAATCCTGGCGGCGTCTCCTGTCTCGGCGGACTCTCAGACAGAGACATCGGCAGCCTTTGCCACAGAGGATATTCATGGAGAGGAATATACAGAGAAAATATTTGAGGACGCGGATCTGACGCTGGTAAACGTGTTTGCCACCTGGTGCGGCCCCTGTATCCGGGAGGTGCCGGAGCTTCAGAAGCTGAGCGAGGAGATGAAAGAGGACGGCGTGCAGGTGATCGGTTTTGTGATGGATACCGGAACGGTAGAAGAAACGGACGAGGAGACGCTGGAGACCGCGAAGCTTCTGGCAGAGATCGCTGAAGCGGAGTATCCCTTCCTGATTCCGGACGAGGGGCTTATGAACGGCAGGCTGTCCGGGATCCAGGCTTATCCTGAAACATTTTTTGTCAACAGCGAAGGCGAAATTGTAGGGGATACCTATGTGGGCAGCCGCGATCTTGACGGGTGGAAAGAGATTGTTGAGCAGGAGCTTGCGGCGTTGGAGGAAGAATGATTTTCCGGCATATATGAGGATATAATTCATGAAGAAAAAAGAAAAAGTGTCTCTTTCTTCTCTGTCGGCCCGTCTGAATGAGCGGGCGTCCCTTTTTGGCGTCCTTGCCGCGTCCGCGGGGCTGGGAATGATGGCGTATGGGATTTTTCGGGGAGAAATGTCCGTAGTCCTGGAAAAGGCTGTGAGAATCTGTATGGAGTGTATAGGAATTGGATAAAAAGACAAACGAGTGGAAACGACACAGGCTTCAGATCCTGTGGGCGCTGCTGACCAACAGCTATCTTGCGGGCTTCGCAAAAGGAAAAATCTATCAGGGAAAAATCAAAAATCTGTGCGTTCCCGGGCTGAACTGCTATTCCTGTCCGGGCGCTTTGGGCTCCTGTCCCGTAGGCGCTCTGCAGGCTGTGGTCGGAAGCTGGAATTTTAAGTTCGCGTTTTATGCTGCAGGATTCCTGATGTTTATTGGAGCTCTGATGGGGCGCTTTGTCTGCGGCTGGCTCTGCCCCTTCGGGCTTATACAGGAGCTGCTCCATAAAATCCCTCTCCCTAAAAAAATACATACCTTCCGGGGAGACCGTTTTCTGCGCGGGCTGAAATATATTATTTTTCTTGTTTTTGTGATTCTTCTGCCCATGTTCGCGGTGGATATGCTTGGACAGGGAGCGCCGTATTTCTGTAAACTGATCTGCCCTGCAGGGACACTGGAAGGCGGGATCCCGCTGGTTCTCTTGAACGATGCCATGCGCGGCGCGGTAGGATGGCTTTATGCATGGAAAAATGTGCTCCTGGCGGTGATCCTGATTCTTTCTATGGTGATTTACCGGCCTTTTTGTAAATATATCTGCCCTCTGGGGGCGGTTTATTCGGTGTTCAATCCTATTTCCATATTTCGGTACAGAGTAGATAAAGCTGTATGCACCGACTGTGGCGCATGTGCAAAGGTGTGCAAAATGCAGGTGGATCCGGTGAAACACCCGAATCATCTGGAATGTATCCGATGCGGCGCATGCAAAAGGATCTGTCCCGCAGGAGCGATACGCTTTTCTGTGAAGCCGGATCCAGTGAAAAGTCATGGAACCCGCCCATGTCAGATTAAATAAAGGCTGATTTTTTCAAAAATAGAAAATTAAATATAAGAATTAAAAAATTCAGAAAAATATATTGACAAATAAAAGAGACAGGAATATAATCTTTATTATGATAGTTATGTAACGCGGGGTGGAGCAGTCCGGAAGCTCGTCGGGCTCATAACCCGAAGGTCGCAGGTTCAAATCCTGTCCCCGCTATCTGCGAAAGGCGTCATGTTTCATTCATGTGGGACATGGCGTTTTTTATATTATAGGAAAGGTAAAAGCTATGCGGATTTTAATTGCTGAGGATGAAAGAGATCTGAACGCTCTTTTGAAGAGAAGACTGGAAAATCAGAAATACAGCGTGGACGCCTGCTTTGACGGGGAGGAGGCGCTGGATTATCTGGCGCTTACGGATTATGACGCCGTGATTTTAGACATAATGATGCCGAAGAAAAACGGACTGCAGGTGCTGAAATACATCAGGGCGAATAAGAAGAATACGCCGGTACTCCTTCTGACAGCCCGGGACAGCGTACAGGACAGGGTGACAGGGCTGGACGCGGGAGCGGACGATTATCTTGTGAAGCCCTTTGCCTTTGAGGAGCTCCTGGCCCGTATACGTGTGATGCTTAGAAAAAATTCAACTGCGGAAATAAAGACAAATATTTTTACGATTTCCGATCTCACCGTGGATTTCAATACCCAGAAGGTATACCGGGGCGGCCGGGAGATCAATCTTTCCAGCCGGGAGTTTTCCATCCTCAGATATTTATGCATGAACAAAGGGATCGTCCTTTCCAGAGATAAGATCGAGGAGCATATCTGGAATTACGATTATGCGGGAGGCTCCAACGTGGTGGATGTTTATATCCGTTATCTGCGGAAAAAAATCGACGAAGGTTTTTCTCCCCGGCTGATCCACACGGTGCGGGGCGCCGGATATGTCTTAAGGGAGGAGAAATGAAAAAACTGCCGTTAAAATGGAAGCTTACAATCCTTTATACAGCGTTTATGACGGTTCTGACCGTAGTGATGCTGAGCGTCCTGCTTTCCCTGAGCAGCAGCGAGATCCTTTCTTCAGTAGAACAGAAAATGGAGGAAAAGGTATTCGATGTGTCGGAGGAAATCGAATGGAGTGGGGAGCGGCTTCGGATCGATTCGGATTTTTATGAGGTGGATAATGGAATTTATCTCTCCGCCTACGATAAAAACGGGAATCTGGTCGGGGGAAGGATCCCCTATGAATTTACGGAGGATGTTCCTCTGGAGGAGGGGCTTCACAAGCTGTCGTCAGGGGGGATCCGGTGGGATATCAGGGATGCGGTTTCCCGTATTCCCGGCTATGGAACTGTCTATGTACGGGGAATTACTTCGATCACAGACGCGGAGAGCAGCCTGAAGATCACGATCCGTCTGTCTCTCATCCTGTTTCCGCTGATGGTCGTCCTGGCGGCTGTTCTCGGGTACTTTTTTGTGCGGGGAGTATTCCGGCCGGTATCGGATATCACTGCAACCGTCCGGGAGATATATGAGAAGGAGGATCTGTCCAAAAGGATCGGCCTTACAGGTGAAAAAAATGAGATTTATGTGATGGCGGAAACCTTTGATCTGATGCTGGAAAAACTGGAGGATTCTTTTGAAAAGGAAAAAAGGTTTACCTCCGACGCTTCTCATGAGCTTCGCACGCCGGTAGCTGTGATCCTCTCCCAGTGCGAATATCTTCTGGAGGAAACGGGCATATCCGGTGAGGAGAGGGCGGCAGTGGAGGCTGTTCAGCGAAAGGCCCGCAGTATGTCGAAAATGATCTCCCAGCTTCTTTTTCTTTCCAGAGCGGATCAGAGTCGGCAGGCGGTACACAGGGAGCTTTTGGATCTGTCCCTGCTTACAGAGATGGCGGCGGAGGAGCAGGAAGAGCCCGCGGCAGAAAAGAAAATACGGATTGAGAAGGATATACAGGAGGGCGTTGAAGGCTATGTAGATGAGACGCTGTTTATCCGTCTGTGGATGAATCTGATCGGGAATGCTATTTCCTATGGAAGAGAGGGCGGGTGGCTGAAGGTCGGTCTCAGAGAAAAAGACGGGACTGTTCAGGGCTGCGTGGAGGACAATGGTATTGGAATAGCGAAAGACCAGCTCCCTCATATATGGGAAAGATTTTATCAGGCGGACGCTTCCCGTTCCGGAAAGGAAAACACGGGCTCCGGCTTGGGACTTCCTATGGTGAAATGGATCGTCGAGGCCCATGGAGGCGAGATTTCAGTGGAGAGCGAGCCGGGAAAAGGAACCAGCTTTCGTTTTTCCTTTCCCCTTGCTAAAGGAGAAATACCGGAGAACTCTGAACCGGGAGCTTGAACCGTCCGGCGGGAATACTGTGGTTTGAGACATATATGTTCTGTACAGAGAGGATCAGAACGCTGAAAATGAAAAGGGCGAGAGGGGAGTAAAGTTTTGGAAGCGAATGAAATGACGGCAAAGGTACGGAAGCAGGCAGAATATATCCGTGATAAATTTATACAGGCTCTTCCGGTGATCGTGTTTTTTCTGGCCATGTTTTATGCTGTGCTGCTGCTTTTTGGGACGCAGTATGTGATGGTGGTTTCTCTTGCGACGCTGTATTTTCAGGTGAATTATAAGAAATTTCACACAGCTTCCTCTTTGCTGCTCCTTTTGGGGCAGCAGCTATGTCTTCTTGTTCTGGCTTTTGCGGCTACCTGGAATATTCCCCTCTGTCTTATTCTGAATCTGGTGGTTCCGTTCTGGCTGATCTTTTCAAAATCCTCCCCATTCAATCTGCTGGGCTATTTTTCCTGTCTGATGACCTTTACATTTCTGCAGTTGATGCCGGTGGACTGGAAGGGATTTTTTATACAGCTTGAGGCGATGCTTTTTTGCTGTGTGTTTGTCTTTATTGCCGTTTTCTTTTTTTCAAAATCTGGAAAGGTATCCGGGGATTCCCACGCGGAGCAGAGGAGTATGGAGATTCTCGGCGGCGCTCTGGAGAAGATTGCCCGGGGAGAGAAGATACCGGAAAACTCAGAAAAGCTGGAGGAGCTGTTCCGGCTTCAGCGCGTCTTATACCAGGAAGCGTATCAGAAGCGCGGGAGAAAGCATGTGGTGACCTCCGAGGGGAAGAGAAAATATATGTTTGCGGTTCTGATGCAGCGAACCATCTATTTTGTCACCAACCAGGGCCAGATACTCAGTCCCAAGGACGACAGGGCCAGACAGCTTGCGCTGGAGCTTTCTTTTTATATGAGGAGGGCGTCGGAATGTGATTTTATGAACGAGCCCTCCGGACAGCTTGGACGGGCGGGGCGTAGGATCCTGAAAAAGGCAGAGAAGGAAAAAGACGATTTTTACCGGTCTGTGGCTGATTTTATGCGGCTTTTTCTGTTTATCCTCTATCAGGCGGGAAGAGATGACCGCGTGTTTTTTAACGAACAGTGGGACATGCCTGTGAAGCACAAATTTAAGGACCGCGTGCTGTACCGCATGAAGCCGGATACCTTTGAGATGCGGTTCGCGCTGAGGATGAGTCTTCTGCTGATGACGGGCATGGCTTTTAATCTTCTTTTCGACGAAGGACATTCCTATTGGTTTGTGATGAACGGCTTTCTTCTTCTGCGTCCCATGTATGAAGAAAGCAGATACCGTATGAGGACCCGTTTCCTGGGGACGGCGGCAGGTTGTCTGATCATAACATTTCTGGTTCCTCTGTTTCCCGGAACAACGGCACATTTCATTTTTGCCAGTATCATGGTGGCCTGTATGTACACAGCGGTTCCCGGGACCGTGATCCATGCGCTCTTCGTCACCTGCTACGCCCTCACAATGACCACCATGGCTATGGGAAGCGGTGAGGCGGCGGTTCTGAGGCTGCTGTATGTGATTGGAGCGGTTCTCTTTGTTCTGGTGATCAACCGTTTCTTCTTCCCCACCAGCATGGGAAGCCAGTTCCGGTATAACCTTCAGATGCTGTTTCACATGCATCATATGTATCTGCGTATTCTGGAGGGCTGTCTGACCAGGCCGCTGGATTACTGGCGGATCTGCGACGCCCAGCTTCAGTATCACATGGTGCACGCCCAGATCAAGGCGGATATACCAAAGGTGGCGCCAAAAGAGGAGGACAGCTACCTGAATGTGCTGGGGATCACCTGGCGGATGGCTTCGGAGATCCAGCAGATGATTTTCCAGGTTTCCCACAAAAAAAGAAATTCTGAGGCCCGCGGCATAATGGAGCGTTATATTTATTATACAGACTATGTGCTGAATCAGATCCAGGAAATGCTGCATCTGAGAAAGGAAAAGAGACTGAAAAGCATAGAGGGAATGCAGTATCAGAGATTTATAGACGGCGAGCCTCAGCTTTCCGGACTGATGACCCGCTATGCGAGAAATCTTTCCAGACTCTATGTGCTGGTGGCCAGACGGTACCGGTGAAAAAAAGGGAAAGCACGGCGGAATAGTGTTAAAAACAGATAAGATAGTGGTAGAATCTTTTGGGTTTCTATCTTATAATCTTGGAAGGAAACCGTACAGGAGGTTATTATGGACAACAGAAGAAGAAGAGACAGCGGAATGGCGTACTTTGCGGATGAATCGGTGACGGCGGAGATGGTCACAGCAAAAAAAGCTGTCCGTAAATATAATGAATGTATGCCCTTTGACGTGGAACAGGGGGTGAAATATCTGAACGAGGCCGGGATCCGGCATAAGGGAAGCGTATATTTTGAGCCTCCCTTTCACTGTGAGTATGGAAGCCATATAGAGATCGGAGAGGGCTTTTACGCGAATACCGGATGTGTGATGCTGGATGTAGGCAGGATCACTATAGGAGACAATGTTCTTTTCGGGCCGAATGTATCTCTCTATACGGCAGGACATCCCATCCATCCGGAGAGCCGGAAGTCCGGTTATGAATATGGAATTCCTATTAAGATAGGAGATAATGTCTGGATCGGGGGAAGCTGCGTGATCCTTCCCGGCGTGACCATCGGAAATAATGTGGTGATTGGGGCCGGCAGCGTCGTTACAAAGGATATCCCGGACAATGTCTGCGCCGCGGGGAATCCCTGCAGAGTGATCAGGGAGATCACGGAGGAGGACAGACTGTACTATTATAAAGACAGAAAATTTGACGACGAGGTCTGGGAAAAGATTAATCGCTTATGATTGCCTGTATTGGAGGACAGAAATGGCGAAAAAGAAATTTTACGCGGTAAGAAAAGGAAGAGCCACGGGAATTTTTGACACCTGGGAGGAATGTAAGAACTCCGTAGGGGGATTTTCCGGGGCGGAATATAAAAGCTTTCCCACGGAAGCAGAGGCCCGGGCCTATCTTGAGGGGGACCGGATGCAGGTAAGTCCGGAGGAGAGAGAGGAGATCCTTGACAGCGGTCTGATCGCCTATGTGGACGGAAGCTTTGATCCTGCTCTGGGAAAATATGCCTTTGGCTGCATACTGATCACGCCGGAGGGAGAAGAGATCCGACGGTCAGGAAACGGAAGTGACCCGGAGGCTGTGGCGATCCGCAATGTGGCCGGAGAAATGCTGGGAGCCATGCACGCGGTGCGCTGGGCGGAGAGAAACGGCTATGATTCTCTGGTGATCTTTTATGATTATGAAGGGATTGAGAAATGGGCTACAGGAGCCTGGAGCGCAAAGAACAGCCTCACGCAGAAATATGCCGGTTTTATGAAGGGTAGCAGCCGGAAGGTCCGCGTTGTTTTTCAGAAGGTAAAGGCCCATTCCGGGGATTATTATAACGAGCAGGTGGATAAGCTGGCCCGGGGCGCGCTGAGGGATGGGGAAAACGGCGGCGCCGGAGAAGAGAGGATATAAAGGGATAAGAAGGTATGGAGCTTCAGCATGAATTGATCATTCCAAATGAAGGACTGCCCTTCAAACTGTTTTTATTTGAAGGATACAACGGAAATTATGCCAGAGAAAAGCACTGGCATACCTCAATAGAGATTTTTGCCGTAATGGAGGGGTCTCTTACTTTTTTCCTGAATGAGGAAAAATATCTTCTCACGGCAGGGAAGTTCCTGATCATTAATTCCAATGAGATCCATTCTATAAACGCTCTGGAGAAAAACAGGACGGCAGTGCTCCAGATCCCCTTGAAGCAGTTTGAGGAGTATTTTACCGCGGAGAGATTTATCCGTTTTTCCCGGCCGGAGTCGGCGGACACGGATAGACGGCGGGGACGCAATCAGGAGCTGGCCGCTCTGATGCAGCAGATTTTTCAGATTTATGAGGAAAAGAAAGAAGGATACGGATTTAAAACAAGGGCATTGTTTTATGAAATATTGTATCTGCTTGTGACGGAATACAGAGAGACGGAGGTTCATGAGAGGGAGCTCAGGCACAGCAGGCGGCTGGCCGTGCTGTCCAGAATTACCACCTATATGCGGGAGCATTATCAGGAGGATCTGAAGCTGTCCCAGGTGGCGGCGGCATTTGGCTATTCGCCGGAGTATTTGTCACGAATGTTCCGAAAATATATAAAAGTCAATTTTAAGACATATCTTCAGGATATCCGCATGGCCTACGCCTACCGGGAGCTGATGCATACGGATAAAACCGTCAGCCAGATCGCCCTGGATCACGGATTTTGCGGAAGTCGCGGATTTTCCCGTGAGTTCCAAAAAAGATACGGGCAGCTCCCAAGTGAGATACGGAAGCGGCAGAAGCAGATTGGGAAAATCGGCGGAGAGGGAAAAGGACAGGCGGAGGAAAACGAGCCGTCCTGATATTTACACTTGTTCTTTAGATAAAATGTCAAAAAAGTGCTATGATTTAGACAAGAAAAATGGCGAAAAGCATACCGCGGTGTGGTATGCTTTTTTTACGTTATATAAGGAGGTATTGGGATGAAGATTCAGAATGTAGCGGACGCCTCTTTCCGTAAATATGGAAAGGTGTTAAAGGGGTATGATTTCAGCGGGCTGCTCAGAGAAATGAAGCACACTCCGGTTCCGGAGGACGTGATCTATGTTCCCTCTGTGGAGGAGCTGGAAGCGCTGGAAGTGGAAAAGACTTTGAGAAACAAGGCTTTCGGAGGACTGCCGATCCAGATCGGCTACTGCAACGGCCATAACAAAAAACTGAATGCGGTAGAGTATCACCGCAGCTCTGAAATCAATGTGGCGGTGACAGATCTAGTACTTCTGCTGGGCTGTCAGCAGGACATTGAAGAGGACTTTACATATGACACTTCGAAGATCGAAGCCTTTCTTGTTCCTGCGGGAACAGCCATCGAGGTGTACGCCACCACTCTTCATTACGCGCCCTGCCATGTGAACGACGGCGGGTTCCAGTGCGTCGTAGTGCTGCCGGCAGGTACGAACACGGATCTTACCTTTGAGACGGACAAGACAGGAGAGGACAGCCTGATGACGGCAAAAAACAAATGGCTGATCGCCCATGAGGAGGCCGGCATTGAGGGCGCGTTTTCCGGGCTTCGGGGAGCCAACCTCACTATAGATTAACAGCAGCAGGGACAAAGCATAAAAAGAAACCAGAAAATTTCATATATAATAAAAAGGAGAAAACACATGAATAACAAACCAGAAATCAAAATCGGAATTGTCGCAGTGAGCAGAGACTGTTTCCCGGAAAGCCTTTCCGTAAACAGAAGAAAAGCCCTGGTGGACGCTTACACAAAAAAATACGGCGCGGACGACATTTATGAATGTCCGGTCTGCATCGTAGAGAGCGAGATCCACATGGTACAGGCTCTTGAGGATGTAAAAAACGCCGGATGCAATGCCCTTGTGGTTTACCTTGGAAACTTTGGACCGGAAATTTCTGAAACCCTTCTTGCTAAGCACTTTGAAGGACCGAAAATGTTTATCGCGGCAGCGGAAGAATCCGGCGACAATCTGGTGCAGGGAAGAGGCGACGCATACTGCGGTATGCTGAACGCAAGCTACAATCTGCAGCTCCGCAATGTGAAGGCGTATATTCCCGAGTATCCGGTAGGAAACGCGGAAGAATGTGCCGATATGATCCATGACTTTGTTCCCATCGCAAAGGCCGTTTACGCGCTGAACAATCTGAAGATCATCAGCTTCGGCCCCCGTCCGCTGAACTTCCTGGCATGCAACGCGCCTATCAAGCAGCTTTACAACATCGGTGTGGAGATCGAGGAGAATTCTGAGCTTGATCTTTTTGAAGCCTTCAATAAACATGCCGGGGATGAAAGAATTCCGGCTGTTGTAAAAGAAATGGAAGAAGAGCTGGGCGCCGGCAATAAGAAACCGGAAATCCTCAGCAAACTGGCTCAGTATGAGCTGACCTTAAAGGACTGGGTGGAGGAGCACAGAGGATACCGCAAATATGTGGCTCTTACCGGAAAATGCTGGCCTGCGTTCCAGACTCAGTTCGGCTTCGTTCCCTGCTATGTGAACAGCCGCCTTACCGCTCAGGGTATTCCGGTATCCTGCGAGGTGGATATCTACGGAACCCTCAGTGAATTTATCGGAACCGTAGTCAGCGACGACATCGTAACTCTCCTGGATATCAATAACTCTGTGCCGAACGATATGTATGACGAGGATATCAAGGGCAAATACAATTATACGCAGAAGGATACCTTCATGGGCTTCCACTGCGGAAACACAGCTTCCAGCAAGCTGACCTCCTGTGAGATGAAGTATCAGATGATCATGGCGAGAACTCTTCCGGAGGAAGTTACCCAGGGTACCCTGGAGGGCGACATTGTTCCCGGAGATATCACCTTCTTCCGCCTCCAGAGCACCGCGGACAGCAAGCTGCGCGCATACATCGCTCACGGCGAGGTACTTCCGGTAGCGACCCGTTCCTTTGGTTCCATCGGAGTATTCGCGATCCCGGAAATGGGAAGATTCTACCGTCATGTGCTGATCGAGGGCGGATTCCCCCATCACGGAGCAGTCGCTTTCGGACACTGGGGCAAGGCTCTGTTCGAGGTATTCAAATATATCGGCGTACCGGTAGACGAGATTGGCTATAATCAGCCGGCAGGCGTAAGATATCCCACCGAGAATCCCTGGGGATGATCTCTGAAATATTGAATGGAGAAAACTATGTATTATATAGGTGTTGATCTGGGAACCTCCGCTGTGAAGCTTCTTCTGATGGAGGAATCCGGAAAAATAGAAAAAATCGTATCAAAGGAATATCCGCTGTTTTTCCCCCATCCGGGCTGGTCGGAGCAGAATCCCCAGGACTGGATGCGTGAGACCATGGCCGGCATCAAAGAACTGACAGAGGATATTGATAAAACGAAGGTGGCCGGGATCGGCTGCGGCGGCCAGATGCACGGTCTGGTGACGCTGGATGAGAGGGACGAGGTCATTCGTCCCGCCATCCTCTGGAACGACGGCAGAACCGGAGAGGAAACCGATTATCTGAATACAGTGATCGGAAAGGATAAGCTTTCCGGATACACGGCCAATATCGCCTTCGCGGGCTTTACCGCGCCCAAGATCCTGTGGATGAAAAAAAATGAGCCTGAGAATTTTGCGAGAGTAAAAAAGATCATGCTCCCCAAGGATTATCTGGCGTACTGCATGACGGGCTCCTTCTGTACAGATCTGTCTGACGCTTCCGGCATGCTGCTTCTCGACGTTAAGAACCGCTGCTGGTCTAAGGAGATGCTGGATATCTGCGGAATTACCGAAGAGCAGCTTCCGGCTCTCTACGAAAGCTGGCAGGTGGTGGGCAGCCTGAAGCCTGAGATCGCGGCTGAGCTGGGCCTTTCACAGGACGTGAAATTCGTGGCCGGAGCCGGAGACAATGCCGCCGCGGCTGTGGGAACAGGAACAGTAGGAGACGGACAGTGCAATATCTCCCTGGGTACATCAGGAACGGTCTTTATTTCCAGCAGGGAATTCGGTGTGGACGAAAACAACGCCCTTCACTCCTTCGATCATGCGGACGGCAGATATCATCTGATGGGCTGTATGCTCAGCGCGGCTTCCTGCAATAAATGGTGGTCTGAGGAAATCCTGAATACAAAAGATTTTGCAAAAGAGCAGGAAGGGATCGTTAAGCTGGGAGAGAACCAGGTGTTCTTCCTTCCCTATCTGATGGGAGAGAGATCTCCTCACAACAACCCGGACGCAAGGGCGGTCTTTTTCGGAATGTCCATGGACACCTCCAGAGCTGAGATGACTCAGGCGGTTCTTGAGGGCGTGGCCTTCGGCCTCCGGGATTCCCTGGAGGTTGCCAGAAGCCTTGGAATCCACATAGAGAGAACAAAGATCTGCGGCGGCGGCGCCAAAAGTCCTCTTTGGAAAAAAATCATCGCCAACGTCATGAACCTGAAGGTGGATGTTCCGGCGGTGGAAGAGGGTCCTTCCATGGGCGGTGCCATGCTGGCGGCTGTGGGCTGCGGCGCGTATCCTGATGTGGAGACCATCGCAGAGAAATTTGTCCATGTAGTAGAGACAGTAGAGCCGGAGCCGGAGCTGGTCGCCAAGTATGAAGAACGCTACCAGAAATTCAAAAAGCTGTATCCGGTGATGAAGGAGTTGTTCTGAAATAAATCAGGTTCTTTCCGTCTGGATATGCTCCCGGTATTCGCTGGGGCTCATCCCCATCTTCTGGCGGAAGATTCTTGAAAAATACAGAGGATCCGCGTAGCTTACGGAATGTGCGATCACACGGATAGACAGGTCTGTATCCCTGAGAAGGATACAGGCCTGTCTTATTCTGTAGTCCAGAAGATAATTCTGAATGGAAAAACCGGTAAAGGATTTAAAGAGTCTGTGCAGATAAGAACGGTTGATATTCAGATTATCCGCGATATCCTGGATGGTAATAGGATCACAGTAATAGGCCTCGATGTACTGCAGGGCTTTTTCCACATAGCCGGACTTTTTTTCCTGAACAGAGGTATTGGTGCTGGGAAATTTTCGCGCCAGCAGAAAAAGGTATTCGTACATGATGCTGTTCATAATAAGATCCCTGTTCTGGCGGAGGCTGTCGGCTTCAAACATTTTTTCATGGCAGAGCCGCATCTGGTCGTCCTGGCCGTAATGTACAGTCAGACAGCCGGGCAGTATGGTGCGCTCCAGGTAGCTTTTGATCTTAATGCCCTGCATACCGATCCAGGTATAGCTCCAGGGATCTTTCATATCCGCCTGATAATAGATCAGTTCTCCGGGACAGATCAGAAAAGCGTCCCCGGGGCCCAGCCGGAAGAGCTTGCCCCGGGCCTTATAAACGCCGTGTCCCTTCAGAATATAATGGATCAGATAGCCGTTTCTCAAAATAGGTCCGTAGCTGTGACCCGGCGCGCAGTTTTCATAGCCGCAGGTATAGATCATCGCGTCAATATTTCTGGAAAAATCATTTGAAAAATTATAGTTCTGCATAAAACCTCCCGGATGAAAAGTCATAATGTTCGATATATAAGTCACATTTCTCCATGTAATTATCATTATAGCGGGCTATAATAAGAATTACAAGAAAGAGCTGAGAAAGCTGAAAGCGTTTCTTTTTACTGTGGCCACAGAGGGATCGCAAGGCAGGCGTTTTTTGCAAAAAAAGAAGGAGGAGCATTTTACATGGATGCAAATAAACGGCAAAGATACGAAAAAATCTCCATAGAATTAACAAAACTGGTTGGAGGAAAAGAGAATATCCAGGGCGTGGCTCACTGCGCCACGCGTCTGAGGATCGTTCTCAAGGATAATGATAAGGCGGATCTCAAGGCCATAGAGGATGTGGATCTGGCAAAGGGTGTGTTTGTGGCCGGCGACCAGGTGCAGATCATTTTCGGAGCAGGTCTGGTAAATGATGTGTACGAGGTTTTCGCGGATCAGAACAATATGAAAAATATGAGTCTCAGTGATCTGAAGACGGTAGCGAACAAGAAGATGAATCCGCTTCAGAGGATCATCAAGGCGCTGTCCGACGTTTTCGTGGATATTATGCCCGGAATCCTCGCGGCCGCTCTGCTTACCGGACTTTCCGGCGTGCTGGGAAATCTGGAAGTGGTGCAGGCAAATGATACTTTATTTGGAATTAACAGGCTGATCAATATTTCATCCAGTGCGATCTTTGATTTTCTGCCTCTGGCAGTAGCCTACAGCGCGTGCAAACGCTTCGGCGGGCGTCCTATCCTCGGCATTGTCATAGGATGCATCATGCTCAGCGGCAGCCTCGCGAACGCTTACTCCGCGGCCCAGGGAACCGTGGACGTAACAACACTCCATATTTTTGGACTGGGCGTGGAGCTGGTAGGCTTCCAGGGCGGTATCATTGTAGCCCTTCTGATGGGATTTGTAACAGCGAAGCTGGATATCTTCTTTGAGAAAAAGGTTCCGGAGGTGATCCGCCTTCTGGTATCCCCTCTGCTCACTACACTGGTAGGAGCGCTGCTTCTGTTTACCGTGATCGGGCCGGTGGGCCGGGGACTTTCCTCAGGCATCACAAACGCTCTGGTATGGATGACACAAAATCTGGGAGCAGTTGGTTACGCGGCCTTTTCAGGGCTTCAGCAGCTTGTGGTGATCACCGGACTTCATCATATTTTCGGCGCTATTGAAGCCCAGCTTCTGGCAGATACAGGAAGAAACTTCCTCAATCCGCTGATGTCAGTGGCGATCATCGCCCAGGGCGGCGCGGTACTTGGATATCTGATCCGCCATAAAAAGAGTGTGAAAACAAGGGAGCTCTGTATCCCGAGCTTTATCTCAGTTCTCTTTGGAATCACTGAGCCGGCGCTTTTTGGTATCAACCTGAGATACCGCTTCCCGATTATCGGCGGCTGCATCGGCGGCGCTCTTGGCGGTCTTGTTGTGTACTTTACCGATCTTGCGGCCGTAGGATTCGGAACCACGGTTCTTCCGGGAATCGCTCTGGCCGATCCGGCTGGGAACGGATATGTAAATTATGTGATCGCACATGCGGTAGCGATCTGCGGCGGCTTTCTGATGACTCTGATCCTTGGAAGATTTATGGATCAGATTCCGGACGAGGCAGACGCGCCGAAGGCGGAAGCGGTATCCGCGGAGCAGAACGACGGACAGGCGGAAGCTGAAGAAGCCCCTGTACCGGAAATACCGGAAAAAGAGGAATTCTTCGGATACGCAAAGGGTCAGGCCATTGCGATGGAAGAAGTAAATGACGAGACTTTTGCCAATAAGGTACTGGGAGACGGCATCGCTGTAATCCCGGAGGAAGGCAGAGTCTATGCTCCGGCAGACGGAACTATTATGAGTATCTTTGACACAAAACACGCGGTATGCTTCGCCAGTACATACGGGACAGAGATTCTGATCCATATCGGCGTGGATACAGTGAATCTCCAGGGGAAATATTTCACCGCCCATGTAAAGGACGGAGACCATGTGAAAAAGGGACAGCTTTTAATCGAGTTCGACCAGGAACAGATAAAGAAAGCCGGCTACGATACCGTGATCCCCATGATCTTTACAGATCTTCCGGACGACAGAAAACTGGAAGTATCCGGTCCCGGAGCTATGGACAGGAATGTAACCGCCGCTGTGGTGCGAAAAAGA
Source organism: Candidatus Blautia faecipullorum (assembly GCA_019115125.1). Taxonomy (GTDB): domain Bacteria; phylum Bacillota; class Clostridia; order Lachnospirales; family Lachnospiraceae; genus Blautia_A; species Blautia_A faecipullorum. The sequence goes on from DXEG01000020.1 coordinate 21,572, forward strand.
TAGACAGAACAGAAAAGACAGAAAAAGCAGGAAATTGAGGAAAAGCTATGGAGAAAAAGCTGATATTTTTGGATATTGACGGGACGCTTGTCTCAGAGCTGGCAGAACCGTCTCCTCTGGCAAAGGAGGCGGTACGCAGAGCACGGGAAAAAGGAAACAGGGTGTTTCTCTGTACAGGCAGAAATATGCCTATCATTGGAAACGATATTCTGGAGGTGGGCTTTGACGGAGTAGTCGCCAGCGCGGGAGGACATGTGGAAGTTGAGGGCAGGGTGCTTCTGGACAGTATTCTGCCTGAGGAAACCATCCAGGAATGTCTCGCTGTATTCCATGAAAACGGGATGTACTGCAGGATTGAAACCTCCGAGGGGATCTATACAGATCCCCAGATGGAGGCCCTGCTGAGAGCTTCCAGGGCAGACAGTACCAATTCAGAGCTGATACGGATGCAGAAGGAGATAGAAAAGGGGATCGATATCCGGCCTTATGAAGAGTACCCCCGGAAGGGAGCCTATAAAATCTGCTTTACAAGTACGGATCTGGAAGCTGTGGAGAGGACAAAGCCCCGACTGAACGAAAGGTTCCACTATGCGGTTTTTCCTTTTGGAGACAGCAGCTCCTGTTTCAACGGCGAGATCATACCAAAAGAGGTGGATAAAGGAAAAGGAATGGAGCTGGTCTGCAGATACTACGGCGCGACGCTGGACGATACGGTGGCCTTTGGAGACAGTATGAATGATTACGCGATGATGGAGGCGGCGGGAGTCTGCGTGGCCATGGGAAACGCCTGCCCGGAGCTGAAACAGATGGCGGACCGCGTATGCGAAAGCGTATGGGACGACGGCGTATACCATGAATTCAAGAGAATGGGTCTTTTGTAAAAACAGAATATTTGTTTTATAAGAAATCCTCCCCGGGCAGTCTGGAAAAATTATCAGGCTGCTCAGGGAGGATATTGCTATCTGGGCCGTTTGATCTTATAATTGTGATTGAGAGTAAAAGATGAGAGGTGAAAGCATTGGCCGGAGTATTGGATGAGGATCTGATCTATGAGATACTTTCCGTGGTGGAGGAAATCCCGGAAGGCCGCGTGGCGACTTACGGCCAGATCGCGAAGCTGATCGGGAGGGATAAGAACGCCAGACTGGTAGGGAGAGTGCTGAGTATGGCGGAATATTATGGAGAATACCCCTGTCACAGAGTGGTAAATCACGCGGGGAGGCTTGTGCCGGGATGGCGTGAGCAGGGATTTCTTCTGGAACAGGAAGGAGTAAAGCTCAGGGACCAGACGCATGTGGAGCTGAAAAAATACCAATGGGACGGGTCCTGACGGAAAAACATGTCAATATCAGGAGGAAGGCTTAATTGGATGTGAAATTTTTATTCACGCAGTTTTTAGCAGTTTTGGGGGCTGTTTTATATTTTTTTTCATATCAGTGCAGAGATAACCGCAAACTTTATGCCGCGCAGTTTTTTTCATATCTGGTTTATACTGTACATTTTATCATATTAGGAGCAATGACAGGAGGCCTCAGCTACATATTGAATCTGGCGCGGTCACTGTTCCTGGCCAGTAAATGGAAATTTGCCCGAAGCGGGGGGATGTGCGCGCTTCTTTGCTCGGTACAGGTAATTATTTTAGTTACAACCTGGGAGGGATGGATATCAGTTCTCCCAATATGCGCGAACATTGCGTCTACAGTTGGGGGCTATACACATAATGCGCGGAAGATCAGAATTGCCGGTATCTTTATCAACTCGCCGCTGTGGATTATTTATGATCTGATAATCGGATCCTGGGCAGGCGCGGCAGATGAACTTGCCAGCATGATATCAGGTCTGATCTCAATCCGAAGATATGGCTGGAATAAGTTAAATGAGATCAGGGATTAATAAATTTATTATTGATTTGGCGCAAGTTTCATAAGACGGTTTTCGTCTTAAAAATTCATAAAAAATAAATGAAAAAAATATAAGCGGCTGTAAAACGGGTTGCAAGAACGAACCGGGAACATTATAATGTACCCAAGGAGTGTGATTATGAAAAAACAAAAATCAAAAAAAACAAAAAAGAAGGGCGACCTTGTACTGACCCTGGCGCTGGCTGCTGCTATAATCGTATTCTGCTTCGCCGCGTATAATCTGTATCATATCTATACGGAATACAAAAAAGGCACGGATGAGTACAATCATATTGAACAGATGGCAGTAACGGAACGGGATCCTGAGAACACGCAGGAGGACCAGTCGGGAGACGACCAGCCCAAACCGCCTATAGATGTGAATTTTGAGACTTTGCAGGGAGTGAATGAGGATGTGGCGGGCTGGATCTACATAGAGGCTCTGGATGGGATCAGCTACCCGGTGGTACAGGGAAAGGATAACGAGACCTATCTTCATACCACATACGAGAAAAACTATAATTTTGCGGGAACAATTTTTATAGATTATGAGAACAGCAGGGATTTTACAGACTGTAATACTCTTGTATACGGGCATAATATGAAGAACGGTTCCATGTTCGGGCAGCTGAAGAAATTCACGGAGGATCAGGCCACATACGATAAAAGCAGGTATTTCTGGATCCTTACTCCGGAAAAAAATTACCGCTACGAGATCATCGCGGCGTATACCACAGGAGTGAACAGCGATACCTACACTTTGTTTAAGGGACCGGGCGAGGAGTTCGAGACATATCTTAAAACGATAAAAGGGTACTCGGAGATTACGACAGACGATACGGAGGAGCTTACCATTAAGGATAAGATCGTCACCTTATCCACCTGTACAGGGAATGAGGCTACCAGGTTTGTAGTACAGGGGAAACTGGTGAACGCGGCGGATGTTTCGTAAAGCCTGACTGGAAGGATGGTAGATATATGGAAGAGAAGATTACGAAATTGCAGGAGATCATTGATCAGCATGACAATATTGTCTTTTTTGGCGGCGCGGGTGTTTCCACAGAGAGCGGAATCCCCGATTTTCGTTCACAGGACGGCCTGTACCACCAGAAGTATGATTATCCCCCCGAAACCATACTGAGCCATACGTTTTTTGTGAGCAGGCCGGAGGAGTTTTTTAAGTTTTACAGGGACAAAATGCTCTGCGACACAGCGAAGCCCAACGCGGCTCACCTGAAACTGGCTGAGCTGGAAAAGGCCGGGAAGCTTAAGGCTGTGATCACGCAGAATATTGATAATCTTCACCAGATGGCCGGAAGCGGCAGGGTTCTGGAGCTTCACGGGAGCGTATACCGGAATTACTGTATGAAATGCGGGCGGTTTTATGATTTTTCCTATGTAAAAAACACCAGCGGAGTACCCCGCTGCGAATGCGGCGGTATCGTGAAGCCTGACGTGGTTCTCTATGAGGAGAGTCTCGACAGCCGTACTCTTACGGAGTCGGTGGAGGCGATTTCCAGAGCCCAGGTGCTGATCATCGGAGGGACGTCGCTGGCGGTGTATCCGGCGGCCGGATTGATCGATTATTTCAGAGGCGAGTATCTTGTCGTGATAAACAAAGCCTCTACTCCAAGGGACCGCAATGCGGATCTTCTGATCAAGGATCCCATTGGACAGGTATTTTCACAGATCAGAGTAAAAGGAGAGTAAAAATGGGGCTTATCTATGAAGTAGGGGATATCGTTACCCTGAAGAAAAGCCATCCCTGCGGCAGCCGGGAATGGGAGATCCTTCGCGTGGGGGCGGACTTCCGGCTGAAATGCAGAGGCTGCGGCCATCAGATCATGGTTCCCAGGAAGATGGTGGAGAAGAACACCAGAGATTTAAAAAAAGCCTGAAATTTTCAGATACGGACGTAGTTAAAAAGGGGGAAAGTATTCATGCAGGAGAAAATCAGGAGCATACTTAGGGGACAGGTCGCTACGTCGCTGATCTATATCATTGTCGGCCTGTGCCTGATATGCATGCCGGTGAATGTGGTGAACGTTCTGTGCAAATTCATTTTCGGCGTGGTGCTGATCGCGGCGGGCCTTTATCATATCTGGATTTATGTGCAGGAGAAGCCCCATGCCACGTTGATCGATCTTTTTTCAGGAGCATTGATCCTGGTACTGGGAATTTTTCTCTTTTATAATCCCCAGGTAGTTGTGAAGCTTCTCCCGGTGCTGTTGGGAACCTTTGTTCTGACGGACAGTATCTGGGTGCTGAAAGGAAGCCTGAAGCTTAAGAAAGAGGACGGCGCCGGACTGGAATGGAAAATCCTGCTGATCGGAAGCCTTGTTTTTATCGGTCTTGGAATTGTTATGATCGCGAACCCGTTTTCTGTGGTAAAGATCATGGTTATTTTCGCGGGCTGCGTGCTTCTGATCAACGGAATCGTAGATTTCGCGTTTCTTTTCCTGATCAAAAAGGGACTGAAAGCGGTAGCTGAGTTTAAAGAAGGCGTTAAAAGAAAAGAGGAGACCGCCGCCTCTGAACTGAATGAGCAGGAGCCTGTTTACGCTCCGTGGAGCTCCCGCAATAAAGAAAAAGACTCTGTACAGACGGAAGAAACGGCGGAAGCTCCCGCTGAGAGCAGTCAAAATGAAACAGCAGACACAGAGGAGTTCTTACAGGAGGATCCTGAAATTGAAGAATAAAATTCTGGTGGTTGAGGATGACAGAGCAATTTCCGAGCTGCTCTGCATGAATCTGAACGCGGCAGGATATGAAACAGCAGCAGCCTACGACGGGGAGGAAGCCCGCAGGCTGCTGCTGTGGCATGAGGACGCGGATCTCGTTCTCCTGGACATTATGCTTCCTGGAAAGGACGGGTTTTCCATAATCGAGGATTTTAAAAGCAGGAATCTTCCGGTGATCTGCCTTACGGCAAAGGACGACGTAGCTTCCAAGGTAAGGGGCCTGAGACTGGGAGCGGAGGATTATATGGTGAAGCCCTTTGAAATGCTGGAGCTTCTTGTGCGGATCGAGAAGGTTCTCGAGCGTACAGGCAGAGCAAAAAGATTTCTGGGAATCCGGGACGTTCAGGTGGATCTCAAAAAGCATCAGGTGACGAAGGACGGGACGGCGGTGAGTCTGAAGCCCATGGAGTACGATCTTTTGGTGCTGCTGCTCCAAAACCGCAATATTGCTCTGGGCAGAGAGGAAATACTGCGCCGGGTGTGGGGAACAGAGTTTTTGGGAGAAAGCAGGACAGTGGACGTTCACATAGGACAGCTTCGGAAAAAGCTGGGACTGTCTGAGGAGATCCGGACAATACCCAAGCTGGGTTACCGCCTGGAGGATTAAATATGAAGCTATGGAAACAGACGGTAGCCTTAATGCTGGCAACGCTTCTCTGTTCCCTGCTCCTGGTGGGAGGCCTGAGCCTCTATATTACAGGGAAAAGAGGACTTGAGAATGCCGCGGAGACTTTTGGACGGCAAATGGAAGCAAGCGCGTCTCTGATGAAGGAGTTCTGGGACGCCAGCCAGTACGGTCAGATGTCGGAAACAGGGAAACGGGCTTATCGGGAGTTTCAGTTCCGGCTGTGTTTTGGGGAGGGATATGCCCTTATCCGAAGAGAGACCGGAGAAGCGGAGGAAAACTACACAGGTTATCAGGTGGTGGATTTAGACGCTTTGGAACTGACAGAGAAAAGCGGTGCGGACGACTACCGTCTGCAGTTTCTTGGAAGGAAAGCTCTTTTGCTTCAGCAGATCTATCTGGATCAGCCGGAAGGCTATCTGCTTCTGTCTGTCAGAGATATCTCGGATATATTCCGGGAGCTGCGCCGGACGGCGGTAATGTTTTTGGGAATATACAGCAGTATTTTTCTTGCCGCGGGATTTTTTATTTACCGTATGATGAGAAAAACGGTAAGGCGCATGGAAACGCTGCAGGAAGTGGCGGGAAAGCAGGAGATGCTCCTTGGGGCTCTGGCTCATGAGATGAAAACACCGCTGACATCCATAATCGGATATTCCGATACGCTCCGCTGTGTGAAGCTGGAAGAAGAACAAAAGGCTCAGGCGCTGGAGCATATCAGCCGGGAGGGCAGGCGTCTGGAGGCGCTTTCCGGCAAGCTGATGGAACTGCTGGGCCTGCATCAGAACCAGGCTGTTCATATGATAAATTACCCGGTAAGGGATCTGGTAAACCGTGTAAAGGCTCTGGAAAAGGAGCGTGCACAGAGACAGGAGATTCAGTTTATAACAGAATGTGAGGACTTTTCCATGAAAATGGATCCGGAGCTGATGGAGAGCCTCCTTGTAAATCTTATCGACAATGCCTTTCATGCAGTGGAGCGGGGAGGAACCGTGAAACTTAAAATATATCGGGAAAAGGGAAGAAAGGTGTTCCAGGTGGAGGATAATGGAGGCGGGATCCCAAAAAAAGATCTGGAAAAAGTAACGGAGGCTTTTTATATGGTGGATAAATCCAGAAGCCGGCGTTCCGGGGGCGCCGGACTGGGACTTGCTCTGTGCGTCAGCATTGCCGCTCTGCATAAGGGGAAGCTGACGGTCAGCAGTGAGGAAGGAAAGGGAACGGAGGTAACCGTGCGCTTTTAGAAATTACATTTTGTTTACGTTTTCCTGCGTATTTTGGAAAACGGATATGGTATCCTTATTTTATAAGAAGGGTACCTTTTTTTTCGCAAATAGTATTCCGTGAAAGAGGTTTCGTATAGAGAATGGAGGATGCTTATGAAAAAAAGAAAAGTTTATGCGGCAATAGGAGCGCTGGCGGCTGCGGCGATGCTGGGAAGCTCCGGCTGCGAACAGATGGTGAAATCGGCGGTGGTGGAGGAATACAGCGGCGACAGCGGAAGTGCCGGCCTGACCGGAAGCAGTCAGGCGGAGGATACGGGGGAGATTATACAAAAAACAGTGTCCCAGCAGGTTGAGGCCCCGGAAATATATGAAGCCACGCTGACCACAGAGCTTAGAAGCGCGGGGCGGAAGAATAAGGAAGAGCCTATGAAATTCACCCTTACAGCCAGGGCGCCTGTAGAAGTCCCCCAGACAGACGCGTTTTTGATAAAGGGCGTTAAAAGGGCCTCCGGTTCCATAGAGGCGGTTGAAAAAATGCTCTATGTGATCGGTGAGGCTCAGGCTTTGGATCAGCAGGAAGCCCCCATTTCATTGGATCCTGATGAGGAAAGCGGAGAGGGAACCTTTGCGGCGGCGGATATTCCCTACAGGTATGCATATGACACAGGCTCCGGCGGACAGTATTTTAGCTGCTGGTTTGACGCCTCAAAGATGCCGGAAACAGAGCAGGATGCGGAATTGTGGCAGTCGTCCCTGTTTGAGCAGGCTGCCGCAGGAAACGGGCGAGTGGAAAGATCACAGGCGGAGGAGCTTGTAGAAAAGATGGGGATTCAGGATTTCCATGTCGTCTCAGAACTTCACGAGAACATGCCCCGGGACGGAAAAAACGGCCCTGTTGCCCGGGATGTCTTTTACTTTGAAAGGGCGACAGAGGGCATCCCGGTAAACTATGTGCAGGAGCGCCAGCTCCCTGTTTATGAGAAAGCGGCTTCTTTTATGGATGAGGACGGAACCGTCACACAGGCGCAGGAGAAAGCATGGATGCAGGAGAGTCTGTCTGTGGAGTACGCGGCAGGCGTGCTGCGCGGCTTCCAGTACAGCGGCAGTCTGGAAATTACAGATCTGTCCGACGAAAAACAATTCCTTCTTCCCTTTGCGGAGATTAAGGATATCTTTGAAAAGACGATAGCTGTGCAGATGATGTCGGAGGAAAATCCCTTCTCCCTGTCGTCTGAGGACGGAGGAAGCTATACCCGTTATCCCTCCCCGGATGCGGACTCCGTGGAAATGACGATTACAAAGGTAAGGCTTGGCTACATGAGAATAAGAGAGGAGGGGGACAGCGAAAGCGGGCTTTTGATCCCGGTCTGGGATTTTTATGGAGAATGGACGGCGCAGATATCAGGAGAAGACGGAACGGCAGGGACGGCCGCCCTGGAGGAGGAATACGTCCCCATGCTGACTATTGACGCCAGAGACGGCTCCGTCATACAGAGGAAGATGGGGTGGTAAAAACAGAACATGAAAAAAGAACATGTTTCTTGATTTTTTATCATAGTGGAAAAATAGAAGTTATCTAAAAAGTTACTAAAATAATATAAAGGGAATAAAATACCCGGGGAGTAGAATGAATGTTTGCTTTCCGGGTTTTATTAAGAAAGATTTATGAGTAAAAAAGAATAAGTATTTTATAATTTATATAAGTTGATGAGTCGCTTGTGCAACCTGATTATAACTGGCGGTAACATTTATGAAAGACTTGAGGACGGGTAGATAGTATTCATTGTAGGAAAATTTTTGAATAGAGAAGAGAAATCCATATATATTTAATACATATATATATTTAATAATAGAGATCAATCTTAAAAATTGAATTCATGTTTCCTATAGGTGGTGGTAGTAGTTTCGACTTTTAAAAACAAAAGTCAAAAAAACCTATTATATAATATATTAAAGTTGTTTTGGGAGTATAAATCAGTATTTATGCTGGTTAGCGCATTCCATATCTTGTTGTTCTAATAAAGCATCAATGATTTTTCTAATAGTAATTAATGTTGTTGGAGTACATTTCTTTAATTTGTTTGCAATTTCTGTATTTATTAATTCATCACTTTTGGCATATGGCGTATCTAAGAGAAAAAAGTCCAGATTTTTTTCTAGGACATTTGAAATTTTTAGCAACATAGAAAGACTAACTTTCGTTTGTCCGATTTCTATATGGCTCATATGGTTGTTGGAGCAACCAACTAAAGCGCCTAAGTCTGCTTGGCTTAATCCTTTTTCAAGACGTGCTGTTTTAATGCGTTGTCCGATTTTAATATAATCTATTTCTGGTAACATTTCAATCATCTCCATATATCTTTTAGCACTGTTCGATTTATAGATCTACATTGTGATTTTTTAGGGTGGAGTACATTTATTTTTAACCTGAGCAAGTCATTATTAGATTGAAATTCCTGTTAAGACAATTAAAAGTCTAATAAATTTAGCGTTTAAGTTAACTAATTAAATGTAAAAAGAAAAGATAAGAAATTTGTTTTGGGTATTACTTATTTCTACTTTTGTATATTATAGGATAGTTAAAGGTGCATCACAACAAACTAAAAATGCAACTTGCATCCATAGATGCAATGATGTATAATTATAGATGCAAACTGCACTAAATAGATGAGTAGGAGTTAATAAGTAACCTAATAATATATTTATGAACACAAAACTTGTCTATTCATGTTTTAAATAAGCACAAAGATTTTATTTTGTTTTGGAAAAGAGGTAGGGGAATGTTAGAAGATGCAATAAAGAAACTAGATAAACTAAATAAAGCACAATTAGAAGAATATATTGATAAAATGAAAAATAAAATCAATTTAGCAGAAAACCGTTTTTTGTTTGGATATGCTATGCTTAGATTGAATAGATTGGATTTAGCGTATGATTATCTTAAAGAGTTTATCGAAAATAAAGATTCTACTATTTCGTTATCTAAAAAATATGACCTTATACCAGATGGTTGTGGTGGATTTACTCTTGTTGAAAGTGATGGAGCAGCATGTGATGGGCTTTGTGGATGTTGCATTTGTCTTTTGCCTGTATTTATGACGAAGAATATTGGTCTGCCAGATGAGTGTTGTATGTGGGTGTACGCACCTTGTAAATGGCTGTGTTGTAATCCTTGTATAGATTTTTTGCAGGGTAATCCATGAGTTTAGGGGAAGGATAACGGAGATAAATGTGGGGATACGTAATAGCCGATAAAATGAATATGTTAATAAAAGATTATTATACATATCATAATGTATATTGTAGTTTATGTGATGCAATTGGAAAAAGATATGGGCTTTTTTTTAGATCCATGCTAAGTTATGATATTGCTTTTTTGGTAATATGCTTGGACTCCATAGAGCAGGAGGAAGAACGAAGAGAATTTCGTTGCCCGGTGAATCCGTTTAAAAAGAGAGTATCTAGTTTCTCACAGCGTTCTTTAAATTACGGCGCATTTATTAATTATTATCTTGTATTAAAAAAACTAGAAGATGATATAAGAGATGATAATTCAAAAATAAAAAGAATTATATATTATGTTCTAAAAAAAAATCGAAAATATCAAAAAGACTATCTCGTTTACCATGAGAAATTAGAGAAATATGAGGCATATTTAAGGAAACTGGTAAAATTAGAGGATGAGAGTACAGGGTTTGATGATCTTACAAATACATTTGGAAATTACTTTGCGGGACTTTTTGTAGCTTATTTAGATATTTTTGAAATAGGTGACTCTGCGTTTTATAATTCATTTTTTCTATTTGCTTTCAATTTAGGTAAGTGGATTTATTTAATGGATGCATATGAGGATTTTCATAAAGACATAAGGAGAAACAAATATAATTTGATCTCAGATATGATTAAAAGAGATGATTCAACAAATAAAATTGCTGTACACAAAAAAATTCAGGGTATCAATGGAATGCTAATTTACAATATGCGAAAAGAACTAGACAATATAGTTTTTGATAAACATAGAGCTATTATTGAAAACATTATTGGATACGGTTGTTTTCTTACTTACAGAAAAATCTTAGAGAACCAATATCCGGAAATAAGAAGTGAAATTCTGAAATCATAGATACGCTATAATCAGGGAATAGATAATGTTGAAGTTTGAGGGAATGATTTTATCAGTAATATATGTGGTGTTAGGTTTTGCAGTGTGTAGCATATTTGTATCAATTACTGCGGATAAATTTTGTGGCAGAAAACTACTTCATATATTAATGGCAAATTGGTGGTTTATAAGATTGAGATACATGTCAGAGCATTTGCTTATTTTAGGACCATTATTATTTGTGATAATAAATAGTGTATATAGTTATAAAAAAGACAGCGGAAATATGGGAATGCCATTGTTCGCGGTAGCGTTATCGATATTTAGTTTTGCTACAGTTTTTGATGACAAATATTTATTACCATCAACGATTGCAGTTTTAGTATTAGGTTATGCGGATTCGGGGGCAGCCTTGGCAGGCAGAATATATCAAAAAAAGAATAAGTTGGAGTTTAAAAAAAGTTCAGTAGGATTGATAGCGTTTTTTCTTATAACAGTGGTAACAGTTGTTGCCGTATTGGGAGAATACCACGAGCAGTTTCATACGGTGAAAATAATTTGCTTTTCCTTATTTCTAGCTTGTTCTGAAAGATGGATTTTTCCAAAGTATGATAACTTGGTTGTACCATTGATCGCATTTTTTCTATTTTACAAATTTTATTAGTGGTAAAGTAAACGGGAGATTACTAAGGTAATGCTATTGAACTTTTTTGTAAATATAATGGCTGGTATGATTGCGTATAGGCACCGCTTCTTGAGTAAAAAAGGCACATTTATGGCTTTTGTAATAGGAATTATAGTTTTTCAAATGAGTAGAAAAAGCTATATTTATTTGATGTGTTTCTTTATGTTTACAGTGATGATCGAACATTTTCTTGCTAAGACAAAAAGAGATAGTTTTAGAACAGCTAAACAAGTCATATGTAATAGTCTGCCCGCATTCTTAGTGCTTTGTGTATACGCTTATGTGAAACAAGAAAAATATTTGCTTATATATACATGTTTACTTAGCAGTAGTTTTGCTGATAGTATTGCTTCGGTTGTTGGCGGGAATTATGCAAAGAGGGTATATTCTGTTTTATCATTACAGGAAGTGGAGCGTGGGTTATCTGGTGGAGTAAGTTTAATTGGCACAGTTTCTGGTGCATGTGCAACGTTTGTAATGGGGGTAATTTATTCTCTTTCTAATCAGTGTACAAATATACAGCAAATTATATGTATTGTTGTATCGGGAACTATTGGGATGGTTTTTGATAGTGTGCTTGGAGCATCCCTCCAGAAGAAATATAAATGTCGTGTATGTGGAAGAGTAACGGAAAATAATCAACAATGTCAATATTGTGGAGGAGAAAAGCTGCTGATACATAAATACCAATTTATGAACAATAATGAAGTGAATTTAATTTCAAACATTATTTTATTAATTTTATTGATATGTATTTTAAAATGAGAATGGACACTAGAAAAACTGTTATAAATTTTTTTGATTTTTATATTGAGCCATATTATTAACAAAAATATAGGAAGGGGAAAGACGCATGGAAAAAGAAAAAACAATTGAGTATTTGCAGGATGTGTATAATTTGCAAATACAACAACGGATTGCAGAGAATGCTTTGACTAAAATTGATGCTGATAGAAATAAGCAGATAGAAGATATTAGATTTAGTGAGAAAAAAAGAACAGTTAAATATGTAAGCCAATATATATGGATTATAGCCTTTATTACTGGTATATTATTTTTGGGATTTTGTGTTTTTTTAAACGGGTTATATAATAAAGAGCTCAGCCAAACAGAAAATAGAGTTTCCTATTATTCTAATTCAGAAACCTATGACGAATTCTATCTTAATGGCGCGAAAAATGATTTGAGTAGAGCTCAAAACGACCAAAAATATTTTTCGATATCTTACGCACTAGGTATTATAGTAATAGTATTTTCGGTAATAGCTTACATACTAACAGAAATAAAAAAACGGAATGAGCAAAAATTAACTAATGCTTATGTAATGTTGATTCACGAAAAATCTCAGAACAAATTGGAAATACTAAACAAAAATCGTTTTGTTTTAGCAAATTCCAAAAGTGAAATTGATGATGCTTTGAATAAACTATACTCTCTTAACATCATTTATAAAAAATATAGAGATATGGAAGCCTGTGGTATGTTTCTTGAGTATTTGTTATCAGGAAGAGCTCAGGCGCTTGAGGCTACACAAGGCTATGTTGGGGCATATTCGCTTTATGAAGATGAATTATTTCGGGGCGTGATTAGAGATAAATTGGATCAAGTTTTACAAAATCAGCGTATCCTTATAAAAGGACAAAATGAAATAAAAGCTTCTTTGCATTCCATTGAAAATGGAATTGAGCGTGTTTGCAACGAGTTGTCTAATATAAAAGGAGGAATAAATAAGTTGACGCAAGCTACAGAAGTAAATAATTTTTATAATGCCGTTGCAGCATATAATACCATGGTAACAAGACGGATTACGGAACATTATTATGATAATAATATATAATTTTCGATATGTTTAGCGTGCAGAATATTTTGGTCTATAAATGTGAAACAGCAGTCTGGGAAGTTATTTACAGGCTGCTGTTTTTATCTGGACGGCTCCGTCATACAGAGGAAGATGGGGTGGTAAAAACAGAACATGAAAAAAGAACACGTTTCTTGATTTTTTATCATAGTGGAAAAATCCTTTCCGGCCTATAATAAATCCAGGTTGAAAAAGAAATCAATAAAAAGGAGAGGATCAGACATGAAAATGAAAAAACTTACCGCAATGGGACTTGCAGCTCTGATGGCAGCTACTATGGTTCCGGCAGTTCCCGCAATGGCGGAGGACGCCTCCGGGGCAGTATATTATCTGAATTTTAAGCCGGAGCAGGACGAGGCGTGGCAGAATCTGGCGGCGGCGTACACAGACGAGACAGGAGTTCCGGTAACGGTTGTGACGGCGGCTTCCGGCCAGTATGAGACTACACTTCAGTCCGAGATGGCAAAAAGCGAGGCGCCCACACTTTTCCAGGTAAACGGTCCGGTAGGCCTGAAAAACTGGAAGGATTACTGCTATGATCTGGCGGACTCTGACATTTACTCCCAGCTTACCAGCGAGTCTTACGCGCTGAAGGACGGAGATTCCGTAGCAGGTATCGCTTATGTAATCGAATCCTACGGGCTGATCGTAAACAAGACGCTTCTGGAAAAAGCGGGCTATACCCTGGACGACATCAAGAGCTTTGACGATCTCAAATCCGTAGCGGACGATATCCAGAGCAAAAAAGACGATCTGGGGATCAAGGGCGCCTTTACCTCCGCGGGTATGGACGGCTCCTCCGACTGGAGATTTAAAACCCATCTTGCGAACCTTCCCATCTACTATGAATATGTAGAAGACGGAATTGACGACACAGATGAGATCAAGGGAACCTACCTTGACAATTACAAAAATGTTTTTGATCTGTATATTACGGATTCCACCTGCGACGGCGCTGAGCTTTCCGCAAAGACAGCGGACGATTCCAGAAACGAATTTGTAAACAGCGAGGCTGTTTTCTATCAGAACGGTTCCTGGGAATACGCGGAGCTGGCGAAGACCTTCGGCGACGACGAGCTGGCGATGATCCCGATCTACTTCGGCGTGGATGATGAGAACGAAGGCCTTGCCACGGGTACAGAGAATTACTGGTGTGTAAACAAGAACGCTTCTGAGGAAGATATTCAGGCTACTCTGGATTTCATGAACTGGTGCGTGACCTCTGAGACAGGTACAAAATCCATGGCTGAGGATATGGGCTTTACCATTCCTTTCAAAACAGCCGTAGCTCCTTCCAACGTATTTGTAAAACAGGATCAGGAATATACAGACGCAGGTCTGACTCCTGTATCATGGAACTTTACCACAATGCCGTCAGAAGAGTGGAAGAACGTTCTCGGAACAGCTCTTACCGCATACGCGGCAGGAACAGGCTCCTGGGATGAGGTTGTAAGCGCGTTTGTGGACAACTGGGCGATGGAAAAGGCTCTGTCCGAATAACTGTTTACAGAACAGACTGTAAGGGGGATGCCGCATAACTCTGCGGCATCCCTTTATCAGGCAGAAATCCGGCTCCGCGGCGTTTTCTGAGAAAGCGGTCCGGAGCGCAGGCTGTGTGGTGAAAGGAAAAGAGGTAAAAGTTCATGGTAGGAAAGACAATAAAAAAATGGTGGCCGGTATTTATACTGCCTACGTTCGCCGCTTTTGTGATCGGCTTTCTCTGGCCGTTCATCTGGGGCATTTATCTTTCATTCTGTAAATTTACTACCGTACAGGATGTAACGTTTGTAGGCTTTTCAAATTATTCCAAAATTCTTCTGGACAAAACCTTCAGCCATGCCTTCTGGCTGACGGTAGGCTTTGCGTTTCTGTCCAGTATTCTGATCAACGTATGCGCCTTCGCCATCGCTCTGGCTCTGACGAAGGGCTATAAGGGAACGAACGCCTTCCGTACAGTATTTTTTATGCCGAATCTGATCGGCGGTATCGTGCTGGGATACATATGGCAGACTCTCCTCAACGGCCTTCTGTCCATGTGGGGACAGCCGCTTCTGGCTCTGTCCGCGAAGAACGGCTTTATTGGTATGCTGCTCCTTCTGATGTGGCAGCAGATCGGATATATGATGATCATATATGTGGCGGGACTGAACAATGTGTCTCCGGATCTGATCGAGGCGGCGAAGATCGACGGCGCTACCTCCAGTCAGATTTTGTTTAAGATCAAGATACCGATGATCATGCCGTCGGTGACGATCTGTACCTTCCTGACGCTGACAAACGGATTTAAGATGTTTGATCAGAACCTGTCTCTGACAGGAGGAGATCCGGGCAAGCAGTCTCAGCTCCTTGCTCTGAATATTTATGATACCTTCTATGCCCGCAGCGGGGCGCAGTGGAAGGGTATCGGACAGGCAAAGGCCGTCGTATTCTTTATTCTTGTTGTGGCTATCGCGCTGATCCAGCTTAAGGCAACATCTTCCAAGGAGGTGCAGCAGTAATGGGAAATAAGAAGAAAAGCATCATTCCTACGATTATATTAACAGTGATTTCTATTTTATGGCTGTACCCCATTCTTCTGATCCTTCTGAATTCCCTGAAGGTGGAGTCGGCGATCACTACCTCCGGTGTGTTCAGCTTTCCTACCGGGGAAACCTGGAACGGTATAGCCAATTTCGTGGCAAGTGTGACGCAGATGGATTTTCTGAAATCCTTCTGGTACAGCCTTGTGATTTCCGTAATGTCCGTTGTGCTGATCCTGCTCTGCTGCTCCATGAGCGCGTGGTATATTGTGAGGGTCAATGGGAAGCTGTCAAAGGCCTTCTATTATCTCTGCGTTTTCAGTATGGTGGTTCCCTTCCAGATGGTCATGTTTACCCTGGCAAAAACCGCGGATACGCTGAAGCTGAATAACCCTTACAATATCTGTATCATTTATTTGGGCTTCGGCGCGGGGCTGGCGGTATTTATGTTTACAGGCTTCGTAAAGGGAATTCCTCTTGAGATCGAGGAGGCGGCTCTTATTGACGGCTGCAGTCCTCTACAGGTATATACCCAGGTGCTGATCCCCATTCTGAAGCCGACGATCATTTCCACGGCGATCCTGGAGCTGATGTGGGTATGGAACGATTATCTTCTTCCCACCCTTGTCCTTGATATTAAGAAATACCGGACGATCCCCATGGCCGTACAGTATTTCAGGGGAAGCTTCGGCCATGTGCAGATGGGGCCCATGATGGCCAGCATTATGATTGATATTATCCCCATTATCATCATCTATCTGGTTTGTCAGAAATATATTATTGAAGGTGTTGTAGCCGGCGCGGTGAAAGGATAAAATCGGAAGAAAGTCCCTGAGAGTAAGATTTCGGGGACTTTTTTGCTGTTGACGTCTTGTACGAAAAGTCGAAAAATTTGCACTTTTTTTAGTTATATATATCCTTGTACACAAAACTCGGCAATGCTACAATAAGGCGACGATATTAATAAATGATTATCCTGCCGCCGGAGCGGCGGCGGAAGAAGGATGCCCGAGGTATGACGATATGATGAATGTATTGATTGTAGATGATGAGAAAATAGAAAGGGAAGGTGTAAAATACCTGCTTTCCCAGGAAGAGGGAAAAAGGATGGTCTATGAGGCGGCCAATGGAAAACAGGCGCTGCAGCTTCTCAGAACCGAAAGTATAGATATGCTCCTCACGGATATCAAAATGCCGCATATGGACGGACTGGAGCTTTCCAGACGGGCGAAGGAGCTGTTCCCGGATATCCAGATTGTTATTTTCAGCGGTTACAATGATTTTACTTTTGCACAGGAGGCCATCCGATACGGGGTGACGGATTACATCCTCAAGCCGGTGGATCCTGACAATTTTCATGAGATCATCCAGAGAGCTGAGAAAAATATTTATGAAAAGAGAGAAAAAGAAAGCCAGGAGATCAGAAAGCAGAATTTTCTCCAGCAGTATTTTCTTCAGAATTATCTCTATTCAGGCAAAAAGGAAGTTCTGGAAAAGGCGGAGGAGCTCATCGATCTTAATAAATGGAACGGATGGCACTGCGCGATCCTGATCGAAACGGAAACCGCCTTTTTTGACCAGGCGGAGGAAAACTTTACGGAGGAGCTCCAGAAGGAGCTTAGGAGAGTGTTCTTTTATATAAATCTGAATGAAAGGCAGTCTCTTCTGTTTTTCCAGGATGTATACTGCGATTATCTTCTGGTGGCTAATCATTTGTACACATTCCTGAAAAGAAATTATATGGTTCGTTTCTATCTGTCGGTGAGCCGGAAATTCGAGGGCTATGAATGTCTTCCTGAGGTGCTGGGCCAGTTGGAACAGCAGATGGAGGAGAAATTCTATCATCCGGAGAAGCATATTTTTTCCTGTGAGGACGAGCATCTGAAGATGGTGTCCGGAGAGGTGCAGGACTCCCAGCTTATGCAGATGATCTCGGAGGATATCAGCAGGAAGGACACGGAACAGTTATGGAAACATTTTGAGTGCCTGAAAGAAAAATACCGGCATAATTCACAGTTTTCAGCCATGTATATCAAATTTGTTTTCTCCAATGTGATCCAGGAGCTTTTCCAGGAAAATCAGTTTTCAGACGATCGAAGGCTGGAAAAGGAGATCGACCGGCTGTATACCTGCCAGAATATCATGGAGATCCTGGAGGTGACGGAGGAAAATATCAGAGAGTACGAGAAATTTCTGGAACGCTCCATGAACGAATCCAGAAATGAAGTAGCCGCGGTGAAAAATTATATTTACCAGCATTACGGGGAGGATCTGAATCTGGAAATGCTGGCGGAGAAGGTGTATCTTTCCTCGGGATATTTAAGCTTTATTTTCAAGAAAGAGACCGGAATGAACCTGAACCGCTTTATAAAGGTGTTCCGCATGGAAAAGGCGACGGAGCTGCTCCGGAATACGAATATGAAGGTGGCCCAGGTCAGTGAAAAGGTGGGATTCTCAAACGTGTCCTATTTCTGCCGAAGCTTCCGGGAATATTACGGAAGCAGCCCGGAATCCTACCGGAAAGGAACAGAGGGGGATGAAGAAACTTCTTCAGACATTTAAGAATATGAAATACCGTCATAAGCTGACAATCCTTCTTGTGGTTGCCAGCTTAGTTCCTATGACGGTGCTGGCTCTGTACAGTCATGACCGTATGAGCACTTTTATCCGTCAGAATGAGATCGAGGATATGCAGTCGATCCTGGAGCAGGCCAGAGAGAATATTGACAGTCAGATCGAGGTATACGCAAGTCTTATCAACTATCTTACTTATTCTCCGGATATCGAAGAAATCATCCGGGAGAAAAATCTGGACAACTATACCGCCTATGAGCAGTACACTCAGGTGGCGGATCCCCTGCTGTCCGTGCCGAAATCCTATCATGACGCGATCCTGAAAATCCAGCTTTTCGCGGACAGTATTCAGGTGGAGCATGAATATACCCTGGTTCCCCTTGATAATCTGAATAGGGAATGGTGGAGCGCCAGGATCAGTGATGATGTAAGGATCCAGTGGGCGGTGGATGAAGAGCAGGGAGAAGTGGCCGCGGTCCGGAAGATATATGATGGAAAGACGCTGGAGGCCGTTCTCTGCGTGACTCTGGATTATGACAAGATCTTCCAGCCGTTATCGAATATTATAGAGGATGATAACGGAGGAATGATCTCGGACAGAGACGAAAATATTATGTATGTAAATCACGCGCTGGACGGGCTGGAGATAAAAGGAGGCCTGGTTAAGAAGGCGCTGGAGGAGATCGGTGAGAGCTGCGAATATGTAAAAAGTACAGACGAGCATACCGGGTGGACGTTTTATCTGTACAAATCAAAGGCCGCTATTTCCGGTTCTGTACTCCGGCTGTTTCTGGAGGAAATCCCCCTGATCCTGTTCTGCGTGGTGATCATTTTCTTTCTGGGTTTGATCTTCTCCAAGCTTTTTACAAGAAAGATAGAGGAGCTGACCAGGAATATAGACCGGGTGAACCACGGAAGCCGGCAGGTAACCGTGTCCAGCAGCTCTGAGGACGAGGTGGGCATCCTGATCAGGAGCTTCAGAAGGATGATGGATGAGATCAACCGTCTGATCGATGAAGTGTATGTAAATAAAATCGCTTTGAAGGAATTTGAGCTGAAGGCGCTCCAGGCTCAGATCAATCCTCATTTTCTGTACAATACGCTTTCGGTGATCAACTGGATGGCCATACGGGGCGGCCAGAAGGAGATCAGCAGGGTGACGCTTGCGCTGTCCACTTTTTACCGGACCGCTCTGAGCAAAGGTGAGGACATGGTAACTGTGGAGAACTGTATACGCAACATGGAGGCTTATCTGGAGATCCAGCTTGTCATGCACGATCACGATTTTGTGGTGGAGTGGGATGTGGATGATTCCATAAAAAACGAAAAGATGCCGAAGCTTCTTCTTCAGCCTGTAGTGGAAAATGCCCTGGAGCACGGACTGGACGAAAAGGAGGAGGGAGAGAAAATACTGAAGCTGTCCTTCCTGGATATGGAAAAAGAGGTGCTGATCGTTGTACAGGATAACGGACAGGGAATGGAACAGAAAAAAGCGGAAACTCTTGTAACCTATCAGGCGGAAGGCTACGGCCTGAAAAACGTAAACGACCGCGTCTGCCTTTTATATGGGGAAGAATACAGGATCCGCATTTTCAGCAGTCCGGGGGAAGGAACAAAGGTGGAAATGAGGTTCCCGAAAGAAGGAAAGCTATATGAGGATAAAGTGTAAAGGAATAATAACCGCGGTTCTATTCTGCCTGCTGTGCGGGTGCGGGACAGAGACAGGGCCGGAGAAGAATTCAGGACAGGAGGTGTCAGAGGAGACCAGGAAGGCATGGGAAAAGGCGGAAACCACTCCCTATGGGGCCTATCCCGAGCTGGTGACCTACACCCTGGGGCAGATGATCGGCGCCAATGATTCCAATCTTCCTGAGGGAAATACTTATGAGGATAACGCTTATACCAGGTACCTGAAAAAAATGCTGAATATCCAGAATGAGACGATTTATACAGAAAGCGAGGACCGCTATGACGAGGTTGTAAATATTCTTGTGAAGGATCAGACGCTTCCTGACGTATTGGTGGTTTCCGACAGAGAGACTCTGAAGGAGCTTGTGGAAAACGATCTTGTGGAGGATCTGACGGAGGTGTTTGAAAGCTGCGCCTCTCCCAGGATCAAGGAGATGTATGAAAGCTATGGGGGAGATCTTCTTGAGGCAGGAAAATTCAACGGAAGACTTATGGCGGTTCCGGAAACGGTGATCGACCACGGCCCCTGCCTGATGTGGCTTCGGAAGGACTGGATGGATGATCTGGGGTTAAAAGAGCCGGAGACTCTTGAGGACGCTTTCCGTATCGTGGAGGCCTTTGTAGAAAACGGCATGGGCGCGGAGGATGGACAGGAGCCGGTGGGGCTCGTATGCGATACTGAGCTGATAGGCAGCACAAGCTCCAATTATTCTATAGATCCCGTCTTCGACAGCTTCGGAGCGAATCCTCAGAGATGGGTGAAAAAGGACGGGAAGATTGTATACGGCTCTCTCACGGAGGAAACGCGGCAGGCGCTGGGATATCTGCACGGCCTTTATGAAAAAGGGATCCTGGACAGTAATTTTGCCCTGAGGGCAAACAATAATCTGAGAGATCTCGTGGTGGAGGGACGGTGCGGCGCCTTTTTCGGACTCTGGTGGACGCCGAATAATCCCCTGATGGACATGTATGAAAGCGGCGGTCAGGCGGACTGGGAGCCATATTATCTGCAGGCGCCCGCAAAAGAAAACGTGTACGCTTCCTTCAGCGACAATAAATATGTGGTGGTGCGCAGGGGCTATGAGCATCCTGAGATCGTCATGAAGATCATCAGCGTTTTGTTCGATTATACCAGGTACGAGGCGGACGACGCCCAGGAGATCAATGAATATTTTGCCCTGAACGTAGATCCTACGGCAAGGCCTCTGGTGATCAATGTGGATTATAACGAGGCTACCTATCAGGTGACGGAGGAGATCCGCAATGCCCTGGACGGTAAAATACAGGAAGAGGATATGAGCGCGATTTCCAGATCCTACTATGACGCCTGCCTGCGGTATCTGAAGGATCCGTTTCCCGCCGCGGAGGACTGGGCGGCTTATAAATCCAGAATATCCGCCGTAGGGCTTCTTACGGACGGCGGTTATGAACCGGCAGAGAGAGATTATCTCGACGACTCAGACGGAGAGATCCCAAAATCTCTTCAGAATCTGGAGAAGGATACTTTTATACAGATCATCATGGGGGAAAAGCCCTTAAGCTATTTTGATTATTTTGTGAA
Organism: Candidatus Blautia faecipullorum; assembly: GCA_019115125.1. GTDB lineage: Bacteria > Bacillota > Clostridia > Lachnospirales > Lachnospiraceae > Blautia_A > Blautia_A faecipullorum. The sequence goes on from DXEG01000020.1 coordinate 43,053, forward strand.
AGAATGGTACAGCCAGGGGGGAGAGGAGCTGACGGAACAGATACGAAGCCTTAACCCGGCAGAATAAAGCTTATGCGGATAAAAAGCCTTCCGGAGGACCAGGAAATCCCTGATTCTTCCAGAAGGCCTTTTTTATAGAGCAAATTATATATTTTGTGTTCAGATCATTCTATGCCATAAAAGTATATCAGCTCAGCTTCCAGATATCGCGGTTGTATTCTTCGATGGTACGGTCGGAAGAGAAGAAGCCTGCCTTTGCGATGTTGATCAAAGCCCGGCGGGTCCAGTTGAGGGAATCGGCCGCGTAATCCGCCATAGCCTGCTGCTTGCGGACCACATAGGCGTTAAAGTCCGGGAGAGTCTGGAACCAGTCCTTGTGGATCAGCTCACTCTGCAGCCGCTGCAGATGCTCTTCCTGTCCGTATTTCATCATTTCCTCTCCGGTGAGGAAGTCGATGGCCCGGCGGAGGTTGGGATCTCCCTCATACCAGTTCTCGGCGCAGTAATCGCCCTGCGCGTAACGGTGGATCACCTGTTTGCTGCTCTGGCCGAAGATATAAATATTTTCCTGTCCTACCTCCTGGCCGATTTCCACATTCGCTCCGTCCATGGTCCCGAGAGTCAGGGCGCCGTTCAGCATGAATTTCATGTTTCCGGTTCCGGAAGCCTCTTTGGAGGCGAGACTGATCTGCTCGGAGAGATCGCAGGCCGGGATCATTTTTTCCGCCGCGGTAACATTATAGTTTTCTACGAAAACAAGCTGCATCCAGGGGGACACCTCAGGATCGTTCTCAATGACCCTGGACAGAGTGAGCAGGGCATGGATAATGTCCTTGGCGATCGTATAAGCCGGAGCCGCCTTTGCGCCGAAGATACTTACCAGAGGAACGGAGGGCTTATGGCCTGCCTTGATCTCAAAATACTGATGAATCAGGAACAGAAGATTCAACTGCTGGCGCTTGTACTCGTGGAGACGTTTGGACTGAATAGAAAACATAGCTTCTGTATTCAGCTCCGTGCCCTGCTTTGCCTTCAGCCAGCGTGCCAGTTCCTTCTTGTTTTCGTGCTTGATACGTGCCAGCTTCTCCAGAACATCTTTCTTATCCGTAAAGCTCAGGAGTTTTTCCAGTTCGGAAGCGTCTTTCTTGAAACCGGAGCCGATCAGGTCTTCGATTTCCTGTGTCAGGGCCGGATTACATTTTAAAAGCCAGCGGCGGAAGGTGATGCCGTTTGTCTTATTATTGAATTTTTCAGGATAAAGCTGATAAAAGTCAGCCAGCTCGCTGTTTTTCAGAATCTCTGTGTGCAGGGCGGCCACGCCGTTGGTGGAGTGGGTGAAGTGGATGTCCATATGGGCCATATGAACCACATCGTGATTGTCGATCACGGCCACGGCCTCGTTTTCGGTCCGTGTACGTGCCAGCTTATCCAGCTTTTCAATGATCGGCATAAGCTGGGGCACTACCTGATCCAGAAAGCTTCTGGGCCACTTTTCCAGGGCCTCGGCCAGAATGGTGTGATTGGTGTACGCGCAGGTGTCGGTGACAATCTGAACGGCCTCCTCAAACTCGATTCCCTGAAGCTCCAGAAGACGGATCAGCTCCGGGATCACCATACTTGGGTGGGTGTCGTTGATCTGGACAGCCGCGTAGTCCGCCAGATCGTGATAATTGCAGCCTCTGTCCGCACATTCCTTCAGGATAAGCTGCGCTCCGGCGGAAACCATGAAGTACTGCTGATAGATACGCAGAAGGCGGCCGTCGTCGTCGGAATCGTCAGGATACAGGAACAAAGTTAGGTTTTTGGCGATATCTTTCTTGTCAAAAGAGATGCCCTTTCCAATAATGGATTCGTCTACCGTATCCAGGTCAAAAAGATTCAGACTGTTTGTTCTTCCCTCATATCCGGTTACCGGAAGATGATAGAGACGGGCGGAATATTCTTTTCCTGCCAGAGATACCGGAAAAACCGTATCGGTAGGTTCCGCGGCGCTCTGGGGAGTCAGCCAGTAATCCGGCGATTCGTTCTGAAGGCCGTTTTTGAAATCCTGATGGAAAAGACCGCAGTGATAGCGGAGGCCGATGCCGTCTCCGGGAAGGTTCAGCGTCGCGAGGCTGTCCAGGAAGCAAGCTGCCAGACGGCCAAGACCGCCGTTTCCAAGGCTGGGTTCCGGCTCCAGCTCCTCGATGTCGGAGAGGGTTTTTCCCGCCTCCGCCAGAGTGGAGCGTACCTCGTCGTAGAGACCGAGATTAATAAGATTATTGGACAGAAGCTTTCCGATGAGAAATTCGGCGGAAATATAATACAGCTTCCGGCCTGAAACGGTCTCTGTGCGTTTGGCGCTCTGTTCGCGGATCAGTTTCAGAAGAGCGTCGTAAAGCTCTTCGTTGGACGCCTCTGCGGGAGTTTTTCCCAGAAGGCTGGTGAGAGTAGAAGTCATTGATGTGCTCATTTTAATCTCCTTTCCTGTGTGAAATTTGTATGAGTGAAATTATTAAGTTCATTTTCTCTTTAATTTGTATATTCTTGTTTTACCATGAATTATGTGCCTTATCTTGTAAAATGATACCAAATAATGATACAATTCTATCATCAAAGCGGGACAGAGCTGCGTACAGAGAAGACTTCTGCCTCGGAAAAGTAAATGAAAGAACGGAGATAATGCTATGCAGGAAAAGCATGATCAGGAAAAAAGATATCAGGAGACGAAGCGGCACGGCAGCCGGCTTTTCCCCTTTAATATATATCCCTGCACCATTCCGCTGGATTTTCCTTCGGTACTGCTGCACTGGCACCGGGACATGGAACTGATCTATGTGAAGAAGGGAAGGGGCAGGATCCAGCTTGGAATGGAAGAATACCCGGGAGAGGCGGGCGATATTTTTGTGATACCGCCGGGAACTCTCCATGCCATACGGCGAGAACCGGGCAGCTCTGTGGAATATGAAAATATCATATTTGAGATGGAGTTTATGGGAGCGGGGGCGGCGGATATCTGCGCGGGCGAATACCTGCTCCCCCTCTCCTCGGGGAGACTCCTTCCTCCGGCCCGATTAGGCCCGGGAACAGAGGAGTATGAGAGGATAAAGGCCTGCCTGCGGCAGATGGAGGATCTGTGTGAGAGAAGGGGAAACGGATTTGAGCTGGGAGTAAAAGCGGCGGCCCTGCAGATGATCTATCTTCTGGTACAGCGTTTTCCCAAAACACGGGAGAATGCTGCGCCGGAGATGGAGCGGCTGAAAAATGTTCTTCAGGAGATCGAGAACAGAGACCGCGAGCCTCTCACAGTGGCGGATATGGCCGGATTCTGCGGCTGGAGCAGCAGCCATTTTATGAGATGGTTCAAACAGATGACGGGAGGCAGCTTTATGTCCTATGTGAACGACAGGAGACTGGCCGCCGCTGCGGAGAGTCTGCGCCGCGGCGACGATAAAATTGTGACGATCGCGGAAAACGCCGGATTTGAAAATCTTTCTAATTTTAACCGTCAGTTTAAGGCACGGTACGGGATGACGCCCAGGGAATACCGGAATAAGAAGCCGGAAACAGATATTTAGAAAAATATCTAAATACCTGTTGACATTCGAGGAGATAAGAGGTATATTCTATTTAGAAATATTTCTAAATACTATAAGAAAGGGGATGGAAAAAATGTCTTTTGCAGATACTTTTAAAGCGCTGTCGGATCCGGTCCGCCGGGAAATTCTTCAGCTTCTCAAGAACGGAAAGCTGTCTGCCGGAGAAATCGGCAGCCATTTCGACATGACCGGAGCGACGATCTCGTATCATCTGGGTATTCTGAAAAAGGCAGGTCTTGTATGGGAAACAAAGGTAAAAAACTATGTCTATTATGAACTTAACACTACAGTTGTGGACGAAATACTTTTATGGCTTACAGAATTAAAAGGAGGCAATGGTAATGATGAAGAAATATAAATGGACATTGATTTTTGCGTGTATTGTTATTGTGATTCCTGTTATTGCGGGACTTGTACTCTGGAACAGACTGCCGGAGAAAATACCCACTCACTTTGGAACCGGGAATGAGATCAACGGCTGGAGCAGCAAGCCCATGGCGGTTTTCGGGATACCTGGGATCATGCTGGCGGTGGAGCTCCTGCTGTTCTTTGTAACCACCAACGATCCGAAAAAGAGAAATATTGACGGAAAGCTGATGGGGATGATCCTGTGGATCGTACCCGTAGTGACCCTGGTGACCTGCTTTTCCTGCTATGCCATAGCGCTTGGTGTTCCGGTGGATGTCGGGATGCTGGTGAATTTCTGCATCGGCGTGCTGTTTATCCTGCTGGGAAATTATATGCACAGAATTAAACAGAATTACACAGTGGGAATCAAGCTTCCGTGGACGCTGAACAGCGAGGAGAACTGGAACAGAACCCACAGAATGGCGTCCTGGCTGTTCGTCCTTGGGGGCCTGCTGTTTATTATCAACGGATTTCTGCAGTTTGGATGGATGATCGCGGCAGTGCTCCTGATCACTCTGATTCCGGGGATTTATTCCTATATTTTGTATAAAAAGGGAATCTGATCTGTGCCCTGGTACGGTTTCGGGCAGAGCTAGACAAACTGTCCCCTCTAAAATAGTTAAAATTGTGTATTTTCAAATGCACAGTTTTTGAGTATGATGGCAGTACATCAAGAGAAAGAGGGGACAGAAATTATGAACAATCAGAATCAGATGATCACAAAGCTTGCACAGACGGCGCTTATGGCTGCTCTCTGTTATGTAGTATTTACATTTTTGCAGATTAAGATACCCGTGCCGGGCGGAGACGCCACCTCCATTCACCTTGGAAATGCCTTCTGCGTACTGGCCGCGCTGCTGCTGGGCGGATGGTACGGCGGGATCGCCGGAGCGGTTGGCATGGGGATCGCGGATCTGATGGATCCTGTATATATCACCGTGGCGCCTAAGACAATCGTCCTGAAGCTGTGCATCGGCCTGATCGCCGGACTGGTAGCTCACCGGATCGCGCATATCAATGAGAGCACGGACAAAAAATATGTATTCAAATGGAGCGTGCTTGCTTCCGTCGCGGGTCTGGCCTTCAACGTAGTGGCCGATCCCATTGTGGGATATTTCTATAAGCAGTTTGTCCTGGGACAGCCCCAGGAGCTGGCGGAAGCTCTGGCGAAGATGAGCGCCATGACAACCCTGTTCAACGCAGTGATATCCACCATACTGGTGGCGGTTGTTTACAACGCTCTGCGTCCGGTGCTGATCAAGAGCCATCTTCTGGTAATCCATAAGGAAAAAGAACAGACCGTATAAGAAGAAACGGAAGGGAAAATACCTGAGAGCTTCTGAAATGCTACCTCCGAAGCGGCAGATGAAATATATAATTTGCTGCTTCGGAGGTTTTGTTTCATAGGAAACTGCGTTCCTATGAAACAAAAACGCTCCGCTGAGGATGCGACCAGATGCATATGGAATTTGACTGCCTGCGGCATTCTGCATCTGGCGCGCAAAGAGTACAAGTCCCTCATGAGTGAGGGATATAGGGAGTTGAAGAGGACTTGTCCTCTTTGTTCTATCCAACAGCTTGCTGCATCATGTGGTTGGCAATGGAAACCCCACCTGGTTATAGAAATGAGGAATTTTTATGAAAAAAAGTATAGGAGTGTTAATATTATTCATCAATCTGTTATTTGTTGGAATATATGCCACGGTAAATAAGGCAGAGGTACAAGCGGATGAAAAAAATATATCAATGCAGGAGCTTGCTTCCAATATTTCGACGCAGAGGATGATGAAAGTAATTGAAAAAATAGCGTCCGCCCCTCATCCAGTAAATTCAGAGGAAATACAAAATGTCAAATCATATCTTATCGAATACTTTCGTGAGATAGGTTATAACGATATCGAATGTCAAAAATTTGAATATAACGATCAAAATAATGAAAATGCAATACGGCATTCGTCACAGGCAGAGGTGTTTTTAGAGTCAACCTCCCAAAATGCAAGGATTGACGGCTTTGGAGAAAATATCATCATCACCAAATCATCCGTTGATGATACGGAAAAAAATCTGATTATTAGCGCGCATTATGACAGCTCCGCTGAGTCATCTGGAGCGAATGATAATGGATCCGGTGTTTCGGTTGTACTTGAACTGGCTGAGATTTTAAAAGATGTTGACCTTTCATGTAATATAAAGTTTATTATGTTTTCAGGCGAAGAAAAGTATATGCTGGGTTCAAGATGGTTTGTGGGACAACTGTCTGAAAGTGAAAGAAACGACATTATCGGCGTGATAAATATTGATAGTATCGCGGAAAAAAGTGACCTGGGATATTTAGCTATGATCAGCGGGAATAAGAGACTTGACAATACGGAGTATAGCGAGGATGATATAAAAAAGCTTGCTGAGCTAAACAAAAACAGAATTTCTGATCTGTTTCTAAGTAACAGCAGATTCAGTCTTACGATGGCCATGAACAGCGACCACTATCCCTTTTCGCTGCTGGATATACCGGCAGTTTCGATTGTTCAGGACTGGCAGGAGGGATTGGCGGTAAATGATGCTGCAGATGTAATAGAAAATATAGACGGCGAGAGATTGGAAGAAGCTGCTGAGCAGGTTTTTGAAGTAGTTTTTAAATTAGGGTCAGCGTGAGGCGGTATTGGACTCCGGCACACTTGTTTTTGCCAGTATGGAATGATACAATACTTTCAAAAAAAGAATGGAGGGTGCTGTTATGAGTACAGAGGATATTGTATTGAAATCCATAAAAACAAGAAGAAGCGTCCGGAAATATAAGCCGGACATGGTTCCCGGAGAGATCATTGACAAAATTATGGAAGCCGGAACCTATGCCGCCACCGGAATGAACCGTCAGTCTCCGATTATCATTGCCGTGACAAATAAAGAGGTCAGAGACCGTCTTTCCAGACTGAACGCACAGATCATGGGAACGGACGGAGATCCTTTTTACGGCGCTCCTGTGGTTCTGATCGTGCTTGCGGATAAAAGTTCTCCAAATTATATTTACGACGGAAGTCTTGTCATGGGGAACCTGATGCTTGCCGCTCATGCCCTGGGGGTAGGAAGCTGCTGGATCCACCGGGCAAAGCAGGAGTTCGAATTGCCCGAGGGAAAGGAAATCCTGAAATCACTTGGAATTCAGGGAGACTACGAGGGCATTGGTCACTGTATTCTTGGATATGTGGACGGAGTGTATCCCGAGGCGGCTGCCAGAAAAGAAAACTGGGTTTACCATATTGACTGAACGGAACCGGAGAAGGAGAACATGGAAATGAGTTCAATTTCAGAAAAAATAAGGGAAGACCTGTTTCATATGCAGGATCTTCCTTTCAGGGATTTCCAGTCAAAGCTGATGCCGACCATAGAGATAGAGCGGGTGATCGGAGTACGTACGCCTGACATACGCAGATATGCGGCAAAAGCGGCGAAAGAACCGGATATAGATGAGTTTCTCCGGGATGTGCCTCACCGCTATTTTGAAGAAAATAACGTCCACGCCTTTGTGATCGAAAAGATCCGGGATTATGAAAAATGTATGGAGGAAGTGGAGCGGTTTCTTCCCTATATTGATAACTGGGCGACCTGCGACATGTTCTCTCCTAAAATATTTGAAAAGAACAAAGAAAAATTGATGGTAAAGATCCGCAAGTGGATCGCCTCCGGCGAGACTTATACAGTGCGTTTTGGGATCGGGATGCTGATGCGGTTTTATCTGGATGAGGATTTTAAAAAGGAGTATCTGGAGGTGGCGGCAGGAGTTCGCTCCCGGGAATATTATGTAAATATGATGACGGCGTGGTATTTTGCCACGGCTCTTGCGAAGCAGTATGACGCGGTTCTTCCGTATTTTGAGCATCAGCGTCTGGACGACTGGACCCATAACAAAGCTATTCAGAAGGCCTGTGAAAGCCGCCGGATTTCACAGGAACAGAAGAAACATCTGAGGACGCTGAAGGTGAAGCCCGTAAGGAAAGGAAATGATTCATGACGGATTTTGTAAAAATCAGGGATTTGTCGGCTGATGGGATGGAGATTTATATCCAGACCTCTGAAGTGCAGCTTCTCAGGTATTTTGAGCCGGATCCGGGAGTTTTTATCGCCGAAAGTCCCAAGGTGATAGAACGGGCGCTGGACGCGGGTTATGAGCCGTTGTCCTTTCTGATAGAAGAGGGAAAAGAAAATGATGAGACAGAGAGAATTTTCCGTTCCTGTCAGGGCATTCCGGTTTATGTTGGAGAAAACTCTGTACTGTCCGGACTGCGGGGATTCGGTCTGACAAGAGGAATGCTCTGCGCTATGCGCAGGAGGCGGCTTCCGTCAGCGGAGGAGGTATGCGGGGAGGCAAGGAGGATCGCGGTGCTGGAAAATGTGGTAAACCCTGCCAATGTGGGTGCAATCTTCCGTTCGGCCGCTGCCCTTAATATGGATGCTGTACTTCTTACGGGAGGCTGCAGCGATCCTCTTTACCGGCGTGCGGCCAGGGTCAGTATGGGTACCGTCTTTCAGATCCCGTGGACTTTTTTTAATAAAGACACGGTGTGGCCGGAGGACGGGATGAGGCTTTTGCGGAGGATGGGATTTCGGACGGTTTCCATGGCGCTCTGTGACGACTCCGTAAGTATTGATGATGCCGGACTGAAATCCTGTGAAAAGCTGGCGGTGATCCTTGGGACAGAAGGGGAGGGCCTGGCCCCGGAGACGATTGCCGACAGTGATTTTACGGTGCGGATTCCCATGGCTCACGGAGTGGATTCCCTGAATGTGGCGGCTGCGAGCGCGGTGGCTTTCTGGGAGCTTGGAAAAGTATGATGAAACCGCCGGAGACGCCCAAGAATGTATTCCGGCGGTATGGGAGGGGCAAGAGGTTAAAAGTTCTTGCCCGTTTCTTATATGAATAGAATCGCGCGATAGTCGCGAGGTTTTATTCATGCATACAAAATCGCGGCGCTTAATCGGCCTTGTTCTGAGCAGTTATAAAGGCTTAGCAGGATTGGAAAATAGAATCAGGCGATTTTTGTTAAATGATTATTATAATTGTGTGTATTGCATGAAAAAGATAAAAAAGTCTGATAAAAACAAAAAAAACATGCTGAAATCGTGAAAAACAACTAAAAAAAACTCTTGCAAAAAGAGGGACAGCTTGCTATAATATTCATCACCGGGGTATGGCGTAGCTTGGTAGCGCGCACGGCTGGGGGCCGTGAGGTCGCAGGTTCAAATCCTGTTGCCCCGATTAGAAAGTGCCTGATTTCAGACACTTTTTTCTTTTAATAAGACTGAGATACAGATTTCCAGATCATTATAAATCCCGACTTTAATCAGATCGTTAAAAACATATTGAACAGAATCCTCAGAACCCTCAAAAGAATAAACCTGTACGGTTTCTTTTAGGGGATACATAAAAGATTATTGACCTGAAGTACTTATTTATACACCTACTGATGCTGATGCAGGAATCTGTTTTGTATTTGACATTTCAAGCATATTTGGTATAATATATTTAACAAGGGAGCCGGAAGGTGAGCGCACATCACCCGACCCGGCGCGATTTAAAATGCACTATCAAGAGATAGCCGTTTCTAAACTTTGACGAGAGCAGGACGGCTATTTCTTATGTGTATAAGTCAGAATGGCTACGATCAATAAAGCAACGCTTACGATGAGACTCAATTCTTCGTATGTACTCATAATAATCACCACCCTCCGTAAGGTCTCGGATTGGGTGAGAGCACGTCCCCCGGCTCCCCGGGTAAGCATATTATTTGGTTTGGGATCAACATAGTAATTTTATGTAAAACAAAAGGTGCATCCATAATGGAAGCACCTAGAGGTTTGTAGATTGAATTACAAGCTGGACGGCGTATCCAGCATCTCAGGTACTCTTGCGAGTGTGTCGGGAGCCTTTCCGACCTTTGTAATTCATTCTATTGTAGTTCCATTATATTAGAAAATATTTTACTTGTAATTTTTTTGAAAATTCCCTGCTCGCCATACAAGCACCTTTTTTTTATTTCTATTATAACAAAACATTTTAACAAGTCAATAAAACGAGTTTTACTAGAAATATACGGAAGGAATTTGTGGATATGAGATTACACTGGAAAAAGACAAAGTATTCTGTGTCTTATTATTATCACTTTATGGCAGCAGAAAAATTTCCTTGACAAAGGACGTATAGTCGTGTTAGCCTATATCCATAGCAAAAATAGTTGAAATGCGTTGATGAGGAATAGTACATGCGGACTGGAGCACAGAGAACTGCCGGCTGGTGCGAGGCAGCGGAAGGGAACCATGGAACTCGCCTCGGAGTAGCTGTCCGAACTCCCGCGGGAAAGTAGGCGCAGACGGTGTCCACCGTTATATGGAGAGGATATAAGGATTCGAGAAGAATTCCGTATCCCTGAGTGTATGAAGCCGTTCATAAATAAGAGTGGTACCGCGAAGGAAGTGATCTTTCGTCTCTTACAGAAATCTGTAGAGATGGAAGATTTTTTTATATTATAGAAAACACCTTGCCGTATGAAATTGTTCTATGATGCAATGTACAGACATTCCTATAATATAAAACGCTTCTCTCAGGTTTTGAAGCTTCCGGGCATAGCCTTTTGAGAAAGGATCATTCAGCATTTCGGAAAAACGGAGGGAAAAGATTATGATGAATGTAAAAAAATATCAGAGACAGTATTTCATGCCGCCTGTTAAATGTATGAAATGGGCGGAAAAAGAGTACGTAGATAAAGCGCCTATCTGGTGCAGCGTGGATCTCCGCGACGGAAATCAGGCTCTTGTGATCCCTATGAGTCTGGAGCAGAAGGTGGAATTCTTCAAGCTTCTGGTGGAAATCGGATTTAAGGAAATTGAGGTGGGATTTCCGGCTGCCTCAGAGACAGAGTATACTTTCCTGAGGACTCTGATCGAGAGGAATCTGATCCCCGAGGATGTGACTATCCAGGTTCTTACTCAGGCAAGAGAGCATATTATCCGCAAAACCTTCGAGGCGGTGAAGGGCGCGCCAAAGGCGATCATCCATGTGTATAATTCCACTTCTCTCGCTCAGAGAGAGCAGGTGTTCCGCAAATCCAAAGAAGAGATCAAGCAGATCGCCGTGGACGGCGCGAAGCTTCTCAAGGAGCTGGCGGAGCAGACAGAAGGAAACTTCCAGTTTGAGTACAGTCCCGAGAGCTTTACCGGAACGGAGCCGGAATATGCTCTGGAGGTCTGCAACGCGGTACTGGATGTATGGCAGCCTACGCCGGAAAATAAATGTATCATCAATCTCCCGGTAACAGTCCAGCTTTCCATGCCCCATGTGTACGCGAGTCAGATCGAGTACATGAGCGAGAACATGAAATATCGTGAAAATGTGATTCTTTCCCAGCATCCTCACAATGACCGCGGCTGCGGCGTGGCGGACTCCGAGATGGGACTGCTGGCAGGCGCCGACAGAATTGAGGGAACTCTTTTCGGAAACGGAGAGCGTACCGGAAATGTGGATATCGTAACACTTGCCATGAATATGTATTCCCAGGGAGTGGATCCCAAACTTGATTTTTCTGACATGCCCCATGTCTGCGAGGTTTATGAGGCGTGTACGGGAATGAAGGTGGACGAGAGAAGCCCCTACAGCGGCGCTCTCGTATTCGCGGCGTTTTCCGGTTCTCACCAGGACGCTATCGCCAAAGGCATGCACTGGAGAGAGGAAAAGGATCCAAGCCGCTGGACCGTGCCCTATCTGCCGATCGATCCTACGGATGTGGGACGAAACTACGACGCAGATGTGATCCGTATCAACAGCCAGTCTGGAAAAGGCGGCGTAGGATATATTCTGGAGACAAAATACGGCCTGAATCTTCCGCCGAAAATGCGGGAGGCTATGGGATATACCGCCAAAGCGGTTTCTGACCACAAGCATAAAGAGCTTCATCCGGAAGAAATCTTTAACCTGTTTAAAAAGACCTTTGAGAATGTGGTGGAGCCATTCAGCATCAACGAGGTTCATTTCCAGCAGAAAGACGGCGGTATCGTTACTCAGGTGACCTCCTCCTTCAATGGAAGAACCGTCACCACGGAGGCCCGTGGAAACGGACGTCTGAACGCTGTCAGCAACGCTCTGAAAAAAGCCTACGATCTCAAATACAATCTTGTTACCTATCAGGAGCATGCTCTGGAAAAAAGCTCCAGCTCCAAGGCTATCGCCTATGTGGGAATTGAAAGCCCCAACGGACATCTTTCCTGGGGGGCCGGCGTGGATCCGGATATCATCCGCGCGTCCATTGACGCTCTTGTGACGGCCATCAACAACAGAGACTGAATATAAAAGGAAAAAGAACCGGCAGGAATTGTGAAGAACAGGATTCCAGCCGGTTTTTTGCGCGATACCGCGGCGGTTTTTACTTTCATGTGGATTTTTTGCAAAATACCTGTTAAACTAAAAAATAATGCAGGATCTTTCCGCCCGCCGTACAGCGGAGCCGGAAAGAGGCTGCATATATAAAATAAAGAATGGATGTTCATAGAAACGAACAGGAAAAGGAAAGGATATCCCGAATGCTAAAGATTAAAAGCTATGTGAAGGTAAAAAGCATTGCAGAAGCCTATGAACTGAATCAGAAAAAATCAGCGTGTGTTCTGGGCGGAATGATCTGGCTGAAAATGGGCGGCAGAAATGTATCCACAGCTATCGACCTCTCCGGCCTGGGCCTGGATACGGTACAGGAGAGGGAAGACGAATTTTATATCGGATGTATGACGACGCTCAGAGATCTGGAAACGAACGCCGCTCTTCACGAGTACACTCAGGGAGCGGTCAGAGAGAGTCTGCGTCATATCGTCGGCGTACAGTTCCGCAACTGCGCCACTGTGGGAGGCAGTATTTTTGGAAGATATGGATTTTCAGACGTGCTGACGATGTTTCTCGCCCTGGATACCTGGGTGGAGCTTCATCAGGCAGGAAGAATCCCTCTTGCGGAATTTGCGAAGCAAAAGAAAGACAGAGATATTTTGGAAGCGGTCATTGTAAAAAAGACGCCCCGGAGCTCCGTCTACCTGAGCCAGAGAAATTCTGAGACTGATTTTCCCGTGCTGACCTGCGCCGCGTCCCTTTCGGAGGACGGAGCCAGGACGGTGATCGGAGCCCGGCCGGGGCGGGCGGTGATCGTGGAAGATAAGGAAGGGATTCTGGAAGGATTTTCGGAAATGTCCAAAAAAGAAAAAGCCGGGGCGGTTCTCGGATTTTCGGAGTATGCAGCGGAGCATACGGCTTTTGGAAGCAATATGCGGGCTTCCGCCGAATACCGGAAGCTGCTTGCGCAGGTGCTGGTAAAAAGAGCGTGGGAATCACTGGGAGGGATAAAAGCATGAATGTAAGTTTTTGGCTGAATGGAGAATATCGTCATGAAGAGGTGGAGCCGGATACGATGCTTTTGAATTTTCTCCGGGAAAAAGGCTGCTATAGTGTAAAATGCGGCTGCGAAACCTCCAACTGCGGGCTTTGTACGGTTCTGATGGACGGCCGGCCCGTTCTTTCCTGCAGTGTTCCCGTTCTCCGGGCGGAAGGCAAAAAGATCGTGACCATGGAGGGGATGCAGAAGGAAGCCGAGGAATTCGGAAGCTTTCTGGCGGACGAGGGGGCCGAACAGTGCGGCTTCTGCAATCCTGGATTCATTATGAATATTTTTGCCATGGAGCGTGAGCTTGAGGATCCCTCTGAGGCGGAAATCCGGGAGTATCTCGCGGGAAATCTCTGCAGATGCTCCGGTTTTGTGGGACAGACAAGAAGCATCAAAAAGTATCTGGACTATAAGAGGATACAGAAGAAGGAGGAGGCCGAGGCGTGAAATATGTAAGCAAACCGGTAAGAAAAACAGACGCCATGGCGCTGGTGACCGGAAAACCGGTATATACCAATGATCTTGCGCCGAAGGACTGTCTGATCGTTAAGGTTCTGAGAAGTCCTCATGCCAATGCCTGGGTGGAGGAGATCAAAACAGGAACCGCCCGGCAGGTGGGAGGGATCGTAGCTGTATATACCTATAAGGATGTGCCGCAGAAAAGATTTACTCTGGCAGGCCAGACCTATCCGGAGCTGAGTCCCTACGACCGTTTGATCCTGGACCGCCATCTGCGGTTTGTAGGAGACGCGGTGGCTATTGTGGCGGGAGAGACAGAGGCTGCTGTGGACAAAGCGCTGAAGAGGATCAAGGTGAAATATAAGGTGGAGGAACCGGTGCTGGATATCCACAGGGCAAAGGACGGAGAGATTCTTGTACATCCCGAGGAGGACTGGGAGGCAAAGGTTCCGGTAGGAGCGGATAATAAGCGGAATCTCTGCGCTTCAGCAGTGGAAGAGAGCGGAGATGTGGATAAGGTTCTTTCTGAATGTAAATATACGGTGGACAGAACCTATCATACGAAGGCGAATCAGCAGGCGATGATGGAAACCTTCCGCACTTACTGTTATATGGACTATTTTGGAAGGCTCAACGTGGTATCCTCCACCCAGATTCCCTTCCATGTAAGAAGGATCATGGGAACCGCCCTCGACATTCCTTCTTCCAAGGTGAGGGTGATCAAGCCGAGGATCGGCGGAGGCTTCGGCGCGAAGCAGACCTCTGTCAGTGAAATTTATCCTGCCTTTGTTACCTGGAAAACAGGGCGGCCCTCCAAGATCCTGTACAGCCGTTACGAATCCCAGATCTGTTCCTCTCCCCGCCATGAGATGGAGATCCGTGTGCGGGCAGGGGCGGATGAGAATGGAATTGTACGGGCCATAGATGTGTATACCCTTTCAAACGCGGGAGCTTACGGCGAGCACAGTCCCACAACTGTGGGACTCAGCGGACACAAGTCCATTGCCCTTTACCGTCATACGGAGGCATACCGTTTTTCCTATGATGTGGTTTACACAAACATGCAGGCAGCAGGCGCGTACCGGGGATATGGAGCTACCCAGGGCATTTATGCTGTGGAATCGGCCGTGAATGAGCTGGCCCACATGATGGGAATGGATCCGGTGAAGATAAGAGAGCTGAATATGCCGGTTCAGGGAGGGCCTCTTCCGGGATACGGAGACTGCGACAGAGCCGAGAGCTGCACCATGGATCAGTGCATGGAGCGGGCGAAGGAAATGATGAACTGGGATGAAAAATATCCCTGCGTGGATCTTGGAAACGGAAAGGTCCGGGGCGTAGGCGTGGCAATGGCCATGCAGGGGTCTTCCATCGCCGGTGTGGACGTGGGGGGAGCGGATATGAAGCTCAATGAAGACGGCTCCTATACTCTGGGCCTGGGCTGCGCCGATATGGGAACG
The DNA here is from genome assembly GCA_019115125.1 of Candidatus Blautia faecipullorum. Taxonomy (GTDB): domain Bacteria; phylum Bacillota; class Clostridia; order Lachnospirales; family Lachnospiraceae; genus Blautia_A; species Blautia_A faecipullorum. Next base: position 58,368 of record DXEG01000020.1, read on the forward strand.
GGCTGTGACACGATCCTGGCGCAGATGGCTGCCGACTGCCTGGAAACCTCCATGGATAATATTGTGGTGTTCGGAGTGGATACGGATATCTCTCCCTACGATTCCGGCTCCTATGCCTCCGCGACCACTTACACCACGGGAATGGCCGTGGTCCACGCATGTACGGAGCTGAGAAAGAAAATCTGCGCTCTTGGAGCGGAAATGCTGGGAGAGGTTCCTGAAGATGTTGATTTTGACGGCGCCTTTGTATACAGCGGGGATAAAAAGGTCTCTCTGAAAGAGATCGCGGTGAAAGGCACCTGCGGAAATAATCAGGAGCTTCAGGTGACAAGAACCTTCTCATCCCCCATTTCCCCGCCGCCGTTTATGGTTGGAATGGCCGAGGTGGAAGTGGATAAGGAAACAGGCAGCGCGAAGGTTGTAGATTATGTGGCGGTAGTAGACTGCGGAACTCCCATCAATCCCAACCTTGTCCGGGTACAGACGGAGGGAGGGATCGCGCAGGGGATCGGAATGGCTCTTTACGAGGACGTGCAGTACAGCCCCAAAGGAGTCATCCGGAACAATTCCTTTATGCAGTATAAAATTCCTTCCCGGCTGGATATCGGAGATATCCGCGTAGAGATCCGGGGAAGCTACGAGCCCTCCGGCCCCTTCGGGGCCAAGTCGGTGGGAGAGCTGGTGATCGACACTCCCTGTCCGGCTGTCACAGAGGCAATTTATAACGCTACAGGCGTGAGGGTGCGTGAGCTGCCTGTCACGCCGGAAAAAATCGCTATGGGAATCATAAAAAATAATCTGGAGATCTGATATGGGAATGATCATAAAAGGGATCCTGGCAATATTCTGGCTGGCCGTAGTGCCAGCCTTTGCCGGTATTCCGGTTTTAGGAAAAAAAAGAAACGGGAACATTGCGGAAATAATGCTGACGGGTTATATGGTGCTTTTTTCGGTGACAGAACTTTTGACGTTGCCGATGACATGGCTGAAAATGCCTCTTCATGTACTGACCGTCAGCTACGGCGCCATTGCTCTGGCTTTGGGAATCTGGGGGCTTTTCTGCCTGAAAAGCCAAAAGCCTCTGGCTCGTCTCAGGGAGAAAAAATTCAGCCCGGATTTTTACATGGCGCTGGCGGTGCTGCTGATCCTTCTGCAGGTAGTGATGTGTACAGTTCTGGCTCATATGGACGCGGACGACTACTTTTATGTGGGTACGGCGACTACGGACGTATATACAGACACGATTTTTGAAGTGAGTCCTTATACAGGGCGGGAATATGTCATGCTGCCTAGACGGTATGTGCTGTCGCCCTTCCCTGTGTTTTTGGCCGTGGTCAGTCAGCTCAGCGGCGGACTTCATCCGTCTGTTATGGCCCATGTGTTTTTTCCTTTTGTATTTCTGCCGGCGGCGTATATGGTGCAGTACTGCCTTGCGCGGAAATGGTTCCCGGACGACCGGAAGGCCCGGGGAATTTATTTGTTTCTGGCAGCGCTGCTGTGCGGCTTTTCCGGTTATTCGGTGTACAACGCGGGAAATTTTCAGATGGTGAGGATCTGGCAGGGGAAAGCCCTTCTGGCAGGCATGATGCTGCCTCTTTTGTTTTACCTGTGTATTTCTGTACTGCTGGAGAAGAAACCCTCATATCCGTGGTTTTTTCTTGTTCTGGCAAACATAAGCTGCTGTCTTCTTTCCTCCATGGGTATTATTCTGGCTCCTATCATGACGGGCTGTTTCCTGGCAGTGTGCCTTATATGGACGCGAAAATGGAAAAGAGTGCTGCAGGGGCTTTTATGCTGTCTTCCGTCGATCGTTCTGGGGATAGTATATATCGTTTTGTGATGGGGGAGAAGGAAGATGAAAGAGCTAATGAAAGAAATAGTCGGACTCTGGAATAATTACTGGGGAGAGAGCTTCGTCCCCTGGCTCTTGCTGGCGGCGGTGCTTTATCTTCTGGTTTTCCGCAGAAAAAGGGAAAGCACCAGAAATGTTCTTCTGTATCTGGCCGTATCGCTGCTGGTATTTTTTTGTCCTGTGACGGCAAAAATCATCCAGGCCTGCATCGGAAAAAATGTTTACTGGCGTGTCCTGTGGCTGGTTCCAACGGTCCCTGTGATCGCCCTTGCCATGACGGAGTTCATCAGGGAGAGAAGAAGCGCCGCAAAGCTTCTGGCCCTGGCGGTCTGCGCCGTTTTGATCGTTTTGACCGGAAAGGGGATTTATCAGGCGGGTAATTACCGGCTCGTACACAATTATCAGCAGGTTCCCGACGAGGCGGCCGGTATCTGTGAGATGGTAAAAAGTGATGCGGGGGACAGCGTTTTCATACTTGCCGCGGACAATTATATCGGTCCCTATGTCCGGGTTTACGACCCGTCGATACGAATGCTGTTTAACCGGGAAGGCCGGGGCGGATACGGAGCCGGAACCAGGCGCCTTTATCTGGAGATCAACGCGCCGGTGCTGAATTATCAGAATATCGGAGCTGTGGGAAGAAGCACTTTCTGTAATTATCTGGTGGTAAAGATTCCGAATGAGGAACAGAAAAAAGAACTGGAAGTCTATGGATATCAGGAAGTGGGGAACGTAGGCCGCTACAGCCTGTACCGGCTGGGCGATTCCGCGGATGCGGTGACGAATCCGATTCTGCAGTAGCATCTGCGAGATTGAATCTCAGAGGCTCCTGTGATATGATAGAGAATATTTATGATATATATAGTGTAATGAGTAACTGGAGACAATGACAGCATAGGTTAAAGAGGAGAGTAAATATGTGTGGAATAGTGGGATTTACTGGAAATCATCAGGCGGCGCCGATTCTGCTGGACGGCCTTTCGAAGCTGGAATACCGGGGATATGATTCTGCCGGACTTGCCGTAAGGGACAAAAACGCGGAAGTAGAGGTGATCAAAGCCAAGGGACGTCTGAAGGTACTGAAGGAGAAAACCAATAACGGAGAGTCTGTACCCGGAACCTGCGGGATCGGCCATACCCGGTGGGCTACTCACGGGGAGCCTTCCGAGACAAACGCCCATCCTCATGTCAGTGACGACGGGAATGTGGCGGCTGTCCACAATGGTATTATTGAGAATTACCAGGAGCTGAAGGAGAAGCTGCTGCGCAAAGGCTACAGATTTTATTCGTCTACAGATACAGAGATTGCCGTAAAGCTGGTGGATTACTATTATAAGAAGTATGAGGGGACTCCTGTAGACGCCATCAATCATGCTATGGTGCGTATCCGCGGTTCCTACGCGATGGCGCTGATGTTTAAGGATTATCCGGAAGAAATCTTTGTGGCAAGAAAAGACAGCCCCATGATCCTTGGCGTGGAAAACGGGGAATCTTACATTGCCTCAGATGTTCCGGCGATTCTGAAATACACCCGGAATGTATACTATATCGGCAACATGGAGATGGCCTGCGTCAGAAAAGGAGAGATCATCTTCTACAATCTGGACGGGGATGAAATCCAGAAGGAAATGAAAGTCATCGACTGGGACGCGGAAGCCGCGGAGAAGGCCGGGTTCGAGCATTTCATGATGAAGGAGATCCACGAGCAGCCAAAGGCTGTGGCAGATACCCTGAATTCTGTGCTGAAGGACGGCAGGATCGATCTCTCAGAGGTAGGAATCACAGAAGAGGATATCCGTAATATCAGCCAGATTTATATTGTGGCCTGCGGATCCGCTTATCATGTGGGGATGGCCGCTCAGTATGTGATCGAGGATATGGCAAAAATTCCGGTCCGGGTAGAGCTGGCCTCTGAATTTCGTTACAGGAAGCCGCTTCTGGATGAAAACGGACTTGTGGTGATCATCAGTCAGTCGGGAGAAACTGCCGACAGTCTGGCCGCTCTCCGTGAGGCGAAATCCAGAGGAGTCCGTACGCTGAGTATCGTAAACGTGGTGGGATCCTCCATTGCCCGGGAGGCGGACAATGTATTTTACACTCTCGCCGGTCCGGAAATCTCTGTGGCTACTACCAAGGCATACAGCACGCAGCTTATCGCCGCCTATGTGCTGGCGATCCAGTTTGCCAGAGTAAGGGAAGCGATCAGTGAAGAGCAGTACGCAAGCTACATAGAAGAGATACAGAAAATCCCCGAAAAAATAGAAAGAATCATTGAGGATAAAGAAAGACTTCAGTGGTTTGCCGCGAAACAGGCCAACGCAAGAGACGTCTTTTTTGTAGGAAGAGGGATCGATTATGCCATCTGCATGGAGGGAAGCCTGAAAATGAAAGAGATCAGCTATATCCATTCAGAGGCCTACGCGGCGGGAGAACTGAAGCATGGCACGATTTCGCTGCTGGAAGAGGGCACTTTGGTGATCGGAGTGCTGACGCAGCCGGAATTGTATGAAAAGACAGTGAGCAATATGGTGGAATGTAAAAGCCGGGGCGCCTATCTTATGGGTCTGACCACCTTCGGCAACTACAACATTGAGGATACTGCTGATTTTACCGTCTATATTCCGAAGACAGATCCATATTTTGCCACCTCCCTGGCGGTCATTCCTCTTCAGCTTATGGGATACTATGTCAGCGTAGCCAGAGGCCTGGATGTGGATAAGCCGAGAAATCTTGCCAAGAGTGTGACGGTTGAGTAGAAACTGAATGATAAAAAGACTGCCATAGGATACTGCCGCGGCATATCTCCTGTTATAGGAGATTGCCGGCGACAGAAAACTATGGCAATTTTTTTCAATATCTAAGGATACCCGGCGGACATTCCGTTCGATAGATTATCGAATGAAGTTCGTCATGGTGACAGGTTCTTTTTCGGGCAGGCCGTATTTCTCTTTTCCAAGAGCGATGCTCTTCATAAGGAAGGACATATTCCGGGCCAGAACCCGCATGGTCAGAAGTCCTTCCGCGTCCTGAGCGGCCTCGCCCTCCAGCCGTCCGTGAATACTGTTCCAGTAGCGGCTGGAAGCCACCGGCATACCGCTGATGGTGAAGAATTTGTTCAGTTCGTCAAAGGTGGCGGACAGACCGCCTCTTCTGGCGCAGACCACGCTGGCGCCTACCTTCATTGTCTTGTCAAAAGAGGTGCTGTAAAACAATCTGGTGAGAAGCGCTATCAGAGTGGCGTTTGCGGACGCGTAATAGACGGGGCTTCCAATGACCAGGCCGTCGCATGTCTCAAATTTCGGCGCGATCTCGTTTACGATATCGTCGAAAACACATTTGCCCTTTTCAGCGCAGGCGCTGCAGGCAATGCAGCTCCGGATCCCCTTGTTTCCTACATGTATGATTTCTGTTTCAATTCCTTCCTGTAGAAAGATTTTTTCCATCTCTTTCAGTGCGGTTGAGGTATTCCCGTTTTTGCGCGGACTTCCGTTTAACATTAATACTTTCATGGCAAAGACCTCCTGATGATGATTTTTCTCATATATTATAACGCATTTTCTGAAATTTTCAAAATAATAATTGTGATTCGCGGGTCTTGTAAAAATTAATAAATATATTAGAATTAGAATGAAGCGAAATGTTCAGAGGGTTATGGATTAAGTGGTATGCTGCTGAAAAGTGTTTGCTGTATAAGGAGGAGTGTTTGTGGATGTAATACATATTGCCGGATTAACAAAGGATTATGGAAATAATAAAGGAATTTTTGATTTGTCTTTTTCCCTGCGGCAGGGTGAGGCGGTAGGCTTTTTGGGGCCGAATGGGGCGGGTAAAACCACTACGATCCGCCATTTGATGGGCTTTTTGAAACCTGATCACGGGACCGCCAGGGTTCTGGGCATGGATTGTTTTAAAAACGCTTCCTCTGTGCAGGACAAAATTGGTTATCTGCCGGGGGAAACCGCATTTATGGATAATATGACAGGAGATGAATTTATTCAGTTTATGGCGGGAATGAAGGACATAAAAGATCTGGGATATGCCAGAGAGCTGACCGCTTATTTTGATATAGATACCCGGGTGAAAATCAAAAAAATGTCCAAAGGCATGAAGCAGAAAATAGGCCTGATCGTTGCGTTTATGCAGAACGCTCCCGTTTTGATCCTGGACGAACCAACTACAGGACTGGATCCGTTGATGCAGAATAAGTTTGTCGACCTCATAAAAAGGGAAAAAGACAGTGGGAAAACAATTCTGATGTCGTCTCATATCTTTGAGGAGATTGAAAATACCTGTGATCGGGTCGTCATGATAAGGGAAGGGCGGATTGTGGCGGATGAAGCTATAAATATGATCCGGGATAATATGTGTAAACACTGTGAGATTATATTTGACAATACGGAGGACGCAGTTTCCTTTCAGAAGCTGCACCTGGATAATTGCAGCAGGCAGGAAAATGCGGTTTGTCTGTTGAGTAAAGGAGATGTCAATGTACTGATCTCTCAGTTGAGCAGATACCGCATAAAGGATATAAATATAAGGAGCCAGTCCCTTGAGGAAGTGTTTCTGAAATATTATGGAGGTGGCAGATCATGAGCTTGCCCTTGTTAAAGATTGAATTGAGATCGAATTACAAAATTGTCCTGCTGTTTTTTGCGGTTATTACACTTTATGGAGGAGTTATTACCGGGATGTATGATCCTGAGCTGGAGGCGGGGATCAATATGCTTGTTAAGAGTATGCCGCAGATTTTTTCAGCTTTCGGAATGGAGAATCCCGGAACGACCTTAATCGATTTTCTGATTAATTATCTCTATGGATTTATTCTGGTGCTGATTCCTTTTATTTATACAATCCTTATGTGCTATAAGCTGGTGGCGAAATATATTGACAAGGGATCAATGGCTTATTTATTAAATACTCATTATACACGAACGCAGATTATACGCACGCAATTTGTTGTTTTACTGACGGGTCTATTTCTTTTAGTCTTGTATGCCGCAGGACTGATAGCCGTATGCAGCAGGATCATGCATGGAGAGAGTTTGGAAATAGAGAGGTTTTTGTTCTTGAATTTCGGTCTGCTTATACTTGAGTTGTTTCTGGCCTCCCTATGTTTCATGTTTTCGTGTATTTTTAATGAGTTGAAATTTTCCGTGGGGCTGGGAGCCGGATTGGGATTGGTTTTCTTTTTGCTGCAGATGCTGGCACAGGCCGGCGACGGCGCTGCTTTTTTGAAATACCTTACTCCGCTGACTTTATTTAATCCCGAACGAGTAGTTGAGTATCGGGCGGACAGCATTATATGTCTGGGCGTATTGGCTACGGGAGCCGTCCTTTTCCTGGCTGTGGGAATACTGGTATTTAAAAAGAAGGATTTGTCGTTATAACTTATTGACACAGTGTCAAAATAAAGTTACACTATAAGTGACAGTTCGTAAGTTATCATAAATAAATGTTTACATTTATTTTTGATAATCTTAGAACTGTTGCAAACAGATACGATACAAAATATCAGTCATAAACTTCAGAGCAGAAGGAAAAGAAAGGCGGAGTGCAGATGAGTAAAATTTTAGTAGCATATTTCAGCGCCAGCGGTGTTACAGCGAAACTGGCGAAACGTCTCGCGGCGGCCACAGGCGCTGATTTGCATGAGATTCAGCCGGAGATTCCGTATACAAGCGCGGATCTGAACTGGATGGATAAAAAAAGCCGCAGCAGTGTTGAGATGAACGATAAATCTTATCGTCCGGCCATAGCGAACAGGGTAGAGAATATGGAGCAGTACGATACTTTATTTATAGCGTTCCCGATCTGGCTTGCGTACCACAAATTGATACAATGCGCCCAAATTGCGTGAATGGGTGCATTTTTAATGATAGAAAAATTGCATCAGACCAAATAAGAAGCACATTATTTCCGTTCGCTTGGAAATAATATGCTTCTTAACTTCTCATGGTGTCGATCAGTGCAAGCAACGCCTGTTTCTGTTCCTCTTTCAGTGCGCTCCACTTTGCGAATAAGATGCGCTGTTCTTCTGTCATTTCTGGAGAAGTCCCTTCCGTAAAGAACTGTGCTAAAGTAATACCAAATGCTTTGCAGACCGCTTCTAAGGTCGGCAGCGTCGGAGCGTTATTCCGGTTGAACATATTTGTGACTGTGGAGTGGGAAAGCCCAGATTCTTTTGCCAGTCGGTAATCTGTCCAATCTCGCTCCTTCATGAGCTGTTTGATTCGCTTCTGTGCATCCATGACATCACCTACCTATCTGTATCTATTCTAAGTCCCAGAAGGGTGGTATAATAGTCACAATCAGTAGCTATCAAACTACCTAAAAGGGGCTTATGCAGTAATAGATTGGTAGCTATCAGGGAATGATATTCAGAATGTCAGGAGGCTAAATTATGGCAGAGCATATATTTGAACGGTTGGCACGTGAACGGGGCATTGCGGTAGAGGAAATGCGAACTATTATATCCGCACGAATTGAGAAAGGGTGGAATGATTCAGACCCGGAAAAAAGAGAACAGTGGAGAAAAATACCATGCAGTGGTGAAATTCCGACACCGGACGAATGGCTGCGATATGCGGTTGAGAAATTGCAGGAAGAGGGACGGGAGGACTTGTTGTGGCGGTATCCGAATTTATAGAATATAGCAGTTATCTCAGCATTCCCTTTTAGGACATAAGTAGTAAAAAAATTGCCAGCCGATATTTAACGGCTGGCCCAATGGGAAAATAAAATGTACTATTTTTAAGATGATAGTTTTCTATATTCTCGTGGTGAAATTCCCGTTTTTTGCTTAAAAACATATGTAAAACTACTCTGTTGCACATAACCAACAATACTTGATATTTCTTTTATCGTGCAGGAACTATTGGCTAAAAGGTCTTTTGCCCGTTCTATTCTTAAATCTTTAATAAACTCAACGATTGTTGTTCCGTATATAGAGCGAAATAAATCGGAAAGTTTTGATTTACTCATAAGGCACATTCTTGCAAGACTGTGAACATCAAGCGCATCACAATAATGTTGTTGAAGAAAGTGCCCCAATCTATGTATGGCTTCCATATCGGAATCTCCAATACTTTTTATGGATGTAGAATGTGAATCTCGTATATGCCATTCGATTAGCCCGGCAATCAACTCTAATATTTTGGCTTCATAATAAAGCTCGGATGTTCCCGTAATCGGTGTATATGAAGCAATCTCCTTTAGTATTGACGATACAATGGGTATGTTAATGTTCCCGTTCATGCGTTCCACAATCTGTGGGAGATCTGAAAAATCCCGGTCGTAAAATTCAGATAACCGTTTTTCATAAAATTCTGGTAAAAATGAAATCCCAACACTATCAATGGAACAATTGGGGGATAAAGTACATTCATGTTCACCGTCAGGTAAGAAATATCCCAGTAATTGTTCCGCCATTTGGCAGTCGGTGTCGTTAACAACTTTTGCAACAGTTGGTGAACTTAAAGAAATTGTCAACATTGCTGGGTGGTGATAACGATAATGAATAGCTTCGTGAAATGTCAGGTGATATATGGTAATAGAACAAAAAGGATTTACAGGATATGTCCATAAATATCCTTTGCCTATTGAAGGGGTTGGCACCATCATAAACCCGCACCCGTTCTTATTTTTGTCAGAAGCAACAGGCGTTAAGCCTACTTGTGCAAAAAAGCCTGAAAAAAGATGTTCTACAAGTAAATTCACAAAATCCCTCTTTTAGTAGAATGTCCATTTTATTTTCGCAATCGTCCAAATGCTCATGTAGGTTATTGAAATATTCATATCTGGACGATATACTAAAAATCGTGGTTAGAAGCAACTAACCTTAAAGCCAATTTTATCATATTTTCAAGAGAAATTCAAGGAGGACTCATAATGAGTGGAAAAGAAAAAAACAAATTGTCAGTAAAGGAATTGATTCAGGCAGGAGGATTTGGTGCAATATATCTGGTGGTCTATTTTGCTCTTGCAATGCTATTAGGATTTAATCCGATTACTTTCTTCGTGACTGGCCCAATTGCTGCGGTTGTATTAGGCACTGTATATATGCTTTACATCGCAAAAGTTCCGAAAAGAGGGGCAATTTTTATCCTTTCGATTTTTAATGGATTTTTGTTGTCTACAAACTTTGTATATGCCTTTTTTATTGTAATTGCTTTAGGGCTGATTGCAGAATTAATTGCTGGAAGCGGAAAATACAAGTCTATTACCAGGAACATTTTAAGTTTTGGTGTTTTTTCATGCGCATCAATTAGTGTGTATATTGGAGTGCTGTTTACGCGCGAGCAGTATCTGGAAACAGCAATGCAATATTACGGTACATATTATTCAGAAGTATTAGGAAATATCCTGTCGGTCAGAAATGTAATTCTTCTGCTCATAGCAGATTTTGTAGCAGGTCTTGTAGGGGCTTTTATCGGGAAAAAGCTGCTTAAAAAACATTTTGAGAGAGCAGGAATTGTATAATGTATGATTTTCAAACCAAAAGTGATGCTTTTTTGGATATTAACCCACTCACCAAAATAGTAGCATTTTTAGTAGCCAACATTTTAATTCTGGGAGTGAAAACCTACAAGGTAGAGATTGTTTTTTGCATATTGATTCTTTTCCTGGGAATTAACGGAAAGCTATACAAATTGTCTTGCAAATACACGCTTTTTTATGCGGCCTTGATATTGATGGACTATTTCTTTAAAACAAATACCAATATTATTGTCAGTGTGATTGTTCTGATAGCGAGAATTATTCGTATGTTTTTTCCGATAGTGTTTGCTGCTCATATATTAATAAATTCAACCTCGACAGGAGAGTTTATTGCTTCTTTTAATAAAATGAAGTTACCAACTGCTTTCAGTGTTACTTTTTCCGTGATGATGAGGTTCATACCAACTGTAAAGGAAGAAATCAATGCGATTAAGCAAGCTATGTCCTACAGGGGACTTTGTATAAATTTTAAATCCATTATATGCCATCCAGTTCTTATGATAGAGCATGTATTGGTTCCGCTCTTAATTTCTTCTGCACATGTAATGGATGAACTGGCGGCAGCGTCTATGTGCAGGGGGCTGGATACGGATGTACATAGAACCTCAATATATACCGTGAAATTTAGGTTACAGGATTTTTCTTTTATTGCATTACTTTTCCTTGTCTTGGCTTTGGCGAAAGGAGGCTGGCTGTAATTGATCTGCATAGAGCATGTAACTGTGGAATATGAAAAAGGTATAAAGGCACTTGATGATTTTTCGTTAATAGTAAAGCCAGGGGAACTAATTGTATTATGTGGAAAAAGTGGCTGTGGAAAAACCACAGCCACACGTTTAGTAAATGGCTTAATTCCGCATTTTTATCAGGCAGAGCTATTTGGAAAAGTTGCTATAAACGGTGTTGATATAAAAGATATGGAAATCAGTGAGATTGCCAAGAATGTTGGAAGTGTGTTCCAAAATCCGAAATCTCAGTTTTTTAACATAAATACTACAGCAGAGTTAGCATTTGGCTGTGAAAATCGTGGTTGGAATAAAACTGAAATTTTTGAAAGGATGCACGATAGTGTAGAAGCATTTGGTATTCAAAGATTAGTGAACCGCGATATTTTCTCATTATCGGGTGGAGAGAAGCAAATGGTTGCCTGCGGGTCTATTTATGCAACGGCTCCATCTATTATGGTCTTAGACGAACCATCGTCTAATTTAGATTTGAAATCCATTGGGAAATTGCGTGCTGTATTAAAAAAGCTAAAAGAAAATGGCATAACAATCATTATATCGGAGCATAGGCTGCATTATTTAAACCATATTGCCGACCGCTATATTTACATGGAAAAAGGAAAAGTGATACAGGAATATGACTTTGAGACAATAAAGAACATTTCTGAGAGGAAACGTACTGAAATGGGATTACGGATGTTGTCTTGGGATGAAATACCATTCAGGGAAAGAGTGAAAACAAGCTCCGGCAAAAAAGTGCTGTCGCTTGATGATTTTCATTTTAAACGTGGGAAGGTCAGCATATTTCATATTCCTCGTTTGGAAATTGAGGGACATAGCATTGTAGGGGTTATTGGCAATAATGGTGTCGGAAAAACCACATTTATATCGTCTCTGATTGGTTTACTAAAATATCAAGGTGATGTGATAGTAGATAACCATAAAGTAAAAAGAAAGTTATTGACACAAAAAGGTTTTCTGGTGATGCAGGATGTGAACAGACAGCTTTTTGGTTCTACTGTATCAGAAGAAGTATCTCTTGGAATGAAAGAGATAGACGAGAATCGGGTAAATGAATTATTGAAAGAATTTCATTTAGAGGAACTAAAAAGCAAACATCCGGCTATTTTATCAGGTGGGCAAAAACAACGGTTGGCTATTGCGTCGGCAATCTATTCGCGGAAACAATTTTTGTATTTTGACGAGCCAACCAGCGGACTTGATAAGCAGTCTATGATTGCTTTTAGCGACACCTTGCTTCATATAAAAGATAAAGCGGAATGTATTTTTGTGATTACCCATGATCCTGAATTACTATTTTCCTGTGCTGATTTTATCCTTAAATTAGAGGATAATCATGTTTATGATTATTATCCAATGGACAAAAGCGGCATAGAAAAGACAAA
>DXEG01000021.1 GCA_019115125.1 Candidatus Blautia faecipullorum
GTCTGTCTGTCTGTCTGTCTGTCAGATTATACCCAAACCGTTTCATAGACGTCAACCTTGCTTTGCTTTCATTAAACTTATTTTTAGTTACTATTTTTTATTATATCATAGTTTATTTTCCACCGGAAGTATGATTTTGAGAAATTTTGATATTTCTTATCATTGGTTCTTCTCATTAGCGCTCACTGATTGGCTTTTTTCAAACGGTATCCTAATAATCCTTTTTGATACTTTTATGACGTAAAATCTGTTCTCTAAAAAATATACTTTTGGGATAGAAAAGCCTTGTCTTTCCACCGAAAATGTGTAAGCTGTCACTCACAAGGCACCAGCCAATCAAAACACAAACAAATAGGAAAGGTGGACAACATTATGAAGACAGGTAAAATCACAGCGAAACTTAGAGACGCGGTTCCCGTATGCCTCATGGTAGAGGGCAAGGAAGTAAAGAGATATAAGAATATCGAACTTCCGGACACAATCAAAGAAATTGATATGAAGGACTTCCACTTCTACATTCCCATGGACGGAAAAATCACTTTCCAAATCCATTATGAAAAAGGCGCATTACCGGACGAATTTCCCGCTCCAAGAGCCAAAATAACACGAGCAGAAAAGGCAGCCGCCAAAGCAGCGAAAGCCACTTCCACCCAAGCTGATCCGACACCGGAATCCCCCGCAGAAGAACATCTCGAAGAAAGGTCGGAAGAAACTACGGCACTGGCAGAAATCCGGCCATTTAATATAGGCGACTTCATTACAGCGACAGCTTCCAAAACCGCTGAGCCAGAACCTACAAATGAAGTATCCGAAGACGCAGAAGAAACCGTCAGCCCGGAAGATCCCAAGGAAACCTCCACAGAAGAACCGGAAGATATAGAAATCCACTACAATGTAAACGGCCCCCGGCGAAAAGAACTGGCCACGGCAGTAGGGAATTTCATCGGAGAAAAACCCAAATATATGCGAGCTCCTACATACGCCTTTCAAGTAGGCGACTATACCATCGGCAGAGACGGCACCCTTACCGGAAAATCAAATCAGGAATTAGTAGACGCACTTACAGAACAAGGATTCCACGCAGCATAGCATTTCGGCCCCGCTCCGGCGGGGCCATTACGTTCCCCCTATTAAAAGAAAAGATATGTTTTAAGATTTTTGAGCTTGCTTTTTAGCCGGTCATATGTAAGCTGTCACTCACAGAAATAAAACATATCTTTAAGGAGGACGCAATTATGCTAAAAATATCCGAAATCGTAAAGAAAACCGAGGAAATGTTTGACCTGTTTAACGAGCATTTTTACGAGAATGAGCTGACTCGCCCGGCCATCACCGTATCCCCGGACGGCGGACGCGGAGCCTATGGCTGGTGCAGCATCAATGAAATCTGGAACGCCAGCGGCGAGAAATACCGGGAAATCAATCTTTGCGCCGAGTATCTCGACCGACCTATCTTCGAGCTAGCCGCCACACTTTTACATGAAATGGCGCACCTCTATGATCTGGTACATGAGATACAGGACGTAAGCAACAACGGCTACTACCACAACAGAAAATTCAAGGCTACCGCCGAGGCTCATGGCCTGCATATCGAAAAACATAATAAATATGGCTGGACGATCACTACATTAACCACCGAGGCAGAGGCATGGATCAGGGAAAACTTGGGTGAGGGCAAAATCAACGCCAACCGTCTGCCAATAGAAGGCACCACCAAAGGCGGCGGTAAAAAATCCCAGAATCGTAGCATCAAGTATGTTTGCCCCTGTTGCGGCACTATCATCCGGGCAACCCGAAAGGTAAATGTAATATGCGCCGACTGCAACGAGCCTTTCGAGCAAGCCTAAAATAAGCGCCAACCGAAGACAAAACGGTTGGCGCTAAATTGTTCTCTATCAAGCATACGGCTATTTTCATCTTTATACTTTTTAGCGTTTATCATATTTTTATAGATTTAAGAAAATAGGGGTGTTCGTTTTCCGAATAAAATTACTCTACAGAAATACTCTGCGATAAGAATCTCGAATTTACAGCTTACCATAGCCTCTGGCAGAATCAAAAGAATGTCAAAGAAATCCCATAAAACAAGGCATTTCCAAGACTTAACGCAAAATTGCGCCACCTTTTTAATGCCCTATTTTTGTATGAAAGGTTGTCCCTTTAGACATATTTGATATGGACTTTCAAAACCATGAACAAGCATTATCGTTGGATTATTTATATTGCCATATTCCAAAATACGCATTTTAAGCCCTCACTTTGATTACCCAAATTCCAATTGAACATGGATATTATACTTCTATTCAGTATTTCTTACAATGAAAATATACTTCGCTAATTATTTTTTTAGTTGTTCCTACGGAGCGTGGTTCTTTGGATTTCCTGTGTTCGGTTTCTTTATAAGCCAATCACTTCCTTTCATCAGTAATAGCCGATATAGGTAATGTCCTGCTGGCGGGATTTGAGAGAGCAACATCTGAAATCTGATCGACACTCATGCGTGTACTTGCGTCCTCTCTGGTCTTATAGCCGTTTCGGAAGTTGGTGTTGATGTCCACGCAGAAAGCGTCCTCTCCCTCAACGGTGTTCTATAATATACCAAAAACCGGAAATCCATATCAGGATCCTTTTCCGATACGGATTTCCGGCTTCTGTACTTGAAAACTGGCTTTTCTCCGGTTCTTCCGGCAGCTTCTCACTTTCTGTTTTATGGGTTCTTCACTGAAAATATCGAGTTCTCATTATTCCGGTCGCATCTCTCCGCAGCGTCGATCAGACGCTGGAATTCCTCCGTCTGCAGGGAATCGCTGGCATCATACTGCAGATCCGTCGGAAGCGACGCAACATATTTTCTCTCCTCGTCAAGTCCCGCTATGCTCCATCGAGGCAGAGATTCATATCCATTGTCGCTCCATTCGTAGGCCGTGATCGTGAGGAACCTGCCGCCCACGCCGGAATCCCTGGCGGGCGTGTAGATAAATGAAATGGTATCCTGATCCACGATCTCATAATCCCAGGAGATATTACCCGGAAGGCATATCGTAAAATAATCGGTTTCCAGATATCCCAGACCCTCGCTGTAATGGACGGAAAGCCCTGAGCTGATGGAAAATCCCCCGCCGCCGTAGATATAGTCCTCCACATCTGAATAGCTGTAACCCGGCTGATCCAGAACATAGCCGCCGCTCTGAAGCTCAAATTCCCTGTCCGTCAAAAGCTTGGCGTTGGCCTTTTCGTATGCGTTGAACGCGTCCTCCGAAAAATCCCCCGGCTCTACGTTCCCGTAATACCACGGCTGTGAGGAAAAATATCCCTGAAGCTCCTTAGACTGAAATTTTCTGCCATGTCTGGCGTAGATCTCATTCTTGGCATAACAGAGAATCTTCACCGACATACCGCTGATATCGCTTTCCGTGTAATACCGGGTGGCTGCATCAGGCAGCAGATAATCCGCCGCCTTGACCTCTCCGAACACGGCCTCTGTACCCAGCCCGGATATCACCGGCAGCATGACCGCGCAGAGAATCATACATATTATTTTTTTCCATGTTTTCAACTGGTTCCCAACCTCCTTCCCATCATGAGAAAGCAATACCGCTGAAAACTCCGGACAGCTCCGCCAGTTCTGCCGTCTTACATTCTCTCCGGCGCGGAGAAACCGAGAAGATCAATGGCAGTTTCCAGAATATCCCTGGTCAGCTCAAGAAGCTTCAGGAAGGATTTCTTCCGGGCCGGATCCTCCTCGCTTAAAATCTTCGTTTCATGGTAAAAACTGTTGAAGGCATTGGATACCTCGTAAATATAAGCGCAGATCTTATGGGGCGCCTTCTCCTCAAAAGCCGTCTCCACTGTGCTTCCGAATTTTGTCAGCTCCAGCATAAGATTCTTCTGGCTGTCGTTTGCCGGGGCAAGGATCGCTCCGTCTTCCATGGTACCGCCCTCCCTGGCATAACGGCTGAGGATGGATTTGATCCTGACGATGGTATAAAGGATATAGGGGCCTGTGTTTCCCTCAAAGGAAGTAAATCGGTCAACGTCGAAAATATAGTCCTTTGTGGCCTGGTTGGACAGATCTCCGTATTTGATAGCGGAAAGGCCGACGATCTCAGCCGTCTCCCGTGCGTCCTTATCCCTGACACTTCTGTTCTCCACGATCTTCCGGTACATTTCCTCATCTATGTCCGCGATCAGGTTCTCCAGGCGCATCACGCCGCCCTCTCTCGTCTTAAAGGGCTTCCCGTCTTTGCCGTTCATAGTTCCGAAGCCCAGGAAGGACAGCTTCGTGTCCTTTTCCACCAGGCCGGTCTTTCTGGCGCAGCGGAATACCTGGATAAAATGAAGCTCCTGGCGCTTGTCCACCACATAAAGGATTTCGTCGGGGTGATAAAGCTTCATACGCTCCACGATGGTAGCCAGATCCGTGGTGGTATATAAGGATGCGCCGTCGGATTTCAGAAGCATACAGGGAGGAATTTCCTTAGTATCCCCCTCTTCCTTAACATCCACCACAAGAGCTCCCTGATCCTCGTAAGCATAGCCCTGATCCTTCATATTCCGCACCATATCCGGAATATAGGGCTGCGCGTCGGATTCCTTTTTCCAGAGATCAAAGGAGACCTTCAGATTGTCATAATTTCTCTTCAGATCGGTGACGGAAACCTGCATGATATGGTTCCAGAGAGCCATGTAGCCCGGCTTGCCCTGCTGGAGAAGGTGAGTGGCCTCCAGAGCCTCGTCCCGGTATGCCTCATCCTCCTTGGATCTGGCGCTGGCGCAGGGATAGATCTCTTCCAGTTCTCCGATAGTGAAGGGCGCCTCGGCGGGGTATTCTCCCTGATAGCTGTCGTCAAAATATACCAGCTCCGGTTTCCGGTGCTTCAGCTCCGTAATGATCAGCCCCATCTGAAGTCCCCAGTCTCCCAGATGTACGTCGCCGATCACCCTGTGCCCCACATATCTTCCGATACGCTTGATGCTCTCGCCTATGATGGCGGAACGGAGATGGCCCACATGAAGAGGCTTCGCCACATTAGGGCCGCCGTAGTCGATCATAATGGTTTTCGGCTCTTCCGTCCGGTTTACGGAAAATGTTTCATCCTCCGCCATTTTCCTCATATATTCTCCGAGAAAATCGCCTTTTACATTCAGGTTGATAAAGCCGGGCTTCACCACCTCTGCCTTCGAAAAAACAGAGCTGTCCTTCAGATAAGCCACCACATCATCCGCGATCATGAAAGGGGCTTTTTTGTACGCCTTCGCTCCGGCCATAGCGCCGTTGCACTGAAACTCGCAGAGGTCCGGACGGTTGGACACGGTTACCTTTCCATATTCCGGGTTATATCCGGCCTTTTCAAAGGCAGAGGACAATTCCTCTGCCATAATTTCCATTAGTTTTTTCATCCTTTTACTGACTCCTCGTATAGATTCTTTTTGACTCTCAGACTGCCACTTTTTTCGCGCAGGTAATCGCGAGGGCGCCATGGCCGATATGACAGGCGACGCTTAAAGACAGCATATCTATGCCGATCTCAAAGCCGGGAAAAGCTTCCCTTACCTCTTCCCGGAACTCCTCGGCCTCTTCCCGGTTTCCTCCGTAGACCACGTCCAGCACCATCAGGCCGTCTTTTACATATTCCGGAAATCTCTTTTCAAGATCCTCCCGCATTGCCTTCAGCATGACGCGCTTGGCCTGCTTCTTGCCTCTGACCTTGGAATAAGCGTCCAGCTTGTCTCCCTGTATCTGAAGAACAGGCTTTAAGTTCAGCACTGTGCCGATGGCAGCGGCGGCCGGGGTGATCCTCCCGCCTTTTTTAAGGTATTTCAGGGTTTCCAGCGTGATGTAGATACTGGACTCCAGCTTTTCAGCTTCCAGAACAGACTTGATCTCCGCCGCGGTCCTGCCCGCCTCCGCCAGATGAATAGCGTCCAGCACAGACTGCTTCTGGGTCACCGAAATCCTCTGATTATTTACCACTTGTACTTTTCCGTCATAGTTCCGGGCCAGCCCCATAGCGGTTTCACAGGAAGCGCTCAGTCCGCTGGACATGGGAATATGCACCACCTCGTCATATTCCTTCAGAAGATTGTCCCAGAGACCGCAGACCTCCGCCGGACTTGGCTGGGAGGTAGAGATCGTCTCGTCCTTTTTCAGCCGCTCATAAAATTCCTCCTGGGTAAGGGTGATCCCTTCCAGATACATCACATCATTAATATAAAAGGGCATCGGAACAACGTGAACGCCCAGTTCCCGGCCCTGATCCTGTGTAATACCGCTGTTGCTGTCCGTAACAATGGCAATTTTTCTCATACTGCATTCTCCTTATCTTTTCTTTGAAAAATACATGCTGAGTATAGTGTAGCACATTTTCCGCAGCATCACAATTGGAAAAATCAAACTCTCTTCCAGAAAAATGAAAGAAAAAACGCAGAAAGAGAAAATATCAGAGACTGAAAACACCGCAGGATATTTTCTGTCTGCGGCACCGTTTTCGGGAGCATCAGATAAAGGCGAAGGTTTTCCATGCCTGTCTGGATCTTCTCCTGCCAGAAAGTAAAATCCGACCACTGCCCCGGGATCCAGTCCCGGGGGATCTCAATTTTATTCCACAAAAAGACGGACAGCGCGCCCAGAAGCAGCGCCGCCGCGGCTGTCCAGATCCAGAACCCAGCCTCCTTTTCCGTATATCCTTTTCGCTCCCTGAGGGCGCTTCCCAGAAGCAGGGCCAAAAGCGCTCCCGGAAAAAGCGCCAGGCCTCCCGCAGCCGCTGTCCTTAAAAAATCTCCCCCGGCCATAGTTCCCGTCAGGCCGGAGCTTAACAGAAACTGGCGCGCCGCCGCTTCTCTGCTTCCTCCCACGGCCTCCAAAAACAGCCTGGTACACACATTCTCCTCCTGATCCGGACGGATCAGAATCATCTGCTGCTTCCAGGGAAGCACTTTGCGGACCACATATTCCCGCCCCTGGATACTGAGGCTGCGGCCCTCTCCCTGTCTTGTTCCAAAAAGTCCGGCGGAGGTTTTCTCATCGATCACGCAGCCCTTTTTATCGTTCCAGGCAAAACCGTTCAGCCTGGGATCATAGAGCCCCGCGTCTCCATACAGACCTCCCAAAAGAGCCCGGGCGGTTCTTCCATACATGATATCCGTTAATTCCGCGATCCCGCCGTCCCAGTAAAAACAGACCGCTGTTTTTTTCTCTTTCTTTTCCTCCGTATCCAAAATAGCTTCTACCTGCTCCTGATCCGGATATGCTCCCGCAAGAAACACAGATACGGAAGGCTCTCTCTGCATACTGACAAAGGCCAGAAGCCCTTCCCCATACAGGATCAGGATGAGCAGCCCCAGGATCAGACGTTTGGCCCGGCTGCGAAACGTCTGAATCAGCCCCGTCACGATTCCTGCAGCCGCACACGGCTGCCGTCCTCAATTTCTCTGTCCGCGTCGGTGATCACCTTCTGGGAGGCGGAAAGCATTCCCGGCTGAAGAGCCGCGTTTGTCTCATTCTGCTCTTCCACTACCACATCCACCCTTCTCGCCACCTGTATTTCTCCCAAAACAGAGGACCGCGAATCCAGAACATAGACGTACTGCTGCCCCTTATTCCCGTAAAGAGCCGTGAGCGGGACGCAGCTTGTATAAGGCCCATCCTCCCTGGCAACAGTAAATTCCACGCTTTCTCCGACGGAAAAGCCGCCCTCAGGCAGAGCCACCGTAACCGTAAAGCTGTCCGGGCTGGCGGCGTCCTCCTGCACCGCCTGGATGGTTGCCTTCTCCACCGTTTTTCCGCTGCTGCCCTTCAAAGAAACCGCCGCGCCCGTCTCCACATATTCCAGATCATCCTTTCCCACAGTACCTGTCATCTTCATTCCTCCGGAAAGCTTATAGAGCACCGCCGCGGCGTCCTGGGTGGTCTGCCCTCCTGTCTGGACAGAAAGAGATTTTACCACTCCGTCTGAGGGCGCTCTGACCTCGCCGTTATTGTCCTTCAATGACTGAAGCTCGTTCCGCTCCTCCCGCAGATTCTCAAGCTGTCTCTTCAGATTTTCATCTGTGCTGTCCTGGGCCTGAGGAATGGCGGCGTCCTGAACCGCCCGGTCCGCGGCGGTGACCTCCTGATTTCTGTTCATAATCACCTGATTCAAAGCCTCCTGCTTGGCTCTTACATCATCCTCCAGGGCCTGCTCCGTGGAGCTGTCCTGATAAGGATCCGACGCGCCGCCCTGAGAATCGTCCGTCGCGCCGGAACCGTCGCTGAAATCCGGCCCGGAAGAAAATCCGTCCTGTTTCTCCTTCTCCTGCTTCTGCTTTTCCGCCTCCAGGGCCGCGGCTTTCTGCGCTCTGTACTCCTCCAGTCTCTGTCTGGAAATATTAAGCTCATTCTGAGCGTTCGCGATATTAATATCGCCGTTTCCCAGAGCAGTATCCAGATTCTGTCCGGCCCGGGAAGCTTCATAGGATTTTTTCTGGCTCTCAATACTTTTCTGACTTTCCAGATCGCTGAGCGCCAGCTCCTTTTCCCGGATCTCATCATCTTTAAGATCCAGAGCCTCCTGTATGGAGGAATCCAGAATCGTCAGCAGCACCTGGCCCTCCTTCACCGTCTCACCGGGCTGCACCAGCACCTGCGCCACCTTCTGTCCCTCCAGAGTAAACACGGCTTCCTCCTCCGTGCCCTCGATTTTGCCGCTGCCGGTCACCTGGTGGACGATCATCTGATTTTGTACCGTGGAAACCTGCACTCTGGCCACGCTGACGGAATCCGCCGCCCGGGATAAAAATGTAAAAAAGAGCATAACGCCCAGGAAAGCGGCGAACCATTTTATTAATTTCTCTCGTTTCATATTTCTCTACTCCTTAACAGCCGTAGAAACAATCCCCTGCTCCAGATAATCCTGCCCGGCCAGAAATACCAGCACGGCGGGGAGCAGAACCAGCACGGAAGCGGCAAAGGCAAAGCCTGCCTGATCCATACTGATATTTGGAAGATATAAGGATAACGGCCACTTTTCTTTTGTTTTCAGAAACGCCATGGGCTGCTCCAGCATATTCCAGTTTTCCAGAAATCCAAGCACTGCCGCGGAAATC
The DNA here is from genome assembly GCA_019115125.1 of Candidatus Blautia faecipullorum. Taxonomy (GTDB): domain Bacteria; phylum Bacillota; class Clostridia; order Lachnospirales; family Lachnospiraceae; genus Blautia_A; species Blautia_A faecipullorum. Next base: position 9,085 of record DXEG01000021.1, read on the forward strand.
ATTCCCGGCGACCCAAGGGGGATTCCCATGCGCAGAAAGATCTGAAGCTCTCCCGCTCCGTCCAGTCTGGCGGATTCTATCAGGGCTTCCGGCAGTCCCGCAAAAAAGCGGTACATGAGAAAAACGGGGAAGGTGGAAAATACCGCCGGAAAAACAATCCCTTCGATGCTGTCCAAAAGCCCCAGCCCGTCAAGCACGAGATAATTGCTCAGCATCATCACCTGAAAGGGCATCATCATCAACGCGATATAAAGGGTAAATAAAGCTCCTCTGGCAGGAAAGCGAAATCTGGCGAAGCCCCAGGCAGCCGGAGCTCCCACAAGAATCTGGCCCGCCAGAACACCCGCGGTGATCTTCACGGAATTCCAGAACATCACAAAAAATTCCGGAGAATCCAGAAGCAGCTTTATGTAGGAGCGCAGAGTGGGATACTCCGGCAGAAGCTTCCAGGCAGCGAAGCCTTCCCTGTTTTCTAAAACAGGGGCCAGCAGTCCGGCAAGCTCACCGTCTCCCATCAAGGAACCGCATACAAGAAAAAATATGGGAAATACTGCCGCTGCCGCCAGAAGGACCAGCGCTCCTGTCATGAATCTTTTTATCATCATCAAACCTCATTTCCCGGTGTCTTTTAAGCTTCACTGTCCCATGCCTTCTTCAGCGCCAGGATCAGCAGGAGGATCACAATTCCCGTCACCACCGCCGCCGCTGCCATTTTATCCAGCGCCAGATCCCGGTACCAGTTGTTGAAAAGGTGCTGGAGCAGGTACATACTGTCCTGAGGATAATCTCCCGCTACCAGATAAGCTTCCCGAAACACCTTGAAGCCGTTGAGAAGAGAGAGCACCGCGATGGTAAACATCGTCGGCAGAAGATTCGGAAGTGTAATGAAAAAAAAGCACTTCCACTCTCCCGCCCCGTCGACCCTGGCCGCGTCATACAGCGCCGCAGGTATGGAACCAAGCCCCGCTGCCCACAGCACGATATCATAGCCAAGATTCCGCCACAGATAGCTCACCACCAGGACTCCAAAGGAGGCGTCCGTATTCATCCAGTCGATCCCTTCCAGAGAAAAAACAGACAGAAGATGGTTCAGCAGCCCCTGATCATGAAACAGCACCTTCCACAGCAGCACCACCGAAGCAACTGGTATGGCCATGGGAAGGAGAAACATACTCTTCAGAAGCTGTATTCCTTTTTTCCGCCTTGTAAGAAGCACCGCGATCAAAAGCGAAAGCATAACCAGCAGCGGGATACAGACAACAAAAAAATGCAGAGTATTTCCCGCCGCCAGCCGGAATGCCTGATTGCGGAAAATGGTCTCATAATTTTTCCATCCGGCAAACTCGCCGCTCACCGCGCTGAAAAACGACCGCCGTACCACGTCCAGGAAGGGAACCAGCCAGAAGATCCCCACACCGGCAAAGCTGGGAAGAACAAATAAAAGTCCCTTTAATTCTCGTTTTTTTCCACGCATGAGTCCTGTCACTTCCTTCCGGTAGTTTTTTGCCCCCAGTAACATCAGAATAGCAGAGAAATCTCTATGCAACCTCTAAAGGCCGCAGCGGACTTAGAGATTATTTAAAGAATTTCTTTGTATCATAAAAACCGGATATGCCTTTATCACCGCTTCCCCAGCGGTTATAATAGGGATGGATATACAGAAACGACATGACAGCAGAAAGGAAAGACGAAATATGAAAATTTTGATGATAGAGGACGACAGAGAGCTCTGTGAGACTGTTTCCTTCCGCCTGGAGCAGGAAGGCTTTTCTGTAGACGTCTGCCACGACGGGGAGGAAGGGCTTTATTATATGCAGGAGAGTATTCATGATCTCGTGATCCTTGACCGTATGCTTCCTCATATGGACGGAGTCACGCTTCTGAAGGAGGCGAGAAGCCGCCAGATCAAAACCCCTGTGATCTTTCTCACCGCCCTTGGAGAGCTGAACGACAAGCTTACCGGGCTGAACTGCGGGGCGGACGATTATATGGTAAAGCCCTTTGCCTTTGAGGAGCTTTCGGCCAGGATCCACTGTCTTCTCAGGCGTCCGGGAACCTACGGCGCCTCCCATGAACTGAAGCTTGGCGATATCGCCTTTGATCCGGATACCCGGAGACTTTCCGGCGCTCAAAAAGATTGTACGCTCTCAAACAGGGAGGGCGGTCTTTTGGAGGTCTTCCTCCGGAATCCCGGCCAGACCCTTCCCCGGTCTCTTCTTCTGGCCCGGGTATGGGGACTGGACAGCGATGTGGAAGAAGGCAACCTGGACAACTATATCCATTTTCTGCGCCGGAGACTGAAGGCAGTGGACAGCGCCCTTGTGCTGAAAACTGTCCGCGGCGTGGGCTATCAGCTCGAGGTGCTGCAGTAACCTCAAGTTCCTGAAAAAGCCTCCAAAACCTTATCTTACCTGAACAGGGCTGCCGGTCATCACCGGCAGCCCTGTCATCCTTCATTCTATATCTTCTCTGTTTTTCTATTCCGACAAATACAGGTTTACCTGCTGTATCGCGTCTCTGGCCGCGTCCTCCAGACTGCTCCCGCCTTCCAGATAACGGCTTCCCGCTTCCGCCACCGCGTCCAGAATGATCTCGTTGGAGACAGACGGTGTGGTCAGCGTTTTTCCGAGAGCCTTTATCTCCTCTGTCTTCGCCTCGTCCGCTCTGCGGATATTCAGCTCAATGTACTCTCCGGTATCCGCGTTGCCGCTGCCCAGAGTTCCAAGAAAACCGTTAGAGTCTCCTACGGCCCAGTACTCCTCGCTGTCATAAACCGCCTCGTTTACCGGGAACCCGGAGGAGGTTCCGATCTTCTCTCCCTCCTGGCTGAGCATAAACGACACCAGCTTTTCCGCCGCTTCCGGCTGGGACGCCCTGGCGCTGATCCCTACTGTCTGTACCGGAATAAAACAGTTCTGCGCCTGTCCGTTCCACAGCGCGTCCCCGAAGCTCGTATCCTCCTGCTCCGTACTGTACATATAGGCAAGATCCTCCGGCGACTTCATTCTGCCTGTGGCAATCTTATAGGAACCGCTTAACATTCCGGTGGCGTTGCCGCCCATATTAGTCAGGTACTGCAGCTCGCCGTACGCCATCTCTCCGACAGATATTCCATACTCCTCATATTTCTTCATAAGAGCGTCCAGTCCAGCTTTTCCGGCCTGATACATCCGGCCGGCCTGCCGGAGATATTCCTCCACCGCAGTCTCGTCCAGCGTGCCGTCCTCCAGGATCCACGCCGGGGCGCTGACGTCTGCCAGCGTTCTCAAAAACGCTTCGGACCCATAGGTCATCAATACAAGAGGCAGACAGCTTTCACTGTATTCGGACTGATGCTTTTCCACAGCGTCAGCCAAAGTTTCCAGATCTGTGATCGTCTGCAGATCCTCCTTATCCGCCTGGAGCATGGGGATGGCAAATTTCACAGGCATCACATACTGGCTCCCGTCCTCCTCAAGATACGCCTGCCGGATATTTTCCAGAATCCCATCCTCCTCTTCCACCTTATCCAGAAGATCACTGATATCCGCCAGCATTCCTTTTTCAATATAAGTCTCCAGCGGGATCCCGTCCATGATCACTACATCCGGTCCGCTGCCTGCCAGAATCTCCGTATTGAGGTTTTTCAGCGCGTCTGTACTTGTCACCGCGTCCTCATCGCTCATTCCCGTTTCCAGATTCAGGTAGATATCCGGATATTTTTTCTGGAACAGAGCCGCTATCTGGCGCAGATAATCATTTTCTCTCAGAGAATATACCGTCAGCTCCGTATCCGGAACCGTAGGAGTATCCGCGGAATATACATATTTCAGGATCTTTCCTTCTCCTGTAGCCCCATCGTATACCGCAAGATAAAAGCTGCCGTTTTCATCCCTTGCCAGACTTATCAGAGCGGTGTCCGGTGATCCGATGCTGTTCAGGCTTCCGTCGATCACCTGCTCCACAACGCTTCCCTGGAAGGAATAACGGCAGAGCCCCTCGCCGTCCGCGAAAAAGAGACTGTCCTCCTCATCTCCTTCGGTATATACCACCGGGTAGGAGGAGGTGCTGATAAGCTGAAGATTCGTTTCATCCGCCGTCATCCATTCCGTCAGAGCCGAGGCGTCCTCCAGCGGCTCCCCTGTTTCCAGATCAAAATAGTGCAGCGTATCCGTCACTGTGATCAGGCGTTTTTCGTCCGCCCAGAAATAATTTACATAGGTTCCCTTCTCATACTCTCTTTTCAAGCTGCCGTCGGACAGATTGATCTCCACGATCCCGTTTCCTGTGTTATTCAAAAGAACGGTTCCCCGGTCCGTAAGCTCCGCCTCTGAGACATAACCGCTGTCCGTGACCTCCGCCGCTTCTTTCAGCTCTATAGAATTTCCCTCCGGATCAATATAATAGTAGTGAACCGCATATTGAAAATTATCTGGATCCTGCTCCTTCTCATTTGTCACATTGCAAAAAAGACTTCCATCCTTTCCCAGTCTCGGATAGCTTATACTGTATGTGCCGGAATCCAGGCCCAGAAGAACAGACAAATCCGTTCCCTCGCTCCACGTATTTCCCTGGTCTTTGGAATCCGCATAAAGAACCGAATAATCCTGGCCAAAATAACAGAGTCTCAGCGTCCCGTCCTCCAGGAATCTCATGTCGCAGATCTGCTGACAGTTTTCCGGAAGATTTACATCCTCCTCCAGATAACGGCCCATAGCCGTTTCCTCTTTCACTGCTTCTGTATGATCCCCGGAGGCCGAATCTTCTGTATCGCTGCCGCCGATACCGCAGCCGCTGATTCCCATAATTCCGCCAAAAGCCAGAACCGCAGCCAGCGCCCCGGCGGACCGTTGTTTCCAAGTATGATGTTTTGTCATAATATATCCTCCCTGTTATTGATTTGTTTTCCCCATCATAACAGCCGAATCTTTAAAAAGCCTCTAATCCCTCTTTTTATTATCCGGAAATATTTTAGAGAAATTGTAGAGAGTCCTGTGCTATAATTTCAGGTAAAGTATCACTGTCTGATTCACCATAATAACAATAAACACAAAAATTACATCAAATATTCAGGAGGTCTCTTCTATGTTCCGAAAGCTTCACCTGCAGATGACTGTTTTTTCCGCCTCTATCACCAGCGCCATTCTTATTGTAATGGCTGCCGCCTGTCTTCTGGTAGCGGAATCCTCCACAAAGAAAAACAGCTACGCTTCTTTTCTCAATAATGCCCGCACCTGTATTACTCAGCTTGAAGAGCAGACAGCCATCTCCCATCGCTGGCTGAAAACCGTTATGAACACCTATCATTTTCAGATAGAGATACAGGACAACGGCAGGTCTCTTTACTTCTATAAGACTGCCCGGCAGGAAAGCGATACTGACGCTTTAAAAAAAGCCCGCTCCCTTTCCCGGGATTCCTACGGGCTCAGCCTGGAAAATTACAGCCGCGGCCAGAAGCTGACAAAAAGCGCGGATTTTCAGTTTCCCGGATATTATGCGTGTACCGCTCTGATTCCTCATACCGACGGTATTCTGAGCATGGTGATCCTTTATCCTCTGGCCGGACTTCAGACACAGCTTCACGCGCAGAGGCTGGCCTTCGGCGCCGCGGTGCTGGCCGCCATTGCCGCGGTGATCATCTTTTCCTGGTTTTTCACCCGGAAGATGATCCGTCCCCTGGAAAAAAGCAGGGCGGAACAGACAGCTTTTATCGCCGCCGCCTCCCATGAACTCCGGTCCCCTCTGGCTGTGATCCGTTCCAGTGTTTCCGCCATCCCCAAGGCGTCTCCGGAGAGGTCAGAGGTATTTGTAGATATGAGTCTGAAGGAATGTGACCGTATGGCCCGTCTGATCCAGGATATGCTGTCTCTGTCCAATGCGGATAACCATACCTGGACGCTGGAGACAGCTCCCTGTGAGCTGGACACTCTTCTGCTGGAAACCTACGAAAAATATGAAGCCCTCACAAAAGAAAAAAAACTGGAGCTTTCCGTTTCTCTTCCTGAATCCCTGCTCCCGCCTTTGGAATGTGACGCCGGAAAGCTGGCCCAGGTCTTATCCATCCTCCTGGACAACGCCATAAGCTATGTGCCAGAGGGCGGCAAAATACGTCTCTCCCTAAAAAAAGAACCGGGAGCCGCTGTCATATCTGTTGCTGACAACGGTCCCGGTATTCCGGACTCTGAAAAAGAAGCTGTATTTCAACGCTTTTACCGGTCCGACACATCCCGGAACGACAAACAGCATTTCGGCCTGGGACTGTGCATCGCCCGGGAGATTGCCTTACTCCACAACGGAACCCTCACAGTATCCGACACCGCCGGGGGAGGCGCCGTCTTTTCACTGCGCCTGCCCCGCGCGGAGAACAGCCGGTATTAAAAGCCTCTTATATCTCTGTACGTTCTATTCGCTTCTCAACGCATCAATAGGGTTCAGGTTAGCGGCTTTCACCGAAGGCAGAAGCCCGAAGATCAATCCGATCATCATGGAAAACAGTACTGAACCGATGATTGCCGGGATGCTGATCGCCGTAGGCGCTCCTGAAACCTGAGCCACCACCCTGGAAAGAGCGATTCCTGAGGCCACTCCGATGATTCCTCCGATACTGGTAAGCATAGAGGCTTCCGTAAGGAACTGGAACAGGATCACCTTTTTTCTTGCGCCGATGGCCTTTTTCAGACCGATCTCACTGGTACGCTCCGTGACGGAAACAAGCATGATATTCATAACGCCGATGCCCCCTACAAGAAGAGATATGCTGGCGATCCACAAAAGCTGCTGGTTCGTGCTCTCACTGAGCTGCTGCAGATTCCTTACCCGCTCCATTACGTCATCGGCTCTATATTTGAATTTGGAATCCTCGCTGATCCCCTGATTCAGAATTCCTGCCGCATCATTCCCGGCCTTGCTCATATAATCTGTGGAATCCGCCTTGATCACGGCATTTTCCGGTTCGTCGAACTGAAAGGCTATGGGCCAGCACGTGTTGGGGATCATTACGGTTCCGATCACCGTCTGGTAGTATTCATAAAACTCATTGATGTTGCTGATATTAGGCTGATAGCCGTCATTCTGCTGAACAACGCCCACAACAACAAAGGGTTCGTCTCCGATCTCAATGGTTTTTCCCAGAGGATCCTCGCCGGAAAAAAGATTTTCCGCCGCGTTGCTGTCCACCAGGGCTACTTTGCCAAGCCCGTCATAATCCTTCTGAATAAAGCCTCTTCCGGACTGGATCATATATCCGCAGGTGTCCAGGTAATTCTCATCAATACCGTAGATCGTTCCTCCCTGGAAGCTTGTATTCTGGTAATAAACGCTGCTGGAATAGGTTCTCGTATAGAAAAATGTGGCGTTCTCCACATGCTCCATATCCATAACGTCTTCCTTCTGCGCTGTCGTAAGGAGAGGCGGGGATCCACTGGTGCTCATACCATATTCAGCGTCATAAGTTGTGTCGCCGTCGTAAAGGCTGATCGTCACCGTATTATTTCCAGCTCCGATCAGATCTTCCTTGATCTGCTCACTTGTCCCCTTGATGGTGGACACAATAGCGATAATAGAGGCGATACCAATGATGATACCCAGCATAGTCAGAAAGGAACGCATTTTATGCGACCAGATTCCCTGTATGGATATCCTCAGATTTTCAAGCATAAAATTCCCACCTTTCTAGTATCCATATAATTCTTCCAGAGTACTGTCCTTTGTTTTTGCCCCCTCCCTGGCGGAGTCGCCATATGGGAAAGCAACCTTGTCCTCTCTGGTAAGACCTCCTGTGATCAGCACACTGTATCCGCCGTTCACATTTCCGCCTGTTGTCAGAGTCTGTTTCGTCAGTACTCCGTTTACATCCTTGTATACATAATTAACGCCGTTTTCCGAGCGGACGAAGGCTCTGTCCAGAACAATGGCTCCGGAACTGCCGGTATTATTCTGAAGTGTAATGGTCAGCCAGTCGTCTTCTGAAACCTCTATGGATTTATCCTTGATGGAGGCGCTGTAGGAATAGTAGGAAACGTTTGGATTTCCCATCCCCATATAGCTGCTGGAGGACACGGGATAATCCGAAACCTCTATCACCTCTGCCTCGAACATGCCGCTGCTTCCGGAGCAGTTCAGAACAGTACCCTCTTTTACCTGATCCAGCATCAGCTCGCTGACAGTACCCTTTACATAATAGCCTTCCCTGCTCTTGATGCTCATGAAGGAATCGCCGTCAGAGGTTCCAGTAAGAGGGTCTCCCACATTTGCCACGATACCGTCCAGCTTGCTGTAGATCACTTCATTCTGCACTTTCTTTTCAAGCTTGCCGATATTGATCTCGCTCTCGCGGATGTCCAGCTTCAGGCCTTCAATCTTTGTTTCCTGCAGTTTAATGGCCTCATCTCTTGTCAGGGAAGGAGAGCCTTCTCCGTCCATCTCCCCGTCGTAGCCTCCGTCATAGGGGATGTCATCCTCATACCTGGATGCGCCGTCCAGTGTAAATTCCACCTCCGCGAACTCATCCACCATTTTTTCCAACAGACTTCCGTCAATCAGATAATAGCCTGTACAGGATTCCCTGCGGTCCTCAAAATTTGTAATAGTGTCATTCTGATGAAATTCCAGTTGATACCAGTATCCATTATATCCGAACTCCTTTGTTCCGTCCTCCAGGAAGCCTGCCATTTTGTTAAGAAAGGCTCCTGTTGCCACCACTCTGCCTTTTGCGGAACTGCAGAGGAAAACAAAGGGATCCTCCTCGGTACCCGTCCCTGTGAAGGGCTCCGTATCGCCGTCAAGCTTCTGATAAAAAACCGGCTCGCCGTCCATAAGTCCGCCGACCGTTTCGGAGGGATCTGTATCGATGATCTCTATATTGTCAGAGAAATCCTCTGTGCCGTCATCCGGAGTCTGATCCTCTGTAATTTCTATTTCCGGACTCTGCACCTCCGGTGTCGGTGTGGGAGATACCGTTTCTCCCGAACTGCCGGATCCGAAATCTACGACAATCTCCTCTCCTTCTGCCGTCTGGGATCCCTCTGAAGAGGACGCTTCATCTGTAAATGTCGTGTCAGGCGCGGCAGACATCTCCCCCTGCGTTCCTGAAGAAGAAGCCGGCTGACCTGAGGCTGCCTGGCCTGTTTCCTCGGCTTTCGTCTGATTGTCGGAAAGTTCTGTGCTGACTCCGTCCCCAAAGATTTCCGCCGCTGCCAGTACAGGCTGCATCACCGCCGCCAGATAACTGCCCTTTACGCGGCTCACGGATAACGCCAGTTCATCATCCGTCATTTCATCTTCAACGTCCGAGGAGGTGGTTTCCATATCTGAAGCTGAATTCAGAAACAAATCGTCTATCTCCTCCTCAATGGGACCGCCGTTCTTCAGGCTCGCAAGTCTGTTCACGGCTTTTGTCAGATCCTGCTCCTGCTGCTGCTTTTTCAGCTTCGCGATGTTCAGCTCCATCTGAACCAGCGTCATATCAAAGGTGATCAGCTTATCTCCTTTTGCGACGGAAGAGCCCTTCTCTACAAAGACGTCCTGAATGATCATATCCTTATCTACATTGATATTCTGGGTCACGTTGGTAACAATATTTCCTTCCAGGGTCGTATCATCTGTGTAATAATCAGAGGCAATGCTGTCCACACTGATCACAGGGACTGTTTCCTGATTGGACTTTTTGAAATAAAGCGCCCCGCCGGCCACCGCTCCCACAACCAGAGCTACTGCCAGCACGGCGATTATGACTTTTTTCATTATGCTCATGGTGTCACTCCTTTTCTGTCAGCTCTCCGTCACGGATCAAAACCACTCTTTTGGCATGGGCCGCGATCTCCGGATCATGGGTGATCATGAGAACAGTCACGCCCTCATTATTTAATTTCTGAAAAAGCTCCATAACCTGGGCTCCTGATTTACTGTCCAGCGCGCCGGTAGGCTCGTCCGCCAGAAGAAGCTTCGGATTATTCACAATAGCTCTCGCAATCGCCACGCGCTGCATCTGCCCTCCGGAAAGCTGGTTCGGGCGGAAATCCACACGGTCAGAAAGCCCTACTCTGTCCAGAGCTTTCAGCGCCCGCTGCTTGCGCTCCTTTCTCGGAATCTTCGCATAATTCAGAGGCAGCTCCACATTAGCCAGGGCAGTCTGCCTGGGAAGCAGATGAAAGCTCTGAAATACAAATCCGATCTTATTGAGACGGATATCTGACATTGTATTTTCCGAACATGCGCGGATGTCCTGTCCGTCAAGGAAAAAATTCCCCTCTGTCGCCTGATCCAGACAGCCGATGATATTCATCAGCGTTGTTTTTCCGGAGCCCGAGGGCCCCATAATTGCCACATACTCCCCTTCCTCCATGGAAAAATTCACATCCTTTAATACAGGAACCGTCATTTTTCCCTGCTGGTATTCCTTATAAATCCCCTTTAATTCAAGAATCATTCTATGCCTCCGTCTATTCAACAGGAACAAGCTCGTCGTCCAGAATCACTCCGCTGGACATTTCCGAATCGTCAAACGCCTGTGCATCGTCTGCCGTCCCCTCTTCCACATACGCGTCATCCTCATATGCTCCTGTGTCGTCCATGATCGTTCCGTCCTCAGACATCCCTGTATCGTCTATGATCATTCCGTCCTCAGGCATCCCTGTATCGTCTATGATCATTCCGTCTTCGGGCATTCCCGCGTCATCCATGAGCATTTCTTCTTCCAGAGCGGCGTCGTCAGAATACATACCGTCGTCAGCGGGGACCATATCCAGCCCCTCTGCCTGCGCCGCCGCGCTGTTGGTAGTCGTTGCCATTCCTTCCGTAAGAAGTTCGGATGGATATGCGATATAATCGTTTTTCGTCAGCCCGTCGGCAATCTCATATTCAGCCAGATCCTCGTCGTACTGCCCCAGGATCACAGGCCGTTTCTCTAGCTTTTTACTGCCGTCCGCGGCCCACACATAAGGATTGTTTGTATCCGCGTCCACAATATAAAACTCACTGAGCCAGAGGCCTTCTTTTTTGTCCTCCTGTCCCTCGTCCATCTCGATATAAACATGCTGACCCAGCATAAGACCGTCTGAGGAATCCAGATTCACATAAAAAGGATATGTACTGGATGAGGTCTGGGAGTCCCCGCTGGCATCCATCAGACCATACATGTTATTACTGGTGTCTGAGCTGGCGCTTTTGAGATCCACCGAGCCCATAGTGCCTCTCCATATCTGCTCCTCATCCACTCTGGAGCGAACGATCACAGGCTGCCCTTCAATAATATTGCTGATATTCATCTCATTGACCGTACCCTTGATCCTGTAAGCCCCTGTGCTCAAAATCGTGATGAACGCGTTACTTGAGCTGTCGGTGCCGGACATGGACGCAAAATCATCCATCCCCGTATCCAGGCTGTCTCCGTCGTCCGTGGTCAGCTTAGAGGTGTCTATCTTCTGGATCACTCCGTCAATGGTGCTTCTCACCTCGGTATTTCCCGTAGCGTTCTGAAGCTTGCTGATCTCCGCCTGTTTACTCTTCTGATCATACTGGTTCTTCCTGAGATTCATTTTGTTGGTTTCAATCTCAATGGTATAAGAAAGCTGTGAATCCTGAGAAGCGTTCTTCTTCTCTTTTTCCAGAGAGGCGATCTGTTCGTTCAAACTGGCCGCTTCATTCACCAGACGATCCAGCTCCAGCTGGGTCTCCGCCAGGTCTTCCTGGATACTGCTCAGATCATACTCAAACAAAAGCTGCCCCTGCTTCACCTGCTCTCCGGTCTCTACCTGGACCTCCTTTACTGTTCTGCCGCTCTCCAGCTCTACCTCTACCGTTTCCTGGGGCTCTACGACTCCGGCGTACCGGTTGGCTACTCCTGAAACATCCCCGGTAATATCACTGACCTGTGTAACATAAGCCTGACTGCCGCTGTCCCCGCTTCCGCTGAATACTCCCATTTTCCAGCAGACACCCGCGGCGGCTCCGGCAATAACCAGAACTCCTAATAGAATTAAAATACGTTTTTTCATTATATATGATAACCTCCTGAATCAGGCGGGATCCCCGCCTGCAGTCCTGCCTTCCCCATAAAAGGAATTCATTTGCTCACTTTTGATTTTGTTCTATCATACCAGATTACACTCCAAAAGAAAAGTCCTGGGAAAAATCCTCGTGATTTTCACAGTTTTTTCACGTTTTATTTAGAAAAAATTCCTTAAACTTTCGTTTTTTTGACTTTTAGGGGATTATCTGGTAAAATAGACAGGAATATTTTTGAAAGGAAAGAAATTTATGAAGATGGCAAAAGTATTGATTCCCTTCCTTCTGATTATCTTTGCCGTTTCTGTTTTTATGGGCTGTTCGCACCTGGACAAAACAGATGTGGAAGGTGTCGTTACAAATGAGCTGAATCTCCTGAAAAATCTGGATTCGGACACAGTTCATAAGTATGTCTCATATGAAGATCTGTTTCCGGACGCCACAGAAGAAACCGGACATTCCAAAGACGTAGAGGAAGTTTTTTCACTTTTCTTCAAGGATTTCGACTACAAAATCCTGAATATCGACGTCGACAAGGATCACAAAAAGGCCACTGCGGAGCTGAAGCTTTCTACTATCGATACGGAAGCCCTGGCCAGGGATTATGACATCGCCTATCTGAAGGATGCCGTACTTAAAGCGGCGGACTCCGGCTCCTCAGACACAGAAGAGCGGTCCGATTCCCTGGAAGAGCGTTATCTTATTTTAAACGAGCTTCTGAAAAACAATGAATATGAGATCATTGAAACGGACTGCAGCATTGAGCTGGAAAACACGGGCACTGACAGCGAGGAATGGGAAGTGATCCGGACCCATGAGCTGGAAAATGATCTTGTCGGCGGTCTTATGACATATCTGTCTGACAGCACTCTTCTTTCACCGGAAGAGACTTTGACCGTCTATTTGAATACCCTGAAAACAATGGATTTGGAACAAATGAACAATTATCTTGGAGTGGAAAGCCTTCTGAATACTTCGGACGAGGCAAAAAATTCCATCGCGGAGGCTCTCGTTGAGCAGGTTCACGCCAACTTTGATTTTAAGATCACCGGAAGCGAGGTGCAGAGCTACAAGGCCACCGTTGAAACAGAGCTCACTACCTTTGACAGCAGCGCTATTCTCAGCGCCTATCAGGAAGAGCTGGACGCCTATCTGGATTCTCCGGACGCAGTGATCGACGGTTCACAGAAAAGGTATGACAAATCCTTTGAACTGCTCCTGAAAAACATTGAAAACAATACGGCAACGGTTACTTCCCCTGTATCCTTCCATCTGGTCAACGATGGGGTGTCCTGGAAGCTTACGGACGAAAGCCAGTCCATCGGATCCGGCATTTTCGGAACTCTGAGCAGCAATCCTGTATCCGGCGAATCCTCTGACGAAGCCGCCGGTGAAGAGGAATATGAAGAGGACAGCTCTGACGAAACGGATTATGAGGAGGAATAAAGCCACATAAAAACACAGGTCAATGGAAGATTTTCCATTTTCCTGTGTTTTTCTTTTCAGCAGGATCTCCTCCGTCTTATGCAAATTCCTGCCGGATATCTTTTCTTTTTTTCTCGTTATTTTTCCTCTGAAACAGCTTCCTCCACAGTTTCCAGTCCCAGCTCTTCCAACTGAGCCTGACTTACCCTGCTTGGAGATTCTGTCATCAGGCAGGAAGCGTCCTTTACCTTGGGGAAGGCGATCACGTCGCGGATGCTGTCCACCTTCGCCATAAGCATAACCAGACGGTCCAGGCCGTAAGCAAGTCCGGCATGGGGCGGAACTCCGTATTTGAAGGCGTTCAGCAGGAAGCCGAACTGCTCGTAAGCCGCCTCCTTCGTAAATCCAAGCATCTCGAACATCTTTTCCTGGATGTCGTTCTGGTGGATCCTGACGCTTCCTCCGCCGATCTCATTTCCATTCAGTACAATATCATAGGCCTTGGCGCGGACCTTACCCGGATCTGTATCAAGAAGAGGAATATCCTCGTCCATCATCATGGTAAAGGGATGATGCATGGCCGTAAAGCGGTTCTCCTCCTCGTTCCACTCCAGCAGCGGGAACTCTGTCACCCACACAAAACGGTATTCGTTTTTATCCAGAAGCTCCATCTGCTTCGCCAGCTCTACTCTGAGGGCTCCCAGCACATCGTATACCACTTTATTGCTGTCTGCCGCGAAAAGAAGGAGATCTCCCGGCTGTCCGTCCATTGCCTGAACAAGAGCGTCCATCTCCTCTTCGGTCATAAACTTGGCAAAAGAGGATTTTCTGGCGCCGTCTTCAGAAATGGCGATATAGGCCAGACCTTTCGCCCCGTAGCCTTTGGCAAATTCTACCAGCTTGTCGATTTTTTTGCGCGGCATAGCTCCCTGCCCCTTCGCATTGATCCCCCGGACGCTTCCGCCTGCCTCCAGCGCGTTTTTGAATACCGCGAAGCCGCAGTCCTTCACAGCCTCGCTGACGTTATGAAGCTCCATGCCGAACCGCATGTCAGGCTTGTCGGAGCCGAAACGATCCATAGCCTCCTGCCAGGTGATCCTCTGGATCGGAAGCTTTACGTCTATGTCCAGAACCTCTTTAAAGAGATAGGCCAGATACCTTTCATTGACATCGATCACATCGTCTACGTCCACAAAGGACAGCTCCATGTCGATCTGGGTAAACTCAGGCTGCCTGTCCGCGCGGAGATCCTCGTCCCGGAAGCAGCGCGCGATCTGAATATAACGGTCATATCCGGAACACATCAGAAGCTGCTTATAAAGCTGAGGAGACTGGGGAAGTCCATAAAAGCTGCCCGGATGGACCCTGGAGGGCACCAGGTAGTCCCTGGCTCCTTCCGGCGTGCTTTTTCCAAGCATGGGCGTCTCGATTTCCAGAAATCCTTCCTCAGAAAAGAATTTTCTGGTGAGCATAGCCACCTTGCTTTTCAGCATCATATTTCTCTGGAGATCCGGTCTTCTCAGATCCAGATAACGGTATTTCAGACGGATCTCGTCCTTCGTCTTACTGTTTTCCTCGATGGGGAAGGGCGGAACCTCCGACTCGGACAGCACTCTCAGGCCGTTTACACGAAGCTCCAGCTCTCCCGTAGCCAGATTCTCGTTCACAGCGCCTCCGCGCTTCTCCACAACGCCCGTCACGGCGATCACGAACTCGCTCCTCAGCTTTCCGGCCTTCTCGAATCCGGCCTCGTCTATGCTTCCGTTCTCAAAGATAAGCTGCATGATGCCGGAACGGTCTCTTAAATCCACAAAAACAATACCGCCTTTATTCCGGGCCTTCTGCACCCAGCCCATCAGCGTGACCGTGCTTCCGGTCATTTCCTTTGTCACCTCTGCACAGCGGCAGGTCCTGTGCAGTCCCTTCATACTTTCAGCCATAGCTTCTGTCTCCTTTTTATAATTTATCACGGAAAAACTCTACAAACTCTGTATATCCTTCCGCGCTCATCTGCTCCTTCTGGAACTTCTTGTTTTTCTTCATAATGGAAAGATTCACCTGGATCCCCCGGCTTCTTTCCTCCTCAGCCTGCTTCAGGATCTTCAGGAGCTTGTCCGCAGGCATATTCTTTTCGATCAAATAAGCCTTCCTTACAGATGTTCCCGGCACCTCGTAGCCTCTCTCCAGAAGGAGCATGACGATCCTCTCAAAACCAATGGAAAAACCGCAGGCAGAGGTGTTCTGTCCTGTGAATTTCCCGATCATCTCGTCATAGCGTCCTCCGCCGCCTACGGAACCGCCGAACTCATCCATGGCAATCTCAAAAATAGGACCGGTATAATAGGACATACCCCTGACAAGCGTCGGATCGAAGGCGATCTTAAAGTCAGCGGTCTTTACCGCGTCCACAGAAAGGATGATGGTCTCCAGATCCTCCGCCACCTTCGGCTCCAGCACGTCCTTCAGCTTATCCTTCAGATAACGGACGCCTTCGATATCCCCGGTAACCTCCCGGAACATTCCAAGATAGGTATCGATGCTTTCTTTTGAAAAGCCCTCTTTTTCCAGCTCCGCGGCAACGCCGTCCAGGCCGATCTTGTCCATTTTATCCAGAATGATAAACACCGTATCGAAGCTCTCCTCCGGAAAACCGCTGTACTGGGCCATCGCCTTTAAGATCTTCCGGTCGTTGATGCGGATGGTAAAATTGTGAAAATCCAGCTTGCCGAGCAGCGTGGTGGTAGCCAGTACAAGCTCGATCTCCGCGAGGTAGGTGGGCTCGCCCAGAATATCAATGTCGCACTGCATAAACTGACGGAATCTTCCCCTCTGGGGACGGTCGGCTCTCCACACATTTCCCATCTGCAATGCCTTAAAAGGAGCCGGAAGCTCGTTGGCATTATTGGAATAATACCGGGAAAGAGGAACCGTCAGATCGTAGCGGAGCCCGGAGTCCACAAGATCCGCCTCGGTTTCCGCCGTATCCAGCTTCAGTTTCTCGCCTCTTTTTAGGATCTTAAAGATCAGCTTCTCATTTTCTCCGCCCTGCTTGCTGGAAAGATTTTCAATATGCTCCACGCAGGGAGTTTCGATAGACGAAAATCCAAATTTCCCATAAGTTTCCCGGATCATATTCATCACATAATTACGGATCTCCATCTCTTTTGGTAAAATATCCTTCATACCGGTTACCGGTTTTTTCTTTAATGCCATTTAAACCTCCTGTTATTCCTTTCTCATGAATTTTTATTATGTATCACTCTCTGAAACGCAAGGAATATCTCCATATCAAAGTTTTTGATCTCATCGATCATCAGCTCCATCACCGTGTCCACCTCAAAGGCGCTTCTGTAGGGACGGTCGGAGCTCAGAGCCGCAAACACGTCGCAGACTCTTAAAATCCTGGCTCCCACAGGAATATCATTTCCTGTCAGGTTGGAGGGATAGCCGCTGCCGTCATAATTTTCATGATGATACAGAATACTTTCCAGTACAAAATCCGAGTATCCCTGTCCCTTCAGCTCCTCATACCCCAGCGTGGAATGCATGCGGACATATTTCAGCTCCTCAATAAGAAGAGGATCCTGCTCCTGCCCGTTGATATACCCCGTAAGTTTCAGCTTGCCGATATCATGAAGCATTCCGGCCACCGCCAGCTCGTAACAGATTTTTTCCTCCAGCCCCAGCTCCGAGGCTACTGCATACGCAAGGTTGCTGACGACGATCCCGTGATTCAGCTCAGCAGACAGATCAAATTCCAGGATCCTGTCTGTCGTCTTGACACCCTCTGTCCGTGCCGCATCCAATGTGTACACCTCCTACTTTCTACAGCCAGGTTCCTATGCCTGCCCTCTTTCGTTCAATCATCTCGTCTATACGCGATATGTAATTTGATACGTCCTTTACATTTTCCACACGCTCGATCCTTTTTCCATGATCAAATACCAGTTTGGAGGATCCGCCGGCGCCCAGCGCGATGATCGGCTGCTTCTCCTCCATAATTAGTATATTGTAAATCCCGGCTTTGTCAACCTTTGCGTATCCTACATTTTCAAAATTCCCCTTCATATTTTTCTGGCGGTAAAGGTAATAGGGGCCCATTCCCATCTCATAGGCGGTTTTCATGGTCATATCCATGATCTCCTGATTATTTTCAAAGGTCATTTCCTGGTATTTGTCCCTGAAAATGTTCAGCCGCGCCGCCCGCTTTACCGCCAGGGAATGAACGGTAATGCTGTCGGGTCCGAGCGTTTTTACTTCTGACAGGGTATGCTCCACCATAGAACGGTCCTCACCGGGAAGTCCCACGATCAGATCCATATTGATGTTGTCAAAGCCGCATTCCCTTGCCAGGGCAAAGGCCCGCCGCGTTTCCCCGACGGTATGCTTCCTGCCGATAATATCCAGAGTAACCTGGTTCATGGTCTGGGGATTTACGGAAATCCTGGTCACCGGGTATTTCCGCACAGCCTCCAGCTTCTCCCGGGTAATACTGTCCGGGCGGCCCGCCTCCACCGTAAACTCAGCCAATCCCTCATAGCCGAAGCATTCTCCCAGGGCGTCGAACAATCGTATAAGCTGCTCCGGTTCCAGCGTGGTGGGCGTACCTCCGCCGATATAAATGGTATCCAGCTTCCGCCCCTTTTCCTTCATGAGCCGGGCCACCGCGCGGATCTCACGGCACAGAGCGTCCAGATAAAGCTCCACCCTGTCTTTCCACTGCTTCAGAGGATAAGAGCTGAAGGAACAGTACAGACAGATACTTGGGCAAAAAGGAATTCCCACATACAGGCTGTACCCGTTTTCATAGTCAATGTCCTTCAGAATCTCTCTCTCCCTGTTGGCAATGGTAATGGCAAGGGCGGTTTTCTCAGGGCTTACCAGATACCGTTCCCGCATTTCCTTTGCCGCTTCCGTATTTTTCATACCGGATTCGATCATTGCCATGGCAAGCTTGGCCGGGCGGATCCCTGTCAGATTCCCCCAGGGAAGCGTCCGCCCCGTAAGCTTTACAAGCAGCTTGTAGAGCGCGTACTTCAGCCGGTCCTTATTTTCTTTGCGCAGCGCGTGGGCGTCCTTCGCCGCAGAAGAGCCGTCTTTTTCCATACAGCATGAAAGAAGGGCATCCGAAGACTGCCCCTGTACAAATTCGGCGCTTGCCACCCCTCTGTGTTCTTCATTTCTGTAATGGATCAGCCAGCTATGCCCCTGCTTTTCTATCCGGAAACATAAATCACATTCCTCCGCCGTTTCTCCGGAAGCGTCAATTTCACTTTCCGGATAAAAAGCACGGATCAGCTCGAATACATCATGCTCGAACTCTCTGTCCAAAAATACAATACTGATCTTATACAAATGGATTATACCTCTTTTCATATCCGATGGTGGTGGAAATATCGTGTCCCGGGAAAACCTCCGTTTCCTCAGGAAGCGCCTCCAGAAGCCTGTGCAGGCTCTTTACGATCTCCGCCGTACTTCCGCCCGGAAGATCCGTTCTGCCCACAGAGCCATAAAACAGCATGTCGCCGCTGAACAGGACGCCCTCGTCCTTCAGATAATAGCAGCAGCTTCCCATGGTATGTCCCGGAGTGTCCAGAACCTGCACGGAAAATCCCGCCGCCTCAAACACCTCCAGATCAGCAAGCGCCACATCTGTTTTAACGGAACAGGCTTTTCCCTGCATCCCCGATAAATTCACCATAGGATTCTCCAGGGTCTCCCTTTCCCGCGCGGAAGCATACACCGGGATCCCGTACTCCTTCTTTACTTCCTCCACTGCCAGGATATGGTCATAATGTCCGTGAGTGAGAAGGATTCCCACCGGTTTGGCCTGAAGCTCCTTTACTTTATCACATATCGCCCGGGGCTGATCCGCCGGATCCACGATCAGCAGTTCCCCTGTCTCCTTGTTTTTCAGGAAATAGCAGTTGGTCATCACCGGACCAAGAATACATTTGTGCAGTTCCAAATTCTTCATATCTTTTCCTTTCTGCATATCGCCGCGCCGGATCAACCTGTGGTACGCTCCACATCAAGAACGCTTTCCACCTGCCGGATTTTTTCAACAAGGGATGCCAGCTCTTCTTTGCTTACCACCTCGAAGCTGACGGAAATCGTGGCCTTGTCCTGTTTATTGGTACGGCAGTTGATGTTTTTCATATCGATCTTCCGCTCTGTAAAAATCTTGGAGAGATCCACAAGAAGTCCTGTCCGGTTGTTGGCGTAGATCTGAAGCTCCGCCATATATTTCTCAGAAACTCTGGTATCGCTGCCCTGCTGCCACTCTGCCTCGATCAAACGGGTTCTGTCCGTCTCCGACATATTCAGGACATTGACGCAGTCTGTACGGTGGATGGTGATCCCCCGTCCCCTCGTCACAAATCCCACAATCTCATCTCCGGGGATCGGGCTGCAGCATTTGGAGAAACGGACCGCCACATCATGGATGCCCCGGACTACAATTCCGCCCTTGGCTTTGGCAATGTGGAGCTTATCCTGATTCTCCGCCGCGGCCTCCAGAACCTCCTCGTCTGTGATCTTCTTCTTGTTTTCCTTTTCATAAGCTTCCATAAGCTTATTGAAAACCTGTCCCTCCTTGAGGCCGCCGTGTCCGATGGCCGCCAGGACAGAATCCCAGTCCCTGAAGCCGTACTTGCGCATAACGGCCTCCAGATACTGGCTCTTTGTATAGGTACTGATCTTATAGCCCTTGGATTTCGCGTACTGGGCAAGCATCTCCTTGCCCTTGAGGATATTGTCCTCCTTCAGTTCCTTTTTGAACCACTGATTGATCTTATTCTTTGCCTGAGTGCTCTTAACCAGCTTCAGCCAGTCCCGGCTGGGCCCCTGGGAGTTCTGAGAGGTTATGATCTCAATACGGTCCCCGTTCTGGATCTCATATTCGATGGGAACCAGCTTTCCGTTCACGCGGGCGCCTACCATACGGTTCCCCACCGCGCTGTGCACGCAGTAAGCAAAGTCAATGGGCGTAGATCCGGTGGGCAGCGTCTTTACGTCTCCCTGAGGCGTAAAACAGTAAACGCTGTCCGCAAAAAGATCCAGGTCGTTTTTCAGAAGACTCATAAACTCTCTGTTGTCCGACATATCTCTCTGCCATTCCAGGATCTGGCGCAGCCAGTTGAGCTTTTCCTCCTCACTCTTTCCCACCGGAACCTTACCGTCTGAGGATTCCTTGTATTTCCAGTGGGCGGCGATTCCATATTCTGCCGTTTTGTGCATCTCGAAGGTACGGATCTGGATCTCAAAGGGCTGTCCGCTGGGACCGATCAGCGTAGTGTGGAGAGACTGATACATATTGGGCTTCGGCATGGCGATATAATCCTTGAATCTTCCCGGAATGGGCTTGTACATTTCATGGATCACGCCAAGGGCCGCGTAGCAGTCTTTTACCGTGTCCACCAGGATCCTCACCGCAAAAAGATCATAAATCTGGTCGATGGTCTTATCCTGATTGACCATCTTTTTGTAAATACTGAAAAAATGCTTGATCCTTCCGGCCACCTGACCTTTGATCCCCGCCTCTTCTATATGCTGCTTCACCTGATTCACAATGCTGTTCACAAAATCCTGGCGCTCGCTTTTTTTGAGGGAAACCTTATCCACCAGATCATAATATACCTCCGGCTTCAGGTATTTCAGGGAAAGATCATCCAGTTCCACCTTGATCTTGGAAATACCAAGACGCATGGCGATGGGCGCATAGATATCCATGGTCTCTCTCGCCTTCTCCTGCTGCTTCTCCGGCCTCATATACTGAAGGGTACGCATGTTGTGAAGGCGGTCCGCCAGCTTGATCAGGATCACCCGGATATCCTTCGCCATAGCCAGAAACATTTTCCGGAGATTCTCCGCCTGCAGTTCTACTTTATCCTTGGAGTAATTCAACTGTCCCAGTTTTGTCACTCCGTCCACCAGAAGTGCCACCTCGGAGCCGAACTCTCTGGCCACTTCCTCGTCGGTCATCCAGGTATCCTCCACCGCGTCATGGAGAAGTCCGGCTACGATCGTCTCCTTGTCCAGCTCGAGATCCGCCAGGATGATCGCCACGCACAGAGGATGTATGATATAGGGCTCTCCTGATTTTCGTTTCTGATCCTTATGGGCTTCCCTCGCCACCTCATAAGCCTTCTGTATCATGGAAATATCCGTAGAGGGATGATATTTTTTCACACTAAAAACCAGTTCCTGATACAAATCCTCCGGACTGGTAAAATCACTCATGGATTTCACCGCGGCGTCTGCTTTTTTTACAGATTCCAGCTTTTCCTGCTCCGCCTGCCCGGGATTGTCTTCCACTTGTACATTTGTCCTTGTCTCTGCCATTATCTCCCACCTGTCTGATATTGTCTGTATGCGGTTATGCTCCGTTACAGCCCACATCCCGCGTGAGCTGCAGCAGAATCCAGTTTATTTTCCTTCGTAGCGGATCACGGAATCCACATTGTAGCCTTTTAATTTTTCCCGTCCGTTCAGGCCCGCCAGCTCCATAAGGAAAACAATCTTAACAACCTCGCCTCCAAGCTTCTCTATCAGTTTCACAGCCGCCTCCACGGTTCCTCCGGTGGCGATCAGGTCGTCAATGATAACTACCTTCTGCCCCGGTCTGACGGCATCCTTATGAATCTCGATCTCCGCGCTTCCATATTCCAGATCATAGCTCTGCGAAATCGTCTCACAGGGAAGCTTTCCTTTTTTGCGCACAGGTACAAAAGCCTTATGAAGATTATAGGCGATGGGGACGCCGAACATGAAGCCTCTTGACTCTGTTCCCACGATCACGTCCACATCCACACCATTCAGGCACTCCTGCATGGAGTCGATCGCAAGCCTTAACCCGTCCGCGTCCTGAAGGATACTGGTAACGTCGCGGAAAATAATTCCCGGTTCCGGAAAATCCGGAATGCTTCTTACATACTCTTCGATTTTTTTCATACTTCCGTACCTCCGCTCTTATAAATGAAAATCATAACTGTTCTGCGCCTGTATACAGGACGCGGAACAGTTATTCCTCAACAAACAATATAAATCTAAATAAGTATATCACTTTTTTTTAAGGGAATCAATGAAAAACCCGACATGACTCGGCAAAAACCGCCTTTTCAGCAATAATTCCGGATCACTGCCTGAAGGCTTTCCCGTCCCTGATAGATATTTATTTCCGGATAATATGTTACGGAAACCGATTCCCTGTCTCTTATGTATTCGGCAAACGCCTCCGCCTCGCCAAAATATACGGCGTCCACACTGTATCCGCTTTCATCCTGAAGTCTCATTTTCGCCACATTATGATTTTTGCCAAAAATCCTGAGGTTTAAAACACGAAGGCCCTTCTGGGCGAAAAGAGGCTTTGTATTTCCCTTTCCAAAGGGCTCCAGAACGGACAGCTCCTCTGTAAGCTTCTTTGTAAGATAAGAAACCGGCATGGGAACATCAATGACGACCTTCGGCGTCAGATCTTCCTCCGTCAGCGTACAGTATTCATTGAGCTTTTTCCGGAACAAGTCCACGTTTTCTTCCTTCAGGGACAGGCCCGCCGCCATGGGGTGTCCGCCGAACTGCTCCAGCAGCTCCCGGCATTTTACCAGCTCGTCGTACATGGAATAGGCTTCGATGGAGCGCCCGCTGCCCTTTACTCCCTTTTCCCCCTTTGTCAGCACGAATACCGGTTTGTAATATTTTTCACGGATCCTTCCGGCAATAATTCCCGCAAGGCTTTCGTGACAGTCCGGAAGATACACCACAAGTACAGGGTCTTCTTTCAGATCTGTTTCCTCGATCAGACGGACCGCCTCCTCTTTCCCTTTCTCAGTCATGGCCTTCCTGCTCTGGTTCAGAGCAAGGAGATCTCCGGCGTCCTTCGCGGCGCTGTCCGCATCTTCCGCGCACAGAAGCTGAAGCGACCGGGCGGCCGTGTCCAGCCGTCCGCTGGCATTGATGCAGGGGCCCAGGACAAAGCCCACATGATAGGCGGTAATCCTGCCGCCTTCCATCCCATTGGCCGCGATCAAGGCCCGCAGTCCGGGATTTTTGGTATGCTCCAGTCTCTTCAGCCCTTCTTTTACAATGATCCGGTTCTCCCCCTGCAGATCCATCACGTCTCCCACCGTAGCCACAGCCGCGATCTCCGAAAATTCCAGAATTTCCTCTTTTGGAATTTTATTTTTTTCATAAAGCGCCCAGATCAGCTTCCAGGCCACCGCCGCTCCGCAGAGATTTTTATTTGGATAACCGCAGGTGATCTGTTTGGGATTGATCACCGCGTCTGCAGGCGGAAGCACCCATTCTCTTCCCTCCTCTGTATCCACATAGGGGATTTCATGGTGGTCCGTCACGATCACAGTCATGCCTCTTTCCTTCGCCAGAGCGATCTCCTCTGAGGCGGATATTCCGTTGTCACAGGTTACAATGGTATCCACAGAGTCTTCGGAAGCCTTTTCGACCAGCTGCCGGTGGATCCCATAGCCGTCCCTCACCCTGTCCGGAATATAAGTATCCACCTCCGCGCCCAGACGTCTCAGTCCTTTCAGCAGAATATAAGTGGAGCTCACCCCGTCGATATCATAATCCCCGATGATCCTGATTTTTTTACGCAGGCGGATTTTCTCCGTCAGAATCTCCGCCGCCCTGTCCATATCCTTCAAAAGCCAGGGAGAGGGAAGATCCTCCAGCGTTCCAAAAAGATACTCCCTGATCTTTTCTGAACCTGTCACATCCCGGTTGCGGATAAGTCTTGCCGTCACCGGATCAATGCCAAACTCCTGCCCTATTTTTTGAAAATCGGCCCTTTTCGCCGTTACTACCCATTTTTCCATATTTTTCTCCCGCACTCCTGAATCATTTTCTCACGGTCTGCACAATAAATACGCAGACCTGGTTGAATAGTCACGAATAAAATTCATCCCGGGACAATGGTGCTGTCCCGGGATTACAATTTTACTGCCTGTCTTTATTTTGTATCTGTTTCCTTGGAAGCGGATTCTTTTTCCGCTGCTTCCTGAGCGGCCAGACGCTCTGCAACACGCTTTCTGTTTTTCTTCTTCGGCTGATTTTTACCGTTTTTATTTCTGTTTTCTGTGGGATTCCCGGCCGGATTTTTTTCCTTTCCGCCGTTTTTCCCTGACTCAGAAACGGCAGCCGTTTCTACAGGAGGTGCCGGCCAGGATATGGCCTCCGCTTTTTTGAAATGGCGTCTCATCACAAGCCACAGAGAGCCCGTAATGCAGACGGAGGAATATGCTCCGCAGACAATACCTACCATCAGCGGCGCGGCAAACTCCCGGATGGAAGAAACTCCCATAATATAGAGGACCGCGACCATAATGAAGGTAGTCAGCGATGTATATATACTTCTGGTCAGAGTCTGGGTAATACTGGAATTCACGATTTCTTCCAGATGCTCCCTCCTCTTGTCCGTCTGGAGATGCTCGCGGATACGGTCAAAAATAACGATTGTAGCGTTGATCGAATAACCTACGATCGTCAGCATAACCGCAATGAAGGTATTTCCCACTGAGGTCCTGGATATCGCGTAAAAAGCAAACACAACCAGGACGTCATGCACCAGGGCGAGGACCGCGCTGCTGGCAAAGCGGATATCCTTAAACCGGAACCAGATATAGACCAGCATACATATCGTCGCGACGATCACAGCCACCGCGGCGTCTCTTCTCATCTCAGAGCTGACTGTAGAGGAAATGCTCTCTGTGGAGATCAGAGTTTTATCTACGTCAAAATGCTCCACCATAGCCTCGTTCAGGGCCTCACGCTCAGACTGGGACAGCGCACGGGTTTTGATCACTACCTGGTTGGTTCCTACCACTTTGGTGGGCTGTACGTTTTTATCTCCTGTCACTTCCTCCACAACAGGAGTCACCTCGGAGTCGATCTGCTTAATATCCATCTCCTCATTAAAGGTAACGGTCGTAGCGGTACCGCCGGAAAATTCCAGACTGTAATTCAGGACGCTGCCGTCGGTAAAATTATGCACCAGCATTGCCGCCGGTCCGGAGAGGATCAAAAGAACTGAGATCAGGAAAAATACTTTTCTCTTTCCGGTGAAATTAAATATCTTCCGTTCTTTGGCCCGTCCGTAAAACTTCTCGTCTCTCACGCCTACGCTGTAAAGGGCGTTGACCACCAGCCTTGAGACAACCAGGGCGGTAAACATAGATACCACGATACCAAGAGCCAGGGTATAGGCGAAGCCTTTTACTGTGCCCGAGCCCAGCCACATCAGAACGAGCGCTGCGATAAGAGTGGTAATGTTTCCGTCAAAGATCGCGGAGAACGCCTTGGAAAATCCGCCTTTGATTGCTCCTTTTACGGAAGCTCCCGCTGTGATCTCTTCTTTTATACGGGCGTAAATGATCACGTTGGCATCCACGGCCATTCCGATACCCAGGATAATACCTGCGATTCCCGGAAGGGTCAGGGTGATATCGAATGCATTAATGGTGATCAGTACAATGGCGGTGTAAAGAACCAGGGCAAGGCCGGATACCAGACCCGGAATACGGTAAAGGATCACCATAAGCAGGATCACAAGCACAAGACCGATCCCGCCCGCGATCACGCTGGTGGTAATGGCCTCCTCGCCCAACTGCGCGGCTACCACGCTGGAGCGGAGCTCTTCAAGCTCCAGGCTCAGGGAACCGATACGGATGTAGGAGGCAAGATTCTGAGCTTCCTCCACATCCGCCATACCGTTGATCTGAGCCTGTCCGCCTGTGATCGCTTCCTGTACCGTAGGTGCGCTGAGGATCTCATCATCATATACAATGGCGATCTGGCTTCCCACGTTGTTCTCCGTGGCCTCGGCAAATTTTTCTTTTCCCTCGTCCGTCAGGATCAGATTCACCGCGTATTCCCTTGTACTGCTGTTCTGCTCCTGATACGCGCCGCCTTCCGCGTCCGCAACGTCGGAGCCTTCGAGCACTACCGAGCCGGATTCCCGGATCTCGTCCAGACTTCTGGAAAGCACATACTGACTTCCGCTGTAGGTGAAATTCTCGTTTCCATCCTCATCGGTCTGGGAGATAAAGCACAGCGAGCCTGGTTTACCCAGATCGTTGAGGATCTCGTCCGCGTCTGTTACTCCGGGGATTTCCACCGTGATACGGTTGCTTCCCTCCTGATAAGCCTGGGCTTCCGTACTGTACTGTTCCACACGCTTCTGCATTTTATAAACTGTATCGGACATATCCTCGCTGTCGGGATCGCTGTCCTTGGCCTGATAGGTAATGCTGACTCCGCCGGCCAGATCAAGACCTGTCTTAATGTTTTTCGCGGATCCGGTTCCTGTAGGACCGATGCCTATTCCGGCTGTATAGCACAGAAAAGCCGTAATGATCACCGTCAGAACCAATACCGCAACCGCTCTGTTTTTCTTCATGATCTTTCCCTTCTTACTTTATTTATTCTGCCAGGGCAGCCTTTATCATGATGGCGCACTCCACACGCTTGCGCTGAAGCTCACATCCGATCTCATAGCAGCCTTTGATATCCTTCTGGAAATGATAGGCGTTGGCAGCACAGCCTCCGCTGCAGTAAAATCTCGCAAAGCAGTCCTTACAGTCCTCCTTTGTATAAACATTGCAGCTCTTAAATTTTTCACTGATCTCAGGGCGGGTGATCCCTTCATCCACATTTCCCATCAGGAACTCCTCTTCCCCTACAAACTGATGGCACGGATAAAAATCCCCCCAGGGAGTCACGGCCAGATATTCTGTCCCCGACCCGCAGCCTGAAAGTCTCTTGTAGACACAGGGGCCTCCTGTCAGATCGATCATAAAATGGAAAAAGTTAAAGCCTTTTCCCTCTTTCTCTCTTGCGATCATCTCTTTCGCAAGAATATCGTATTCCTCCAGGATCCTTGGAATATCCTCTTTGCGGATAGCATAAGGCTCCTCATCTGGAGCAACCACCGGCTCTACTGAAATCTGCTTAAATCCCAGATCCGCGAGATGAAGCACATCCTTCGAAAAATCAAGATTGTGGTGGGTAAATGTCCCCCGCACATAATACCTGTCCTGATTTCTGGATTCGGCAAATTTCTGGAATTTCGGCATGATCAGATCGTAGCTTCCCGCTCCTTTCCGGAACGGGCGCATATAATCGTGCACCTCTTTACGACCGTCCACACTGAGAACCACATTTGCCATTTCACGGTTGCAGAATTCCATTACTTCCTCATTGAGAAGAACCCCGTTTGTCGTCAGTGTAAAACGGAATTTCTTGTTATGGGGTTTTTCCTGACTGCGCCCATACTGCACAAGCTGTTTTACCACATCCCAGTTCATCAGAGGCTCTCCTCCGAAGAAATCTACCTCCAGATTTTTTCGGGAACCGGAATTTTCGATCAGGAAATCCAGCGCCTTTTTTCCCACCTCAAAGGACATCAGCGCTCTTCTTCCGTGATACTCTCCTTCCTCCGCGAAACAGTAGCGGCAGGCCAGATTACAGTCGTGAGCGATGTGGAGACAGAGCGCCTTTACTACGGTCTGCCGGTTTTTTGTGAATTCATCAATGGCGCTCTCATAGATGTCTCTGGTAAACAGCATCCCGTCTTCTCTCAGTTTTTCACATTCAGAAACAGAAGTCCTGATATCCTCCTCGCTGAAGCTGTCCTTCAGTTTCCCGACAATCTCCGGCAGAGATAATCCTTCTTCTATATAAGGAAGCGTCTCATAAGTGACGGAATCCACCAGATGAATACATCCGCTGTTAATGTCCAGAACAATGTTGTATCCATTGCTCTGATATCTGTGAATCAGACTCATGTCATTGAAATCCTTTCCTGTAAGTTTTCCCCATTCCTACATGATCATAGCCGGTCTGTACCGGACAGCCCGTCATGACAACATAAAAAAGAATCTCGCTTAGCGAGATTCACCGCCTGGGGCGGGTCGCGTTAGCGACACACTTCTGCTCCGCCGCAGTGCGATCCCCAGCGGAGCGTCTTATATCATAGGAAAGCTAATGTTTTCACACATTAATACAACAAAGTATTTCCTATGATATAAGAATAAGCAGCGGTTTTCACGCCGCTGCTTAACTGTTTTCTCAAAATCCTGCCTTATTTATGCTCGCAGCTCTGGTTTCCTACAGTACAGGAGGTTTTGCATGCTGACTGACAGGAAGTCTGACATTCGCCGCATCCGCCTTTCTTTACTGTGTTCTGCAGGTTCTTTGTATTTAAGGTTTTGATATGTTCCATTGTTTCTCCTCCTTATGTATAAAATGGTCTTGGGATAGTATAGCATAATTCCAGGGTAAATAAAAGCCTTTTTTTCTTTGTACAAGCTATGCGGCAGTACGCCCAAGCGCGGCATTTCAGCCCCATACATCGAAGATGCATTTTAATGGGCTGAAAGCTCATGCCAGCATACCTCCAAGAGCGCCTCCTCCAAGGCACATGCAGAAGGTCGTGACCACATGCTGGAAGGACATATCCCATCTTCCCTGGACCGCGAAGGATACTGCCGCAAGAAGCAGAAAATATGCCAGGCCCACCAGGATTCCCCAGAGATATTTATCCTTTCGCATCAGCTTTCCGGCCAAAAAGCCTCCCGAGAGACAGGAGATCACATATACCGCGACGATCCCTGCCGCAACCGGAGCCGTTCCCAGATCCATCCGGAAAACAAGCAGCGCAAGAAGAAGCAGAAACATACCCGTAAGTCCGTAGGCAAGAAACAGTGATTTTAACACAATTTTTATTTTCATAAAAAAGCCCTCCCACTATCAAATATATGGGAGGACTTTTTTTATATTCCTGAACAGGAATCATTTTCTTTTTCTGAGGTAAATGATCACCGCGATGATCACAACCGCCGCTACCGCAAGCACCACAAACGGCGCGATAGGCGTAGTGTCGCCGGTATTTACCGCCTCAGCGGAATCGCTGCTGTCTTCACTGTCCGCTTCATTCTGGTCTGTTCCTGTATCTGTACTTCCACCGCTCTGGCTGCTGTCGTCTGAATCTGAGGCCGACGGCGAAACCGTGCTCTCCGCGGCGCCGCTTCCTGCTGATGCGGAGGAGGAGCCGGATCCTGCCGGTGTAACTGTGGCCTGCGCGGAAGAATCTTCATAACCGTCCGAGGCAATCTCCTCGCCTACCAGAGGCTTGCTTCCCGCAATGCCGAAGGGGCTGAAGGAATGTGTGCTGAATACCATCGTGCTTCCGTCAACGCTGGGTACGATCGTTTCCATAGCGCCGTTGTCCAGAAGATGCTCAATGGTATAATCGTATCCTGCTTTTACAGGAACCGTCACACTGATGTATTCCCCATCGGGGACGTGATACTCTGTATCATTTTTCAGATCCCAAAGTTCAAATTCATAGGATTTGAAAATGTTTGCTTCACTTTCATTTGTAAACTCGTAGTCCTCGCCGCTGGAAGCACGGAACTGTACATACCACGGAAGATTGATTCCGGACACGGAAATCCCGTTGCAGCTATGGTTTGCCGCCGCAGCGGCTTCCATTTCCTCGTCTGTCAGTTCCCCTTCAATTTCATCAGGACGCGTATCCTTCTCACTGTTCTCGTCACGGTCAAAAATATTGCCGTCCTCATCCACTGTCACCGTCGGCTCCGGCGTCACAGTAACTTCCGGCGCCGCCGTAGCTTCCGGAGTTATTTCGGGAGCTTCTGTTACTTCCGGATCTGCGTCTTCCTGTTCTTTTTCAGGAGCTTCTGTCGCTTCCGGCTGCTCTGTAATTTCAGGAGTTACCGTTGCCTCCGGAGTCTCCGTGATCTCTGGAGTTACCGTCGCCTCCGGAGTCTCCGTGATCTCTGGGGTTACCGTCGGCTCCGGTGTCTCCTCATCTTCCGGCTTATCCTCGGGATTCCCCTCTTCCGGCGCTTCTGTCACGCCCGGCGTCAGCGCCGGATCCGTCTCTTCCCCGTCCGGAGTTTCCGTCACTTCAGAGCCAGATCCCTCTGACGCATCTGTATCCTCTGTCCCGGACTCTTCCTCTGTGTTCTCCTGGTTATCTCCCGGCTCCTGAGCGTCCGTATATCCGTCTTCTTCAGAACCCTCTGACCATTCGCCGGAATCTCCGGTATCTTCTCCGCTGTTGTCTCCATTGCCCGCGGAACTGTCTCCAGACTCCTCAGACCAGTTCTCCTCTTCATAAGAATCCTGATTTTCTTCCTGATAATCCTGACTTTCATCCAGACCGTTGACTACTACGGTTACCGTGCCGTAAATGGCGTCTGAAACGCCGTCCCATCCGGAAATTTTCGACAGATCTGAAGAATTATACGGGCGGAACACAACATCATACGACTGTACCCTCTGAGAAGGCACACTGGAGCTGTCAACCCAGGAAAGCGTGCCATAGTCGCTCCCCGGAAGCGATATTGATGAAAGAGGAACCGGCTGATCAATTGTTACATTGTCCGGAATCAGGCTGCTGACCTGAATCTGACCGCTGCCGCCATGTACCTGCAGCGGCTGTATCTGACCCGCCATCAAAGCCGCCGTCAGGGCCGCCGCCGCCAAAAACTGTACATTTTTCTTTCCTCTGTTTCTATTCTTCTTCATATTTACACCTCTGTTTATCTTCACACCAACTAACATCCTACCATTTATATCAAACAACTAACACTGACAATCATCAAATTTTTATATATAAATCAGCTTAAATATTATATCAAAGCCCAAACCTTCTTTTGTAAAAGCAAAAGCCGTCACTGTATAACTTTTCTTTTTTGTGAATAATTTGTAACATTTTACGACATCCGTATTATAACACAGTTCTTTTTTTTTCGACAGCCCTAAATTATATTTTTTTGAATAAAAAACCGGAATATTTTCGTACTCCCGTCTGTCGCCCCATAACGATAAAGGGCCTGTCTCTGAGCTATGATTTCAGAGCGGCCCTTACTGCCTTACTATTTACTCATCATAAGAGAAAACTGCCTTATGATTCTGGTCAGTTCTCCTGTAACAGCCTCCACTCCCGCTTCTGACTGATTCCAGTTTTCTCTGCGGATTTCATCCGGAAAGGAGGGACAAACCAGAAATTTTGTTTCAGGGTAAACGCACTGATAATACATCAGTACCCGTCTGGAGTGATAGGATTTGCAGCATAAAATCGCCTTCTTCACCTGGATACCGGCCGCATCTGTCACTTTTTTGGAAAAAAGAGCATTTTCATAAGTGTAGGTTGCGCTTTCCTCCCTCAGAATATGCTCCGGCGCCACGCCGTTTTTTATGAGGACGTCCCGAAGGAACTCCCATTCTGTACGATAGCTCCCGGCATATTCTTCCTCTTTTGACAGAACTCCCGAAAAACAACCGGCCGTAATACTGTATTTTCCACTTGGAAGAATAAGCCCCGCATATCCTTCCTTGTATAAAGCGGCGGCTCTCTCCGCCATCTGCGGATATCCGTTTCCGGGAACAAAAATGATATCCGCTTTTTCCGGCCTATCCTCCACAAAAATAAAATTCTCGGTCTCTTTCATAAATTCCTGGTACATAGTTCTACTCTGTCCCTCCCTAAATCCCCTTTTCTCTTTTGTCTCTTCCTGGCTCCGGCGTTCTCCCGGGCGGCGGCTGCTCATTTACTTCCTGATAGATATTTTGCAGCTCAGCCGTCACTGCTGAATTCTCCAGGGCTGCTCTACTTTGTCACTATCACTGTGTTATATCCCGCATCCCGCAGCCTCTGTTCCATATTGATGGCATTCCCAAGCTGCTGGAAGGCTCCTGTCTGCACTTTATACAGATCGTTTTCACGGATCAGAAACGACGGATAGCCCTGATCTATCAGCTGGTAGAGCATACGGTCCGCATTTTCACGGTTTCTGAAGGATCCGGTCTGCACCCGGTAATACAGAGGCTCTTCTATCGTTTCCTCTTCAAGGGTACCCAGGATAGCGTTGGCTATACTCTGCGCGATCTCCTCCCTGTTTTCGTCATAAAGCCTGTTGTCCTCGTCTGTATTAATAAATCCAGTCTCAACCAGCAGAGCCGGCATCTTTGTTCTGCGCAGTACCACCAGGCCCGGACGCGCTTTCACTCCCAGCTCCCTGAACCCCAGTTCTCCAAGAGCTCCCACAATATTCTGCGCCATCTCATATTTTATCCCGCTTTTGTCATATACCAGGACTTCAACTCCCGCGTACTGATTGTCAGTCGGGCTGGAATTTCTGTGGAAGGATATAAAATAGTCCGCCCCAGACTGATTCGCCAGAGTCGCTTTTTCAAAGGGCGTCTGATAGATATCTGTCGTCCTTGTATACACAACGTCGATCCCGTTTTCCTCCAGAATTCTGCCAACGTCCAGGGCAAGCTGAAGATTATCGTCCTTTTCCTGACGCCCCTGATACACCGCGCCCGGATCGCTTCCCCCATGTGCAGGAAGCAGTTTGCGCAAATATCCCCGCAAACTGCCTCCCTAAAGCCTTTTATGAGTTTTTCATGACCACATTCTGTACAGTGTCCGCAACATGCTCGCAGGCATCCGCGCATTTCTCCAGATAGCTGTAAATCTCTCTCCAGGCGATAATCTTAAGCGCGTCCTTTTCGGTTACATGCAGCTCTCTCATTCCGGCTACGAAGAGCTGATCAGCCTTTTCCTCCAGCTCGTTAATGCGGATAATTCTTTCCTTCAAAGTTTTCGAACGGCGGAAATCGGCAAAATCGCGCATCATATTTTTCATTTCCTCACAGCACTGTAAAATGACCTCCATCAGGTCTACGGCATCTCTGCGGATTTCCTGCACATTATTAATGTAAACACGGATTAGAACGTCTTCCAGTTTGTCTGTCACTTCGTCTATATTGTCTCCCAGAGAAGCGATATCCTCCCGTTCAATGGGTACGATAAACGCCCTGGCAAGGCTGTCCAGAACCTGATGCCTTTTTTTGTCGGCTCTGTGCTCGATCTCATGGATCTCATCCAGACGCTTCCGGATCTCTCCAGCGTTATAATTGCACAGAACTTTTTTCAGAAGCTGAGCCGCCTCGCAGGAGGCCTCGGCACTTTCAATAAATTTCTCAAAATAAAACATATCCTGTTTCTTTGACATCGTTTAATCCTCCGTATATTCAAAAGATGTACATAAAGATTTTTGCCATTACAAAACTGATCAGACCGCATCCCGGAAATGTAAAAATCCAGGTCAGCATCATATCCTTCACTACTGAAAAATTAATGGCTGACAGGCGTCTGACAGCTCCTACGCCCATAATAGAGCTTGTCTTTGTATGTGTCGTGGATACCGGGATACCAAACAGGCTGGAAAACAGAAGGCAGAAAGCTCCCGCCAGGTCAGCGGCAAAGCCCTGATACTTTTCCAGTTTCACCATATCCATGCCGACAGATTTAATAATCTTTTCTCCTCCGACGCTGGTGCCGAGAGCCATAACCACACTGCACAGCAGCATCAGCCACACCGGGATCTGCATTCCGGCCACCTCATTCTGTCCATTAGAAAAAGCAATGCCAAGAAACAGTACGCCGATAAATTTCTGACCGTCCTGAGCGCCATGCATAAAGCTCATTCCCGCGGCTCCCGCGATCTGGGCCGCTTTGAAGAAGCTGTTTGTCCTGCGCCGGTCCAAATTCCGGCATAAAACCGTGATCAGCTTACAGATCACCCATCCGCTTGCAAAGCCGAGGGCAAGACTGAGAACAAGGCCATAAAGTACCTTTACCCACTCCCCCATATTTACTCCGCCGATCCCCTGCTGAATGGCAATCGCCGCGCCGGTCAGCCCCGCGATCAGGCTGTGGCTTTCACTGGTTGGAATTCCAAAAACAGACGCGCCTACGCTGTATACCACAATAGAAAACAAGGCGGCGCACAGCGCGATCATCGCCTCGTCCGTGCTGCTGCCGAAATCCACCATGTTGCTGATCGTGGATGCTACCGCGCTGTTAATCTGCGTCATTACAAACACTCCCAGAAAGTTGAAGGCAGCGCTCATCCAGATTGCCTTGCGGACTCCCAGACACCTGGTCGTCACACAGGTAGCAATTGCATTCGGCGCATCTGTCCATCCGTTTACAAAAATTACGCCCAGAGTCAGAAGCGTTGTAATACAAAGAGCAGGATTAGATGTCATCTGCTGCCAAAAATATGAAAATGATATATCCATGAAACTTATCTCCCTGTATTTTATTATGTTGGGGTCAAGTGTCCAAAAATCCCTTTGCAGGCAAGCCTGCATTGGATTTTTGTCTATTTGCCCCTGATATCATATCTTTATAGAGATTTCTCAAAACGTTCAATATTACTTATTTTGCCGATCACCACCATGATGTCATCTGTCTGCAGGCGGTATCCCGGCAATACTTCGATGTTTGTGATCTTTCCACTTTCGATCGCAATAATATTCAGATTATACTTCTGTCGGATGCCAAGCTCTTCAATACTGTACCCCTCGATCTTACCCGAGACCTTGATCTGACGGATCTCCACACTGTTATCAAGCGACACATAATCCAGAAAATTCCTGGAAACGAGACGCTTGCCCAGTCTCAGCGCCATGTCTCTTTCCGGATAAACAACCTCAGCTCCGATTTTTTCCAATACCGCGCCCTGCTCGACGCTGATCGCCTTTGCAATCACCTTGGGAACTCCCAATTCCACCACTCTCATGGTGGTCAGGATGGAAACATCAACCTGTTCTCCAATGCACACGATCACAACGTCGCAGTTCTGTATTCCAATTTCTCTCAAGGTCTCAAGCTCAAGATCTTCTGACACAAACGCGTATTCTGTATACTGGCGAACTTCTTTTACCTTGCTTTCACTGCGGTCTACAACAAGCACCTCCTTGCCTGCCTCCGCGAGAGAAATGGCAAGAGCCGTACCAAAACGCCCTAATCCTATCACGCCAAAAGAAGTCGCCCCACTACTGTTTTTCATCATTTTTTACCCTTATGTGCCCCGCACATATATCCTTTCTCACTAGAACTATTACCGATCTTTTAATTCAGGGCAGATATACCGCCTCATGCTCAGCCAATCGAAACCGTTTCCTCCGTATAATAAGCGCGCGGTTCCGGATGATCGATCCATATGGACAGGAGTGTAACCGCTCCCAGTCTTCCGATAAACATGATCAGAATGATCACCAGCTTGCCCGCCACACTCAAATCCGGTGTGATCCCGGTAGACAATCCTACCGTGCCAAAAGCGGAAACCACCTCGAACAGCACCTGAATAAAAGTAAACTCCGGATCCAGCACACAAAGCAGGAACGTACCCACACAAACTACTGCCATGGACAGCAGCGCAATAATCGACGCGCTTGCCACAGTGTTCCTGGCGATCCCTCTGCGAAAGGCTCCTATCTGCCTCTTATTGAACATCGATCTCACTTCCTGGATCAGTACAAAAAATGTCGTGGTCTTAATGCCGCCTCCCGTAGATCCCGGAGAAGCGCCCACAAACATCAGTATGCACAGGACAAAAAGACCTGCATTTGTGAACTCGCCGACAGGGTATGTGGAAAAGCCTGCCGTTCTTGCTGAAACACTGTGAAAGAAGGCTCCCAGCCAGGTGATATCCTCGGTAGCCTTTAAAAGCAGCGTACCTGTGATCAACAGCGCGATCGTAGTCGTAATAACTATTTTCGAATGCAGCGTCAGCTTTTTGAATTTCTTATTGCTGAGGACATCACGGATCACGAGAAAGCCCAGGCCTCCAAAAATGATCAGTATACAGGTCACCAGGTTCAGAAGGATATTATCCCTGTACGGGATCAGATTCTGAAGTCCGCCCAGTACGTCAAAGCCTGCATTATTAAATGTTGCGATGGAATGAAAAATGCTGATTCCCGCCGCGCGGAGAGGGGGATAATCCTGTACAAACACAAAAAAACTCAAAATCGCCCCTGCACCCTCAAAGCATAAAGTCATCAAAAGAACCGCCTTGACCAGCCTGACCATTCCTCTGTAGCTGTTGATATTCAGAGCCTCGCTTACCATCATTCTGGTTTTCATGCTGACCCGCTTTCTGATCGCAAGCATAAAGCCGACCCCCACAGAGGTGACTCCCAGTCCACCAATCTGGATCAGCGCGGCAACTACGCCCTGTCCGAAGGGGGTAAAATGATCCGCCGTATCAACCACGATCAGTCCCGTTACGCACACAGCGCTGGTGGACGTAAAAAGCGCGTCCACCGGCGATACCGCCGCTCCGTCTTTTATGGATACGGGCAGCAGAAGGATCAAGGTCCCCAGAAGGATCACCGCGGCGAAGCCCAGTGTGATCAGGCGTCCCGGGGGCTGCTTCTTTATACCATTAATAAATTTTTTTATTATTCCTTTCATCATTGTTGTCCTTGCTTCCTGCCGTCTATTTTATTCTTTTTCATTATACCCAAACACGAAGACATCTCTTCGCTTTTCCGTCCTTTTTGAATAAAATAAGCAATTCACGCAAAAAACGGGCGCAAAGGAATATAGCAGGCTGAAAATATGCAAAAAAACGCTCCTCTTTTGGAACGTAAAGAAAGTATTTTCCACTGACAACGGCCGTCACCGCAACAGCTTTAGACAGCGTATCAAATATCCGGCGCGTCAATGTCCCGGACAGCAGTATATATGATATTTCCGAAAAATCCGACAACAGACTCTGTTGGTCTGTCCGGCAAAGGAATGGAGCCTGCTCCTCTGCCGCGGATAATACCGATACAGCTTTACTGCCTGCGTTTATTGTCTCTGTCCGGTCCCAGACATCATTGTCTGATACCAGCAAGCATAGTACAATCCATATGCTGATCAGCACCAGACCGTGATGATATTTCCTTCTCAAAGTGTCTTCTCCTTTCCGCCAATTAATTAAAAAATAACATCCGACCTATTATTTGTCAATACTGCTGACAGCATCTTCCGACTCTCGTGCTGCACCATTCGTAATGCCACACTGCGTGCTTACGGATATGTTTTTTGAAAAATTATTTTATCGCAATCCGCAAACCGATAATAGATTTCTATACCTTCATTTTCATGCACCTCAATCCGGTCTATCAATTCCATAAGAAGACTTCTGTCCGGTTTTTGGAACTTTATTCTTTCCATCTGTTCCCGCAGCTCCGCAGCCTTCATATCCTTTTTCCTGTTCTCATCCTCCAGTTCTTCCTTTAAACCAGCAATATGTTTTACATAGAATTCAGCTCTTTTCTTATACTCTTTACGGTAGTATATAAATTCCTCCTCAGACAGAATTCCGGTTTTATAATCCTCGTATAGATCCAGCCTTCGTTTTTTTATTTGCGCCAGCCTCTGCTCTGTTCTGCAAAGCTCCTTTGCCGCGCAGGATCTCTCTTCTTTTTTCTGCGCCGCTGCAATTACCTTATGCGCAAAGACATCTGCGCTATCTATAACAGCGCGGATATCCCTCTGTACTACTGATTCCAGTACAGCCGCAGGCAATGCATGAGGCGTACAGCATTCCCTGCCTTTTCTTTTATATGTACCACAGTAATAAACGGCGGCAATCGTACCGTCCGCCCGTTTCCACCGGTTCAGAATCATGCTTTTTTTACAGCTTCCGCACTTCACAATTCCAGAAAAAGGATTTTCGTAAGCCTTCTTCGTCATTGTTCTTCTCCCGCCGAGGAGCTGCTGCGCTTTTCTCCACAGCTCCTCTTCTATAAGAGGTTCATGTGTGCCCTCCACCCGGATCCAGTTCTCCGCAGGGACAGAACGCTGTTTTCCTCTCATTTTCTGGTGTTTCTTCCTCTGCACCATCCAGCCGGCATACATTTCGTTCCTGAGTATCTGCCTTATGGTAGAATAAGACCAGAGCATATCCCCGGATTCATTGGCGTTTTTGTAGTTTTCTCCGCACAACTTTTTATATTTTGAAGGACAGGGAATCTCCTCCTCGTTTAAAAGCTCCGCGATCCGCTTTTTTGGAACGCCCTGCACAAACATTGTAAAAATACGCCGCACTACTTCCGCCGCTTCTTCATCAATAATAAGCCTGTTCTTGTTTCCCGGATCTTTCCGGTAGCCGTAGCATGGGAAAGCTCCGATAAATTCTCCCGCCTTCTGTTTTGCTTTCATTGTGGCCTGGATTTTTCTGGAAATGTCCCTTGCATACTGCTCATTAAAAATATTTTTAATTGGAAGAAGCAGATCATAGGCCTGTTTCTCACTATCAATACCGTCAATTAGAGAAATAAATCGAACACCGTTTTCCGGAAACATCCTTTCCACGTAATAACCTGTGTCAATATAATCCCTTCCGAATCTGGATAAATCCTTTACAATGACACAATTTATTTTTCCAGACCGTATATCTTCTATCATTCGCCCAAAACCCGGCCTCTTAAAATTTGTTCCCGTATATCCGTCGTCTATATAATAGTCCATCAGCAAAATGTCGTTTTTTCCTTCTATATATGCTGACAGTAATTTTTTCTGGTTTCCCACACTGTCGCTTTCCTCCTTATCCCCATCCTCCCGGGACAGTCTGATGTACAGAGCGGCGCGGTATGGAATACTGTTCTCTTCTCTGTTTTCAGTCATTTTGAGATTTTTCCGTCAAAGAACTTCTATATAATATATGAAGCAAAATTTCTTCTACAGTGATTTCATCCAGGAAAACCCTTCGGATCTGATAAAAGACCGGCTGTTTTTTCCTCATTGACCGAACTTCCTTTCATATTCTCTGTCTATTGATAAATATGCCCGGCCGCCTGTCCGATATACGCCGTATTTCCGCAGACTGTTTCCTCCATGTCCTGCGTCAAGCATGATTTTATATGCCAATGGATATTCCTCCAGATATATCTTTTTATGTATTATATGCACCTATTATTTTCCTGCACACCCTGAACGGGTTTTTGCTCCCTGAAGTCATCTGTCCTCATATTTCCGATAAACAGGCATAAACTCCCCTGCCGCTCTATTGTACTGATAAATCTTCAGGGTCAGAAAATCTTCCGGCGGAGTCGTCTCGCGTACCGTATCCTCCAACACCTGCCGCAGATCCTCCGGATCCACGCTGCTCATACAATGCACCATTGCCTCATGCACGCTGGTAAAAACAATATAAAAATCATCATCCATCAAATCTGAAATTCGTTCTGCAACCCCAGGCAGAAAAACTGCCACTGCTCCGTTGGTCCTTTTTGTTGTACTCAGACAGTTCCCCAGCGAATCCGTCCTAATCGGATAATCGGACAGCAAATTCATAAAATTATCCCCCTCGTATGTCGGATGATATATCAGCTTCTCCCAACAATAGATTCTGGGCGGAGAAATAAAGTAGGTGTTCAGAAGAGCCTTATCAAAAACATCTGTCTTATCCAGTCCCCATTCCTCGACCATATAATTTTTCACCTTCATACTTGTAACAGATCCGTCCATTTCCCCCATCCGCACATAAAGAACCAGAGCAATATCCCCCAGAACTCTAAAAACAGCGTTCTCCAGCTCAGCTTCATGACTTTCCCTGTTTATCAGTCTTATGAACAAATCTCCTTTTATTCTGTCATAATCTTCAAGATCTTTTACTTTTTGAAGAATATCTGATTCTGACAGCTCCCGCATACGCTTCATCACGGCTTCCACTATGTCCCCCAGTGATCTTCCGTTTCGGTAGGCTTCGTACAAATCTTTAATATACAGGGCACATACTTCCGCTGTACCGTTGCTGCTCTCGGAATGCTTCAGTATCAGTCTGTCTCCCGATGTCGGCGGATATTCTTCCTTGTCCTTGTAATAGATCCGCTCTTCATCATATCCAGTTGCGTCCAAAAGTTCTCTGCGAAGTTCCTCCACAAAATCAACATACATTTTTTCCATATTTACTCCTTGTTCTTGCTGTGAAATGCGGGTGATTTACCCAAGATAGTTTTCAGATCAGGCACTCCAGGGATAAAATCGTCCTGCTCCGGCCCAGAATTGCTTCTATTCACTCATGACAGATGTCTGCGTACTTCTAACTGCTGAAATCTTATGTATCTTAAATTATATATCTCAAGAAAGCTTATCAAAGCATATACCGCTCCGGAATCCGTTTCCACCCAATTCCAGACCTGCTGCCAGGAGCCTGAAGGATAAACACTCCCGGAACGATTATGTATATTCAGCTTTCAGAATTTCGAAAATACAAGATCTTGTAAATGAGACAGGAGCTCTGCTCCTTATTAGAATTGCTGTACGTTTAGTATAAACCGATACTGTAAAAGTGTAAAGGATTTTTCATCGACAAATCTTCTCATAAACAGCTTCGTTCCGCCGAAAAAACAAACGGAATTTGCCGCAAATTCTCGAAGCGGACAATCTGCCGCAAATTCCTGTCTAAAACTTTCGGTTTCTTTAAAATGAAATTTTATCTTTTTCTTTCAGAAACGCCAGAAATGCCTCGCATCCCTCTATAATATCCGCATAGGTAACCTCAAAATTTCCGGTATACCACGGATCCGCAATATCTCTCGGCTCCGCTGCGAAATCCAGCAGAAGAAATACTTTCCCTTCCGGATCACGTCTTACAATACGCATGATATTTCTTCTGTTCCACTGATCCATTCCTATAAGATAATCGTATTTGTCATAATCTGATCTGGTCATCTGAACCGCATACTTCCCTTCACAGGAAATTTCAACCTCCCGGAGCTTTCTGCGCGTTCCCGGATGCACCGGATTCCCGATCTCCTCCGTACTGGTAGCCGCAGACGCAATATAAAACTGACCTGCAAGACCTCTCTTATGAACCATATCTTTAAAAACAAATTCAGCCATTGGCGAACGGCAGATATTGCCGTGGCAAATAAATAGTATTTTTATCATATCTCTTATATCCCTTCATAAGCCTTCAAACCTTGATTCTATGGGCTTTCCGGCGCTTTTTTCGTTTTTTCTGTTTTGCCCTAAACTCACGCAATTCTATGTAAATCTACGCAAATTCACGGGCAAATGGTGTAGTAATTGGTGTAGTAACTCGGTTCCATTTCAGCCTGATTTTCTCTGCTTTACCGGCGCGCTGACTTCCTTTAGGTCAATGATTTTTGCCATCTGCTCCGCCGCCCGGTCATAGCTTGCATGGGTATAGACATTCAGTGTCACTCCCACATCAGAGTGTCCCATCACATACTGCAAGGTCTTTATATCCATACCGGCGTTTGCCATGTTGGTACAAAATGTATGGCGGAACACATGGGGCGTAATATGCGGCAGTGGCTTATCCGGGTGCAACTTTCTGTATTTCTTCATCGCCCAGCGCATTTCATTCTCAATATGCAATGCAACTTTGGGCTTATCGTCCTTATCCAGCAGCAGAAAACCGCTGTACCCGTCTACCATGATTTCCGTCTTTACCTTTTTGCGGCGGGCAAGGATATTTTTCAGACTTTGGTACACTTCCTCTGTCATGGGGATAAAGCGGCAGCCACATTCCGTCTTGGTTTTCTCAACGTAATATTTCCCGCCCCGCTCCCGGACAAGCTGGTGGTCTACCCGGATTCTCTGATTTTCAAAATCCAAATCGCTTTTTGTAAGGCCACAAAACTCACTAACACGCATACCGGTTCCCAGCAGCACGACAAACTCATCATAATATTTTGTATAGGTTTTGTCCTTCCTGATAAAATCCATCCAAATCTTCTGCTGTTCCTCGGTCATGGCAATCCGCTTTTGTGAATCGTTAGGAACAACGTCCACTAATTTGAAGTCAAAGGGATTTCTACGGATAATGTCCTCATTGTACGCCATTTGAAAGGCTGGTTTGACAACGCCCCGTACGCTGGTAATGGTGCTGTACCCTTTCCTATCGTTGTGAAGTTTCATAATCCATTGCTGCGCGTCTGATACCTTAATATCCCGTATCTGCCGGTTTCCAAAATCTTCTTTCTTAATCAGGTTCAAGACAAAATTGTAACCGACTTTGGTATTGTAGCGCACGCCCTGTTTCAAGCTGATATAGCGTTCTAAAAGGGCAATCACGGTAATATTGCCAGCAGCATAGTCAATGCCATCGTCAAGCTGCCGCTGAATTTCTTTTTCCTTTTCCCGCAGTTCCTTCAAATCAGAGGAATAAATGGTCTGTCGTTTTCCTCGAATGTCTGTATAGCGATACTGATAAATCAGGTCTTTTCTCTGGCTCTCTCCTGTCCGCAGGATTCTTCCTTTATGGTCTTTTCGTTTCTCGGACATTGTCAAACTCCTTTCCGTGATGGAAAGAGCCTTGATATGACACGTTTATTGTATCACATCAAGGCAACCTTTTACATCACTATTTTCACGAAAACTACAAACCGGGGAGTCTGGTAATGGTGTTGTCTGCTGAGAGTTTACTCTCAAGCAGACATATATCGTTGCCAGACGTTAGGGCGACAGCCCGTGACCGAACAGCCAACGGCTGTGAGGTTCCCGGCACATTAGATGGAATACGCCTGCTCGATGTACTGGTCGAACAGGCGGCGTTTAATCAATCGCTTATTTCCTACCCACAAAACAAACCGGCAATTCTGGTCGTTTGTCAGGTCACGCAGTTTATTGATACCAATTCCAGAATAAGCCGCAGCTTCTTCCAGACTTAGATTACTCTTCTCCCAAATAGGGACTTCTTTCATAGGCAGTTACCTCCATACATGAAATAAGCCAGACAGGAGAGGGTCGGCAACGAAGTCCGGCAACGGGCTTCAAAAAACCTCGAAAACAATCTCTGTCTGGCGGTTGGGTTATTTATTACTTTTTCTTTTATTTTTCTGTTGCTTTGGTTGTCAGAGGGGAGAAAAGCCCGCAGTTACGGGGTTTTCCCCGGCAACCGGCTCGGCAACGGGATAGCAACGGGGTCGGCAACCGGCTGCATTTTCCCCGGATTTTTCAGAAAGGAAGTTCCATCTGTTCAGGAACCGGCACGAAGCCGTCCGGGGTTTTTTCCTGCCCGTTGCCAGTGTCCGTTGCCGGGTTTTCCCGTTCCCAGCCCTTCTGCCTGCCGTAGCCCTCAAACATCCGGGGGTTGGAGAAATACTTCCAGCCGGTCACGCACTGGTGCATGATTTCGTTGATTTCCCGGATTTCCCATTGCTTCGGCTCGTCAAAGGGGCGGTTCAGGGCTTCCTTAAAAAGCTGCTTGGAACACACGGCGCTGCCGGTGTAGCGGTCAAGGTACGCCTGTATCATCCCGGCCTTGGTGTCCTCCGGCATGAAATCCCGCTGGTGTTCTTTGAGATAGTGTACCATTTCGGGGCTGAAAGACAGCTTAAAATCGCCGCCTTTGTATATCGTCATGGCTTCCGCCCATAGCTGCCCGATATAGGCTCTGGAAGCGGCTTCATCGTCAAGGATGTGTACCTCGGCCTGTTCCGGGTTTACCATGACCGGCAGGAAGCGCCGGTTGCCGGTGCGGTCAAGGGGCAGGAAGTCCGGGGCGTTGGAAGTCCCGCCAAACACGCATTGCCGGGGCCTGTCCTCCGGGTGGGTTTCATACGGTATCTTATAGACCTCCTTCTGGCGGCTCAGGAAAGACTTGATTTCCTCAATGCTCCGGGCGTTGGCGGTGGCAATCATCTCCGACATTTCGATTATCCAGTGGCCTTGCAGCTTGCGGTACACGTTTTCATCGTCCAGCTTCCGCAAATCATCGGAGAACCACTCGTCTTTGACCGCCAGCAGCCGGAAGAAGGTGGACTTCCCGGCTCCCTGCCCGCCTACCAGACAGAGCATGACCTCAAACTTACAGCCGGGGCAGAACGCCCGGTGGATGGCTCCTAACAGGAACAGCCGCAGGGCTTCATAGGTGTACCCGTCCGTGTCGGCTCCCAGAAAGTGCCGCAGGCAGTAGCGGATTCGCTTTTTCCCGTCCCAGACAAGGCCGTTCAGATAATCCCGGATGGGGTGGTAGCTGTTGGCGTCTGCGGCAAGGGCGGCGGCGTCCGCTATCTTTTTCTCGCTTGTCAGGCCGTAGGTGTTTTCCAGATACAGCCGGATATATTTCATGTCCGTGTCGGTCATTGCCCTGCC
The DNA here is from genome assembly GCA_019115125.1 of Candidatus Blautia faecipullorum. Lineage (GTDB taxonomy): Bacteria > Bacillota > Clostridia > Lachnospirales > Lachnospiraceae > Blautia_A > Blautia_A faecipullorum. The sequence continues at coordinate 53,456 of DXEG01000021.1, forward strand.
GCCGGTTCGGTTCCTCTTGCCGATGGGCTTTAACAGGTCAATACGCTCGGTCAGCAGGTTCTTGGCAACCGCCCCGGAAAGAACGGGGTCATGCTGGAACACGGTCAGGCAGTTCTGGATACTGTTCCTCACGCCGCCCTTCTCAGTTCCTTCCAGTATGGCTTTCACTTCCTCAACGCTCCGGGGCGGGGGTGCGGCTTCGCAAGCGTCTGTCACGGCCTGCCGTATCTCTGGCGGCAAGGTCTGCCATTCTTCGCTCAAGGCTTCTCACTTCCTTTCCATAGCTGGCAATCAGGGCGGCACGTTCCCCCATATCGGAGAAAAGCAGCACATCCAGCAGGTATTCCACATGGCTTATGCGCTGCAAGGCTTCCACGAAAAGCGGGTGGAAATCCTCGTCCGGCGTCTTGGGGGCGTAGTCCTGCTTCCAGCGGCGCAGCAGATTGTAGTAGTCGGACAATACCCGGAAGCAGTAACGCTCCATGCGCTTAAACTGCTGTTCCGGGCTTTCCTGACGAGAGTGCCGCCGGTGGTGGCTCCTGCTGGGTGGCTCCCTGCCCTCGTAGGGGATAGAGAAGTCCTTTGCCAGCATGAGGGCGGCTTCTTTGGGGCTGACGTTTTCCTGCCGGGAAACAAAGTCAATCACATCCCCGTCCGCCTGACAGCCGAAACAGTGGAACCGGCGGTCAACCTTCATGCTGGGGTTCTTATCCTCATGGAAGGGGCAGACGCACATCCCGTTCCTTCCTACCCGGATTCCGTAACGCTCCGCAGCCTGCCGGGTAGTGACAGACTGTTTCACGGCTTCAAATACGTTCAATAGGCATTTCCTCCTAAAATAGAAAAAGCGCTTGTTATTCTCACGATGAAAATGACAAGCGCCTGATGGTTAAAGTTCCATATCCTGTTTTCTCTGGGTTTGGGGCTGGTGGCGTTTCTGTTCCTCCCGCTGTTTTGCGCCCTCTATCTTCCAGCTTAATTGTTCATTGATAGACGGTTTCTTTCCCGGCTCCGCAACGGCTCTGCGCTGCTCCGGCGGAAGCACCTGGTTCATCCAGCGGCGCACATCCCGCAGCAGTTTCATGTCCGCCTGAACCGCCTGCAATCCCTCGTTCTTTTCGGACAGTTTGCCGGAAAGCTGCGCCCGTTCCTTCTTCAACGCTTTGGTTTCGAAGGGCAATTCCTCCTGATGGGCTTTGAAAAAACGGTTGGCGGCAAGGTAGGCGTCCAGTTCTTCCCGGTGTTCATCGGCAAACTTCTCCTTACGGCTTTTCCAGCCAATGGAAGCATACTTTTTATAAACCTCTTTGTATGCTCCGTGGTTGGCGATATGGGTAAGGGTGGTGTCGATGGCCTTTATCCGGCGTTCTGATTTTTTCATATCAGCCTTGGTGGAAAGTATCTCGCCGCTGACTTTATCCAGATAGGCGTCAAGGCTCTCCACGGTAGAAATCTCTTTCTGCCGCAGGAAGGCAAGGGCTTCCATGACCTTGTTGAAATCGCCAACGGTTCCTTTTAGCTTCCCCTTGGAAGTCCAGCCGGTGCGTTCCTCGCTGCGCTTATCCAGATACCGGGAGAGAAGTTCCGGGATGGTCGGCTCCTTCGCCTGTTCCAGCGTTTCCAATAGCGCCGCCTTTTTCTCCTTCAGGTCGGACAGCCAGCCCTTCAAGCTGCGTACCATCTGCCGGATAGACTGCATAAGGGAATTGGCGGCTTTGATGTCCCGGTTCAGGTTGCCGATGTTGGTCTGTATGCCTTTCTTTTCCAGATAGCTGACCGCAGGCCCCATGTGGACAGTAGGGATTTTATCAATGCCCTGACGCTCATAGGAACGAAGGTCAAGGCGTTCCGGGCTGCCGATGGCTTCCAGATAGCGGTTTGCCGTGTCCTGCCACGCCTGCCGCCAGATTTCCCCGTACTTCTGGTCGTTCCAGTCCACGGTGTCCTCCTTGGGGCTTTTCCAGTTCCCGGACGCAAGCCGGATACGTTCTCCGTTCTCGTCAAGGTCGTACACCTTCCGGCTCTTGGGGAGCCATTTGCCCTGTTCGTCCATCCCCCGCATGGTAAAGAGGATGTGGGCGTGGGGGTTGCCGTCCCCCTTGTCATGGATGGCAAAGTCGGCTATCATGCCTTTGGAAACAAAAAACTCCCGGCAATAGTCCCGGATCAGGTCGGCTTGCTGCTCTGGGGGAATATCCCTCGGTATGGCAAGCACTAATCTCCGGGCAAGCTGGGAGTTCCATTGTTTCTCAATGGCTTCGGCGGCATTCCACAAGGTGTTGCGGTCTGCGTACTCCGGCGGGGCATGGGGCGGCAGCATGATTTCAGTGTGGACGATTTCGCTTTTATGGGAATAGTATTTCTGCTTCTGGTCGTACTCAGAAAAGAGCCGTTCCCCGCTTTGGTAAGCAGCGGAAGCAACGGCTGACTGGCGTTTGCTCCGCTGGACGATTCTCAAATCAAAGTGCGGGCATGGTGGCATGACGGGTTGTGACCTCCTTTCTCCCGGCGTCCGGGCAAAGAAAAAGCAGGAAACCGTTTCCTGATTTCCTGCCGGGTGGTGCCGCCGGTGGGCGGCTGGTAATTTAGTTAATCAAAATAAAATAATTCTTCAAACTTTTTATCAAGGGCAATACATAAAATGAGTGCAAGTTTGGCAGTAGGGTTAAACTGACCTGTTTCAATGGAGCTAATGGTGTTACGGGAAACACCTACCATTTCGGCAAGTTGTGTCTGTGATAGTTTCAGTTCTGTCCGTGTTTCTTTCAGACGGTTTTTTAATATCAGTTTATCGTCCATATTTTCTACCGCCTTACAAAATCATGGAAGATACAATCTGATTATAGATGTGGTATCCAGACATTACGGATACCAGTAGCGTATAGAAGATTGCTATTACAAGCTCATACTTTCGGCGAAGTTTAAAATATTTTACCCAGTTAATCGTCATATTTGCACTGAAAACAATCGCCCATAGTCCCCAGTTGACACCTCCGCCAGTAAATATCTGCGTCACAAAAAAGAGTGTCGCCAAAGCCATCTGAACTACAACTGCGCTTCTGCTTGCCTGTTTTAAGACTTCTTGTTCATATATATCCTTATTCTTATTTTCCGCTCTGCTTTTTTCTAAAATTTCGTCCTTGTTCATAATAGAAACCTCCAAACAAATTTGCCAAGTGTACTTGGTATTATTATAATAGCATTACCAAGTTTACTTGTCAATTATGTTTGCAAAGTTTACTGTGTAAACTTGCTGAACGGGAACAGCTTGCAGCGCAAGGTGTTTCCGGGCGGCAAGTCCACAAAGGGGTAGCTGGCGGCAGCCAGCGCAGGGGAAGTGTAGCTTCCCCTGTGAGGATTGGCAGGAGCCGGAACGCTTCTGAAAATCCTCCGCTGTCCGCAGGACGCTCCCGGCAGGACGCAACGCACCGGCTTGACCGGTGTATAGTTGCGCCCTCTTTCAGAGAGGCAGCCCACTGGCGGACGCTCTGGAAGCAATTATGACCGTTCCCGGTCTGGCTGCTTTCTCTTGGGATGTGGCTTCTGCGTCCTCGTCTGTGCCTTGGCTTCGGCAAGCCTGCGCCGGATGGAATTGTCCCGCTTCTGGATAAAGAGCTGCTTCGTATCAGCGATAAAGCGGCGGCACTCCGGCTCCGGGATGGCGTCCAGCTTTCGGATGGTACTCTCCACAATCTCCCTTGTCTGCCAGTCACGGATAACCGGCACGATTTCTTTCAGCCCTGCAAGGGTGGCCTCCTTCGTATCGGCGGCGTATTGATAGACCATAACCAACTCGTCTTTGAAAAAATTCGTCTTCACTCTGCGCCCTCCTTTGCTGTGGCGGTTCCGGCAAACACTCTTTCCATAAGCTGACGGGTGCTGTCCTGATGGAACAGCAGCTTCAAGAACAAACTGACCTGTTCGTCCGTGACAGCTTCCGGGTGGGGAAGGTAGCTTTCCAGCATAGCGGCTCTGGTACAAAGCCGGTGCGTCCGTTCCTTCCGGGTCAACGTCTTTCTCTGGTGTTCCAGTATCTTTTCTTCGTGCTGCGTCCTCCGCAGCTTTGCTTCGGTTTTCTCTATCTCCTGATTGAGTTTTTCCAGCTTTTCATTCATAAGCGGCTGTCCTCCTTCTTGGGAATTAGTATATAAATCTTATTTGGTTCCCCGAAACTCTGGCGTACCCGCAGTATCAGTCCGGCGTCCTCCAACTCATTCAGGGAACGCTTCACGGTCATAGTGCTGCGGGCCAGTGCCGCAGCCAGCTCCACAATGGGGAGATGGATATACATAATCCCGTTGGCGTCCTCCATGCCGGATAAGAAAATCATATCCAGCATATGGGCGTACATGACCTTGGCGGTGCTGCTGATCGGGAGCCGCAGCATGGCTCTCGGCAGCGGCATACAGGGCAGCAGGACGGTGTCTGCGGTCATAAATTAAACTTCCATTCAATCGGTGTCCTCCTTTGCTTTTCGTTTTGAGCGTTTGGAAAGATAATGGGGGCAGTCCACAATGACCGCCCGGAAACTCTGCTTGCAAGTGCGCTGGCATTTCCGGCAAAGGTCGTTGTACGTTACCCGCCCCGCTCATTGAGGAAGAAAGACAATTCCAGCTTCCTCTTTTTCGGCATTCTCGGCATAGTGCCTCCTTAAACAAAAATCCGCCCATTTCAGCCGTAACAGCCGCAATAGACGGATAGCATTTTAGTGTCACTTTTCGGGGCGATTTTCAGGGATTTTCCCGCCGTGGAGCCGCCTGAAAATCCCCCGTAGTATTACGGATAAGGCAGACTACGCCCTATCAAATTGTAGTGTTTGGGTATCATTTCGGTGTTCATTTTCGCCGGTTCTCCCTGATGCCGTTCCTGCCCCTGATTCTCACAACGGCGTATCGCTCCCTTTGGTACGCTCGTTGCGGTCAGGGTTCCTCCATTTCCCTGCCGCAAGTCCTTGCGCTACATCGCCGGGGAGCATATCCCATACAGGCCGGTCATTCGATTGGAATAATCCATCGATGAACTACCTATATCATAGAACATTTTTGTGCCCTGTGCCGTATATCCACAAAGTAGGATTTCGGGGCGAAAATCAGAAATTTCCACGATTGTGGAAAGTATGCTATAATCCTTATGAGCGGCAGGGAAAACAGCCGCCGGGAAGGAGTGAGCGCCCATGAAAGGTGCAACTACCATACAGGAGCGCCTTTGGGAGTTACGCAAGGATAAAGGCTTAAATCTGGAAGAATTATCAAAGCAGACTGGCATTTCAAAGTCTGCCCTCGCCAGCTACGAAGCCAATGACTACAAGGAAATTAATCACGGCAACCTTGTCACACTGGCGGACTTCTATGAGGTGTCTGTTGATTATCTGCTGTGCCGGACGGAGAACCGGGAACAAGCCAACACGCCTTTGATGGAATTGCATTTGACAGATGAAATGGTGGCGCTGTTGAAAAGCGGACGTGTCAACAACCGGCTGCTGTGTGAGATTGCTACCAATGATAAATTTGAGCAGCTTATGACCGACACGGAGATTTACATAGACGGCCATGCAACATCTATCTTCCGTAGCCTTTATGAGTCTTTGGAAGAACAGCGCCAGCTTATTACCCGGAAATATAAGCAGGCGGAAAATGACTACTATTCGCAGACGCTTCTTGCCGCAGAGGTAAAGGAAGAAAATTTCTTCTGCCATGTGACACACAAAACATGGGACGCCATTCTCCACGATATACGGAAAGTCCATGAGCATGATATTGACGTTACGCCGGATTACTCTGCCGCAAAGAAAGTGGCTTTAGATATACGGAAAGCCATTCAGTCCTCCGGGGATTATCTCGGAAAGGTGTGGGCGGTCATTTTCAATACGCTCGGCCTTGATTTTTACAAGCTGCCGCCGGATGAACAGAAGATATTGAAAAAGATACTGTCAAAATCTCCGAACATCAAAAACAGCCCGTTCAACTTCCGGCGCAAGGGAAAATGAAAACTGCCGTTGTGGGAATGTGTGTTCCTGCAACGGCAACTTTCTGCGTTAATACTATTTTTTCTCTATCATATAAGACTGTAAACTCTTTTGGCAGCCGTTCTTTTCATAAAACGCTTCAATTCCCGGCTGTGAACCAAAATACAGCATGGTAGGTGTGTTCTCTTTGGCAAGTTGAAGAAGTCGGCTTCCTATTCCTTGCTTCTGATACTCTGGAAGTATAAGTAGCTCGGTAATCGTTCCGAAGAAATATCCGTCTGAAAGGATACGCAGACAACCCACAAGCCTTTTCCCATCATAGGCAGTTATATTTAGCGTTTTAGATAAAGCATTTTGCGCCTTTTCAATATCATAATTTCCCGGCCATACCTGATTTACAAACGGAAGAAATACCGAAGCGTTAAGCATTTTATCATCAATTCTGTATTCCATTATCTAATTACCCTCCTTACGGTTTTACTTCTTTTTTACTGCCTTCATTGAACCTTTTGGAGGTATCTCAAAATTCCTTAATTTCTTGCTATTTTTTAAAATTTCATAGCAGGGCAGAGATGTATATGATAATAATTTAATTACTGCAACGCCAAAGTACAGGCATACACCTGAAGAACAAGCCTTTTCTCCAATGATACCATGTGCTACTTCATTTCTAATATTGGCTCCTGCTTGTTCATTTAGCAATCCCTTTAATATGAACAAAATATCATTATCGTAACAATCCAGCATTTCCGGCAGATTAAAAATTGAGCTTAAGACTTTTTCCATAGAAGAACCGTCATTCTCTAGTGTGACTGTAAGACCACCAACTTCTTTTGCAATATTTCTAAAGAGATTTTCCGTTTGGGGTGCCATTATATGTATTGCTTCATAAAATTCTCCTCTTAAAAACATAGCTATTGCTCTTTGAAAAATTCGTTGCCGTCCTTCTGGTACTATAGGATTGTCTTTTACAAGAAATTCAACCATTGAATTGTCAATGACAAACCTATCTCTAATTAAAGAGAGAACATTTTTTATCCATATATCGCCTGCAATTTGTTGTTTTTTCAATACATTCTGGTGCATATGAAGTTCCAATAGTTTTTGATCTTTTTCCGGATTTTGTATATCCAAAGGCGGTAATGTAAAAATTGTTTGTCCTTGATCGTTTATTAAGTTCTTGCCAAACATATGAGATAATGGAAAATTCTTATATTCTTCAATTACTTTACTTTTTATTTCTTCTCGTTTATCGAAAACAATCATTTGAGTAAGTCTTAAAATGCTTTCTTCAAATGTAAGACCTTCCATATTCTTTATTATATTTTCAACAACACCTTTTATATCCAATTCAACGGAAATCGGTATCATAATCTTCGGTATTTCTTTTTGAATCTCCACTAATCTTTTATGTGTTTTCTCTGCCTGATCTGGTTTCCCGTTATTGCGGTACAAAGTAATCGCTTTTTGGAAGAAACTTCCTGCTCTTATAACGCCTTGAATATCCCTCTGCACAGTTTTTTCTGCAAAATCAATATAATACTTTGCTAAAGAAAGATTATTATTTATAGCTTCTTCATTTTTCTTTAGTTTATATAAACATTGCGTTTTCAACTCATATGCTTGCTCAACCTTTAGAACATTATCTTGATTTAATAATATAATGCTATCTAATACAGATATAAATAACGATGCATCATAATCTTTCTGTCCTGCAAACAATTCTATAATTCGTAAAGAAAAAAATCCATCTTGATCAGCAGCATCATGTAACAAAAAATCATTAAGCCATTCTAATATCCTTGAATACAAATCTATTTGTTTTGTTTGCAAAGATATGCATACTGCTCTTCTTATCATGTCAAGAGTTCCGACATTATCACTTTTTGTATACCATAATTGGAACAGATCCCAATAAGCTTCTGCGGCTGTTTTCGCTGCTTTAAAATCTTTCTTTTTTGTCCATAATATATCTGCAACTAAGGCTCTTAAAACTAATGGTAATTCTTGAAAATTTATGTTTTTCAGAATTTCATAATAGTCACCTGTAATATCCTCAACAGAAAATGTCCTATTCCCGTCTGCCATCACAAACATCGGATGAAACTCTATTCCTGAATTATATATTTTAGTCCCTATAGATGAGATATTCTTTAATATATCAAATAACTGTCTATCTTTTTCATCTAGTTCTTCTCTATCTATCTGCGTAAATATATGAGCTGATAATTCAAAACGTCTATTAGTTACAATTTTATTTAATACTTCGTAAATATCCATCAATTTATCTCCATATAATTTTGTCACATCAAGGCTCTTTCAAAAATGGTGTAGTAGTGGTGTAGTAAATGCCTTTATCTGCCACGAAACCATTGATTTTACTGGCTTTTCTAGGACTTTTCAAGATACTGCCGTGGCAAACAAAAAGTATCTTAATCATATTTGAAAATCCTCCTAAAATGCCGTATTCTGCCCTGTTTTGCCGCGATTTGCCGGGTATGTAAATGCCATTAAGATTGTCAAATTTATCACAGAATGGGCAAAACAGGGCAAATCGAGGCAAGTTGAGGCCATCAATCGTAGTAAAAACGTAGTAGAAATCAGAATATTTTACTATTTCAATACTAATATATCGAAGTTGAGGAATTATAAAACACACATATATACTGTTCCTAATATCCCAACTATCAATTTATCACATTTACATATTATAAAATCTCCAAGATACAACAAAATAAATAGCGCTACTTTGTAAACGAATCGGCAAATAAAACCTTTTACACCACGTTCTCTATTAATGGACCATCATTTAAATCAATAAACTCTCTATGTTAATCTGTCCTATTACAATATTGCTTGGCCTTTTTAATAAATTGCTTTATGTTTTTTGCGTTATCACCATCAAATAAATCAATTTGCTTATCAAGTATATCGCAAATAAACCTAAGCATCTTTCTCCTATCACGCATATCCATATCAATTTTCCCTAAGTCAATTTGCATCGCAGAAACCAATTCAGTTATCTTGCTATTATCAAAGATATAATCACATAATAACAAAAGGATTTTTTCTATTTCATCACAATTCTCAAGTTTTACTTTTCGACATAACAAGTAAAATTCCTCGTAATTTTTAATATTCGTTTCTTTAAGCAAAGTAATTAGTATATTGTCTACATTATAATACTTAGGTTCATATTGAAATTTAACTAAAACATCAATCGCAGATTTCAGAGAAACATCTGCTAATATATCAAAAACTAATCCTCTGATTCTCGAATCTGATCTTTCTAGCATTTCGCTAAATCCTTGAACATCTTCAGTCGAATTAAAAACATTTGTTACATTGTAGTCATAAGAAATCCTTTCGAGTAAAGCTAAAACCGAATAATCATCAAGCCTTTTCACTATTTCCCATATTTCTGTTTTGGGGAAAATATACTCCAGTTCTTCTGTTACAAATAATGTGCATATTATATCTGCATTAAGTAAATCATCTTCTTCACTAAATGCTCCTAATATAATTTTTTTGAACTCATCTCTTAACCTGGGACTTCTAATATAAAATGATATCAATTCAATTTCAGAACCCATTGAAGCAAAAATTGTAATTATTTGCTTTCTCTTAGCATCTTCCGACTCTGAATACAATTTTATTATTCGCCGAATTCCATCATCGTCCCCAAACTGAAATAATATAGTTTTAATCAGTGCGCCAAAAATTTGCTTATTAGAATTATTTTCTATCAAAAAATCGCAAACTTCTAATAGTTCTTCTTTTTTGTTAAATATATGAACTTTACCAAAATATTTCAAGCACGCAATAATGTTATCTTTATCCGTTTCAATTCTAAGTATCTCTATAATTTTATCTACTACTTCTTGATTATTGATATTATGTATAATGATTGAATGAATAACTGCATCTAACATTTTTTTGTTTTTTGTATCTAAAAGTGATAAATAGTAGGAATCTAATAATTTATCTTTATTTGCACACCTATCATAAGCCTTTAGCAGCTCAATCAATTCATCTATATCTATATCTTTCCTTTGTAAATACTTAATAATAAAATTTCTAAATTCATCCAGTAGGAATATCTGTTTATCAGAATATGATAGACTTTTCCATGTGTCAATTCTTAATTCCTTTTTCGCATCAGATAATTTACAAATAATCTCAACCAAAGACAATTTTGAAGATGTAAAAACATGTTCATTCCCTGGCAAAATATTTTCTATATTAAAACGAGATAAAAGTTTAGGTAAGTTTTTGGAAAAGTTCTTAGTAGTTGACATATCAACATAAAGTTTGCCTTTCAAAAAACCAGGCAAATTACATTTCCCTGCTAAAACAGGCAACACAACTACTTTCTTCCCCTCTATTTCCTTATTCATCGCTATATCTAATTCCTTCAACACCCATTCCGACTCAACTGAATATTTAGAAATCAATGCAATTATATAATCTACATTATCAATTCCTGTACGTATTTTTGCAATAAGCGAATCTCCAACTTTAATTTCCGATTCATCAATCCATGTCTGAATCCCATAATAATTCAAAGTATTTGAAATTTTCCTGGCCAATGGTTTATCCATATAATTGTGACTAATAAAAACACTTATCATCTGATGTCTTCCTTCTTTCTTATATTTTTCTCCAAAAATGAACCACCCCGCTGCAAGCATCAGGGTATCAGACCCGTGAGCGAATAAAGTCTTATTCTTAACTATGTCTCTTCTTAAAACCTCTTTCTGTCAGTTCATCGTATCTTCCATATTATCAGAAACCCATTTAAACGCCCACCATAGCAGACATTTATCATAAAAATGTTTGTTTGCCAAGTCAAAAATATCCATCTCAATCGTTTTCCTCTCAATCGTTTTTATATATTCTAGTGTTTTTTATGAGTTATCAGATATTATATAGTAGAATTTGTCAAAGAAACATTTCAAGATAACACTTCTACACTTCAAAATCAGTTTCCTTATATGCATCATCAGTAACAGCACCCATATTTAAACTTATCTCATAACAAAATATCTATACAGAAACTGAAAATACCCTCATAGCAAACAAACACTATTTAGTACACTCATAATGAAAATCTCTCATATGCCGCAATTTGCCCCGTTTTGCCTCAATTAGTTTAATATAACAAAATAGACTCTAACTCAATCGTAGTAAAAACGGTGTAAACACATTTTCACTTGCCTCAATTTGCCACGATTTGCTCTGTTTTGTCCACTCAAAGCAACTCGGCAGTTGGTTTGCCGTGACAAACGAAAAGTATCTTAATCATATTTGAAAATCCTCCTGAAATGCCGTATTCTGCCCTGTTTTGCCGCGATTTGCCGAGTATAGTTTCGTCCGTCAGATTGTTAAATTTATCACAGAATAGGCAAAACGGGGCAAATCGGGGCAAGTTGGGGACATGAATCGTAGTAAAAACGTAGTAGAAACGGGGGTGTGTTACTACCGTCCTATTTTAGCATAAATCTATAAAACTGCGATTAGATTTTACGTTTTTTTGATAACATTTAATGATTAAATTTAAAAATTTTCCTCTGTTCTTTAATGGTTTCAATTCATCGAGGAATATATGCTTTTTGAAATTTTATAAAATACTGATTAATAATTTCATATAAATTTCTCAGCTTATCTACATTATCAAATGGCAATTCTTCTTGTAAACGCAATAACTCTTTCTCAGTTTCGCCAACAAACTCCTTTAACAATGGGTTCACCATTACTTGTATATAACGCTTGCGTTTTTTCAAATCAGTTGTTCTCCCCATAAAATATGCTAGGTGTTTACACAACCAATGAAAATTTTCTTCGGTTAAATCATTTGTATTTGCCTTATATGCTCTCCAATTTCCCTTCGAGAAATTATTACAGTATTCATCAAAGCTAATATATTTTTGTTCACTACTCCTTTTCTCTGCTAGATATTCAAGCCAAAATAAGGCTGAAATTCCTTCTCTAGTTTTAGGTGCTTTCATTACTGTATCATACAGCCTAGGCATTTTTAACCAGTCTGTCGCATGCCCCATTTCATGAAACAACGTATTTATCGCTAATCTAAACTCATTATTGCTTTTTAGCTGAGATATATTTAATGTTGGAAGCATATCATACAAACGGGAGGTTACTAGTATTTTCTTCCCATTATCGTATGTTTTTCCATCTGTATCGTATCCAAATTCTTTAATATCCATGAGTTCTATTTCTTCCAAAGCCTCAATATTAACCTGTGTCCCAAACATTTCAATTGTATATTCAACTGCTTCCTTAAGAAATTTATCATACTCTTTTTTGTATGTACAAAATATTTTCATTTACTACCCTCGTACTTCCTTAAATATCATATATTATAGCAAACTTTCACGTTCCATCAATATACTATTGATGGAAAATTTAGAAAAACGCCCCGCCGAAGCAGAGCGTCTTGTATTCTTTCCTTGTCAGCGGATACTCGCAATCCGCTCTGCTCCTTGCTCGTGAAAAATGTGCTGCAGCCCACAGCCCATTTTTCAAATTGCCCGGAACATTTTCTGCGATACTGTTTTTTCTCCATCTACTTTCTCCAGCTCCTTTCTGGCATCCGCCAGTTCCTCCATCCGCTTCAACTCATCGGCGGCATCCTCCAGGCCGAGATGGGTATAGGTGTTCAGTGTCACGCTGATGTCACTGTGCCCCATCAGATACTGGAGCGCCTTTGGATTCATCCCCGCCTTTGCCATATTGCTGCAATAGGTATGGCGGCAGACATGAGGCGTTATGTTCGGCATCTGAACTCTGAAAATATCGTTGTACCTCTTGACCATGTGGTTGAACCGATGCTCCCAATGCATCGCCACCTCCGGAAGCCCTTCCTTATCCAAGAACAGGAATCCGGTATAGCCATCCACCATCTTTTCAAACCGTGGTTTTTCCCTGTCCTCCACAATCGCCTGAAAGCACCGGAACACATCCTCTGTCATGGGCAGCTTCCTCGTTCCTGCATTCGTCTTAGTCGATTCAATGATCAGCCTCATATCGGATGTTCTCTGCAACTGGTGGTCGATATTGATGATCCGGTTTTCCAGGTCAACATCCTTGAGGGTCAGCCCGCAGAATTCGGAAATACGCATTCCTGTGTGGAACAAGATGTAGACCACCTCGTAATACTTGCAGTAAACGTTATCGTCATGGACGAACTTTAAAAACTTCCGCATCTGGTCTTTTGTGATCGCCTCCCTTGTCACGCTGTCATTGACAACCACGGTTGCCAGTTCAAAGGAAAAGGGATTCTTATGCAGCACATCATCATCCACCGCCATCTGGAAAGCCGGACGGAGGATGCCCCGCACGGTTTTGATGGTACTGTACCCTTTCCCGTCCTTCTGCAGCTTGATTAGAAAGAGCTTTGCGTCAGAAGTCTTTATGGACGAAATCTTCTTGTCATTGAAGGGCTCTTTCTTCAAGAGATTCTGCACATATTTATATCCTGTGAGGGTACTGTGCTTAACACCTGTTTTTGTCATCAGATACCGCTGCACCAGTTCCTCCACCGTGATGTTCTTCCCCATCGGGTCCATTTGCGAATCCAGGTCATAGCCGATCTGCTTTTCCAGTTCCCGCAGGGAAAGGCATGGTTTCTTTCCCTGTGGTAGTTTGTCTGTCGGCTCCAGCCTCCAACTGTAAACAAAATGCGGTTTCCCGTTGATATGGTATTTAAACTGGTATTTCCCATCCGCCCGAATGGATTCTCCCCGTCGCAGGACTCTGTGCTTGGAATCCCGCCGGGTGCTTGGCCGTCCTGCCATTTACGCCCTCCTCCTTAATTCTGGATGTGCTTTCAGATATTTCTCAAACTCGGTACGGATGATCAGTCGGCTGGTTCCATAACGGGCCATAAAAGGAAGTCCCTTCCCCTCTTTCAGAAGTTTGTAGAACTTCCGCCTGCTGAGTCCGAAAAATACGATTACCTCTTCCTGGTTTAAAATATCCTTCTCCATACGGGTGTAGGCGGCGTCATCCTCCGCGGACAGGACGCCCTTCTCATTTCTGTGGGAATCCAAGAACGCCTTCGCCGCTGCCCATGCTTTTGCGCGCTTCTCGCGCAGTTCAAGAATCGTCATAACAAAATCCTCCTTAATGTCTCAATAAATGAAGCCGTTCCATGAGTACGTCCACGGAACGGCCTGTGCCTGTGTCATCCGCAGGGATTTTCGCCTGCGTCTGGATGGTATTTGGTTTTTCCCTGCCATATTTGGCTTCCAGCTTATTCAGCAGGGCATTGTTGACCGCCCTGCGGGAGAACAGCATGTAGGTATCGGCAGCGGGCGGTTTCCCGGTTGTTTCCTCCTCATCCTTTTCCGGGTCCGTTTCCTCTCCCGCAGCATCCTCCGGCTCTGCCTTTGCACGGACCATGATGTCATCGGCAAACCCAAGCTCCACCGCCTTGTTTGCGTCCATCCAGGTTTCCGCATCCATCAGATGGGAAAGCCGTGCGCGGGACAGCCCTGTTTTTAACACATAGGCGTTGATGATGGACTCCTTGACCTCCGAGAGCATCACATCCACATCGCAGGAAAGGAAGTTGTCCCCACTCCTGCCGAACTCCTTAAATTCCCCGCACACATGGTCAAAGGCAATGATCTCCAGGAAATCGTCCTCGTTATCCGCCACACGCTTGTTTGGATACAAGCTGTTCTTTGCGTTGCCCCGGCAGTTCGCCGTATAAAACGTCATCCTCATACTTTTCTGACCTCCTCCAGTTCTTCGGTAAAATAGCGGACCGGGATATGCTTCTTCTCCGCCTTTTCAATCTCCGCCGCCATCCCTTTGGAGATGGTGTCCCCGAACACCCACACCTGCTCGCACTTTGTCAGCAGCACCAGCCCCATAAACAGGGCAATAGTCTACCGGTTCTTCTTTGTAATGGTCGTTCCGGCGCTTTTCCGCCCGCAGCAAATCCCGATAATAATTGCGCGATACTGTTTTACAGAAAGAATCGAACATTGCGCAGATTCTTTCTGTGTAGGAAGGAGATACCATACCTCGTCCCTCCTTTACCCAGATTTGAGCGTGGCTGTTTTTTCACCTCCTCGCCATACCAGAACGTTTTTTACAGCCTCAAACCGGAAAGGTTTTATGAAAAATCTTCAAAATTTTTTATTCTGTCTATCCGACAGCTTTCGACAACAGAATGTAAAAAGGCCAATCCACACAAGGCAGACTGGCCACATTATCAAGGAATCCCTTCCTTGTGAGTAAATTTTTCTATTAAATTATGACTGTTATTGTCCTTTTTTCTTAGCTAAAGATTTTCGAGGCAGCTTGATTGCATAATATGCAAGGCAGGCAAATGCTATCATAATAAAAGCGTAGTCTATCATAAATAGAATGACCGGCTCCCCAAAATCATAAAAAGCATAATCCAACATCCAGAACATTTTGAGAAAAAACTGTCGTGTGGCTGCCTCATGAAAACCGTACACCACAGAAAACGCACAAAACAGGTATGTTGCTATATGTGAAATCCTTCTCTTTATTCTTTTTCTCATCAATCCCAAGAACATTCCCCAATGCAGGCCAATATGTGCCGACATCAAAATGTATCCCCAACTTGCTGAAAGCATATGAAGTTTTCTACTAAACAGACCCGCATGGATATTTAAGTCGTATGCCAAAGAGGACAATAGAAATCCGCTTACCATCAAACCGATCATGGAAATGAATAACATTACGTTAATAAAGCAATGAATCCATCTAACCGCTGTATATTTTCCTTTTGGCACAGACTGATACCATTTCAAATTCAGTATATGATGAACAAGAAACAACAGAAACAGACTAATACCCAGCCATTTATGAAGCGCCTCTCCGGTCATTGGATAAGCCATGACAGCAAAGAGGAGGAGCGTCATAACCACATCAATTAGTATTTTCACTCTTGCTTTTGTTGTCATGGCAAATCCCTTCTTTCATAATAATTACAGGCCAAGACCGGAAATCCATTCCGCCACTTCATCCGCACAGCCAGCAACATCTGTTCCGTAGGTTTCATAACCATCCAGAACCTCGGCTTCTGGCGCTAATTCTTCAATTCTATTGACACTATTGCCAAAGGAGCTTCCACCGTGGGTACAGAACGGAATAATGGTTTTCCCAGCAAAATCATACTGCTCTAAAAACGTGCGGTTTACAGCAGGCAAATCACTGCTCCAAATAGGATAACCGAGAAAAATAATGTCATAGTTTGACATATCCTCTACCTGCCCGGAGATAGCAGGTCGTGCATCGCTGTCCCGTTCCTCATGCCAGCGATCCGCTGTTTCATCAAAATCATCAGGATAGGGTTCTGCCGGTACAATTTCAAAAAGATCACCGCCAGTCTGCGACTGAATCTCCTGAGCTACCTGTTCTGTATTACCAGACCATGAAAAGTATGCAATCAGGATATTGCTGCCCGCTGCTTCTTCTTGATTCTCAGTTTCTTCAGAAGTTTCCGCTTCCACCTCGCTGGAGGGCTCTGACGATTCCTCTGTGCTGTCGGGTTCTGTGGTGGGTTCTTCTGTACTTTCTATTGTAGCTGACGGTTCGGTGGTCGTATTGTCAGCTTCCGTATTACCTTGTTGGCTGCATCCGGCAAAGGCAAAAATCAATATGCAGGACAGCAGTACACTTACCAATTTTTTCATAAAGGCTCCTCCTTTTAATATCCCAAATTTTCCAGCCACTCATTAACTTCGTCTTGCGCCGATTTTACATCATCTTCATAAACATCGTACTCCTGCAGAATGGTACAGTCGTCCGGCAAAATTTCGTTCAATTCCTGAATGGTGCGGGCCAGACCGCCAGTTCCATGAGTAACGAAAGGTATGATCGTCTTACCGGATAAATCATGTCCGTCAACGAAACTGCGAACCGGCATAGGGAGTCCATAATTCCAGTTAGGAAAGCCGAGAAAAACAGTGTCATAATCATCGAGGTTTTCTACCCAGCTTGTCAGGTTTGGCATTTCCCCACGGTCACGCTGGTCACGGTGTTCATAAATACACACATTGTAGTCACTGGAATATTTGTAGTCCACCGTGATAACAAATTCATCGGCATCCACTCTCTGTTCAATGTACTGTGCAATAATGCCGACATCTCCCGGAATTACTACACTGGCTTGTCCGACAGCATCAACGTCATATTCATCCGGCTCAAAAGCAGTAGCATTGAAAGCCCAGCTAAAGAAGGCCACCAAGATATGGTTGCTGTCCGTATCGTCCGCACTGCTTTGTTCTGTTTCTTCTGATGAAGGCACGCTGTCCGCCTGTGATTGACTCTGTGATGCAGCAGGCGCTGATACAGTTTCAGTTTCAGACTGGCTATCCTGCCCACAAGCCGACATAGAAAATATCAGAAGGAGTGCGAGTGCTATGGATGTAAACTTCTTACATAATTTCATCGAATCCCTCCTATTCGTTTTCCATGAGTTCTGAATTATTTTTCAATAAATTCTCAAAGGTTGTATTCCCATTGTGGCCACAAAATACGCGCATATCGTCCGGGAAGGAGCGTTCTAACAGCTTGTGCGCCGATTCCTGCATTTGTTCTGCACTTCCCGTGGCCCGGACGGGGCCGAGGCTTTCCGGCAGAATCGCATCCCCTGTAAACAGCAAATTTTCCTCTGGCAAATAATAAAAATTTGAACCAGCGGTATGCCCACCGAAGGGGATTACCTCTACTTGATAACCTACAAGCTGATAGGTTCCTTCATCTAAAGATTGAACCTCGCTGCTGATTGTGACCGGTTCCGACATGGACGAAGAATAGTTCAGTTCTGTGTCCGCTAAAAGGGGCTGATCCTTTTCATTGATATAAATCTCCGTATCAGGAAAGGTTAGTTTTAGGTTGTCAATGCCACCGATATGATCGTAATGACCGTGAGTAATCAGCAAAACATCCGGCCCGCCGTTAGCTTTCAGATACTCCTCCAATTCTTCGTTGTAAAAGCCATTGTCAATCATCAAGGTTCCTTTTGCAGAATGTATTATGTAGGTGATACCTAATCCGCTTTCCTGAAATATTTCTATCTCCGGGGCCGTTTCAGCGTCTTGCTCCTTTTCACTTTGTGGCAGTTCATCCACAAGGGAGGTTTCTGTTCCCCTGTTTCCCTCAGTTTCAGGTGCTACAACTTTTTCTTCTTTGCTTTGACAGCTACAGAGAAGCAAAACTGCCAGAGATAGTGGGAGCAGAAAGAAAAATTTCATGGTCTACACCTCCCATCTTTTTATTTATCCAGATATTTTGGACGTACATAAAAGTCAGGCACAGTACGGATAAAGGCAGGCCAGTTTTCGGCATCCACCTCCCGGATGGCGACAGAAATCAAGTCGCCATCCATCTTTAGTTCCTGCTGTACTGTCTGATGAAGCCTCTGCGCCAGACGCTGCTTTTCCTCTTCGCTGTGACCCGGTACAATATGAACGGTTACATGGGGCATTTACAATCCCTCCTTTCTTACAGGCACATCTTGTAAATTGTCAGAATGTCCTCTCTTAATTTTTAATCAATTTCAATCAACTCATATTGCCGGTTTCCAAATCCTAACGCCGCTGCCGCCTCCAATGTATGAACACCGTTTCTGGACTCAATGCGCTCAAACAGATGGCTTCTGCCCGGATCGTCGGAATGATATACAAGATCAATACAAGCCTGGTCGATTGCAGTGGGATCATCAGAAATCAAGATGCCAATATCCTCCATACAGGGATCTTCGGCCACCGCACAACAGTCACAGTCTACGGACATATTTTTCATAATGTTGATATAGACCGTTTGCCCTTTGAAATACTCATGTACAGATTTTGCGGCATCTGCCATAGCTTCCAAAAACGAATCATGGTCAGATGTCCACTTATTTTCCGGTACGCCCGCACCATGAATATATGCCTTTCCATATGCGGAAGCACATCCGATTGATAACTGTTTCAACGCTCCGCCGTAGCCTCCCATCGGATGACCTTTAAAATGGGATAAAACCAGCAGGCTGTCATAATTCTGCAAATGTTTTCCCACATAATTTTTTTGATTACATGACCGTCTGGTATCGAAAGCTCCAAGTCAGGCCCTTCTTCATCCAGCAAATCTACTGGAAAATATTTCGTCCAGCCATGATTATGAAGTGTTTTCCAATGTTTCTCCGAGCTGTTTCTCTCTCCATCATAGGCTGTGTTACATTCCACAACAGTTCCGCCCACGGCCTCGATAATCGGTTTGAAAAATTCCGGTCTTAGAAAGTTCTGATTCCCTGCCTCTCCTGAATGGAGCTTGACGGCAATCCTGCCAGTTAGTTCTTTTCCCAACAGAGTATACATTTTCAGTACCGCCTCCGGTTTCATTGCTTTTGTAAACAAAACTTTCGATTTCATGCTATCGCCACCTTTCCAATCATAAAAATCCCCTGTCAGACACTCCCTGCGAGCCGTTTCCCCATTTCAAAGGCCGCCTCTAAATCTTTCGGAAACTGTTCGGCCCGATATGCCGCCTTTTCCGACTTCGAAAACATAGAGGATTCATATTTCTCATAGTCGGAAAATTGGTAAGTATTGCAGGCGTATAAGATTTCCGGCTGTTCTGATACGCTCCCAGGTTGGAAGGCATATGAAAAGGAGCCATCTGTTCTTGCCTCATGTTCATGGTATATAGGAAACCGACTGCTTTGCGGGTCATAGGCTTTTCGTAAAACAGGAGCCAATTCGTCCCGCATGACGCAATGTCCATGCGGACGGTCTTTCCGCTTACAGGCAAAGCAACTGACACACCCTTTATACTGTAATTCATACAGATTGACTAACTCCGTTTCTGCGCCTTTCCTGGCAGCGCTGTCAAGGGCAGCCTGCAGCAGCTTTGCCGTATTTTGATTTTTCCGAGGGCTTCCATTGATTGCAAGAGCCTTCATTACTCTTTCTCCAATGCGTTGTACTGTTCGTCGCTCACCGGCTCCATCCACGTGCAGATTCCCTTGTCCGGACGAACAGCGATGGCGATATGCTCGAACCAGCTATCCTTTGCGGCACCATGCCAATGCTTCACGTCGGCGGGAATATCCACCACATCGCCGGGATGAAGTTCACGGGCGGGTTTGCCTTCTTCCTGATACCAACCCCTGCCGCTGAGACAAAGCAGGATTTGGCCGCCCTGATGGGTATGCCAGTTATTCCGGCATCCCGGTTCAAAGGTCACATTCGATACCGGACAATCCGGGTTGCCCGCCAGCATTGCCAGATAAGACTTACCGCTGAAATACTGGCTGTATGCGGTGTTTTCCTCGCCACGGATAAATAAAGAATTTGTTTTGCTCATAAGATTGATCTCCTTTCAAATTTCAAATTTTTATTGTTGATTACATAAGTGTCCCAGCCACGCGGCCACCTCTCTCTGCATGGGAGCCACCGTTTCCATAGGTATCAAAACTCGCTCCAATTTCTGCATCCGGGCAGTATTTTTTAATATCAGAAACCACGTGCGCCAGCCCTCCGCCACCGTGGGTACAGAAAGGGTAAATTACCTTCCCGGCAAGAGAATGTTCATCAAGGAACGTCATCAGGGGATGGGCAATCCCATTTCCCCAGTTTGGTGTACCTAAGAATATGGTGTCATAATCTTCTACATCCGCCTGTACCGGAAGAATGGCAGGATGAACACCATCCCGGCGCTCCTGTTTTACACGGGTTCCGCCGCCAAGATACAGGCTCTTATAGGGAATTTCAGGTTTAATTTCGCAGAGCATTCCACCTGTCTGTTTTTGGATCAGTTCTGCAATGTGCCGGGTATTCCCGGTCTGGCTGTAAAACAGAATCAGATTACGGGGCATTTTTTCTCTCCTTTCAGCCCAAATACAATGTCCTCGTCTGTACGGTTGCCATAAATTTCAATCTTGGAAAGTTCCCTTTCAATCTGCTGAAATTCATCCTCTGTGAGTTCCACATCAGCAGCGCCAAGATTTTCATGGACTCGCTCGATTTTTCGGGAGCCGGGGATTGGGACAATAAAATCCTTTTTGTGGAGCATCCATGCGAGAGAAATCTGCGCAGGTGTTGCCTCTTTTTCTTCTGCAAATTTCCTTAATAGGTCAAGAAGAGGCTGATTCGCCTGGATATTCTCGTCTGAGAAACGGGTAATCACGCGCCGTACATCATCCCCCTCATATTTCATACCGCTTTGAATCTTTCCCGACAGAAAGCCGCTGGCAAGAGGGGCAAAGGGTACAAAGCCGATACCGAGTTCCTCACAGACTGGAAGCACATCTTTTTCCACAGACCGTTCCATAATGAAATACTCGCTTTGTACGGCAGAAAGCGGGGTTACGGCATTTGCCCTGCGGATTTCCTCCGGCGTCGCCATAGACTGGCCCCATGCCAGAATCTTACCTTCTTTTATCAGTTCTCCCATACATCCGGCCACTTCCTCCGGTGTAACCTCTTTGCTTACCCGGTGCTGATAATACAGATCAATGTGGTCTGTTCCGAGTCGTTTCAAAGAAGCCTCACAGTGCTGCTTAATTTCTGCAGGAGTATATTCCTGTACACCTAAATGGTCGCCTTCGATTCTGGGACCGCCAAACTTGGTGGCGATAATAACTTTGCTTCGGAAGGGTTTTAATGCTTCTCCTAAAATGCTCTCGTTTTCTCCTGCGCCATAACCTTCCGCTGTGTCAAAGAACGTGCATCCCATTTCATATGCCTGCCGGATTAAGGCTATCGCCTCAGTTCGATCCGGTACGGTTCCATAGCCGTGGCTCATTCCCATAATGCCAAGACCAACCGCTGAAACTTCCAAATCTCTCAGTTTCCTTTTCTTCACTGCAATTCCCTCCTGTTTTATCGTAAATTTTTACCCAGCCGATATGCCTGCTCCGGGTAAGGGCTGCGTTCAATCATGCTTCTGGTTCCCTCACCGAGAGCCAGTACCATTCCCGCATCTGTCCAGCCTAAGTAATCTGTAATTGCCCGGTAATGCGCTACCAGCGGCTCCATAACGTGTTTCCCGCTATCCCATGCAGTTGCCATCAATATCGCTTTTCGTTCTCCATGCGGGAAACCGCCCATCTGATGGAACCGGTCAATCACTGCTTTTAATGCCGCTGTCATGCCAAAGTAGTAAACGGGCGTTACAAACACTAATACATCCGCCTCTTTCAGATGAGGTATCAGTTTTTCATAACTTCCTCCATAGGCACATTTTCCAGTGCAATGGCAGCGGTCGCAGGCCATACAGGGATGAACCTCCTCAAAGGCAGCATCGTAACGATATATTTCATGGCCCGCTTCGGTTGCTCCTTTAATAAAGGAATCGGCCAGCAATGCAGACGTGCCATTTTTGTGACCACTGCCAGTGATAACTGTCACCTTCATAAAAACACCTCTTTTCTTTGTCTTAATTATAGCTGAGCTTCCCTTGCATAGGAATTTCAAATAAGCTATAATAGCATAAGGTATAAACCTAATGCTAAGAAGAAAGGAGCGCACGCTGTGTATAACAAGCAACTGGATGCGTTTATCCACGCCGCTGAATTAAAGAGCTTTTCAAAGGCCGCAAATCTACTTTACATCACTCCTACATCATTGATCCAGCAAATTAACCTTTTGGAACACCATGTGGGCGTGAAGCTATTTGTCCGCAGTCCAAGAGGCGTGACCTTGACAAAAGCCGGGGAGTCACTTTATCAGGATGCGAAAAACATCATAAGGCTGTCAAATAATGCCATTGAACGAGCCCAGATGTTAGGAGGGAACAATGACGGTGGCATCCGCATTGGCACCTCGCTTTTAACAAAATGCCGCTACCTGCCAGACTTCTGGGCTCGAATGATTGAGGTATATCCAAACACAGAAATAAAGCTGGTTTCTCAGAAGAACCCGGAACAAGCCAACCGCCAGCCATTGTCCGATCTCGGTGTTGCCTATGAAATGCAGGAGGGCTTATATCTTTCAGAATTTTACAGAGGTAAGTGCAATTTTTTGGAATTTCGCCAAGTGCCCTTATGTGTAGCTATGTCCTCAGACCATCCGCTGCATCATCTTAAAAGTATCAGTTTCGCAGATTTGAACGGCTATACAGTTCTGCTGTTGCGCCGGGGAATATCTGATTCTTTTGACCTTCTGCGTAATTCCCTGGAACAGTACCCGGAGATTGAAATACAAGATATAGATTTTTATGACATCAATGTTTTTGTTTCCTGTGAAATGAATAATCAGATTTTGCTCACACCGGAAATTTGGAAAGACATTCATCCCAGTCTGCTGGTACATCCACTCGTAGGGGAGTTTACTGTGCCTTATGGATTGATTTATGCTTTAGAGTTGTCGAATCAGGCGCAGCTATTGGTTTCTACCATTAGAGACTTAATTGACTAAAATGAAAAGCGTTGGACTGCACTGATGCGAACACCCGTCCAACGCTTTTCTCTCTATTCCTTTCTAAATCTGTGAGTCCAATCTCAACAAATCTCCATCTGCTTCAAGCCTTTCCACCGCATATCGTAGCCACTCGTCCGGTGTCTGGGAGGTGTACAGCGCCTTGCCGGATTCATCGAACACGGAGTATCCCGCATTCTCATCGGCACACCGTTTCGCATTGTCCAGGCTGTGGAAAGCTCCTTTTTGTGAAGCCGCGTCCGCCCAGGTCTTTCGCACCCGGTACCATACTTCCGCAGAAGATGCCCCGCCGGAGGTGACGGTAATGGCTTTCAGGATGGAGAGGATTTTCGTCCCATGCCCGGCTTCCGCAGCCCAGCCTTTCCCGGCCGGATTTTCCTGCTGTCCCAGCCACTCCACATATTCCGCGCATCCCCTCGTGACATATTTAAACCGCGGGTCAATGCAGGGATTTTTCAGACTCTCTATGGAGGCATACTATCAATCCGGCGGGGCGGTGTTCTGCCCGCTGTGCGGGGCTGTCTGAAAAATTTTCTCTCATTTCTTGGAGTTCCGGCGGCAGGGGAAAAGCCAATGCAAACAGAATGAAAATCTCTCTCTATTCCCTACAAACCATGAAAAAGGGAAAATGACGGGGATTTCATAAAATTTTTTTCTTTGTACCTAAAAACAGACAACTTTTCAAACTGCCAAATGGACGACAAAAAAGCAGCAAATCTTTTCAGACTTACTGCTTTTCGCTGCCGCCGGTGGCGGTGGGTTATTCAATTAGTTTCACAAACTGGGATTGAACAAAATCGCTGCGCGATGGCCTGCGAAGGCTGTTGCATAGCGATTTTCTGTTTCTTATAACAAAACAGTGGAAAGCAAGTCCTAAAAGTAGTATTGTTAAATCACCACAACATAACAATCAAACAGGATCGACCTTTCCACTGCCTATGAAAAGAATACCACCCTTCCGCTTGCTTGGCAAGCGGTTTTATGACCAAAATGCGCCTCCCTGTAAAGCAGTGTTTTCGATAACTACTGATTTACAGGGAGGATCTTATTATGTACGAAAAATACTTAGAGCAGCTTGAGGAAGCTGGAAAAATCCGTAACCTTAAAGAACGTTCCATCAACTGCTATAAAAATTATGTCTCTTACTTCCTGAAATATCAAGGCAAAGATCCGCAAGAACTTACCTGCCAGGATGTCAGGGCTTTTCTGCTTGCGAAAAAAGAGGAAGGACTCAAAGCCACAACCCTTAACCTTTATAATTCTGCCATCCGTTTTTTCTACCGGAATGTCCTGCATATCCTTTGGGATGACATCACGGTCCCACGTATGATTCTGGAACACAAACTTCCAACAGTACTTACGATTGATGAAGTTGACCGTCTATTAGAGGCTGTTGATGACATGAAATATAAGGCGATGTTTGCAATCATGTATTCTTCTGGAATGCGTGTTTCAGAAGTCATCCATCTGCATTATGATGATATTTCCCGTTCAAATATGCAGATCCATGTCCGGGATAATCGAGTAGGGGAGATAAATTCTCCCCTCTCACACCACCGTACATGCCGTTCGGCATACGGCGGTTCAACATAACTTCAAGGCATGGCGCTCACTATAGTACTCAAGACAGCTTATAAGTCCTGCTT
>DXEG01000022.1 GCA_019115125.1 Candidatus Blautia faecipullorum
TCAGGCAGTAAGACGGAGATGCATTCTGGACGGAGAGATCGTCGTCCTGGCAAACGGCGTTCCTGATTTCTACCGGCTCCAGAAACGAACCCTTCTCACAGACCGTTTTAAGATCCAAATGGAAGCGTCACGCTGTCCGGCATCCTTTGTGGTTTTTGACAGCATTTATCTGGATGGAAAGGATTTATGCTGGGAACCTTTGATGAAACGGAAAGAGCGGCTTTCTGAGAATCTAAAAGAAAATGACAGGATTGCAGTTTCCCGTTATATACAAGGGAATGGGGTGGCGCTGTATCAGGCGGCCGAAGAACGCGAGCTGGAAGGTGTGGTAGCCAAGCGCAAAGACAGCCTGTATTATCCGGGAATACGGACAAAGGACTGGGTAAAGTTCAAACGGATGGCGGATGAAGAATTTATCGCGGCGGGATATATCCGAAAAGGCCTGCACACATACAGTCTGATCCTCGCAAAATACCGGAAGGATGTTTTGGTATATAAAGGCCATGTTACGTCCGGGGTGACCGAGGAGACGGTTCGGCTTCTGAAGGTTACGAAAAGACGTCCTCTTTCTGTAATGCCGGCAGGAAACGAACATGCGACATGGGTAGAGCCGGATCATGTCTGCAGGATCGAATATATGCCAAATACCAAAGGCGCTTTGCGCCAGCCTGTATTCCGGGGATTTCGGGATGACATCCTGCCACAGGAAGTCCAAATAGAAGATTTTTAAAATAATTTATTTTCGCAGCTTCTGAGAAGAGGCTGCTTTTTTGCGACTTTTTACAGAACATGGGTATGCTCCTGATGATTTTCTATTATATTGTGGTACGGATGCCTCTGGCCTATTTGCTTTCCTGTTTAGGTTTTGGCCTGAACGGGATTTGGGCTGCAGTGTAAACGCTACAATTAGTCATTGACAACACTTTGACAGATTGTGAAACATATAGTACAATTTATGCGGGTTACCAATTTCTCCACGGCTGGCACTCACGGAGGTAAGTCATGAAGAATGAAGTATACTTTGTAAGAAATAATTGTACAAAAACAGGTGTTAAATGATGAGAAAACTGGCTTTAAGCGATGAAATTTTATTACAAATAGACAAAGCCGCCCGCTATATCGGCGGCGAGATCAACTCGGTGATGAAGGACAAGGAAAAGGTGGATATCCGGTTCTGCATGGCGTTCCCGGATGTCTACGAAATTGGGATGTCCAATCTGGGAATGATGATCCTTTACGATATGTTTAATAAAAGAGAGGACGTCTGGTGTGAGCGCCTTTTTTCTCCCTGGACAGATCTGGACAGGATCATGCGGGAGGAAAAGATCCCTCTTTTTGCTCTGGAATCTCAGGATCCGGTAAAGGATTTTGATTTCCTCGGCATTACACTGGGCTATGAAATGTGCTATACCAACGTGCTGCAGCTACTGGATCTTAGTGGCATCCCTCTGAAGGCGGAAGAACGGGGAGCGGAATTCCCTGTCGTCATTGGAGGCGGGGCCTGCGCCTATAATCCGGAACCGCTGGCGCCTTTTTTTGACATGTTCTATATTGGCGAAGGGGAGACTTCCTACGACGCGCTTTTTGACGCGTACAAAGCAAACAAAGCGGAAGGCGGCTCAAAAGAAGATTTTCTTCTGAAGGCGGCTCAGATTCCGGGAATCTATGTTCCGGCTTTTTATCATGCGGCCTACAGGGAGGACGGAACCATCGCCTCCTTTACGCCTAACCGCCCGGGAGTACCGGAAAAGGTGGAAAAACAGCTTATCACCTCCATGGAGGAGGAGTATGACCGCCTGGAAGCCCCGGTGGTTCCCTTTATCAAGGCCACACAGGACCGTGTGACTCTGGAAATTCAGAGAGGCTGTATCAGAGGCTGCCGTTTCTGCCAGGCGGGAATGATCTACCGCCCCACCAGAGAACGGGCGGTGGAAACTCTGAAAGAGTCCGCCAGAATCATGCTCAAAAAGACCGGTCATGAGGAAATCTCCCTGAGTTCTTTAAGCTCCAGCGATTACAGCAGTCTCAAGGAGCTTGTGAATTTCCTGATCGAAGAGTTCGGGGATTCCGCAGTGAATATTTCCCTTCCCTCGCTCCGCATCGACGCTTTTGCATTGGATGTGATGAGCAAGGTGCAGGACGTCAAAAAAAGCAGCCTCACCTTTGCGCCGGAGGCAGGCTCCCAGCGTCTCAGGAATGTTATCAACAAGGGACTGACAGAGGAGGATATCCTCCGTGGGGCGGGAGAGGCCTTTGAGGGCGGCTGGAACCGGGTAAAGCTTTATTTTATGCTGGGACTTCCCACCGAGACAGAAGAGGACATGAAAGGTATCGCTCATCTTGCGGAAAAGATCGCGGAGCGGTATTACGAAATTCCAAAAGAGCAGAGAAACGGCAAGGTACAGATTTCTGTCAGCACCTCCTTTTTCGTCCCGAAACCCTTCACCCCGTTCCAGTGGGCGCCCATGTTCCGGGAGGAGGATTTTATTGAAAAGGCAAAGATCGTAAAAGAAGAGATCCGGGCCCAACTGAACCAGAAAAGTATCCGCTACCACTGGCACGAACCAGATGTGACCGAGCTGGAAGGATTTCTTGCCCGGGGAGACAGAAGGTGCTCTGAGGTGATTCTGGCAGCTTATCAAAAGGGCGCCATATACGACGCGTGGTCGGAGCACTTCCGCTATGATCTCTGGAAGGAAGCCTTTGCGGAAACAGGCGTAGATATGGAATTTTATACATTAAGGGAGAGAAAGACCGACGAGATTCTTCCCTGGGATTTTATTGACGCGGGAGTGACAAAAAAATTCCTGATCCGCGAATGGGAGCGGGCTCTTGGTGAAGAGGTGACTCCTAACTGCCGTCAGCAGTGTTCCGGCTGCGGGGCAAAAAAATATAAAGGAGGCGTATGCGTTGAAGGTCAGAATTAAATTTTCAAAAACAGGACACATGAAATTTGTGGGCCACCTGGATACCATGCGCTATTTTCAGAAGGCGATCCGCCGCTCCGGACTTCCGGCGGCATTTTCCGGCGGCTACAGTCCCCATATGATCATGTCCTTCGCGGCGCCTCTGGGAGTCGGCGCCACAAGCCAGGGGGAATATTTCGACCTGGAGCTGACGGAGACAGTGGCGACAGACGAAATAGAACGCCGTCTGAACGAGGTCATGACCGAAGGGGTAACCGTCAGCTCTGCCAGAAAGGTAGAGGACGGAAAAGCAAGTACGGCCATGGCCCTTGTGGCGGCTGCCGATTATCTGGTGCGGTTCCGTCAGGGAAAGGGGCCTTCTGCTTCCTGGCAGGAAAAGATCACAGCTTTTACCGCTCAGGAGGAGATCATTGTAACGAAAAAAACAAAACGCAGCGAAAAGACAGTGGATATCCGGCCCTTCATTTATCAGATGCAGGCCTGTGAGGATGGGATCTTCCTGAAGCTTACCTCCGCCAGCTCCAATTATACAAAGCCGGAGCTGGTTATGGATACTTTTCTCAGATGGATGGGCGAGGAACCGCTTCCTTTTGCTTATATGATTGAAAGAAGAGAGGTATACGCGGATATCGGTACAGATGAAACGCCTCAGTTTGTACCGCTGGAAGCGTTAGGTGAAAAAGTTGAGTAAGCTTGTTATTACGGAAATGACGGTTCGCGGCTGTCTCTGCAGAATATGCGCCGTAACAGAAGAGGGAAAGGTTTCGGAAATCCGTCTGGAACCCGCCGGGGCAAAAAGCATCCTCAATAATATTTATGTGGGGCAGGTGGAAAATCTTGCTCCCAATATTCAGGCTGCATTTGTCCGTCTGGGAGACGGCCTGAAGGGATATCTTCCCGTCAGCGACGCCAGGAATCCTCTCTATACTGCGGGAAAAAGGGGCGGCGGGCCGTTAAGACCGGGAGACGAGCTTCTGGTACAGGTCAGCAGGGACGCCATGAAAGGCAAGCTGCCCGCGCTTACCACGAATCTGAATTTTACGGGAAAATATCTGGTCCTTACCACCGGAAATAAGCAGATCGGAGTTTCCGCAAAGCTTTCCAGGCAGGAATCGGCTCCTGCGGAAAAATGGCTGGAACAGGAGAAAGAGCTTCCCGGCCGCGGATACGGACTGATCGTCAGAACCAACGCGGCGGAGGCTTCCAAAGAAGAATTTCTTCACGAGCTGGAATATCTGAAAAAGCTGTACCAAAAGGTGGCGGTCAACGGAAGAAACAGAACCTGCTACAGCAAGCTTTATGAGGCGGAGCCCTTTTATCTGGCTGCCGTCCGGGACATTTACAGCCGGGATCTGGAAGAAGTTGTGACGGATATTCCGGAGATATACGACCGTCTTTCCGTATATCTTACCGATTTCAGACCGGAAGAGCTTGAAAAGCTCCGGCTTTACAGCGATCCTCTGCTTCCTCTGTATAAGCTTTACTGCCTGGAAACGGCGCTGGAAGAAATACAGAGGGAAAAAATCTGGCTGAACAGCGGCGGCTTTCTTGTGATCCAGCAGACAGAGGCCTTTGCTGTCATTGATGTCAACAGCGGAAAATACACAGGAAAGAAAAAGGTCCAGGAGACCTACCGGAAGATCAATCTGGAGGCGGCGAGGGAGATTGCCCGGCAGATCAGGCTCAGGAATCTTTCAGGAATTATCCTTATTGACTTTATCAATATGGAAAACCCGGATCACCAGGACGAGCTTTTTCATGTCTTCCAGAAGCTTCTGAGAAAGGATCCTGTAAAGAGCAAAGCAGTTGATATCACGCCTCTTCATATTCTTGAGATGACCAGAAAAAAGGTGCGCCGTCCTGTTGCGGAGGACCTGGCGGAGCTTGTATGATCAATATAGATAAAAAGGAGAAAACAGAATGCTGAAATTTGCACATTTTAATTTTAACGTGCTGGATCTTGAAAAAAGTCTGGCGTTTTACAAGGAGGCTCTGGGAATCAGGCCGGTAAGAGAAAAAGAGGCGAAGGACGGATCCTTCAGACTGGTGTATCTGGGAGATGGAGAAACCGATTTCCAGTTGGAGCTTACCTGGCTGAGGGACAGAAAAGAGCCTTATAATCTCGGTGAATGTGAGTTTCATCTGGCTTTCGTCACAGATAACTACGATGAGCTCCACAGACATCATGAAGAAATGGGCTGTATCGCTTTTGAGAATCCATCCATGGGAATTTACTTTATCACCGACCCGGACGGATACTGGATCGAGATTGTCCCCCAAAAATAAAAAAAAATTTTTCCACATATCTTGACGAATAAAAACAACCATGCTATTATAATCGAGTATGCCGCACAAAGAGGTAGAAGTGTTCCGAAGGCCTTCCGGCTGGAAGAACCACCGTATTTGGCGAGTAAAGTTTATAGGAGGTGCCACAGATGTACGCAATTATTGCAACAGGTGGTAAACAGTATAAGGTTGCCGAGGGCGACGTGATCAGAGTGGAAAAGCTCGGTGTTGAAGCTGGTGAGACCGTTACATTTGACAATGTACTTGCTGTAAGCAGCGACGGACTGAAAGTCGGAGCTGACGTAGCAGATGCCAGTGTTACCGCTTCTGTAGTTGAGAACGGAAAGGCTAAAAAAGTCATCGTTTACAAGTACAAGAGAAAAACTGGATATCACAAGAAAAATGGTCACAGACAGCAGTACACAAAGGTTAAAATCGAAAAGATCAACGCTTAATCTGGTGTTTGTATGATTACAGTGACAGTCAGCAAAAAGAACGGTTCCTATACAGAATTCCTTTCCAGGGGACATGCCGGATACGCGGAGGAGGGACAGGACATTATTTGCGCCGCAGTTTCCGCTCTTACCGTGAATACGGTGAACTCTCTGGAAATCCTCACAAAGGATCATTTCGATGTGGAAGAGCGGGACGGATATGTACGCGTTCGTTTCTCGGAGGAGTTGTCTGAAGGAGGAAGACTTCTGATGGATTCTCTGGTTCTTGGTCTGACAGAAATTGAACGGAACTATCCAAAACGATATTTAAAAGTAAAAGTCAGGGAGGTGTAACGACATGATGAAAATGAACCTTCAGTTATTCGCACATAAAAAAGGTGTTGGTTCTACAAAGAACGGCCGTGATTCCGAGTCCAAAAGACTTGGCGCCAAGAGAGCGGACGGTCAGTTTGTAAAAGCTGGAAATATTCTTTACAGACAGCGTGGAACCAGGATCCATCCGGGCGTGAACGTAGGCTGCGGTAGAGATTATACATTATTTGCACTGACAGACGGTGTTGTAAGATACACCAGAAAAGGACGCGATAAGAAACAGGTTTCTATCGTTCCGGTAGAGGCAGAATAATCAAGTTCAGCGTAAGGCTTCAAATCGTTCAGGTTTGGAGCCTTTCTTTGAATTGTATCTCAGGAGTAAGGAGTTAGGAATGTTTGCAGACAGAGCAAAAATCATCATCCGTTCCGGAAAGGGCGGAGACGGCCATGTAAGCTTCCGCAGAGAGCTGTATGTGCCCAACGGCGGTCCTGACGGCGGAGACGGCGGCAGAGGCGGAGACGTGATCTTCGAAGTGGATAAGGGACAGAATACCTTAGGCGATTACCGCCACAAAAGGAAATTCAAAGCCCAGGACGGAGAAGAGGGCGGCAAACGCCGCTGTCACGGCGCTGACGGAGACGATATTGTCCTGAAGGTTCCGGAAGGAACTGTTATTATGGATGCAGAATCCCGCAAGGTCATTGCCGATATGTCGGGAGATAATCAGAGGCAGGTGGTTCTGAAGGGCGGAAGGGGCGGCAAAGGCAACCAGCACTATGCTACGGCCGCCATGCAGGTTCCAAAATACGCCCAGCCGGGACAGCCCGCCCAGGAACTGGAGGTTCTTCTGGAGCTGAAGGTCATAGCGGACGTCGGCCTGGTGGGATTTCCAAATGTAGGAAAATCCACCTTTTTATCCAGGGTTACAAACGCCCAGCCTAAGATCGCCAATTATCATTTTACCACGTTAAGCCCCAATCTCGGCGTTGTGGATACAGAAAACGGCGGATTTGTCATTGCCGATATACCCGGACTGATCGAGGGCGCTTCTGAAGGAGTAGGATTAGGCCATGAATTTCTGCGGCACATCGAACGCACCCGGGTACTGGTGCATATTGTGGACGCCGCGTCCACAGAGGGCAGAGATCCTGTAGACGACATCTATAAGATCAACAAAGAGCTGGAAGCCTACAATCCGGAAATCGCCGCGAGACCGCAGATCATCGCCGCCAATAAAACAGACTGCATCTTTGAAGGGGACGAAGATCCGGTGTCCCGTCTGAAAGCGGAGTTCGAACCGAAAGGAATCAAGGTTTATCCCATATCAGCAGTTACCGGAAAAGGCGTCAGGGAGCTTTTATACGGAATCCGTGAGCTTCTGGATCACAGCCCCTTAGAGCCTGTGGTATTTGAACAGGAATTCTTCCCGGAGGATGTTCTGATCACGGAGAATCTTCCCTATACCGTTGAGAGGGACAAGGACGATCCTCATATTTTCGTGGTGGAAGGCCCCAAAATCGAAAAAATGCTCGGATATACGAATCTGGACTCAGAAAAAGGATTTGCTTTCTTCCAGCGTTTCTTAAAGGACGGCGGAATCCTGGACGAGATGGAAAAGGCCGGCATACAGGAAGGCGATACTGTCCGTATGTATGGCTTTGATTTCGATTACTATAAATAAACAGAAACGAATTACAGAAAGGTCTGAATATGATCATGACAAGTAAACAGCGGGCTTATCTTAAAAGCCTGGCAATGAAAACAGAACCGATCCTGCAGCTTGGCAAAGGGGGCGTAACGCCGGAAAATACGGCCTCCGTGGACGAGGCTCTGGCAGCCCGTGAGCTGATCAAGATCAGCATCCTGCAGAACTGCCTTGAGGATCCCCGGCAGATGGCGGAGCTTCTTGCGGAGCGTACACGCTCACAGGTAGTACAGGTAATCGGCAGAAAAATTGTTCTTTACAGAGAAGGCAAAAACGAAAAGAAAAAAATCATTCTGCCCTGACCTCAGGAGGATCCGTAAATGGATGTGAAACGTAAAAAAATCGGGATTATGGGCGGTACCTTCGACCCGATCCATGTAGGACACCTGATATTAGGAGAAAAGGCCCACGAACAGCTCGGCCTGGACAAGGTATGGTTTATGCCAAGCGGAAACCCTCCTCATAAGCGGAACCGTGAAGGGCGTGCCAGTGACGAACAGCGGGTAGAGATGGTGAAAAGAGCTATTTCAGGAAATCCGCATTTTGAGCTTTCTCTTATAGAGATGAATGAAAACGGGTATACTTACACCTACAGGACGCTGGAAACATTAAAACAACAAAATCCGGACACGGATTATTATTTCATCATCGGGGCAGATTCTCTGTACAATTTCGCCACATGGAAGGAGCCGGCCAGGATCTGCGGCGCCTGCACGATCGTGGCCGCTTCCAGGAATCATATTCCGGCGCACAGCCTGGATCAGCAGATGACGTATCTTTCTCAGCAGTATAAGGGCTGCTTTATCCGCCTGGACACCATGAATATTGATGTTTCCAGCCAGGATCTGCGGCGGTGGCTGAAAGAGGGCAGAAGCCTGCGCTATTATGTCCCTGATGATGTGATCGCCTATATCCGCAATAACCATATTTATATGACAGGAGGAATCCAATAGGTATTATGGCTGACTATGATATTGCAAAAATGCAGAAAAAATTGTCAAAATATCTGGACGAAGACCGTTACAACCACACGCTGGGAGTCATGTATACCAGCGCGGCTCTGGCTATGGTGCATGGCTGTAATCTGAGGGCCGCTCAGACGGCGGGGCTTCTTCACGACAGCGCGAAATGTATCCCAAATAAAAAGAAGCTGAAAATGTGCAGCCAACATAAAATACCCGTCACTGATTTTGAAAAGAGCCACCCCTTCCTACTCCATGCCAAGCTTGGAGCGTATCTGGCAAAGGAGAAATATGGAGTGGAGGATGAGGAGATTCTCTCCGCCATTACTTATCATACTACCGGAAAGGCGGCCATGAGTCCTCTGGAAAAGATTGTCTATATTGCGGATTATATTGAACCGGGCCGGTTCAAGGCCCCTCATCTGGAGAATGTCAGAAAACTGGCGTTTCAGGATCTGGATGAGTGTATGTATGAGATCCTGAAAGACACTCTTGTTTTTCTGGAAGAGAATCCGAAGGATGTTGATTCAGCCACAAAAGACGCTTTTGTTTATTATAAAGATCTACATATGGAAAGGCAAAGGAGCAGATTATCATCCTGAGCCGGAAAGGAGCGACCATCTATGAATACAGAAAAAGAAATGACCCGTCTCGCGGTAAAAGCCCTGGATGAAAAAAAAGCCATGGATATTAAGATCATTGATATCCATGAGGTTTCCGTGCTGGCAGATTATTTTATTATTGCCAGCGGAAGCAATCAGAATCAGGTTCAGGCCATGGTAGACAATGTGGAGGAACAGCTTGGAAAAGCCGGACACGAACCGAAACAAATTGAAGGAACAAAAAATTCAAGCTGGATCCTTATGGATTACGGTGATCTGATCATTCATATTTTTGATGAGGAAAACCGTCTGTTTTACGATCTTGAAAGAATCTGGCGTGACGGAAAAGAAATATCCGCGGAAGAGTTTCTATCGCAGGAGTGATATTGGTTTACCGTAAAATTATTATGTAAACATCACTTGTCTAAGAGCAATATACATTAACGTAACAAGCTATTTCCTATGATATAATAAACAGACAGCAGCAATGGTCTGAGAATCGGCTGCTGTCTGTTTTATTTCATGGATGCTGCCGGCATCCTGCTTCAGTTGTAAAAACGGAAGACACCAAATACCTTACCCAGGATCTGAAGCTCCCCCTGAACAAGAATCGGATCCATATGATCGTTCTCCGGCTGGAGACGATAGTAGCCGTCCTCTTTATAGAATGTTTTTACAGTGGCGGAATCCTCCACAAGAGCAACCACCATATCTCCATTTTCCGCGGAGGACTGCTGTTTTACAAGAACCTGATCCCCGTCGAAAATTCCTGCGTTTATCATGCTGTCGCCCTTTACCCTGAGCATAAAGCTCTGTTCATTGGGCATAAATTCCGCAGGAACAGGGAAATATGCCTCGATATTTTCTACGGCAAGTATCGGCTGTCCTGCCGCAACTGTGCCGATCAGAGGAACGTTGACTACCTCTCTGCGGACCAGATTAAACTGATCGTCAATGATCTCGATCGCTCTGGGCTTCGTGGCGTCTCTGCGTATATATCCATTTTTTTCCAGCGCCTCCAGATGAGAGTGGACAGAAGACGTAGATTTCAGATGGACTGCTTCACAGATTTCCCGGACAGCGGGGGGAAATCCTCTGTTTAAAATCTCGTTTTTGATATAATCTAAAATCTCCTGCTGTTTCTTGCTGATTCTGCCGTACGCCATAGTAATACCTCCCAAATCTCCGGATGTTTCTGTTTTTTTGAGTATACCACACTTTTTTCAAAATAGCAAACAGATATTCGGAAAATATGTTCGCGGATAAGAAATCATTTCTTTTTCTTGTCATTGATGTCTGAAAATGGTACAATAATTCTATATGTAGTATAAAAGGCGTCTGCATCAGCAGAGCCGTTGTATTTTTATATCATAGGAAACACCTTGCTGCATTAATGTGTAAAAGTGCTGCGTTTCCTATGATACAAAAAGCACTTCGTGCAGCGATGCGCACAGATGCGCGCGGTATGATACTGCTTCGCAATACGCATCTGGCGCGCAAAGAGTACAAGTCCCTCATGAGTGAGGGATATAGGGAGTTGAAGAGGACTTGTCCTCTTTGTTCTACTGTTTTCATGAAAGAATTAAAGGAGGCATGTACTTGCCCAGCAGAAATAATAAAAATCCCAGAGATCCGGGATTTCTCTCAAAAATAAGAAAAATATTCAGTCTCAACATCGGTACGATTTTATTCGGACTTTTGTTTCTATATATGATTTTCAGCGCCATTCTGTATCTGACTTCCACAAGGATAGAGTCGTACCAGGTGATTGCCGGTCCTCTTTCCAGAAATGAGACCTATACGGGCCTGGCCATACGGGAAGAATCCGTTCAGCAGGCAGAAACCGGGGGGTATGTGACTTATTATGCCAGAGAGGGAAATAAGATCAACGCGGACGGCATCGTATACGGAATCAGCGGCACGCAGACGCCCGAAAGCACTGCCGAACTTTCAGCAGAGGAGCTTTCTTCCATACGGAATGAAATGATGAGCTTTTCCAAGGGATTTAACCCAAGCAATTTTAACAGCACCTACAGCTTTAAATACAAGCTTGAGGGGAACATTCTTCAGTATGCGGGCGCCTCAGGAAGCGGAGGGGATTCTTCTTCCGTGGTTACTCTGGGAAATCAGAATATCTTTAAGGCGGACAGCGACGGGATCGTTCTGTATTCCATGGACGGGTATGAAGAAAAAACAACGGATAATCTTACTCTGGCAGACTTTGACCAGAACTCCTACCACGAAACAGATCTGAAAACAAGCAGCGCTGTGAACGGCGGAGATAACGTTTATACGCTTATTACAGACGAACGCTGGAGCCTTCTGATCCCTCTGAGCAGCAAGCAGGCAACAAAGCTCGCGGACAGGACCGCCGTGCGTGTAAAGTTCCTGAAGGACGGCATGACACAGAGCGGTGATTTTTCCATTGTAGAGATCGAAGGCCAGCAGTTTGGCAAGATCGACTTCAATAAAGGGCTGATCCGGTACGCGTCGGACCGCTTTCTGGAGATCGAGCTGGTAACTAATACGGTAACCGGGCTGAAGATTCCCCTTTCTTCCATTGTCACGAAGGAATTTTATAAAATCCCTTCCGAATATGCCACAACCAATGAGGACAGCCAGGAAACAGGATTTATGGTGACAGGCGTCAATAACGACGGCAATGAGGTCAATACCTTTGTGACCGCTACGATTTACGCCGGCATAGAGGATGGCAGTGCTTCCGACGGCGGGGAATCCGGATTGACCTATTATGTTGACAAGAAGGATTTCAAGGAAGGAGACGTCGTTGAAAACCAGAAAAACGGGGAGCGTTATGTGGTAAAAGACGTGGGCGTTCTGGAGGGGGTATACTGCATCAATCAGGGCTTCTCTGTATTCCGCAGGATCGAGCTTCTGGATCAGAATGAAGAATATGCGATTGTTTCCAAGAATACTTCCTACGGCCTTTCGCTTTATGATCATATCGTGCGGAACGCGGATGAAGTGGATGAAGCAGAAATTCTGTATTAAGATACTGGTACCCGCAAAAACATGTGGATTAAATAATAGGGAGGTAACATCCTTTGGTAGCAGACAATTTAGAAAAAGTAAAAGAAAACATAGCAGAGGCCTGCCGGAAAGCCGGCCGCGATCCCGGGGAGGTAACCTTGATCGCGGTGAGCAAGACCAAGCCTGTAGAGCTTTTGAGAGAGGCTTATGACGCGGGAGCCAGATGCTTCGGTGAAAATAAGGTTCAGGAGATCATGGATAAATATCCCCAGCTTCCGGCAGACATTCAATGGCATATGATCGGCCATCTCCAGCGGAATAAAGTAAAATATATTGTCGATAAAGTAAAAATGATACATTCGGTGGACTCCCTGCGTCTTGCGGAAACCATTGAGCAGGAAGCCTCCAAGCGCGGGGTTCAGGTGCCAGTCCTTCTTGAGGTAAACGTAGCGCAGGAGGAAAGCAAATTCGGCCTTAAGACAGACGAAGTGCTGCCTCTGGCGGAAGCTGTTTCCGCCTTTCCTCACATAAAGATCCAGGGCCTTATGACGATAGCTCCTTATGTGGACGATCCGGAAGAAAACAGAGGCATTTTCCGGCAATTAAAAAAATTAAGTGTTGACATTGAGGCCAAAAACATTAATAATGTTACTATGAGCGTCCTGAGTATGGGTATGACCGGAGACTATCAGGTGGCTGTACAGGAGGGCGCGACTATGGTTCGTGTCGGAACCGGAATCTTTGGTGAAAGATACTATTTTTGATAACGATAAGATGAATAAGGATTGGAGATTAAAATGAGCGTTTTAGATAAGCTTTTAGATGCTGTAAAACTGAACGATAACTATGATGAGGATGAATTCCTGGACGACGACGTGCTTGACGAGACCGATGAGGATTTTCTGGATGACGACCAGGATGAAAAACCTGTCAGAAAATTCTTCCAGAAATTCGGCAAGAAAAGAGACGCAGAAGATGATCTCGACGATTATGACTTTGATGATGATGAACCGGAAAAAACAGTTCCAAAATATACTTCCAAAACCGCTTCTGTGAGCAAGGCTCCTGCCAGACAGGAAAAACCTGTGCGGACCTCCTCCAAGATCACACCCATGAGAAACAGCAGAAGAAACAGTCAGTCTGCTAATATGGAGGTTTGCGTTATCAAGCCTTCCTCTATGGAGGATACCCGTGAGATCGCGGATACTCTTGTTGACAACTCCACGGTAATCCTGAATCTTGAGGGTATTGACGTAGAGCTGGCCCAGAGGATCATTGATTTTACCTCCGGCGCATGTTACTCTCTGGGCGGAAGTCTGCAGAAGGTGTCCAGTTACATTTTTGTACTTGGGCCGTCCAATGTGGATATTACCGGAGATCTTCAGAATATCTTAGGAGGTTCCGTTCCGTCTGTCAGAGCGGGATATTAATACGCAATGGAAAAAGATGATTTTTTCATAAAAAGAATCCGGGAATTGGCAAATCTCTCTTATCAGAGAGATATTGTCACTTTTTCGGATTTTCTTAATTTGAATGAACAAAGCCTTGTAAATACCCAGATCTCTTCTTTTTCCGGAGTGACGGTGGAATATTTCGGCGGATATAACGAAGCGGAGCGCGTTATTGCCGCTTTTTATCCTCCTACTGTTGGATTTTCCTGGAATTACCCTGTTTGCTGCCTGAAAATAGAACCAAAATCCGCAAAATTCTCAGAGCCCCTGACACACAGAGATTATCTTGGCGCTGTCTTGAATCTTGGGATAGAGCGGACTGTAACAGGTGATATTCTTGTACAGGATCAGGCTGCGTGGATGTTTTGTCATACCAGGATCTCGGACTTTCTTATAGAAAATCTAAGCCGCATCAGACATACGGCCGTCACAGTTTCACGGGCGGATAATCCGGCGGAAATTCCCGGCCCCCGGCTTGTTCCGGTATCCGGCACCTGTTCCTCCGTCCGTCTGGATTCATTGATCGCGCTGGCCTTTAGAGCTTCCAGAAGTAGCATGGTTTCGTATATCAGCGGCGGTCAGGTTTTTGTCAACGGCCGTCAGATCACTTCGAACGGCTACGAGCCAAAGGAAGGAGATATTGTTTCCGTAAGAGGAAAAGGGCGTTTCCTTTTTCAGGGCGCTTCAGGGCAGACAAAAAAAGGACGGATCAGCGTGCGGCTGCTGCGGTACCAGTAAAATACAGGAGGCATTTATGGCAGAAGAAGTATTAAAAGTTAAACGTAGCGGGGAATTTTATTACCCTATTTATTTTGAGAACGATTTTCAGGGACTGGCAGACGCGGTGCGGGCCGAAGGGCTGGAAGGAAGGACTGTCTGTATTGTCACAGATTCAAATGTAGCTCCTCTCTATGCCGAAGAGGTAAAAAAGCAGCTTTCCATGGCTGCCGACAGAGTTTTTCTTTTTTCTTTTGACGCGGGAGAAGCCAATAAAAACCTTGATACGGTGCAGAAGCTCTATGAGACCCTGATTCTCAATAAAATGGACAGAAAAGGGATCCTGGTCGCTCTGGGAGGCGGCGTAGTGGGGGATCTTGCCGGGTTCTGCGCCGCCACCTATCTGAGGGGAATTGATTTTATACAGATCCCGACGACGCTGCTTGCGCAGGTGGACAGCAGTGTAGGCGGAAAGACCGGAGTGGATTTCCAGCAGTATAAAAATATGGTCGGCGCGTTCCATCAGCCCCGGCTTGTATATATGAATATGGCTGCTCTGAAAAGTCTTTCTGACGCGGAATTCGCCTGTGGAATGGGAGAGGTGCTGAAAACAGGGCTGATCTGCGACGGAGAATTTTTCCGTTCTGTCTGCAGGGCGAAAACCTCCGTTCAGAGCCGGGAGCCCGGCAGTCTTGCCGCCATCATCCGCAGATGCTGTGAGATCAAAGCCGGAGTAGTGGAGCGCGATCCCAGAGAACAGGGGGAGAGAGCGCTGCTGAACCTTGGACACACAGTAGGGCACGCCGTAGAAAAGCTGATGGATTTCCGTCTTCTTCACGGACAGTGCGTCAGTATCGGTCTTGCGGCGGCGGCGGCTATTTCCAAAAGCCGCGGGCTTCTCACAGAAGCGGAATATAAAGAAATTATCAGCGGATGCATGATGTTTGATCTTCCCACCTGCATATCCGGACTAAAAGCGGAGGATATCCTGGCTGCCACCAAGAATGACAAGAAAATGGACCAGGGACAGATCAAATTCATTTTAATGAAAGGAATCGGCCGCAGCTTTGTGGACAAAACAGTTACCGATGGCGAGCTGTCCGCAGGAATCAGGGAGATCCTTAAATGATGAAAAGAAAAGAGAACCGGAAGTCCGGATGCTCCGGCCCCCAATGCGCGCTTATTTTCGCGGCGGGAATTCTTTTGCTGGCCGCGGTTGACCAGGGCCTGAAATATCTGGCCTCCATCACTCTGAAGGGAACAGAGGGCGTTACTCTGATTCCGGGTATTTTGGAACTTCAGTATCTGGAGAACAGAGGTATGGCCTTCGGTATGCTGCAGGGAAAGCAGATATTGTTTCTGATATTCTGTCTTGCTTTTTTTGCCCTGATCATCTATATCTTTGTAAGAATACCAAAAAACAGATATTTTCTGCCGCTGGTCGTTACAGGCGTTTTTCTGGCAGGAGGAGCGGCCGGGAATTTTATTGACCGTCTTTTCAGGGGATATGTCATTGATTTTATCTATTTCTCCTGCATAGATTTTCCAATTTTTAACGCTGCGGATATTTTTGTCGTCTGCGGAGGAATCGCGCTGGTCCTTTTGACTTTGTTCAGATACCAGGACGGTGATTTTGAATTTCTTTCCGGCAAGCACAGGAAAACCGAAAATTGACTTTTGGGTATTTTTTTATGAAGGCGTCCCCGTGTGGAGGGGCGCGAACATATATCAACGATCATAGGATAACTGGAAATGGATAAATTAGAGTTTGTGGCAGGGCCGGAGGAGCAGTCTGTCCGGATCGACCGGTATCTTGCCGGACACTGCGGGGAGTTTTCCCGTTCCTATCTTCAAAAGCTATTGAAGGAGCAGGCCGTATCTGTCAACGGAAAGCCTGTTAAGGCGAACTATAAAATACAACCGGGAGACCAGATTTCTTTGCTGATCCCGGAATTACAGAAATTGGATATTCTTCCGGAGGACATTCCTCTGGATATTCTTTATGAGGACGATTACCTGCTTGTGGTCAATAAACCCAAGGACATGGTCGTACATCCCAGCGCCGGACATACAGAAGGAACCCTTGTCAACGCGGTGATGGCTCATTGCGGAGAGCATCTGTCAGGAATTAACGGTGTTCTCCGTCCGGGAATTGTCCACAGGATCGACAAAGATACTACAGGCGCCCTTCTTATCTGCAAGGATGACGCTGTCCACAGAGATTTGGCGGAGCAGCTGAAGGAGCACAGTATCCGGCGCCGTTACAGGGCCATTGTCTGCGGGAATCTGAAAGAGGATGAGGGAACTGTAGACGCTCCCATCGGCCGACATCCCATAGACCGGAAAAAAATGGCCGTGAACTATAAAAACGGAAAGGACGCGGTGACTCATTACCGGGTTCTTGAGCGTTTCGGAAAGTATACCTATATTGAATGCAGGCTGGAAACAGGACGTACACATCAGATCCGTGTTCATATGGCCAGCATCGGACATCCTCTTCTGGGAGACGCGGTTTACGGATCATCCCGGAATTCTAAAAACCTGCAGGGACAGGTTCTTCACGCCATGATCCTTGGATTTCGCCATCCAGCGACAGGAGAGTATATAGAGTTTGAAGCGCCGTTGCCAGAATATTTTTTGAAACTTTTAGATAAATTGAGAAAGAGATAAGAACTGAACTATATTTGCTGTAAAAGGATAAGATGTCACAATAATATAAAAATAGTTGTCATTTCTCTCGAAAATATTGTATAATATGTTCATAGGATTTTCGCAGAAGGGAGTGTGCAGCTTATGAACAAAACAAGTTCTATTATAACAATCGGCCGGGAATTTGGCAGCGGAGGAAGACAGATCGGGCAGGAAGTAGCAAACTACTTTGGAATCAAATGCTATGACAAAGAGCTTCTTGAGCACGCGGCCAGCGACAGTGGTATCTGTAAGGAATTATTTGAACATCATGACGAGAAACCAACCAACAGCTTTTTATATTCTCTTGTAATGGACACATATTCCTTCGGATATTCTTCTGCGGGATTTAACGAGATGCCCATGAATCATAAAATATTTCTGGCTCAGTTCGATGCCATCAAAAAGCTGGCGGGAGAGGGGCCCTGCGTCATGGTAGGGCGCTGTGCGGATTACGCTCTGGCAGACTGGCCGGACTGCTTCAGCGTTTACGTCCACGCTGACATGGACGCGCGGATCCGCAGGATCGCGCAGAAATACAGCCTGTCGGACAAAAAGGCGAAGGATATGATCATTAAGACGGACAAAAGCAGATCCAGCTATTATAATTATTATACCAACAAAAAATGGGGAGACGCGCAGAGCTATCATCTCTGTGTAGACAGCAGCAAGCTTGGCGTTGAAAATACAGCTAAAGTAATTATCCAGGCAGTTCAGGTCTTTGACGGATCCAAGAAGTGATATCAGCGTCAAATAGACAAAAATCCTATGCGGGGCCTTCCCGCTAAGGGATTTGGGAATAAGACAGCAAAGGCAGGAGATATACATGAAACTGGTAATACAGCGGGTTCTTGAAGCTTGCGTAAAGGTAGATGGAAAAACTGTAGGAAGGATTAACAAAGGCTTTCTGGTTTTTGTAGGAGTAGGGAAGGACGACAGCCGTGAAACCGCGGACAGATATCTGAAGAAGCTTCTTGGACTTCGGATTTTTGAAGACGAAAACGGAAAGACAAATCTTTCTCTGAAGGATGTAAACGGAGAACTTTTGTTTGTTTCGCAGTTTACCCTTTATGCCAACTGCCGCAAGGGCAACCGTCCCAGCTTCATCGACGCGGGGGATCCCGGAGAAGCGGAGGCCCTTTACGAATATATGATACAGAAGGCTTCGGAAACCGTTCCCACCGTACAGCACGGGATTTTCGGCGCGGACATGAAGGTATCTCTTGTAAATGACGGGCCGTTTACGGTGATCCTTGACGAACATATTTTATAAGCGCAGTATTCACTGAGAATGAGTCCGGCTGATCATACGCAGCCCGGAACACAAGCTTATTAAGCGGATTGATATAAAGTAAATATGACGTATAAAAAGGATTGGACGAAAATTCCTGCGCAGTATCAGGATTTTCGTCCGTTCTTTTATGAGGGATTTAAAAATGCAGAAAGTTTATTTTTTATTCATCATTATGTAATTATGTATTATTTACAGATCCAGCAAATTGTCTTGGAATTGATTCGGAGAAGTGAACAGAAAAAAGAATATGCTAAATAAGTGCGGTTTGGATGTGAGAAGGGATTTATATAGTGCCACTAATCTATACGACAAACCCGAGTTTTTCATATAGATATAGACAAAATAAACCGTATATGGTATGATTATTCCAGTCCAAAGCCTATCGCTTCTAAAGTTTACAGACAAAGCCATTGCGATTAAGGCACAGACTTTTTTCAGCAAAAACATTTTAATTTAATTATGGCAATTAATATGTGATTATTAACAAAAGGAGCCAGACTCATATGGAAAACAGACAGACCTACCATGAACATACAGACATCGAAAACACCCTCCGGCTGCGTCAGGTCCTTGAGACGCTTCCTCCTTTCTGCAGGGACTATTTCCGGTCTATTGACGCTACAACCACCGCTAAGACGAGGATTTCCTACGCTTACGATATCCGCATTTTTTTCCAGTTTCTTCTGGACACCAATCCCTCCTTCAAAGAAAAATCCATGAGGGACTTTACCGTGGATGTGCTGGATCAGGTGAAGGCCGTGGATATTGAAGAATATGAAGAATATCTGAAGGTATATCAGAACGGCGGCCGGCTGGAAACAAACGGCGAACGTGGACTGAAGCGTAAA
Source organism: Candidatus Blautia faecipullorum (assembly GCA_019115125.1). Taxonomy (GTDB): domain Bacteria; phylum Bacillota; class Clostridia; order Lachnospirales; family Lachnospiraceae; genus Blautia_A; species Blautia_A faecipullorum. Next base: position 19,240 of record DXEG01000022.1, read on the forward strand.
ATATCCGCTCTGCGGAGCTTTTATGCATATTACTATAAACGGGAAATGATCCGGACAAATCCTGCGGTTCTTGTGGATGTGCCGAAGATCCATCAGAAAAGTATCATAAAGCTGGACGCCGACGAAGTGGCCATGCTGCTGGATTATATCGAGCACTGCGGCGATCAGCTTACCGGACAGAAACGTGTGTTTTATGAAAAAACAAAGGAACGTGATCTTGCCATTGTAACCCTTCTTCTTGGAACCGGGATCCGTGTTTCTGAGTGCGTCGGACTTGATATTGAGGATGTGGATTTTAAAAATAACGGAATCAAAGTAACCCGCAAGGGCGGAAACGAGATGGTAGTTTATTTTGGCCCGGAGGTAGAAAAAGCGCTGAAGCGTTATCTGGAGATCCGCGAAAATATCACTCCCCTCTCCGGCCATGAACACGCGCTCTTCTACTCTTCCCAGAGACGCAGGATCGGGGTGCAGGCCGTGGAAAATCTGGTAAAAAAATATTCCAGGCAGATTACCACGACCAAAAAAATCACACCTCATAAGCTCCGCAGTACCTACGGAACCGCATTGTACCAGGAAACAGGCGATATTTACCTTGTAGCGGACGTTCTGGGGCATAGAGACGTAAATACTACCAAGAAGCATTACGCCGCCCTGGACGACGCCAGAAGGCGTCAGGCGGCTACTGCCGTAAGGCTGAGGGAGGAGGAATAACCAGTATCAGCCCTTTGTATCTATAAGACAACTCATCTCCATTGAATCTGCGCGGGCTTACGCGGCGCTGTCCTGCGGTAAGATACCGCCGGATATCCGATCAGCATCGTGCAGACAATGGGCCTGTTTTCTTCAAGCTCAAGCCATTCCGCGGTTTTTGGACAGGCGTTTGCCACTCTGGTGAGATAGCCGTCGTAAAGGATTCCCAAGCCCTCCGCCACGGCCATATTTTCGATGTTTGAAGCGGCCAGCCCGGCGTCAAGCGCATTGTCGGCTGCGATAAAAAGGACTGCCGGCGCGTTAAAGAAGAGTCCGTCGTCTTTGGGGTTATCACGGCGACGGCGGTACAGGAATTTGAAAAACATTGAATACTGAGGCATAGTTTCTTTTATTTTCTCCGCCATTTCAGGCATTTCGTTCCACAGCAGTGTCTTCAGCTCATCCAGTTGTTCCTGAACCACAATAAAACGGCAGCCCTGCCGGTTTTTTGCAGTAGGAGTATATCTTCCTGCCTGAAGGATTTTCTCGAGAATCAATCTGTCAATTTTTTCCTCCCGGAAATTACGGATGCTTCTGCGGAATTTTACCGAATGAAGAAAATTTTCAGGATCTACCTGAAAAGAGGGGCCGTCGTACTCTTCCACATCATCCATATCGTATTCCGGAATAGAAACTGCCCCCTTAGGACAGACCGCCACGCAGTGCCCGCACTGGATACAGTCCGGCTTATAAACGGCTGTACCTTCCTTCAGACTGATTTTTCCGGCAGGGCAATCCTCTGCGCATAGACCGCAGCCGACACATTTTTCTTTATTAATGACAATCATGAACGATCCTTCCTTTCTTTTATATATACTTTATATTTAGCAAAACAGAGCGGGACCTCTTCCGTCCCGCCCTGAATAGCCTTCTGTAAAATTAGAATCTCTTGATTTTTCTGGTAGTTGTTTTTTCAAATTCTGTGTCACGGACGATCAGGCTGTAAATTTTTTTCTGTGGAGCCGCCGTACGGTTATATTCGTCAATAACCTCCTGGAGCTTTTCCCGTGTATCCTTAATTTTTTTCTTTTTTACATAATCCTGATCCGGATAAATCTCCGCCTCAATAACGCCGTTATTTTCTCTTACAAGCACCTCTCCCACCAGACGGTTTGTGCTCAGGGCGTTTTCCAGCTCCTCAGGAGAAACATTTTCACCGTTCTTGGTAATGATCAGATTTTTCTTTCGTCCGGTCAGATAGACGAAGCCCTCGTCGTCCACATATCCAAGATCTCCTGTTTTCAGCCAGCCGTCTTCCAGTGTCTCTGCTGTTTCCTCGGGCATTTTATAGTAACCCTGCATAACGCTGCTTCCTTTTACCCACAGCTCGCCGTCCACTGTTTTCGCTTCGCAGTTAGGGAGAAGCTGCCCTACAGCTTCTTTACGGATATTCCACTTCTGAGTGGCGCTTATGACCGGCGCGCACTCCGTCATTCCGTATCCCTGCTGAATGGTGATATCATACTTGCTGAAAAGATCGATATAAGCAGGATCCAGGTAAGCTCCGCCGCTGCAGATGGTGTGGAACTGTTTTCCAAACACCTGGCTTTTAACAAGCTTTGCGGGAAGGAGAGACGCCTCTTCAAGCTTCTTTGCCATGGTCTCGATCATCAGCGGAACCATAAGGATCATCTCCGGCTTAAACAGCTTGATGTTTTTCGCCACACGCATCAGAGAATCATTGATACAGATAATGGATGCCAGAGAAATTCCTTTCAGGATATCCATGCTCAGGCAGTAAGCATGATGGATGGGAAGCACGGTCATAACCACCGTACGCGCCGGGATTTTCATATCCAGACAGGTTGCGTTTTCCGCGACATTCCGGTGGGTCAGCATAACGCCTTTGCTTTTGCCTGTGGTTCCTGAGGTGAACATGATCGTACAGAGCTGATCCGGAGCCGGCAAGAAGTCAAAAGCTCCTCTGTGCTCTTCCAGCGCCTTCCGGAATGACAGAGCGTGCTCATCATGCTCCGCCTGCTGCATGGAGATCATATATTTGAGCTGAGGGCAGCGCTCTTTTGCTATCGCCGCCACATCCTTGCGCACATCGTCGTAAACAAGTATTGTGGAATCTGAGCGGCTGATAAGATCGCATACATCCTCCGCCGGAAGGTTTACATCCAGGGGAACGATCACACTTCCGCTGTTTACTGTACCAAAATAGGTGACAAGCCATTCGTAGGAGGTCATTCCAATAACAGCAATATGATGTCCCTGCTCTCCCAGATCCCTGAGAATACAGGAAAAGCTTTCGCTGTCCTCTTTTAACTGAGTATATGTTTTTGATTCGATTTCATTTTTGCCTTTTTTATAACGGATCGCATCCTCCGGACCATAATTCTTTTCCGTATTGGTCAGGATCTCACGGACAGTACTGCAAAGCATAATTTTCTATTCCTTTCTTTATATGAAGTAGGAGCTGTATATAACCGGGACTTTAGTTGTCGGAAGCCAGTTTTTCCAGATAGTCCACAGCTTCCTGCACAGTACGGATATTAACTGCCTCCGTCTGCTCAACCTCTATGTCAAATTCGTCCTCAATCTCTCCCAGCATACTCATAAAATCAAAGGAGGTAAAGCCAAGATCCTCCATAAAACGAGATTCCGGGCGGATATTTTCCGGTTCTGCCTCCACATAGTTACAGATAATATTTACTAATCTCTCAAACATATTTTTCTCCTTATTTTTGAATTCTTCTTTTTAAATTAACTTAATAATTTCTCCGATGGACAGATCCGGATTTTCCGTACCTTTAAACATGATTTTGCAGAGATAATAATACAGATATTCCAGGTCGTCTCTGGAAACGGCTTTTATCTGGTGCTCGAAGTTGAAATCAAGGCCGTTATCCTCCGGACGGTGCATGACCGTCAGATACATCGCCTGAGGGCAGGTGCCGTTGGGATACCATTTCGTCTTATAGCGGATATCTCCCAGATCGTTCAGACCCTGCTCCTTCAGCGTCATTGGCTGGTATGTCAGAGACATCGATTCGTAGGTCAGGCCAGCGTGAGGCTGCGGGTAAATCTTGGAGCGATGCGCAAAGTAAGCGGTAGGATCATAATTCGCATGACGGAAAATTTCATTCTGTTTGTCACGGATCGCATAAACGCCGTCGATAAATTTCATATCCTCTGAAAAGATCGTCCGGATAGGGAAGGAATGAATCCTTGTTCCGCCGGATTTCTTTTCTTTCAGCGTAGCCCGTCTTGCGATGGCGTTATTAATCGAAACGTCCTCCGACCCGTTCATCTTCTGGAAATATGTACGAAGGCCCATCAGAAGCAGGCAGGCCAGAGACACATGATATTTCTCGCAGAAATCCATCAGACGTCTGGTAGGCTCCTCCTCGAGGTGGAAAATATCCAGCGCGGACTTTGTATCGTCAGAAGCATTAAAGGCGGTGCGCAGTTCAGGATTTTTGAACATCTCTCTCGCCGCTTCCAGCTTAGCTGTGCCCCGGAGACCATTATAGATGGGCTCTCCTTTTTCAATTTCCTTCTGGAAGAACTCCGTATCTCTCTGCTGAGCTTTGCTGCCGGCCTCGTATGCCAGATCCTTCTCGAGCTGTTCAATATATGACGTCATTTCCTTCGGATAAGGCACTCCCTCGTATTTTGCGTTGCAGTAGAGCTCAATGATATCCTTCAGGAAGCAGATCAGGGACTGCGCGTCCACGATCATATGATGTGCCAGAAAATAGACGCCGTTGAATCCGTCCGGCATTTTTATCATCACGATTCTGGTCAGAGGAGAATCCTCCATCTTGAAGGGGACTGTGGTCCACTGCTGCATGGTGGCTTCCGCTTCTTCCATTGTGACGCCGGAGAAATCTACGAATTCAATCTCTTTTTCTTCCGGATCTACGACATACTGATAAAAGGTACCTTCCTTGTCCTTTGCCAGGCGTACGCGCATACCCTCGCTCCGGGCGTAAGCCTTATTGATGGATTTTGCCAGAAGATCCCAGTCGATATCGATCTCAATGGTAAGACTGGTTCCGATATTCAATACTGCCGCGCTTGGACAAAAAGGCAGGTAATACAAATGGAATTTCTGTGCAACTGTCAGCGGATACACTTTGTATCCTTTTCTTTTTCTCATCATTTCATTATTCCTCCGATAAATGAATCAAGGGTTCCTTCATAGGCCGCAGTGTCTTTATAATAGCTCTCGCCGTGACCGGCGTCTTTGACGATCAGTTTCGACTTGGGCGACGCGCAGTTTTTATAAATCTCCCCGCACATCCAACATGGTACGAAGACGTCCTTTTCCCCATGTATAAACAGGAAGGGAACCTTTGCCTTCCTGACTTCTCTGGCGGCATTGCAGTCGTCCAGGCCGTATCCTGCGTTTTTCCTGTTCAGCTTATCTGCAATCTGAATCATCGGAAACGCTGGAAGGTGATACATACTGTGAAGTACATGAGTAAACACTTCCTTTGCCGACGTAAAGGCACAGTCTGAAACAATTCCCTTCACCTGCGGCGGAAGGCTCAGACCGCTCATCATACATACCGTAGCGCCGCCCATGGAATTTCCATGGAGAAGGATCTGCGCGTCCTCACCGATCAGGTCTTTCATCCATTTTGCCCATTCCAGGCCGTCGTAACGATCCTTGGTGCCGAAGCCGATATAGGTTCCTTCGCTGTCTCCATGAGCGCGTTCGTCGATCAGAAGCATCCGGAAGCCGTGTCTCAGGTAATAATAGGAAAGGCTGCCGTAATCATTCAGACCCTTGCTTGTGTATCCGTGAAAGCAGATCACCGCCTTTGTGCCTTCACATCCTTTAAAATAGGTACCGTGGAGCTTCAGTCCGTCACGGGAGCGGATCCATACGTCTTCATGGGGCTGCTGCATCATCCATTCACGTCTTTCCTGCATAAGGGGCACGTATTTCCCCCAGTCCACGCCTGACATTTTTATTGTACGTTCCGTTTTCGCATTATAGCGCATCATGGTTCTTCTGTAAAAATATGCCGTGCCGCCTGCCTCCGCGGCTGCGGCGGCCCCCAGAAGCGCTGCGGCTCCTTTCAGTAAGTTTCCCATTTATTTCACCTGCTTTTCATATTCGCTTATTTCTGTTTCTTTTTACTGTCGATCAGCTCTTTCAGTCTTAAAGCCTTATCAATATTTCCATCTACCTTCAGTTTACCCAGCGTAAACGCAAGAACCGGATCTGTTTTGCCCTCCGCAAGCTTAAACAGCGTTTCTGCGGTACAGGTAAACATGGCGTCCCTGTCAAAGTATTCATAGGGTTCCACATACAGCTTACCGTCTTTTACTTCCACATAGAAGATCCCTTCCGCATTACCGGTAATGTTGAACTGATAGGCCAGATGTTCATGAATATCACTTACATCCGCTTCCATAAACATTCCCTTCACTTTTGAGAACATATCTGCGTATGTCATATTTTCCTCCCTTTCGGCCGCCGCATCCGCATTTTCCGACTGGCGGTCATATCTTTTTCATTGTTAGCGTAACATCTTTTCGACTGGCGGTCAACTAGCGTTACTATCAAAATATGTAAAATTTTCTATTGTTTTTTTGGTAGATTTTATTGCTGGCTGCAATTTTTTCTCTGTGATATACTGAGAGGGAATATTCAAATGACAGCCACTGGAACGAAGTATTATTTACAATAGAAAGGCAGCGTATATGGCAAATCAGCAGAAATATGACCTGATTCTGGATGCTCTCCAGGAGCTTCTGGAGAACCAGCAGATACAGACGATATCCGTCAGTGAGATCGCGGAGACGGCCGGAATCGGAAAAGGAAGCATTTATTACTATTTTCCATCCAAGGACGCCATTCTTGAGGCCCTTGTGGAACGGAGCTATGAGAAGCCTCTGCGGACAGCGAAGGCCCTGGCGGAACGCACGGAGGTTTCTCCTTTTATCAGAATGGCCATGATCTTCGAGGCCTGCAGGAGCTCCTCCAGTGAATTCATTAAATCAGAAAACAATACGGATTCCGGTACACAGGAAAAAGCCTTCCTGCACCAGAAATATGTGAATCACATCATTACGGAACTGAAGCCTGTTCTGGCGGAGATCATCCGGCAGGGAATCCAGAAAGGGGAAATCCACTTCAACGACCCGGATTCTCTGGCTGAGATCGTACTGATCGTTCTGACAGTTAAAATGGACAATACGCTGGTGCCCTCATCCCGGGAAGAAATTGAAAACACGATCAGCGCGCTGGTCTCACTTCTGGAAAAGGGTACGGAAAACCCGCCCGGATCTCTGAATTTCCTGATCAGCAGATAAGTACATCTGTATGTCTGAACTGATATTAAAAAACGGGGATTCTGTCTGAAACAGAATCCCCGAAAAACCTTCCCCGTTATCATATGTAATTGGCAAAACAAAATTATAAAGCTGTAATGATGCTGTCCTGGAATGTTGCCGGAACTTCTTCCTTATCCAGTGACATACTGATAATGAAAGTAACTCCAAATTTCTCACCGACAGCTTTAAGCTGCTCCAGAGTGCTGGTAATATCCAGTCCTTCCAGTTTCGCTGTGGTCAGAAAGCTGTCCAGATATATCTGTTCAAGATCGTGATCCTGGGAAATGATACCGCAGACAAAACCGACAAATTCATCGGCATTTTTGATAGGATATACGGAAACATCAATAAGACGAACTCTGTTGTTCAGCTCATACATGTGCTTTGTGCTTTTGTCCAAGTAAACAATGCTGCCATTCACGTTCCTAATTGCGCCGTTCACTTTGTCTAACAGTACTTTTGTTTTGCCCTTGCCTTTCCTTCCTACAATCAGTTCAACCATCCTGTTTTCCTCCTTAGACACAATTTAATATTAATTTTGAACAAAAACTTCAATTAATATGTTTCAATTATAGTGCATTTTATCAATAAATTCAATGCTTATTTCTGAAAAAAATCGGATTTTTTTCAGGTGTTTTGTACAGCAATGACATTTTCCAGAAGAGAACTCATCTGCTGATACAGTGTTTCTTTTGTATCTGCCCCCATAACAACAGCGATATAGGGTTCTCCGTAAGCGTCCTGACAGAGAAGAGCAAGACAGTTCCCTGCGTCGCTGGTGGTGCCGGTTTTTCCTCCAAGGATGGTAATTCCCTTAGGCGCGGTAGCCTCTCCGGTCAGATAATGATCCGTTGCAATAAGCGCTGTGCTCATATCCGCTCCTTCACTGTTCTTGTAGGAGACAGTATAGGAGCCCATCTGCGTGATGGTTGTGAATTCCGGATATTTCAGCGCCTCCTTCAGCATGAGATAGATATCATAGGGCGTTGTATAATGATTCTCGTCCTGAAGGCCATGGGGATTTGTAAAATGAGTTCCCGTACAGCCAAGCTGAGCCGCGGCGGTATTCATCATATTTACAAATTCCTCCGTACTGCCGCCGATATGGGTGGCAATAGCTGAGGCCGCGTCGTTGCCGGAATATACAAGCAGCCCGTGAACAAGCTGATCCATGGTGATCTGATCCCCGGGCTGAAGCCCGATCACCTGGGAGCCTTCTTCCAGAGTGACGTTTTCCTGGGTGATGGTCACCACATCGTCCATATTCCCATACTGAAAAGCAAGAAGGGCAGTCATGATTTTTGTAATGCTTGCAGGATAGACCCGGTCATAGGCGCCGTTGGCATAGAGCACTTCCTGATCGTTGAGATCCAGGAGCAATCCCTCCTGCCCCTCTCCAAGAGAGACAGAATCCAGAAGCTGATCCCCGGATACCACACACAGATTTCCGGCAAAGGAAGCCGCTCTTCTTTCGGAATCATTTATCCGGTAGTCGGAAAATTCATTTTTCACACTGTAGGAATGAACGGGGCCTGAAAAAACAGTGCCTTTCAGGAAGAATACGCCCGCTCCCGCTCCTCCCCCAAGAAGAAGAACCAGAAAAACGGACAGAATGATCCTGCGCCGTCTTCTTTTTCTCAGCCGTCTTAACTGCGCGGCGCGCCTTCTGCTGTTCTGGGAGCCGGACACCGCCCTGTTTTTGACAGTGCTGCCCGCCTCTCCGGCAGAGGCTCTCCGGGAACTGGAAGAAGCTGCCGGACGATTCCCGCTTTTTGTCCGGGCGGAGGAACGCTGGGCCGACTGATTTTTGCCGGATGCCGGTGCTTTTTTTCTGGGTGTGTCAGCATATGTGCCGGATTCCCGGCGCTGCCGTTCATTTCTCATAAATACTCCTCTTTCTGGATGATAGTGTTCTTTTGAATCTCTTTATTGTAGGCACTGCTCTGAAGCCCTACGTTTAATACGAGCCCCATTCCCATATAAAGGCTGATCAGGGAAGAAAGGCCGTAGCTTACAAAAGGCAGCGGCGTCCCGGTGTTGGGTCCCATCCCGGTAGCCACACAGATATTCAAAAAGCTCTGAAAGGCCACCACGCTTCCCATACCGCAACAGATGATCTTTCCAGCCAGATCCTTCGCCCGGAAGCTCATGCGTATACATTCCGCGGAGATCATCAGCAGAAGGAGGATGATCACCGTACAGCCGATAAATCCATACTCCTCTCCCGCCACGGCAAAAATAAAGTCCGTTTGGTTTTCAGAGACAAAATTTCCATCGTTTACAGAGGTTACATCTTCGTCTCCCGACAGCCGTTTTCCGATCAGCTCTCCGGAAGCGATCGCTGTCTGGGAGTTGTTCTGCTGCTCTATATCATCCTGATATTCCTCATTTTCCGGATAAAGAAAAGCCATAATACGGTTTCGCTGATAATCCTGGATCAGCTTCTGATCGGGCTGGACGACAATGATCAGGAAAATGATCATCAGCGGAATGGCGATCAAAAGCGTTCCTCCGATAATACGGTAGCTGATTCCCGCAATATAGATCAGCACACAGAAAATGAGAAGGATCATGATCGTATTTTTCATATCCGGCTGCTCATAGATGAGAAAAAGCGGCACTGCCAGAAGCGCCAGAGCTTTTATAATGGTGCGGAAAGTATTCAGATTCTCTTCATGATCCATAAAAAAACGGGCAAAGAAAAGAATGATCACGATTTTGGAAAGCTCGGTAGGCTGGAAACGGACAAAGCCGAAATCGATCCATCTGGCAGCTCCGTTGGCGGTATCTCCGAAAAGACGTACCAGAAGCAGCAGGACGATATTGGCTCCGTACATGATCCACTGGAAATTTAATATCCAGGAATAATCCATCAGAGAGAGGATCACCATGAGGATAACCCCCACGATGACTCCCTCTAACTGGCGGTAGCGCAGATCCTCTCTCGCCGCAGATACCAGTATGACACCGATAGCGCTGAGAGCAAAGAGAAAAAGCATCAGTCTGAAATTATAGAACCGTAATTTATATTGTTTTATCATTCTATCCTTTGTTCCTTTTTGATCTGACCGGTATGTCCGCATGGAGTACAGGCGGTTCCTGGGTGATCCGGATGCGGACCTGGGTTTCGTCAATTGAAATATATTTTTTTACTGTATGTATCATATCGTTTTTCAGCATTTTCATCATCTGCGGAGAGCAGTCGATCCGCTCTGAGACCAGAAGAAGCTTCATTCTTTCCCTGGCATAGCCCCCGGATCGTCCTTTTCCATGTAAAGGAAATTTCACCGGAATCCCCTCCTTTTCTTCAGAGACGCTACTGTTTCTTAAAAATTTCACTGAGGCGGCGGAACATGCCCTTTTTTTCACGGATTTCCATAAACGGAACATCCTCGCCCAGAATACGGCGGCAGATATTGCGGTACTCCTCCTCTGCCTGAGATTTTTTTCCGGACAGAGGCTCTCCCTGGTTGGTAGAGACTACGATCTGTTCATCGTCAATAATAGTTCCGATCAGATCCACCGCAAGGATTTCTATCACGTCGTCCACCGACATCATATCGCCTCTGGCGATCATATCCGGCCGGAGACGGTTGACAATAAGCTGGATGTTTCTCAGGCCGCCGGCCTCAAGGAGACCGATGATCCTGTCGGCGTCACGAATCGCCGAAACCTCCGGGGTCGTTACCACCAGCGCTCTCTCCGCGCCTGCTACCGCGTTTTTGAATCCCTGCTCAATTCCTGCGGGACAGTCCAGCAGAATATAGTCAAATTCCTCTCTCAGCTCATCCGTCAGCTTGATCATCTGCTCCGGTGAAACCGCGGACTTGTCCTTTGTCTGAGCAGAAGGCAGCAGAAAAAGCTCCGGATGGCGCTTATCCTTGATCAGCGCCTGTTTCAGGCGGCAGCTCCCGCTGATCACATCCACCAGATTGTAGACGATCCTGTTTTCCAATCCAAGCACCACATCCAGATTACGAAGCCCTATATCGGTATCCACCACAACCGTCTTTTTGCCGAGCATGGCAAGACCTGTGCCGATATTTGCGACGGTGGTGGTTTTGCCGACGCCGCCTTTTCCGGATGTAATAACAATGACTTCACCCATGTTTCTGATTCCTCCTAAAAGATATGTTCCATGTTTCTGGTATTCTCTTATGTGCTTTTGCCTGTATGGTTTTACCAGATATCAACATGTACACTAGTCGTTGGAGGTGTTGCTGACATCTGTGGAAGCATAGCCTGTTAAAATATCCTCTTCATCCGCAAGGCCGAAGATATATTCAATAATGTCGTTGGCCGTCGTACACGCGTTTCCGGAAGAAAACGAATTGGGGATCCTCACCGCAATGGCGTATTGAGGCTGATCCGACGGCGCGTATCCGATAAAAAGTCCGTGGTTCGGCTGGGTATAATCAATTTCCGCGGTACCTGTCTTTCCGGAAAGACTCACGCCCAGTCCGCTGAATTCACTGTGGTTCTGGATCACTCTGTACATTCCGTCGTGAATATCCGCCCACACATTCGCGGGGACGTCTGTCATTTCACTTTCCACAGAAACATCATAGGTCTCCTGGGTCTGGCCTTCCGAGTCCGTAACCCTGTCCAGCAGGGAAAGATTATATACGGTTCCCGACGTAGCGATCGCCGTTACATAGCGTGCGAGCTGGCTGGTGCTGTACAGGTGATTTCCCTGGCCGATATAGGAAGGAACCGCATTGATGTCTGAAAAATGAGGGGTTCCCTCTGCAAGCTCAATTCCTGTCTTTTTATCCAGTCCGAATTCCGACGCGTATTTCTGCAGCTTTGTGAGACTCAGATTCTCCGAAAATTCATCCTCCGCGTTTTTTCCCGCCTGATAGCCGATCATATTGAAGAATACGTTGCAGGACTGCTCGATGGCACCCCGGATCTCCAGGGAACCGTGACCGGCTTTGTTCCAGCAGCCGATAGGCGGATTTACCAGATCGAAGGAGCCGGAACATTCAATATAAGTTCCGTCGTCAATGATATCCTCCATCATACCAGTAACAGCGGAAACCAGCTTAAAGGTAGAACCGGGCGCCGTCGTCTGCTGGGTGGCCTTATTGAAAAACGGGCTGGACTGATCCAGGGCCAGCTTTGTATAGTAATCTGTATCCATATCATTGCTCAGGCGGTTATTGTCATACCCCGGATAGGAAACACAGGCGAGAACCTTTCCCGTATTCACATCCGTGATCACTGCCGAGGCGGAGCAGGGGGTCAGGGCAAGCTGCGCCGGCTCGATCTCCAGAGTGGAAATCTTGTTGATCATGAAGTCATAGGCGCTCATTGCCCCTGACGCCAGGCTTTCATAGGTACTGTCTTCCTTGGAAAGAACTCCCTGCTCATACAGCACCAGGCAAAGCTCCTGGCCTGAAATTTCATCGTTCATGAGCAGATACTTGTACAGAAGCTTGGAAAATCCTGTATCTGTTTTCAGGTAATCCGTAATATAGGACGTCAGGGCCTGATATATCTCGGCTGAATCCAGATACTCTCCCTCCGGAGAGATCACAGAAATATCGATCCAGTTCTGACTGGCGGCATAATTGAGATATTCCTTGAGACTGATGCTCTCATCCACAGCCCATGCCTGATAAGTAGCGTCCGAGGTGTCTACCGCGTCCCGGGATATGACGCCCAGCGTGTCTCTCAGCACAGTGTCGCAGATATAGGAGAGATATTCCTGCATCTCTTTGCTTTCATTCTTATAGGCGGGAGGATTGTCCCCGGTCAGCCTGATAGTTATTGTATCAAAAATTTCCTGCTGCTTTTGTTGAAATCTGGCATATAAATTTTTTTCTGTATCAGAAGCGTTTTCATCGTTAAATTTGTTGATGTCAATCACACTGTTGGATACCAGGGCATTGTAAACATCATATATGGGAACGACGATCTGGGCGGCGTCCTGCACGGCGTCATAGTCAAATTCCTTCACTGCCTCGATACGGTTCAGAAGAATACCCGCCACCCTCTGCTTTAATATCTGATAGATCGCGGACTGCCAGTCGGAATCAATGGTCAGATACACATCATTTCCCGCCTTCGGCTCCACAGTTGTGCTTTCGTCTATCTTAAGAACCTTTCCCAGGTTATCCACAGTAACGGTCTCCTGGCCGTCTGTCCCCTGAAGATCCAGCTCCATGTACTGCTCTATGCCGGCCTTTCCCACGATGGCGTCATTGGAATAATCGGGATTTTCTTTTTTCAGGTCCTCCAGCTCCTCCGCCGAAGCCCGGCCCGTATATCCAAGGATCGGCCCCATGCTTTCGTCGTCTATATACTGGCGCACGGAATCCTCCAGTACCTCGATCCCCTGGAGTTCATTCTGATTTTCCATAACGGCGGCCACAGTGCTTTCACTGACGTTTGTGGCAATGGTTACAGCCATGTATCTCTGGAAAGTATTGGTGCTGAGCTCATAACGCATAATGGCGATATCCAGGATCTCCTGCTTGGTCAGCTCCTGGGGAAGGCCGTAGGTATCCAGCTCCTCCTGGGTGTATGCGTCCTCGCCGTACAAAACAATAGAAAACCCATCGCTGCCGCTGAGAAAATCCATCATTTCATCGGCAGTGGCATTGGCTTCCTCCTTGCTCATATCGTCAATAAGAGGATATCCGAAGATATCTGCCCGGAATCTGTCAAGGGTGAAGCCCTCGTCCACATCAAAGGCATAGCTGCCGTTTTCATCTACCATGATATGAAAATCATGGGACAGGGAGTCGCCGTTTTCTGACAGGATCCTCAGGACCTTATACGCCACACCGTTCAGCGTCAGATTTTTTTGTCTGGTCGTTTCATAGCTACCGTTATCCTCAAATGTAAGAGAATAAGAAAGAATATTAGAAGCCACAAGGGTTCCGTTTCTGTCGTATATATTGCCTCTGGTGCTTTTCAGAACACGGGTTTTTGTAGTCCTGCTCTGGAATTCACTGATATAATTCTCGCCCTGAATGATCTGCAGCCGAAAAAGCTGACGGACTAAAATAAATGACATCAGGACAAAAACCATCAGCAGCACCGTCGTTCTTTTCAGTTGTATTCTTTTGATCAGTTTTTTTATTTTAGTACCCAAATAGACTCACTTTCTTTCCTTGTAGGGGTCATAAACCGTCGGTTTACATGGTAAAAAATTTTATAGACGATCACTGTCAAAAAGACTGTATAAACGATTTCAGGAATGATGATCCTGTATACATAGGTAAAAAGGCCCACTCGTCCTCTGAGCAGAAACTGCAGTACATAAACCGCGAGTCCGTAAAGGAGATCCATTGCTGCCGTAAGAAACATGGGAACCTTAATATCGTCGTCATAATAAATCCGAAACGCATATCCGCTGAAAAAGCCGATATACATATAGATCAGCGCGTAAAATCCGAAAAGGGATCCATAAAAAAGATCGATCAGAAGACCGCTGAAAAAGCCGGTCCACATTCCGCTCTTGCGGCCCCGCATCAATCCCATGGACACACAGAGGACCAGCAGCAGGTTCGGCGTAATAGAGCCAATGGAAAACAGGTGGAATATCGTGGTCTGCAGAAGAAAACATACGATGATCATAAAAAACAGCACAATCTTGCTTTTCATTCCGCTGCTCCTTCCTGCACGCCGTTTTCCTCTGTTCCCGATCCTTCCGTACCGTCAGTCTCCCCCTCTCCCTGAATGGAATCCTGCTTATTGACGGTGATCACAAACACATCCTTAAGATGCTGAAAATCCACCGGGGTTACGATCGTGCCTTTTTTTGTCAGATTATTGGTATCCAGCTCCACCTCGCTGACGTAGCCGATAAAAAGTCCCTCCACATATTTTTCACTGATATTGGAGGTAACGATCCTTTCTCCCACTGTCACCTGATCTTCCTGATCGTACAACTGGGTAAAACGGAGCTTTCCCTCGTCTATCAGCTCCAGATCTCCCTCCACCACGCAGTTGTCGTCCGTGCTGACCGTCATGGCGCTGACATTGCTGCTGTCGTCAATGATCGCGCGGACCGTCGCCCAGGTAGATCCCACCTCTGTGACGATCCCCACGAGGCCTTTTCCCGCGATGACGTTGTTGTCCACACGCACGCCGTCGTTGCTGCCACGGTTAATGATAAAAGTGTCGTACCAGTTGCCGGGGTCCTTGGAGATGATCCTGGCCGCGATCTTCGGATAGTCGGAGTATTCTTCATCCAGATCATAAAGCTGCTCCAGTCTTGTAAGCTCCGCCTGATCCTGGATCAGAATATTGTTCTGGTCCGTCAGGGTATCCACCGTTGCCTGCAGCTCCTCATTGGCGTCGATCAGAGCCTGTTTATCCTGAAAAGAGCTGTGAACGTCCGTTACCCACTGACCAATACGGGCAATGGAATTTTCAAAAGGGATCACGAGCATTCCCGCCGCCTCCTGAAACGGCGCGGACGTCACCCCGGAAGCCAGGGCGGCGATAATGGCGCTGATACAAAGAAAGGTCATGATCGCCAGAAGATGTTTACTTTTTAAATGAATATGAAATCGAAAAAATTTTTTCAGTTTTTTCATGAATAATTCCCCTAAAAGATACCGAAAGGCTATCTTCTATCGCCCCAGCAGGCGATATCTTATAATTTTCGTTGTTTTACAGGCTGAGCCCATTTCATCAGCTCTCTGTCTCTGATGATTTTTTCCAGACCGCCTACAGCGGATGTTTCATAAAGCTCCGAAAGTCTGAAGGAAACGCCTGTGTAGCTTGCCAGGTAATTGTCTATGTAGGGAAGCCGGGTGCTCCCTCCCGCAAGATGAATGCCTTCCCTGGATATATGATAAAAAATCTGAGGAGGAATTCTCTCGAGAAAGGTTTTCATTTCTGCCGCGATTTCATTGACGCAGTTCATGATCCCCGCGTTTACCACATAGCCTGAGATCACTTCTTCCCGGGGAAGGCCTGAAACACTGTCGATCCCCACGACTTTTCTGGCGTCCTTTCTCTGGTCGTTCAGCCGTCCCATGGCAAGCTTCAGTCTTTTGCCCGTCCGGGTGCCGATCTGAAGATTATAGCGTTTTCGGATCTCGCTGCAGATAGCCTCGTTCATCTGACGTCCCCCCACGGGGATCTTCTTGGCGATGATGATCTTACCGTCGGTGATAATGGAAAACTGTGTGCTCTGGGCGCCGATATTGACGATCATACTTCCCGGATTTTTCTCAAGCTGCACGCCCATGGCGAGCGCGTCCGCGATGGGCGCTTCCACCATAAACACGCGGTTCTGACGGAGCCAGTGACCGTTGGCCACATGATAATAGGCTCTTTTTTCGATGGCCGTCATATCCAGCGGAACAGAAAAAAACATGTCCGATCCGATTCCGAGAAATTTGTCTATTTTCTTCATCATGCTGTAAAGCGCGATCTCCTGAAGCTCCAGATTGGCGATCATGCCAAAAGCCATCGGCGAATTCACTGCGATGTTGGCTGGAGCCTTCTCAAACATCTCATATGCTTCATTGCCCACGGCGATAATTCTGCGTCCCTTTGACGCGATCATATTTTTTTCCAAATAGGTTTTGTTTCTGAGAAACGAATAAACCTTCATACTGCTGCTGCCCAGGTCTATTCCATAGGTTTTTTTTAACAGCATAAAATTGCCCCTTTAATCCAGGGATTCCCCGATCATTCCCTGTTCTTTAAAACTGATATACCGGTGATCCCCGATGATAATATGATCCAGCAGACGGATCCCCAGTACCTCCCCGGCCTGAAAGATCCGGTCTGTGATCTGGCGGTCGCACATGCTGGGAGCAGGATCGCCTCCCGGATGATTGTGGACCAGTATCAGGCTGACGGCATGACAGCGGACCGCTTCCAGGTAAATCTCCCTGGGCGTTACCAGGGTGGCGTTTACCGTACCTTTGGAGATCAGCCGTTCCGACAGAAGATGATTCTGATTATCCAGCATCATGCAGATCATCAGCTCCTGTTCCTGATGGCGGAGCTGTTCCATATAATACGCGGCGATGGAATCCGGCCGGTGAAAGCTCAGAAAAGGCTTCGCGGCGGCAGAGGCGATGCGTTTTGACAGTTCGCCGATACATTTCAGCTGTACCGCCTTTACGGTGCCTACGCCGTGGATCCTCCGCAGATCCGAGAGGGAGCAGTGCAGAATTCCCGCAAGCCCCGGATAAGAGGACTCCTTCATATGGCTTAAAATATCATTTGCAAGCGCCAGAGATGAAATTCCCCTGGCGCCGCAGCGGAGGATAACAGCTAAAAGCTCGCTGTCGCTTAAGGAGCTCTCCCCCTGGCGGATACACTTTTCGTAGGGTCTTTCCCATTCCGGCATTTCCTTGATCGTATTTTTCATATTCTTCACCTGCTGCTCTCTGTAGCAGACTCCCGGAAAGAATCAACGTTAATTTTATCATAAAAAGAGAGAGATGTACACTCTCTCCTAGGAATTTTTATTTTTTTCACAAATCCACTCTGCCGTCCTGATGCCGTCCATTGCCGCGGAAGTAATGCCTCCGGCGTATCCCGCTCCCTCTCCGCAGGGATATACTCCCTGTATATTTGACATTCCGGAGGAATCCCTCACAAGGCGCACAGGGGATGAGGTACGGCTCTCTACGCCGCTTAAAAGAGCGTCCCTTCGATCAAAACCTGGAATTTTTCTTCCAAAGGCCCGAATGCCCTCTTCAATGGAATCTCCGATCTCCTCTGGAAGGACGGACCGCACGTTCGCAAGCATGTACTCTCCCTTCATGGAGGGCTTCACTTCTCCAAAGCCGCTGCCTGCCCGGCGTTCGCAATAATCTCCAAATTGCTGCACAGGGATTTTTCCCTGTCCAAGCTCCCAGGCCTTCCGCTCCAGCTCACGCTGGAAGGCGATCCCGCCGAGAGGCCCTTCCTCCGGAAAATCCGAGGGGCTGACCGTAACGATCAGGGCGCTGTTGGCGTTCTGCCCGTCCCGGGCCTGATAGCTCATTCCATTGACGGCAAGATGCCCCGGCTCCGAGGAGGCGTTGACCACATAACCGCCCGGACACATACAAAAGGAATACACGCCTCTTCCGTTCTCACAGGTATGCGTAACTTTATAGCTGGCGGCTCCGAGGGCGGCGTTTTCATGCTCCCCGTACAGAGCCATATTGATCATTTCCTGGGGATGCTCCATCCGAAGTCCCACGGCAAAGGCTTTCGGTTCCATAGAAAGCCCGGTCTCCCGCAGCATGAAAAAGGTATCTCTGGCACTGTGGCCGACGGCAAGAACACAGCTTTCAGCAGGAAGGATCTCAGAATCATTGATCTGTACTGCCTTCAGCCGTCCGTTGTCTGTGATCAGCCCGGTAACCTTCGCGCGGAAACGGAAGCTTCCTCCCATCTCCTCAATCTGACGGCGGAGCGTCTGCACGATGTGGATCAGCTCGTCCGTGCCAAGGTGCGGCTTCTGCTGATAAAGGATCTCTTCCGGCGCTCCGGCCTTTACAAAGCGCTTCAGCACCTCCCGGTTGCGGCCGGAAGCGTCCTTTACAAGTGTATTCAGCTTTCCGTCAGAAAAGGTGCCTGCCCCTCCTTCTCCAAACTGGACGTTGGAATCCGGATCCAGCACGCCGTTTTTCCAGAAAAGCTCCACCGTTTCTTTACGCTTTTCCGCTTCCTCGCCCCGTTCCAGGACAAGGGGACAGAACCCTGCCCGCGCCAGATACCAGGCGCAGAACAGACCCGCCGGGCCGCTTCCCACAACCACCGGAGGGAGCTCCGTTTTCTTTTCCCCTGGATCCGGAAACTGATAATCCTGTCTTTTGATTGACATAATATTATTATTGTGAACTTTACGAAGAATTTTTTTCTCATCCGCGGCTTCCACATCCACAGTATAGACAAATTTTTTGTCGTCCTTGTGTCTGGCGTCCAGAGACTGGCGGATGATCTCATAGGAAAAAGAATCCGGCGTACACCGGAGGCTTTTCGCGATTTTCTTTCTCAGATCCTCCCGGCTGTGAGAAACCGGAAGCTTCAACTGGGTAATCCGTATCATATACACTCCTTTGCACTGTGGATCCCGGCCACCGCGCCGCTGGACCAGGCCCACTGCAGATTATATCCCCCGCAGGCGCCGTCAATATCAAGAAGCTCTCCCGCGAAATACAGGCCTTTATGGAGTCTGGACTCCAGATTTACCGGGCTCACCTCTTCGGTGTCCACACCTCCCGCGCAGACCTGGGCCTGCCCGAAGCCGGCGCTTCCTGTTACTTCTAACCGGAAGGAATGAATCGCCTTTATCAGATCCTTCTGCTTCAGCAGTACTTTGCACAGTCTGTCCGGAAAAAGTCCAAGAAGCCGTTCACTTTCCCCCTGATAGGGACACTGGCTTTTCCGTTCATCCATGAGCTTCCTAAGCTCTTCTTCCGTATATTCCGGAAGAAAATCAAGAATCAGCTCTGCTTTGCTGCCCTCCGCCAGAGCACTGAGCGCGTAACGGCTGAGCTGGAAAACGGGAATACCGGAAATACCATTTTCAGTAAGCTGCAGCTCTCCGGTCTCTGTCCTTGTCTGTTTTCCGTCGATACATAAAGCCGCTTTCCCCTCTGTGCGGACTCCCGCCCAGCCGGAAAAGCCGTTCCCTCTGCACTTCAGAGCCACCAGGGCGGGAAGAGGCGTGACGATCCTGTGCCCCAGCTTCCGGGCGAGTTCGTATCCGCTTCCGTCGGAGCCCGGCACAGAGGAGGCCTTTGACCCGTTGGCAAGAACGACGGCATTTCCCTGGTAAGTCCAGCCTTTTGTTTTTACATTCCACAGACCGTCTTTGAAAAAGACATTCTCCGCCTTCTCCCGTGTTTTTATTTTGATCCTGAGGCTTCTCGCTTTCAGCTCCAGAAGCTCCGGCACACATTTTGCCTGTCCGCTTCTTGGATAAAGCCACCCTTTTTTGTCGGTAACGGGAACGCCGATGCTTTTGAAAAATTCCAGAGTGTCCTTTACCGTAAATTGTTCCAGGATCCCCCGGGCAAATTCCGGATTTTCTCCCCTGTAGGCGCCCTCATATAAATTCAGATTTGTAAGGTTGCAGCGTCCGTTTCCCGTCACACAGAGCTTACGTCCCGTTTTCTCATTCTGTTCCAGAACGGTGACAGACGCTCCCTGCTCCGCAGCGAAAACGGCGGCGGTCATTCCGGCCGCGCCTCCTCCTATCACAATGATCTGAGGCTTTGTATTCATGGTAAGCCCCCCCTTCCGCCATTATTTGAACTGATAGTTCATGAGCAAGCAGAGAAGCAGACATCATCCCCTGTGGGTATTGCGAATGTCCGCTTTACCTGTTTCCGCGTCAGCAGCGTCTCAGGGAAGCTCTATCAGCTTCCTCTCCCAGAGCTTCTGCACAGACATCAGGATTCCCAGCTTCGCGTGTTCCCAGGTGAGGCCTCCCTGAAAGTATACCGCATAAGGTTCTTTCATGGGACCATCCGCGGAAAGCTCAATGGACGAGCCCTGGACAAAGGCCCCTGCCGCCATGATCACCTGGCTGTCGTATCCCGGCATATCCCATGGCTCTGGATCCACATAGCTGTCCACGGGAGCGGCCGCCTGGATCCCCTTACAGAAAGCGGTAACCCGCTCCGGGGTTTCAAGAGTGACCGCCTGAATAATATCCTGCCGGGGTTCTCTTCCGTCAGGAACCACCGCGAAGCCTAACTGCTCGTAAATGTTGGCGGCAAACACCGCTCCTTTGAGAGCCCCCTTGGTTACCATAGGCGCCAGGAAAAATCCCTGATAAAAGGAACGGTTCACGCCCAGCGTAGCGCCTACCTCCATTCCCAGGCCGGGACAGGTCATCCGGTTCGCCGCGTTTTCCACACATTCTCTGGTTCCGGCGATATACCCGCCGATGGGCGCCAGGCCGCCTCCCGGATTTTTGATCAGGGAGCCCACGATCATATCCGCTCCCACGTCGCTTGGTTCAATTGTGTCTACAAATTCTCCATAGCAGTTGTCCACCATGCAGATCACGTCCGGCTTTCTTTTTTTGATAAAGGAGATCAGCTCTCCGATCTGTTTCACGGAAAAAGAGGGTCTTGTCTGATAGCCCTTGGATCTCTGGATCTCCACAAGACGGGTTTTGTCGGTAATGGCTTTTTCGATGGCCTCGTAATCAAAGGTTCCGTCCTCCTTCAGCTCCACCTGGCGGTAACGGATCCCGTATTCTGCCAGAGAACCTTTTGAGGGACGGATACCGATCACCTCCTCCAGAGTATCGTAGGGCTTTCCTGCCGGAGCCAGAAGCTCGTCCCCGGGGCGGAGATTCCCGAAAAGAGCGATAGCCAGGGCATGCGTTCCGCAGGCGATCTGGGGCCGGACCAGGCATGCCTCTGTATGGAAGGTGTCCGCGTATACCTTTTCCAGGGTATCCCGCCCAAAATCATCATATCCGTAGCCGGAGGAGCTGTTGAAGCATTCCGCGCTAACCTTGTTCTTCTGCATGGCAAGGAGTACCTTCATCTGATTATACTCCGCCGTACGGTCGAACTGTTCAAACCGCTCCTTTAAAGCGTTTTCTGTCTTCAGGCCGAACTCATAGACCCGGGGCGATATTCCAAGCTGTTCATATATTTCTCTCATGATTTATCTGTATTCCTTTCTCTGACGCTGTGTCTCACTCCTCCGGGACAGGAATTCCCTTCTCCCGGCAGACCGACAGCATATATTTCAGGATTTCCTCATCCTGATAACAGAAGGCGTCCTTCTGGACCCAGACCACCTCCGGCTCTCTCCGGAACCAGGTAAGCTGCCGTTTGGCGAAATGTCTGGTATCCCTTTTCAGGATACGCACGGCCTCCTCCAGAGGATACTCTCCCTCCAGATAAGCAAGGATTTCTTTATATCCAAGCCCCTGCATGGAAACCATTCCCCGGCGGCAGCCCCGGCTTTTCAGGGCCTTTACCTCATCAAGCAGCCCGTTTTTTATCATTTCGTCTACTCTCTCGTCAATACGCCGGTATAAAAGCTCCCGTGGAACATTCAGCACAAAGTAAGCCAGAGCATAAGGGCTCTCATGGTTTTTCTGTTCCCGGTTATGAGCCGATATGGGAGTGCCGTTCTGATGGTAAAACTCCAGCGCCCGTATAACTCTTTTTACATTATTGGCGTGAATGGCCCCGGCGCTTTCCGGATCAACCTCCATCAGCATGCCGTGAAGATACCCGCAGCCCTTTTCTTTCGCGAGAAGCTCCAGCTCTCCCCGGTAATCATCCTCCTGCTGCGCGCTGGTAAAATCAATATCTCTGGCAACCGCCTGGATATAAAAACCAGTACCCCCTACCAGGATGGGGACTTTTCCTCTGGCATAAATACCGTCCATGGCGTCTCTGGCCATCTGCTGAAATTTTACAATATGAAATTCTTCCCAGGGATCCAGCACATCTATCAGATGATGGGGAATCCCCTGCATTTCTTCAGTACGGATTTTGGCGGAGCCGATATCCATTCCTCGGTATACCTGCATGGAATCCGCGGAAATGATCTCTCCGTTTACCGCCTTTGCCAGGGAAATGGAAAGATTTGTTTTTCCCGCGGCAGTAGGCCCGGTCAGTACGATCAGTGGCTGTTTCATGACGCCTCCTATACGATTCTCTTAAATTTCTTTTCCAGCTCTGCTTTTGTCATGGAAATGATCGTGGGCCGTCCGTGAGGACAGTTGTATGGATTTTCCAGCGTCAGAAGCTCGTCGATGAGCTTCTCCGCTTCGCCGGGCGACATGGCGTGATTGCCCTTAACCGCCGCCTTGCATGCCATGGTCGCAAGACGGGACGCGAAAATCTCCAGGGCGTCCCCGTTCTTTTTTTCTCCGGCCAGATTATCCAGCAATTCTAAGAAGAGCTGCTCTTCTGTAAGTCCGTAAAGATTGGAGGGCACGGCGCTGACACAGTATTCCTTACCTCCGAAATGCTCGATCTCAAATCCAAAATCACAAAAGTAGGATTTATTGGCTTTCAGGAGATTTTCCTCCTGAAGATTCAGGGTTACGATCAGAGGCGGATTCAGATACTGGGAATCAACAGACCGTTCCCGGAACTTTTTCACCAGTCTTTCATAATAAACCTTTTCATGAGCGGCATGCTGATCGATGATATAAAACTGCTCGCCGAACTGTACCAGCCAGTAGGTATCGAAAAGCTGCCCGATAAGCCGGATGCGGTTCCTGGATTCCGGCTCCAGCAGCTTTTCGGTAAAAAGCTCAAGCTGCTCTGGTTTTTGGGGAACTGACGTCTCTCTGCTGGCCGGAGACGCCGGGGACACGGAGACAGTTTCGCCGGCGGAAGATGCCGCTCCTGTTGTAGATGCTTTGCCTGCGGAAAATGCCGCTTCTGTTGTAGATGTTTCTCCTGCGGGAGACGTTTCATCTGCGGCAGAGGCTTCGCCTGCATGAGATGTTTCGTCTGTGAAAGATGTTTTACCCGCGGCAGAGACTTCGCCTGTGGGCGCCGGCGTCCGCCGCAGTGTTCCCTGAAACAGAGCTTCCTCGGATTTCGAAAAGACTGCCGGAGTCTTACGACTGCCGTCCGCGCCGCTTTCCGGATCCGACAGCTTTCCATCCCCGTAAACAGCAGGCTTTTCATTGATCCTTTCGCGGCGTTTTGCCTCGAAGGGCTCCGGGATATCCCCGGCTTTCATCTTCGGCTCCTTTGGAGGCTCCTTTGCCGCTCCCACCGTAAAGGAGGGGATCATTTCCCGCCTTGTCAGCGCGCCGCGCACAGTATCGTAAACAGCGTCATAGACCTCCTGCTCCCTGGCGAAACGAACCTCTCTTTTGGCAGGATGGACATTCACGTCCAGGTCATTGCCCTCCATTTCCATCTGAAGAGAGACGAAAGGGAATTTGTGCTGCATAAGAAATCCTCTGTATCCGTTCTCAATCGCCTTGGTGAGAATATTATTTTTTACATAACGGCCGTTGATGTAATAATTTTCAAAGCTTCTGTTTCCTCTGGCGATCTCGGGCTTTCCCACGAATCCGGTGATCTTCATAAAGGAGTTTTCATAATTTACCTCAAGAAGCGCCTTGGTGATCTCTCTTCCGTAGACACTGTAGATCACGTCCTTTACATTGTAATTGCCGGAGCTGTGCAGCTTCACCTGGCGGTTTTGGATATATTTGAAGGAAATTTCCGGATGGGAAAGAGCAAGCTGCTCCATCATCGTATGGATATAATTTGCCTCTGTCATATCAGATTTCAGAAATTTGCTCCGTGCCGGCGTGTTATAAAAAAGATTCCTCACCAGGAAGGTGGAACCGTCCGGCGCGCCCAGCTCCTCCAGGGAACGCTCCACTCCGCCCTCGATGATATATCTTGATCCGCTGACTGCCGACGGAGTTTTCGTGATCAGCTCCACTTGGGAAACAGCCGCGATACTGGACAAAGCCTCTCCCCTGAATCCAAGAGAGGCGATCTGCAGCAGATCCTCTGCCTTTTCGATCTTGCTTGTGGCATGGCGGTAAAAGGCCAGGCGGATCTGATCCGCCTCAATACCGGAGCCGTTATCCGTAATGCGGATCAGTTTTTTCCCGCCGTCTGTGATCTCCACGGTCACCGCGGTAGCGCCGGCGTCAATAGCGTTTTCCACAAGCTCCTTTACCACGGAGGCAGGACGCTCAACCACCTCGCCGGCCGCAATTTTATCAATGGTATTCTGATCTAAAACCGCAATTTTTTTCAAGCTATCCCTCCATGATCCGTAAAATAAAAGTGTTTATCGTTCCTTCCCCGCCGGATCAGCTCTGCCAGCGGTTTTTTATTTTATTCTGAAGATTAAACAGGGTATTCATCGCTTCCATAGGCGTCAGATTCGTAAGGTCAAGATCCCTGATCTCATCCACAATATCATTGTCCTGGACAGTATCGAACAGCGACATCTGCGCCATGTCCACCTGGTCGTAAACAATTTTCTGTTTCTTTTTCGGCGCCGTGAGATCCTTCACCGCAGCGGTGATGTCCGCGTCGCTGAGCTCCTCCACCAGCTCCTTCGCCCGGGAGATCACAGACTCCGGAACTCCGGCCAGCTTTGCAACCTGAATTCCGTAGCTCTTATCCGCTCCGCCTTTTACAATCTTTCGGAGGAACACAATATCGTCCCCCTTTTCCTTGACGGCAATACAGTAATTGTTTACTCCGGCGATTTTCCCCTCAAGCTCTGTGAGCTCATGATAATGAGTTGCAAACAGAGTTTTGGCCCCGCACAGCCTGGTGCTGCTGATATGCTCGATCACGGCCCAGGCAATGGACAGCCCGTCGAAGGTGCTGGTTCCTCTTCCAATCTCGTCCAGGATCAGAAGACTTTTTGAGGTGGCGTTCCTTAAAATATTGGCCACCTCTGTCATTTCTACCATAAAGGTGCTCTGGCCGCTGGCCAGATCGTCCGAGGCTCCCACTCTGGTAAAAATTCTGTCCACAATACCGATATCCGCCTTCTTCGCCGGCACAAAGCTGCCGATCTGAGCCATGAGCACGATCAGAGCGGACTGCCTCATATAAGTGGATTTTCCCGCCATATTCGGCCCGGTAATAATGGACACTCGTTTTTTATGGTTGTCCAGATAGGTGTCGTTGGCGATAAACATATCGTTCTCGATCATCTGTTCAACCACCGGGTGGCGTCCGTCTTTGATATTGATCACGCCGCTCTCATTGATCTTTGGCCGGACATAATTATTCCGCTGGGCCACAAGAGCCAACGACGCGAATACATCCAGTGCCGCGACAGCTTTGGCGGTTCTCTGAATACGGGTAACCTCCGCTCCTACTTTGTCCCGGACCTGGCAGAAAAGCTCATACTCCAGAGAATAAAGCCGGTCCTCCGCTCCGAGGATCAGATCCTCCAGCTCCTTCAGTTCCTGGGTAATATACCGCTCCGCGTTGGTAAGGGTCTGTTTGCGCACATAATTATCCGGTACCAGATTTTTAAAGGAGTTGGTCACTTCCAGGGAATATCCGAAAACACGGTTGTATTTGATCTTCAGATTTTTAATGCCGGTGCGCTCTTTTTCTCTCATTTCCAGCTCGGACAGCCATTTTTTTCCGTCGGTCCTTGAGCGGCGGTATTTATCGACCTCCGCGTTATAGCCTTCCCGGATAATGCCGCCGTCGCGCTGGGCCATAGGCGGCTCGTCCACGATCGCGCTTTTAATGAGCTCCGCGATATCTTCCAGAGGATCCATGTCCGCGCAGATTTTCTGGAGGATCGTGCAGCGGAACTCCTTCAGGATCCGGCGGATATGAGGCAGCATTTCGAGAGAGGAGGCAAAGGCCACCATATCTCTCGGATTGGCGGACTGATAGCTGATCCGGCTGATCAGACGTTCCAGATCGTATACCGGGTTTAGGTATTCCCGGATCTCATCTCTGAGCATAGGACTTTCGTTGAGCTCTTCCAGGGCTTCCAGCCGGTTATTGATCTCCTCCGCGTCGATCAGGGGCTGCTCCACATAGGAACGGAGCGTTCTGGCTCCCATGGCTGTTTTTGTTTTGTCCAGTACCCACAAAAGAGAGCCCCTCTTGTTTTTTTCCCTCAAGGTTTCTACCAGCTCGAGGTTTCTCCGGCTGGAGCTGTCAATGAGCATATATTTTTCCGCCGTATAGGGCCGGATGGTGGCCATATGGGACAGAGCTGTTTTCTGTGTTTCCTGCAGATACAAAAACAGGGCGCCTGCGGCGATCACTCCGCTGTCGTAATCGGAAATTCCCAGGCCTTCCAGACTATTTACACGAAAATGCTCTTTGAGGGTTCTCTGGCAGAGACTGTCGTCAAAATACCAGGAATCCAGCGGAAAGATACAGATCCCCAGGCGCTCCTTCAGATCGTCTGTATCGATCCCGCTCATAAAAAAAGCATCGTTGCAGATAATTTCCGCCGGTGCGAATTTATTGATCTCATCCAGGAGCTTGGAGGGCTTATCCACCTCTGTTAAAAAGCAGTCTCCGGTGGTGATATCCGCGATGGCGCAGCCGAACTGATCCTCCATGGAGACAATAGCCATCAGATAATTATTTTTGGATTCATCGAGGGAGGCGGCGTCCAGAGTGGTTCCAGGCGTTACTACCCGGATCACTTCTCTTTTCACGAGGCCCTTCGCCTTTTTGGGATCCTCTACCTGCTCGCAGATGGCTACCTTATGGCCTTTTTCAATCAGACGCTTGATATAGGTCTCGGCAGCATGAAAGGGGACCCCGCACATGGGGGCCCGCTCTTCCAGTCCACAGTCTTTACCCGTCAGGGTTAATTCCAGTTCTTTTGTAACAGTCAGGGCGTCGTCGAAAAACATTTCATAAAAATCGCCCAGACGATAGAACAAAATGCAGTCCTTGTACTGTTCCTTTGTCTTTATGTATTCCTGCATCATCGGTGATAATGTCATAGTAAATCCTGTTTCTCCTTTATTTTCAAGGCTTTGCGCCTGTTTTTATCCTTTAAAAAACTCGATTTACACACTTTTTACACACTTATTTTTTGAAGTTGAAAACACATCCTGCGAGAAAATGAATGTTATTCATTTTTTATGTATAATTATGCAAATATGTTTTCATGTGGTTTAAATGTTGATTTCGGTTTACGTTTTTCCTCTCCGGCGGAGATTTTTTCTTTATTGTTAATAATTTTTTCTATCCTTTTACATTCTGCTTCGGCATAAACGGGAAGTCGCCTGGTACGTTCCGTTCTTTCTTTGGCAGAGTCCCCTTCCTATTTCCTTTCCTCGCAGATCTTTACCCATAAAGATCCCTTTCCTTATTAACAGCATAAAGATAACCCAGACTTATACTATCATTTTTGTATGACTATTTCAATAATAAAATGCCTGGATTGCGTTATTGCGTTATTGAATTATAAATTGGTTTCCGTGTTCTGATTGATCCATGATTCTAATTTTTTGCGTTTTACCATTACCCTTCTTCCGATCCTAACCTGAAGGTTATTTTCGTAAAGTAAATTCCTCATTGTTTTTTCACAGACGCCTGTTAATCAGCAGGCTTCCTGCCGGTGGACAAGCAGAATCTGCTTATCCACCAAATAATAGGAACTCGCCGTTATTCCGTAAACAATGCCGTAGAATAGTACCGGTCTCCGGAATCCGGCAATAGTGCAACAATGGTCTTGCCCTGATTTTCTGCCTTCTTTGCCAGTTCAATCGCCGCATGAAGGGCTGCACCGGAGGAAATGCCTACGGAAATACCCTCTATCTTTGCAAGCTGCTTTGCTGCGGCGAATGCTTCCTCATTTTTAACGGGGAACACGGCATCATACACCTGTGTATTCAGTACATCCGGCACAAAACCTGCACCAATGCCCTGAATTTTATGAGAGCCGCTTCTGCCTTCGGACAACACCGGAGAGTCCGCAGGCTCCACCGCAATAATCTGCACATCAGGCTTCTGTTGCTTCAAATATTCTCCTACGCCTGTAATTGTACCGCCGGTACCCACACCGGCTACAAAAATATCCACGCCGCCATCGGTATCGTTCCAGATTTCAGGGCCGGTGGTTGCCTTGTGAATCGCCGGATTGGCAGGGTTTATAAATTGCCCCGGAATAAAACTGTCAGGGATCTCTTTCGCCAGCTTCTCCGCTTTGGCGATGGCTCCCTTCATGCCCTTGGAACCTTCGGTCAGAACCAGTTCTGCACCATAGGACTTCAGAATATTTCTGCGTTCTACGCTCATGGTTTCCGGCATCGTAATAATCAGCCGATAGCCCTTGGCAGCGGCAATCGCAGCCAGACCAATGCCGGTATTGCCGGAGGTCGGCTCAATGATAACGGAGCCGGGTTTCAGCAGACCCTTTTCTTCAGCATCCTCGACCATCGCCTTTGCAATGCGATCCTTCACACTGCCTGCCGGATTGAAATACTCCAGCTTGACCATCACCGTTGCTTTCAGATGTTCGTTTTTTTCCAGATTGATCACTTCTACCAGCGGGGTATTTCCGATCAACCCCAAAGTACCCTTATAAATGTTTGCCATAATAATCTCCTTATCGAATTGCTGCAAATCCATTTTCCAGATCTGCAATAATATCATCAATATGCTCTGTGCCGACGGAAAGACGAATCGTGCTGGAGGTAATTCCCTGATCTGCAAGTTCTGCCTCGTTTAGCTGGCTGTGGGTCGTGGTTGCAGGGTGGATGACCAAAGATTTTACATCGGCCACATTTGCAAGCAGCGAGAAAATCTTCAGATTGTCAATGAACTTCCACGCTGCTTCCTGACCGCCCTTAATTTCAAAGGTAAAGATGGAAGCGCCGCCGTTGGGGAAATACTTTTCATACAGCGCATGGTCGGGATGTTCAGGCAGAGAGGGATGATTGACCTTGGAAACCTGCGGATGCTGAGAGAGAAATTCCACGACCTTTTTGGTGTTCTCAGCATGGCGTTCCAGTCGTAGCGAAAGGGTTTCTACACCCTGGAGCAGCAGAAATGCATTGAACGGAGAAATCGCTGCGCCAGTATCTCGCAGCAGAATGGCTCGGACATAGGTGACAAAAGCGGCTGCACCTGCTGCATCTACAAAGGAAACGCCGTGGTAGCTGGGGTTTGCCTCTGCAATTGATGCGTATTTTCCGCTTGCCTTCCAGTCAAATTTGCCGGAGTCTACGATCACGCCGCCCAGCGAAGTTCCATGACCACCGATAAACTTAGTCGCAGAATGCACCACAATATCTGCACCATGCTCAATAGGACGAATCAGGTATGGAGTGCCAAAGGTATTGTCGATCACCAACGGCAGGCCATGCTTATGTGCAATTTCGGCGATGGCATCAATATCCGGGATGTCGGAGTTCGGGTTGCCCAGCGTTTCCAGATAAATGGCCTTAGTGTTAGGCTGAATGGCAGCTTCTACTTCCGTCAGGTTGTGGGCATCTACAAAGGTGGTTTCAATGCCGTAGGCAGGCAGCGTGTGTGACAGCAGATTGTAGCTTCCGCCGTAAATGGTTTTCTGGGAAACGATGTGATCTCCCTTCTGCGCCAGTGCCTGAATGGTGTAGGCAATCGCTGCCGCACCGGATGCCACAGCCAGTGCGGCGGCACCGCCCTCCAAGGCAGCAATTCGCTTTTCCAAAACATCCTGCGTGGAGTTGGTCAAACGACCATAGATATTTCCAGCATCCGTGAGTCCAAACCGGGCAGCTGCGTGTGCTGAATTGTGGAACACATAGGAAGTGGTCTGATAAATTGGTACCGCTCTGGCATCCGTGGTGGGATCTGCCTGTTCCTGTCCTACATGAAGCTGCAATGTTTCAAACTTATATTCACTCATAATCGTAATCTCCTTTGATATGTTCGTTTATGTTATACAGATAGAATTGTCGGCTTCCATAAAATCAGTTCATAAAAAACAAAAACCGGAAGCTCCTGATAGCTCCCGGACAAATGGCTGACATGATGCGAAACAATCACGCACTGTGCTGAGGCGAACAGGTGCATGATGCACACCCCCCTGCCATATAATATGTCCGGGAGTTAAGCATTCGACAACACATGATGGTATTTACCTGATAAGCGTTGTGTCGGGTCATCACTTTCGCCTCCTTTCGCATCAGCATGAATTATCTGATGTGCCTATTATAATACTATTGACCTACTATGTCAATAGGCGATAAGAAAATTTGTGATTTATTTTATATGTCCTCTATTGATTCACCTATTAACCCTGTGGTACAATAGGTGATAAAGAGGTGAAGTAAATGATTTCAACAAAGGGGCGTTATGCCTTGCGGGTCATGATTGATTTGGCGGAGCACAAGGGGGAAGGCTACATTCCGCTAAAGGACATTGCTGCTCGGCAGGAAATTTCAAAGAAATATTTGGAGATCATCGTAAAGGAATTAGTACGAGGAAACATGGTTTCGGGACAAGGCGGACATGGCGGCGGATATATCCTTTGTCGGGAGCCGGAGGAATATATCGTCGGTGAAATACTGGAGTGGATGGAGGGAACACTGGCAACAGTCAGCTGCCTGACAGATGGAGCGCCGCCCTGCGAACGGGCAGACCACTGTAAAACCCTTCCGCTGTGGAAAGAATACGACCGTTTGGTTCATGATTTCTTTTACAGCAAACGGCTGACAGACCTGATTTGAGGTTTGTCAGCCGTTTGTTGTTGATAGTTGTCTATGATGTGGAATCGAATTTATTCGTTATAGATATTCTTACCAAAGTGATACGCTTCTTCAAGATGCTTTGTTTTCTCGATTTGAGGCTTTCCGTTTGTATCTCCGCAGCCACCGGCAAGCACCATTCCCTTGTCATGGAAGCCTATATAATTGATGATTGCAAATTTATAATACGAGACCGCCTGCTCATATGTCCAAAAGAAATCATCTGCCGATGTCATCAGCAACGCAGCATCCTTCACCGGATACTTTTCGTACCGGCTTCAAATTAAGAAAGGAGGCGGACACCTATGTACTTCCCTTCCGGCACCGACCGGGCCTTTGAAAATCTCATGCAGGAAAGGCCGGGTACATCACCCGCCGGCAGAACCGGGACGGCCAGGGCAAAATGGCCGATATGGTCTATACCATTTACGAGCAGCCCCAGCTCTAAAAATAATATTGTCAACTTCTCCATTTATCTCCGTTACCAATATTTTCGAATGTAATCTTCAGCCATTTCCTGGCTGACATTACACTCTTTTATCAGAAGTTCAATAGAGACAGCTTTGGTTCCACCCAAACTCCTATAAGATTTTATAATACCCTGGGCTTTTCCGTCCTGTAATCCTTCGGCTCTTCCTTTATTTTCTAACTCTTTCAATGCATTGCACATGTTAAATCCCCCTTTCGGACTAGACTGTTTTTCCGTGCTCTTATTTTGCCAGTCCTGTTTCCAGAACTTTTTTCCAAAGTCCTTTTATTGTTTCCAGGGATTGGCGTTCTCCTTTTCCAATGAGGTAAGCCATCATAGAGACATCTCCGTTTTTATCGTACCTCCGGAATGCCTGTCTGTATTTCGACTGGTCTGTGATCAGGATCGGCAGCAATCCCTCATTGATGAGCTGCTGATTTAAGATGATCCTTCCCGTGCGCCCGTTTCCATCACGGAAAGGATGTATCCGTTCAAAACGGATGTGTCCTTCCGCCAGTTCCAAAATCTTCTCAGGACGAGCACTCAGATCCTTCTTTCCGGAAAGCTGGTCCATCAGCTTTTCCATCAATTCGGGGACCTGTCCAAAAGCAGGAGGATAATACACAGCTTCCGTCATTGTACCGATATACAGGTTATTCTTCCGATATCCCGGCTTTTCCCCAAGAATACATCCGTTTACTTCCTGTATCCATTCCTGAGTGATTTTGCTTCCGGATAGAACAAAATACTCCTGTATGGCGCGGTAAAGATTTTTTGCTTCCGTATATTCCTGATAGGTATGCCCGGAACGAACGGTATCAAAATCAATCACTTCAATCGTTTCATCAAGGGAAAGAGTATTCCCTTCAATGCTGTTGGAGTTCCAACAGAAACGGTATGAAAAGTCTTTATAGAATGGCTCCATTACCAGCGGTTCCTGCAGGGCTTCCCGGTAAACCGCAAGTTCATCCAATAATTCTTTCATGAATGATACAGAATCTAAGAACATAAACCCTCTCCTTCTCTCTGCCTTTCCCCTTATCATACCATATCTTTTTGGATTTTACATTGTCTTTTTTTGCGGCAGGGAGTTGGGATAATGGGCAATTTCTATTAAGATTATATAAAAGATTTGTGCTATAGTACATGAGGAAAGGAGTACCCTACATGAACAATCAAACAGTTATCAAAAAAATATTGGATTATATAGAAAACCACATTGATGAAGATTTACCCCTCGATAAAATAGCAAACGAACTAAATTATTCTAAATTTTATCTGGAACGAATTTTTAAGGAAGAAACAGATTGCACGATTTACAAATATATACAAGGACAAAGATTGACATCAGCAGCCCAAAAACTTGTTGAAACAGAAAAGCCAATTATAGAGATCGCATACGAAGCACATTATACTTCACAACAGGCTTTTACCTTTGCTTTTAATAATTTATATCACTGCTCTCCTCAGGCTTATAGAAAAATGGGTGTATTTTATCCAAAGCAAACAAAACTTAGCATGATAAGTTCTTTCAAAGAATATTCAGCTATACACTCTTTATGGGGAGGTAGATCAGCCGCATGAGTACAATACCTTATGTGATCGAACAGACAAGCCGTGGCGAACGCAGTTACGATATTTTTTCCAGACTGCTTTCTGACAGAATTATTTTTTTAGGAGAAGAAGTTAGTGATGTTTCTGCAAGTTTAGTTATTGCACAAATGCTATTTTTAGAAGCTCAAGACCCTAAAAAAGATATACAACTATATATCAATAGCCCTGGCGGTTCTGTTTCAGCAGGTTTTGCCATTTATGATACAATGCAGTATATCAAATGTGATGTTTCAACCATATGCATAGGACTTGCCGCTAGTTTTGGAGCTTTTTTATTGGCAGGAGGTTCTAAAGGAAAACGTATTGCTTTGCCAAATTCACAAATAATGATCCATCAGCCTGCCATTCATGGCAATGGAGTTCAAGGGCAGGCAACTGATATAAAAATCATGTCCGATCATATGCAAAAGAGCAAACAACGCTTAAATGCCATTTTAGCTGACAACACAGGTAGAAGCATTCAGGAAATTGCTGTCGCCACAGAACGTGATAACTATATGAACGCAGAAGAAGCAAAGGATTTTGGCCTGATTGACAAAATTATTGACAGTCGCTAAAGAGGTGATGACAAGACGGGAAAATCATTATGGCTATAAGTTCAGCGGATCAGTACCGGGAAAAGGCAGTTTTAATTGACTGTCATTTCCCGGCCTGTTTCATTTCGCTGCTCCTCTATAACCGTTCTTCTGTCTACAGACTTGTCAGGACCGGATTCTCCAGATAGTCATAAAGCCGGTCTATCTCACTTGGTTTCGCGCAGTCCAGCATGGAAGGACAATTTTTATCCAGCCCGCGGATCCGCTCCATATCCTCTTTATCCAGCGCAAAATCCCATATTGCCAGATTTTCTTCCATTCTCTCCCTGTGCACGGACTTTGGAATGATGACAATTCCCTGCTGGACGTTCCACCGCAGAATAATCTGTGCCGCCGTCTTTTTATGCTTTGCGGCGATTTCCTGCAGAACAGGCTCCGTGAACATTCCTTTTAAACCTTCTGCAAAAGGCGCCCATCCCTGGGGCTGTACCCCCAGTTTGCGCATCACCGCAAGGTCTTCTGCCCGCTGATAATGGGGATGGCGCTCAATCTGATCGACCATCGGCTTGATATTTACGTTATAGCAAAGATCCATCAGCCGGGCTGCGTCAAAGTTGCATACCCCAATGGCACGGACTTTCTTCTCCTGATAAAGCTCTTCCATCGCTCTCCATGCGCCGTAATAATCGCCCAGCGGCATGTGGATAAGATAGAGGTCGAGATAATCCAGCCCCAGCTTATCCATGGAGCTGCCAAATGCCTCTTTGAGCTTTTCATATCCCATCTCCTGGATGTAAGCCTTCGTTGTGACAAAAAGTTCTTCTCTCCGCACAGGACCTTCAGAAACCGCTCTTTGGATTCCCCGGCCCACCGCCTCTTCGTTTTTATAGGAGCTGGCGGTATCGATCAGTCGGTATCCTGTCCGAATTGCCTGGTATACCACCTCTTCACACTCGTTTTCCGGGACCTGAAAGACCCCAAAACCCTCCTGAGGCATCTCTACATGATTTCTCAGTTTTATATACTGCATCTTCTTCCTCCTCTCATTTTGCTTGTCACTTTTTGCAGCCTCACATTGTTTATTCCTCATACGGGAAAACTGTAATAGTTCCGCTTAAGCGCTCGATAAATTCTTCCCCTGAAACCACCGTTCCCAGCTCATACAGGCTGTTGTTCGGCGCGCAGGGCGCATAAAACATAACCACGTCGCCCCAGGGCTCATAATAGGAGAGAGAACCTGGTTCCCCTCCGGAAAACGGCGTATCTTCCGTACTCAGTTTTTCAGGATAAAAGGTCATCTCATTGCTGCTGAACGGTTCTACTTCTGTCGTCAGCGGAAGCTGGGCATACAGTTCTACTGCCGCCCGGCTGCCGTTCAATTCGTAAATAATCTCATATTCATCTGATTTCACCAAAATCTTCATGGTTTCTTCCTCCTCTTTTTCCTCATCATCGTCCCGCGAGCCGGGCGGCGTTTCCGTTTCCGGCATAACTGCCTCTCCCGTCTCTGCCTCTGCGCGTTCTCTTCCTCTTGTCTCCTGTTCTCCGCTCTCACTGTTTCCCGTCTGCTGGCCGGAAGTGACGCTCGTTTCACCAGAATATGCGCACGCCGAAGCGGTCAGCATCAGAAATGCTATGGCGGCTATGCGGTTCACTTTTTTTAATAATCTTTTCGCCTGCATTTTCATACTCCTTAACAAGCTACGCACAGACACACCGGCAAATTTCGCCATTTTCATCTTTGCAGCCACTGATCACGATTTCTCCCTTCGCGTTTTCATCATCCCGGATGATCTCGCCCGCGGCGGGAACGACAATCCGCCCGGAATAGGGATTTTTTATACTGATGACCGGAGTGGTAATCGTCGCCTGTACGTCGCTTCTCTCAAAAGCAAAATCGGCTCCCTCCATTTCACAGTCGATAAGCTTCAGATTTTTGCAGTAGCACAGCGGCTGTGTCCCGATGATCCTGCAGCGCTCAAAGGTCACGTTCTCGCAGTACCAGGCCAGATACTCGCCTCTGACAACGCTGTCCCTCACTGTGATATTTTTCGCGTGCCAGAAAGCGTCCTTGGTGTCAAAAACACAGTTCTCAAATACAGAATCTTCAATGTACTGGAAGGAATACTTGCCCTTCATCCGCACGTTTTTGAAATACAGGCGGTCAGAGCGCATCATAAAATATTCGCTTTCCGCCGTGCAGTCCTCCATCTGGATACCGCGGACAGACCAGCCAAATTCAGGGGAGATGATATCACAGTCCTTCATTTTTACTTCCGCGCATTCCCGCAGGGCCTTGATGCCGTGAAGCTTTGTATCAGTAATGGCAATGCGGTCGGAATACCAAAGAGCCGCCCGGCAAAGCTCCGTCATTTCTGAGCCATGGATTTCCAGCCCATGATCATGCCAGAAGGGATATCGCAGATTGAAAAAGCAGCGATCAGCCCGCACATTCGAACATTCCTTAAAGGCGCTCTCTCCATCGGCGGGTCCGTCAAAGCTGCAGTCTTCCACAATGACATCTCTGCTCCCATATAAAGCCCGTTCCATATCAAAGGTCTTGTTTTGAATTACATTCATGTTTTTCCTCCTGTTCCGTCCGGCAGCTAATAATGCCGTCCTGCACTCTTTATTTAATTCTTTCACCGTTCTGGAAATACTTTTTATTGTTTACAAATTCAGTATACGGCCGAACCCAGAAAATAACAAATACTTATATATAATAGATTTGTATAGTTATTTCTATGACAAAACAAAGAAACATCCATAGCGGAGGGTTTTTGTATCATAGGAAAATCAACACTTTTGCGCATTAATGCAGCAAATCATTTCCTATGATAATCGAGTAGGGGAGATAAATTCTCCCCTCTCACACCACCGTACATGCCGTTCGGCATACGGCGGTTCAACATAACTTCAAGGCATGGCGCTCACTATAGTACTCAAGACAGCTTATAAGTCCTGCTT
>DXEG01000023.1 GCA_019115125.1 Candidatus Blautia faecipullorum
GCAGTAGGATTTAAGATTACTACCACAGGTGATACCATCTGTGATGAGCAGCATCCGGTTATTCTGGAGTCCATGGAGTTCCCGGAGCCGGTTATCGAGCTGGCTATCGAGCCCAAGACCAAAGCCGGTCAGGGCAAGATGGGTGAGGCTCTGGCGAAACTGGCTGAGGAGGATCCCACCTTCCGCGCTCACACCGACGCGGAAACCGGTCAGACTATTATTGCCGGTATGGGCGAGCTGCATCTGGAGATCATCGTGGACCGTCTGCTCCGTGAGTTCAAGGTAGAGGCTAACGTAGGCGCTCCTCAGGTTGCTTATAAGGAAGCCATCACCAAAGAAGTTACGGTGGACAGCAAGTATGCCAAGCAGTCCGGCGGACGCGGTCAGTACGGTCACTGTAAAGTTATCTTCACTCCCATGGATCCCAACGGAGAGAAGACCTTCGAATTCGAGTCCACTGTTGTGGGCGGCGCTATTCCCAAGGAGTACATCCCCGCTGTGGGCGAGGGTATTGAGGAGGCCACCAAGGCCGGTATCCTGGGAGGCTTCCCGGTTCTGGGCGTGCATGCCAACGTATTCGACGGTTCCTACCATGAGGTAGACTCCAGTGAGATGGCATTCCACATCGCAGGATCCCTGGCCTTCAAAGAGGCTATGCAGAAGGGCAATCCCGTACTGCTGGAGCCCATCATGAAGGTAGAGGTTACCATGCCTGAGGAATATATGGGAGATGTAATCGGTGATATCAACTCCCGCCGGGGACGTATCGAAGGTATGGAAGATATCGGCGGCGGCAAGATGGTGAGAGGTTATGTGCCTCTGGCTGAGATGTTCGGTTATTCTACCGACCTTCGTTCCAAGACTCAGGGCCGCGGCAACTACTCCATGTTCTTTGAGCGTTACGAGCAGGTGCCCAAGTCCGTTCAGGAGAAAGTGCTGAGCGCAAAATCCAAATAATGAAATTATAAAAAATCCGGCGGGCAGAGGAATAAAAAAACGGGTAAAAAGGCCGTAAAATCTGCCCTCACCGGTGAAAAATAACTTGCAAAAGTTCCTGTTATGAAATATAATGGGAACTAGCCTATGTTTCATTAAAACAAGACAGCCGATCCAGGCGAAATTTCAAGGAGGACATTCAAAATGGCAAAAGCTAAATTTGAAAGAACGAAACCCCATTGTAACATTGGTACCATCGGACACGTTGACCATGGTAAAACCACTCTGACCGCAGCTATCACCAAGGTGCTGTCTGAGAGAGTTGCCGGTAACGTTGCTACCGATTTTGAAAACATCGATAAGGCTCCCGAAGAGAGAGAGCGTGGTATTACCATCTCTACCGCTCACGTTGAGTATGAGACTGAAAAGAGACACTACGCACACGTTGACTGCCCGGGACATGCTGACTATGTAAAGAACATGATCACCGGTGCTGCTCAGATGGACGGCGCTATCCTGGTAGTAGCTGCTACCGATGGTGTTATGGCTCAGACTAAGGAGCACATCCTTCTGTCCCGTCAGGTAGGCGTTCCCTACATCGTTGTATTCATGAACAAGTGCGACATGGTTGACGATGAGGAGCTGCTGGAGCTGGTTGACATGGAGATCCGTGAGCTGCTGAACGAGTACGAGTTCCCGGGAGATGACACTCCCATCATTCAGGGTTCCGCTCTGAAAGCTCTGGAAGATCCCAGCAGCGAGTGGGGCGACAAGATCATGGAGCTGATGGATGCGGTTGACAGCTGGATTCCGGATCCGCAGCGTGCTACCGATCAGCCCTTCCTGATGCCTGTAGAGGATGTATTCACCATTACCGGCCGTGGTACTGTTGCTACCGGTAGAGTAGAGCGTGGTGTTCTGCATCTGAACGAGGAAGTTGAGATCGTTGGTATCAAAGAGGAGATCAAGAAGACTACCGTTACCGGTATCGAGATGTTCCGTAAGCTCCTGGACGAGGCTCAGGCTGGTGATAACATCGGTGCTCTGCTTCGTGGTATCAAGAGAGAGGAGATTCAGCGTGGACAGGTTCTGGTTAAACCCGGTTCCATCAAGTGCCACACCAAGTTCACCGCTCAGGTGTACGTTCTGACCAAGGACGAGGGTGGCCGTCATACTCCGTTCTTCAACAACTATCGTCCCCAGTTCTACTTCAGAACTACCGACGTTACCGGTCTGATCAAACTGCCCGAAGGCACTGAGATGTGCATGCCTGGCGACAACGTTGAGATGACCATCGAACTGATCCATCCCATCGCTATGGAGCAGGGTCTTACCTTCGCTATCCGTGAGGGCGGACGTACTGTAGGATCAGGCCGTGTTGCTTCCGTTATCGAGTAATTTTTGATTATCAGATAAATCATATATAGCGTTATCGCAAGATAACTTTGTGTCCAAGTATAAGATTGCCCCGGAACCGTAAGGTTTCCGGGGTTTTTCTGACACCAAAAAAGCCGCCAGCTATAAAGCCAGCGGCTCTGAACTCTATTTTTTCGGAGTTGCTGTCTGGGAAACAGGACTTATGGTAAAGCTGAGGCCAAGCTGCCTGAATATTTTCAAGAGCGTACTGAGGTTTGGCGTGGATTTCCCGGATTCGATCCTTGCTACGGAAGAATGTGGGAGCCCGCACAGTTCAGCGAGATCTCTTTGGGAGAGATCCAGATTATGGCGCCGCTCAATCATTGCGCCAACAATTTGGGAAAGTGCCTCAACTTCATCGATATCCCTGGCAATTTCAGGGTTTGTCGCCCTCACATGATTTTTATAATCTGACCAGGTTGCCATATAAGTCACCCCTTTCTGGAAATCCAATCGTCGCGTTCGGCCTTCGCCTTTTCGATTTCACGGCGCGGCGTTTTTTGTGTTTTCTTACGAAACTGGTGGAGAAGCACATAGGTGTCATCTTTGTGGTAAAAGTACAACACTCTATTATTCCCCGGACGAAGTTCCCATATGTCATCCTCCAGGTGCTTGGTGAAATTTTCGCCCAGCCGTGTACCGTGGTCTTCAAGCAGCTGGATATACATGAGGATCTGCTTGTGTTGTATCCGTGCATCTTTGCTTTTGACGCTTTTTTGCTGCAGGCTGTCAAGGAAGTCCCATAGCTCCGAAGTGCCATCTGCGGCGCTGTAGAACTCTATGTTGAACATCCGCCCACTCCTTTTTCTTTTGGATATAATAAATGATAGCAAAAATGCGTTCAAGAGTCAAGAGGACAATGGAAAATGTACAAGCATAAAACATAAAATCGGAGGTGACTGAAATGGACAGCCGTACTTGTATCAAATGAGCTATGGGAATATAAAATACAATAGCCAACAGAGTTGTTTGGAAAAATACTTTCCAACTTCACAGCGTCCCCTAATTTTTGGAATGACGCCGATATATTGCGGCCTTATATATAAAAGATTTTCTTCACCTTTATATCCACCGGATATGTTATAATTCTGAATAGAACTTTTAATACTCCTTCTGTACAAGCCCACATGCGGTGGGGAAAGAGTAAATTTTGCATCTTTGTACAGTGAGGATACCCTCTCTTTACAACGACAGTGTGCGCTCTTGTAAAGAAAAGGTACAGACGCAGGAGAAACCATCGAAAAATAAGGGAGAGAAAGATGATTCAGATAGACAGCAAAAAGATAAAGGAGATCATGTTTTCCCTGGGCGCTGATTTATGTGGGATAGCAGATGCAGGGCGGTTTGCGGACGCTCCCGAGGGCTACCATCCCACAGATGTTCTGCCAGGATGCAGATCAGTGATTTCATTCGGGTGCAGATTTCCGGCGAGCACACTTTTGTGTAAAACACCTATTCCCTATACGCGGGTCAGAAATTCTATCACAGCTAAAATGGACGCGATCGCTCTTGATTTTTGTATAGAGATGGAAAAATATGAAATTGTCAGTGTGCCGATTCCTACCAATGAAAGTCAATGGGATAAAAAGACCGGCAGATATCGTTCCATTATATCGCTGAAACATGCGGCAGAAGCTGGCGGTCTGGGTACGATCGGGCGGCACTCCCTGCTTATCACGCCGGAGTTCGGCAGTATGATCTGGCTGGGAGCCGTTCTGTGCGATACAGAATTTGAACCGGATGAACAGAAGGAAAAAATCTGCAATGACTGTGGTCTCTGCGTGGAAAGCTGCCCGGTAAATGCACTGGAAAACCGTGAGATGGATCAGCAGACATGCTGGAACTACGCTTTCGGAGATGATGAAGAAATCCAGACCTGGAGGATCATCTGCCACAAATGCCGGGATATTTGTCCTTATAATCTGGGAAGCAAAAACAAATTTGTAAATAACAATAGCAAAATGGAGAGATAATTATGGGACATCTTTATTTTGTCCGTCATGGACAGACGATTTGGAATGTAGAAAACAAAATCTGCGGAGCCACCGATATCGCGCTGACAGAAGAAGGGCACAGGCAGGCCGTTGAGCTTGGGGAGGAGATCAGGCGTCGGGGGATAAAAGCAGACGAAATTCTCTGTTCGCCTTTAGTGCGGGCGGCGGATACGGCAAGACATATTTCAGAGATTACGGGTATTCCCCTCCGGAAGGAGCCCAGACTTACAGAGCAGAATTTTGGGAAATATGAGTCCACAGCCAGAAACGGAAAAGAATTTCAGGAGGCAAAGAAGCAGTTTGTCTGCGGATACAGCGGAGGGGAATCCATGCTCCATCTGGCTCAGAGAATCTACAATCTGCTGGATGAAATCCGGGAAGAAGCAGATCATAAGACCTATATTCTTGTGGCCCATAACGGTATCGCGAGAGTAGTGAACTCCTATTTCTTCGACATGACAAACGAGGAATACGCGGGCTTTGGAGTCAAAAACTGTGAAATTCGCAGATACGATTTCTGAAGGTGAGAAGAATCATGGATGAAGCGCAGGCGAGGTATATATTAAATGCAGCGGAATTTGACAGTATAAGCGAAATCAAAAGAAAATACCGACAGTTGATGGGCCGTTTTCATCCTGACGTTCTTGGGTCCGAGAAACCGGAGCATATCAGAAGGGCTCAGGAGATCAATGAGGCATACCGGATTCTGAAAGCAGGAAATTATTTTTCTGGGCCGGCAAGCCGGGCGTCCGGGTGGAAGTGGAACGGGGAATGGAATGAGAGCGCCTTCTGTCCGCGAAACAT
Source organism: Candidatus Blautia faecipullorum (assembly GCA_019115125.1). GTDB lineage: Bacteria > Bacillota > Clostridia > Lachnospirales > Lachnospiraceae > Blautia_A > Blautia_A faecipullorum. The sequence goes on from DXEG01000023.1 coordinate 5,151, forward strand.
TTATCTGTATTACAGTATGGAAACTGATTCAGATAAGCTTTATTACAAGGCTGCCCGTGGAAAATATATGTGGGATCCCGATGAGGAAGAGTTTCATCTGTTCCTGAAAAGTCTTTATCATGCGTCAAAGGAGCTTCTGGAGGAAGCGGAGGGAAGGCGCGTTTCCGTCAGAAGGCAGGAGGACGGCAGAGACGCGGAGAAATTCAGGTTCCAGGCCCGCCTTGTCCATTGTCTGCTGCAGCAGTTTACAGATCCCATGAAAATTCTGGGAAAAATTGCGGAACCGGAGTCCTATGATAAACAGGACAGGCCGGTCTATCATTTTCGAGCTTTGCTGGAAATTCCGGATGCTCCGGGCGGGAGGCCGGGAGCCATGCTCCGCAAAGGCGAAACTCTTTACCCCAGAGGCTTTCAGGAAAACAAAATTCTCGTCCGCAGCCAGCACGGAGAAGCGTCGGGATACATATCCTTCAGAGACGACTGCCTGTATTTATGTGTGATCCCGCTGCTGAAAAGCAGACTGGCCCAGGTGAAAATGACGGTCGGCAAGGTGAGTACAGGCGGAGAAAGAGGAAGAACCAGGGGAAAGACGGAGGTTGATTTTTATTTCCGCCTTGAAAAAACTGCGGATCAATACCGCAGTCCTGACCAGAATCTGCGGATCGCGGAAATTCTGAGAAAATATGAAAAACACCGCGGCGGCTGATCGGCGGACCTTTCTGGCAGTGCGAAATTAATGCAGGAATATGAAAAACACTGCGGCGGCTGATTTGCAGACCTTTCTGGCAGTGCAAAATTAATGCAGGAATATACAAAATACTGTGGTGTCTGATCGGCAGACCTTTACGGCAGATTTGTACGTCAGAGCGCGCAATTACTGCGGAAATATGAAAAACAGTGGAGTCAGCCTCAGTAAGCACGCCATGCGGTTTTGCGAATAGCGCGGGCTGAGCTGTTACTATATATTGGACTGGATAGGAAGGTTCCCTTTTTCGGCTCATTTACGGTCTCGTTGTGAAATGGGACAGAGCAGAAAAGGGAGCTTTTGCGTATAGGGGAATCTGTCCCAACATCATCTAAAATAATAAAGAATACGGGAACCTTTTTTGTCTGTGAAATGTCTAATAGACAAAAGCAGCTTGATAGACAGAAACAAAAAAGAATTTGAACAGCTTAGAGGGGAAAGGTATGGAAAAAAACGCATTGGGAGCCCTGATCCTGGAAAATCAGCGGCAGCTTTACCGTATCGCCAAGTCCATTCTCAGAAAAGACGAGGATTGCGGCGACGCGGCTCAGGAAGCCATCCTGAAGGCTTTTGAAAATCTGCATACTCTGCGGAACGATCAGTACGCCAAAACCTGGCTGATCCGTATTCTGATCCATGAATGTTACCGTCTGGCGTCCAGGAGACAGAGGGAGCAGGCCGCTGTAGAAAAATGGAAGAACCAGATTCCGCAGAAAGAAGCAGAGAAAGACTACAGCAGTCTGTATGAGGCTCTGATGAAACTGGAGCAGGAATTTCGGATCGTCCTGGAGCTCTATTATATGGAAGGATTTTCCGTAAAAGAGATTGCCGGACTGCTGGAGATTCCGGAGGGAACTGTAAAAAGCCGCCTGGGAAGGGGCAGAGAGAAGCTGAGAAAATGTTTGTGTCAGGAAAGGGAGGGAAGATAATGGACAGAAAAATGTGGGAGGAGCAGTTCCCAGAAATGCCGGAGTCCTTTCATCTGGCGGTGGAGCAGGCGGTAGAGAAAGGAAAAAAACAGCCAGCGTCCTGTCCCTTTCCTCAACAGGATGGACAGGATGCGGATAAAAGTACGGGAAACGTCACAGTCAGACGCAGGAAGAAAAAGTGGACGCTTCTTATTCTGGCCGCTGTTCTCTGCGGCGGACTTGCGTCAGTGATCGCCGTATCGGGACGGAAGCCTCTGACCGTATCCAGTGTTGATTTTCAGGAAAAGCTGGGGCTGGGACAAAGGACGGACCTGGCTCCTGTCTGGTTTGACGACATAGAAGCCGTAGTGGCGGAAGATCCGGAATATGTAAAGTATACGCCGCAGGAGATCCTGGAAAAAATGAAACCGCTAGACACAGAGACTCCTTTATTATCCATAGAGAAGATCCTGTACGACGGTCTGCAGCTTGCGGTGTGCGCCCGTCCGGCAGAAGAAATGGAGGGCTATACCATTGAAGCCTGGGAAATGACGGTCAACGGCCAGCGGATTCTTCCAAATGAGATGGACGATCATCTGGGAAAACAGGATTATTTTATCTTTACCGCCCAGACCTGTGATCTGGAGCTTGAAGCGCCTTTAGAGATACGTCTTCCTGTCAGAGTATATAAAGGCCGTGAAAGATACGAAACCCAGGAGCTTATATTTGGGGTAGAGGACGCGCCTGCCGCGGAGGAGATAACGGATCAGGAATTTGTATTTGAAGAACATACCGTGAAGCTGACAGAAATGAGGAAATCCCTGACAGCTTTTACAGGAAGGATTTCCATAGAGCGGACGGAAGAACAGGAGGAGACTTATAAAAAACAGGACAGAGAGATTGTCACGATCAGAATGGAGGGAGCAGACGGAACTCCCTGGGAGTCCATTTCCATGAGAGAAGACAGACCGGAGCTGTCTCAGGACGAGGCCCATAAGAGCGGATATTTTTGTTATGAAATTCCGCAGGATGGACAAAAACAGGCGGTTCTGCGGCTTATGAGCGTGGAAAAGGACAGCAAAGGAGAAAAATGGGATTCCTCTGATCTGGATCATCAATATGGGGAGGAGATGAGGATTGAGCTGGATCTCATGCAATCTGGGAATATGTCTCCTCCGGATGAAAAAGAAGCCCTGAGCTGACCAGATAGCTTTCCAGCGCCGGAAGCTCCTCCGGACGGCAGGCGGTCAGCGTCAGGAGCATCACCCCGGGACCTGCCTCTTCGAGAATATCCAGTACATCGTACATATTGATTTTTTTATCCTGCGCCTGAATGTATCCGGCAATGTGGAACCGTACCGTCATATTCACATATTTACGAAAATCCTCTATTGTTTTTAACAGAATTGTATAATGGATCATAAGAACCCCTCCCGAAGTATTGCAAAGTTGTTTTTGGTAAAATATTTTTCTTTGTCTATATCATATAAGAAAGGGGAAGAGAAAGAAATTTTATTACGGACAGAAATTGGTAAAATCGGGACTTGTTTGTGCAGATTCCTTCAGTTAAAATAAAGCGTAAGCAGAGGAGGTGGAGTTTATGATTTCCAGTCCGCCCATTAGAACAGACGAGAGGAAGAGGGAGCTGTTGTATTCTGATACAGAGCAGTTTCCCTATGTATGCTTTTACCGGGAGCTGGACGACAGCGCGGACAGAACCGTTTCCTGGCACTGGCATCCGGAGCTGGAGGTGGATTATGTGCTGGAGGGAGAGATTGAATACCAGACAATGGAAAAGATCGTCACTGTGAAGGCGGGAGAACTGGTTTTCCTGAATTCCAATATTCTCCACACCGTATACGCCAAAAACAAACAGCCAGGCTGTAAAATGTACGCTCACCTGTTTGACATTTCTTTGCTGTCCGGGAGCTACAGCAGCGTTTTTCACCAGAAATATGTGCTTCCGGTGGTAAGAAACACAGGACTTTCTGTGGCGGGGATTTTTACAGGAGACGAACGGCAGGAGGCCATGAAGGCGGATTTTCTTGAGGCGGTAAGGATCAATGAGGAAAAAGCCTTTGGCTACGAATTTGAATTACGGTCGAGGCTGTCTCATCTGTGGATCCTGCTGCTTCAGAGGATACAGAAGCTGCAGATCGAAGCTGTCAGGACGAACACAATGGATGTGGAGCGGATCAAGGAGATGCTGGAATATATCCATTCTCATTATCACGAGCGTCTTACGCTGGAAAGAATCGCGGAATCCGCCAGCATAAGCCCGAGAGAATGTGCCAGATGCTTCCGGCGGTGTATCCGGACGTCCCCGGTGAACTATCTGAACAGATACCGGATACAGCAGGCGGCTCAGATGCTTCTGGATACCCCGGACAGTATCACCACGATCAGCGAGAACTGCGGCTTCAGTACCGGCAGCTATTTCGGCAAGGCCTTCCACGAAATCATGGGCTGCACGCCCAGCCAGTACCGGAAAGGCAGAAGCTGACGGTATTCGGCCTGCATATCATCCGGGAATTTTATCAGTTGAAAAAACATAATTCAGTGACATATGAAAACGGTCATCCTTTGGGATGGCTGTTTTTATATCATAGGATCTTTATAAATTTACAAAGATTTTACAGGAGCGTACTTTTGCATTTTACGTTCCGCCTATAAAATGACACTTGTCAATGAGGAAAACAACTAAATAAAAAGAATAAAAGAAGAGGAGATTTATCATGAAGAAAAAAATTGTAAGCGTATTAGCAGCAGCACTGATTGGAAGCACTGTATTCGCGTCAGCAGTAAGCGCGGCAAGCGGAACTATCAACGTGATTTCCCGTGAGGACGGATCCGGAACAAGAGGAGCTTTTATCGAGCTTTTCGGTATTGAGGAAGAGCAGGAGGACGGCGAGAAGGTTGATATGACCACGACAGACGCCAGCATCACAAACAGCACTTCCGTAATGATGACCACCGTTGCGGGCGACGAGAACGCCATCGGATACATTTCCCTGGGCTCTCTGAACGATACGGTTAAGGCTGTCAAGATCGACGGAGCTGAGGCTACCGCTGAAAACGTATCTGACGGTACATACAAGGTATCCCGTCCCTTTAACATCGTAACAGGCGAAGAGGCCAGCGACGCAGCGCAGGATTTCATCAATTATATCATGAGCGCCGACGGACAGCAGATCGTTGAGGACAACGGATATATCAAAGCGGACGCAGAGGCTGAGGCATACGCGGCAGGCGACGCAGAGGGCAAGGTTGTGGTAGCAGGTTCTTCCTCTGTATCTCCGGTTATGGAAAAACTGAAAGAGGGCTATGAGGCGGCTCAGGATAAAGTAACTGTTGAAGTACAGCAGAGCGATTCCACCACAGGTATCACCTCCGCGGCAGAGGGCATCTGCGATATCGGTATGGCTTCCCGTGAACTGAAGGACGAAGAAACAGAGCAGGGACTTACCGCTACTGTGATCGCTACAGACGGCATCGCTGTGATCGTAAATACCACAAACGAGACTGAGGATCTTACCGCAGATCAGGTGAAATCCATCTTCACAGGCGAGACTACCGAGTGGGAGGCTCTGGCGGAATAACAACTGCCGGATAGAATGTCATACATCTGTCAGAAAAAATTGAAATATCTATGCAGTTCTGCTCCGACGGCAGTGGCTCCCCGGAACATTCCGGGGAGCCGGATACCCAAAAAGCAAAATCTGCATAGATATTGTTACAGTTCACGCTATGCATGAACTGTAACTGAATCCAGCCCATTTTAAGTCGCCTACGGCGAGGGGCTGGATTCTTTGGTCATTTTTCGTACTGGCCCGTGCATTTTCAGCGAGTGAAAATGCCGGGAGTGAACTGTAACTAGATATTTCTTGTGTCACAGGAAACACCTTGCTGATTTAATGTGAAAAAGTGCCGGCTTTCCTATGATACAGAAGCGATCCTCTATGGATCGTGAAATTATGACAGTGAAGCTGCCAGTACAACGAAAGATAAATAATCACAGAGTAAAGCATACAGGCCGGGCCGATTGTTTGTTTTTCGCTGTGCTGGCGTATAGGAAGAAGAGAGGAAGTCATTTATCCATGAATAATTTTAAAGAAAAAGGTATGAAGGTTGTCTTTATGGTCGCTGCCTGCGCGTCCGTCCTGGCGGTATTTCTCATCTGCCTGTTCCTTTTCGCAAGCGGTATTCCGGCCATAGGAAAAATCGGACCTCTGAAGTTTCTGTTCGGAACGGAATGGAGGCCGTCCAATGACGTATATGGAATCTTTCCAATGATCGTGGCCAGTATCTATGTAACAGGAGGAGCGATTCTGGTGGGCGTTCCCATCGCGCTTTTTACCTCCGTATTTATGGCCCGCTATTGTCCGAAAAAAATATACCGTCCCTTAAAATCAGGGATCGAGCTGATGGCGGGAGTTCCTTCCATTGTGTATGGTTTCTTCGGTCTGGTGCTGATGGTTCCCCTGATCCGTCAGGTATTCGGCGGAACCGGAACAAGCTGGCTGGCCGCGTCGCTGCTTCTGGCGATCATGATCCTGCCTACCATTATCGGGCCCACGGAATCCGCCCTGCGGAGCGTTCCGGAAAGCTATTATGAAGGTTCCCTCGCTCTGGGAGCCACCAAGGAAAGAAGTATTTTCTGCGTAATTCTGCCGGCGGCAAAATCAGGCATACTGGCGGCGGTGGTCCTCGGCATCGGCCGTGCTATCGGCGAGACCATGGCGGTGATCATGGTGGCGGGAAATCAGGCAAGAATGCCGGAGGGGCTTCTCAAGGGCCTCCGTACCATGACGGCCAATATTGTTACGGAAATGGGATATGCCACAGGACTTCACAGAGAGGCTCTGATCGCTACGGGAGTCGTGCTGTTTGTCTTTATCCTGATTATAAATTTAAGTCTTTCATTACTGAACAGGAGGGCTGAAAATGCAAACTAATTTTGCGGCGGTCAACACAAAAGCGGAGGTTGAAAAAAGAAACGCCTCCTCCGTTTCCAATCATCTGAAATCTTACCTTCGGCATCCGGGTTCCGGGATTCTGGCTCTTTTGACAGGGACAGCGGCCCTGATCACCTTTGCGGTGCTGATATTCCTGGTTGTATATATACTTGCAAAGGGAATCCCTTATCTGACTCCGGATCTTTTCAGTCTGGAATATAACTCAGAGAACGTGTCCCTGATGCCTTCTCTGATCAATACCTTTATTATGACCTTTATGTCTCTGCTGATCGCGGCGCCTCTTGGGATTTTCGCGGCCATTTATCTGGTTGAGTACGCAAAAAAAGGAAATAAACTGGTAAAGATCATCCGTGTGACAGCGGAAACTCTTTCTGGAATTCCGTCTATTGTATTCGGTCTTTTCGGTATGCTGTTTTTCGTGACGGCTCTCCACTGGGGCATGTCCCTTCTGGCAGGCTCCTGTACTCTTGTGATCATGGTTCTGCCGCTGATCATGAGGACCTCCGAGGAAGCGCTGAAAGCGGTTCCCGATTCCTACCGTGAAGCCAGCTTCGGTCTGGGGGCGGGAAAGCTCCGCACGATTTTTACCATTGTACTGCCTTCCGCGGTACCCGGGATCCTGGCGGGCGTTATTCTTGCTATCGGCCGTATTATCGGTGAGACGGCGGCACTTCTCTATACGTCGGGAACAGTGGCGCAGGTGCCGAACCTGATGGGCTCCGGCCGTACCCTGGCTCTTCACATGTATGTGCTTTCGAGTGAAGGTCTTCATATGAACCAGGCCTCCGCTACCGCTGTTGTCATTCTTATTTTTGTACTGATCATCAACGGGCTGTCCAGTAAGGCGGCCAAACGAATTGCGAAAGGATAAATAAACATGAGCGAGAATATTAAGCTTTCTATTGAAGATATGAACCTTCATTACGGCGCCTTTCATGCGCTGAAGGATATTAACATGCATATTCCGGAAAAAGAGATCACGGCGTTTATCGGCCCCAGCGGCTGCGGTAAATCCACGCTTCTGAAATCCCTGAACAGGATGAACGATCTTGTGGAGGGCTGCGTGATCACCGGCAGGGTAGAGCTGGACGGTGAGGATATCTATGGGGATATGGACGTGAACCTTCTCCGCAAAAGAGTGGGAATGGTTTTTCAGAAACCGAATCCCTTCCCCATGAGCATTTACGATAATATAGCATACGGGCCAAGAACACACGGCATCCGTTCCAAGGCAAAGCTGGACGATATTGTGGAAAAGTCCCTTCGCGACGCCGCGATCTGGGATGAAGTGAAGGACCGCCTGAAAAAAAGCGCTCTGGGAATGTCCGGCGGACAGCAGCAGAGGCTCTGTATCGCGAGAGCGCTGGCAGTACAGCCGGAGGTGCTTCTGATGGATGAGCCCACCTCCGCCCTTGACCCCATTTCCACTTCCAAGATCGAGGAGCTGGCTATGGAGCTGAAAAAGGATTACACCATTGTCATTGTCACGCACAATATGCAGCAGGCGACGCGTATCTCTGACAAAACCGCTTTCTTTTTGCTGGGAGAAGTGGTAGAATTTAACGATACAGATACGTTGTTCTCCATGCCTGCAGATAAGCGGACAGAAGATTACATTACAGGGAGGTTTGGCTGATATGGCAACACGTTTTGAGCGGCAGTTGGAGGAACTTCATGTACAGATGATCACTATGGGCAGTCTTTGCGAGAAGGTGATCAAGCTCTCGGCAAAGGCCATCGAGGGAGAGGATTGTGCGGGCCAGGTATTTGAGACAGACCGGGAGATCGATGCCAAAGAAAGAGAAATCGAGACTCTTTGCATGCGTCTTCTTCTTCATCAGCAGCCGGTTGCGGGAGATCTGCGGGAGATTTCAGCGGCTCTCCGGATGATCTCTGATATGGAGCGCATCGGCGATCAGGCGGCGGATATCGCGGATCTGTCCCGGTTTATTGACAGAGACGACGTTCAGGTACCGGATGAGATCAAGAAAATGGTAGAGCAGACGGTCCATATGGTAACGGAAAGCGTAGACGCCTTTGTAAAATCTGACATTAATCTTTGCCGGAAGGTCATTGCCGACGACGATAAGGTGGATGAAGCTTTCAACAATATCAAAGGCCAGCTTGCGGGCCTTATGCACGGCAATATGGACGTGAAGGTGGGGATCGACCTTCTTATGGCAGCCAAGTACATGGAGCGTATCGGAGATCATGCGGTGAATATCGCGGAATGGGTGGAATATTCCATTACCGGAGTTCACAGAAACAATGAACATCAACTTGGAGGAAATTGAAGTTGACAAAAAGGATATTTAAGTCCAGCATTCTGGCGTCCGCGATAGTCCTCGTATTGGGGATGGCCTGTGTGCTGGGCGTTTTCTATCAGTATTTCGGCGGTCAGATCATCGGTGAGCTGAAAAAAGAAGCGCAGTATTTGTCCTACGGCGTGGAGCTGGAGGGAGAGAAGTATCTGGAGCAGATCGGCGACCAGGACTCCCGCCTCACATACATTGACAAAGATGGAAACGTTCTTTACGACAGTATGGCCGACGAGGACAGTATGGAAAATCACAGAGACAGAGAAGAATTCCAGGAAGCGGAGCGGAACGGATTCGGACAGGCGGAACGTATGTCCGACACACTGTCCGAGAGGACGCTTTATTACGCGGTGCGTCTCAGCGATGATTCTGTACTGAGAGTGTCAAGCACTCAGGATTCCGTACTGGCGCTGACGGTTCAGCTTATTCCCCCGGCGCTTGGTATTCTGGCGGTGCTGATCATTCTTGCGGGGATTTTCGCTTCGAGAATGGCCTCGCATATTGTGGGGCCCATTAATTCTCTTGATCTGGACCATCCTGAGGAAAATGAAATCTATGAGGAAGTAGCGCCCCTTCTCAGCAAGATCCACAGGCAGAGCGGCCAGATCAGGCAGCAGCTTGAGGAGGCCAGAAGGAACCAGGAGGAGTTTGGGATCATTACAGAGAACATGCAGGAAGGACTTCTGGTGATCGACGCTTACACAATGATCCTTTCGGGAAATTCCAGCGTGTGGAGGATGTTCCGGGTCTGGGAGCCGAAGATCGGGGAAAGTGTTTATTCCCTGGACAGAACAGAAAACTTCCGCAGGCTCATTGAACAGGTTCTTGAGGGAGAACACGGCAGCACTCTTCTTCGTATTGATAATGAATATATCAACCTGATCGCGAATCCTGTTTCCAGGGACGGAAAAACAGTAGGCGCCGTTCTGGTCCTGATGAACGAGACGGAAAAGGTAGAGAGAGAAAATCTCCGCAGAGAGTTTTCCGCAAACGTTTCCCACGAGCTGAAAACACCGCTTACCTCTATTTCGGGCTATGCGGAGATCATTCAGGGAGGGCTGGTGAAGGATGAGGATATCAAGAAGTTCTCGGGAAGAATCTACAAGGAGGCCCAGAGACTGATCCAGCTTGTGGAGGACACCATTAAGATCTCACAGCTTGACGAGGGCGAGAACCCTTATGAATGGGAGGATACAGACGTTTATGCGGTGGCAAAGGACGTATGCGGCCACCTGAAGGATGTGGCGTGGAAGAAAAACGTCCATCTCTTTATAGAAGGCAGGAAGACGGACTGCCGCACGGTGCGGCACATTCTGGAGGAGATCCTGTACAATCTCTGTGACAATGGGATCAAGTACAACAGAGAAGACGGAACGGTGAGCATCCATATCAGAGAAGACGGGGAAAATGTGCGGATCCTTGTGAAGGACAACGGGATCGGTATTCCGGGAGAGGACGTAAACCGCGTATTCGAACGCTTTTACAGAGTGGATAAAAGCCATTCCAGAGAGATCGGCGGAACCGGTCTGGGACTTTCGATTGTAAAGCACGGCGTTACCTTCCTTGGAGGAACCATTGATCTTGTCAGCGAGGTAGGAAAAGGAACCGAGATAACGGTGATACTGCCGAAAGACGGGAGAAAGGAAGCTTAGTACAATCCAGGGATAAAAAAGAGATTACCGGAACACTGTTTTAGGGTTCTGGCAATCTCTTTTTTTATGTTATAGAACAATCTTTAATAGTTATAGGCGCCCTCATATCTGAAGCAGGAGGTTTTTTTACGCGACAGCTTTTCGCAGGCGCGGCACCTGTCGCAGAATTCCTGCTGATAGCAGGTGGCGCAGAGACAGTCTCCGCAGGCGCGGCGGTTGTATTCCGGCGTGCAGGTGTAGGCGGTCTGATTATCATAATCTTCCTTCATATGTATCACGCTCCTTTGGAATCCGATACAAGTCCGCGCATGGCGCGGCCGCATCAGTAGTCTGTCTTATAGTAGAATCTTCCGTTGATATAGTCGGTCTTTATGATATTTACAAAGGCGTCTGGATCCACCTCCATCACTTTTTTTACAAGAAGCTTTGCTTCCTCCCGGGATACTACGGAGTAGATCATGGAAGTGGAGTCCTTGGTGTAGCATCCCATGCCGTCCAGGCGGGTGGCGGAGTGATGGGAAAGATGAGAGATTTCCTCATACACTGTGTCAGGGTGCCGCGTGACGATAAAGAGCGTGTGTTTTTTGTACCGCTGATGGAGCATCTGTACCACCTGGGTAGAGGTAAACTGAAAGATGATGGAGTACAGCGCTTTGTCCCAGCCGAAAAGAAGACCCGCGACAACAAGAAGCATAGCGTTCCCGCAGAAAATATAATTCCAGATATCACGTCCGTTTTTTTCTGAAAAGTAAATGGCAATGATATCGGTTCCTCCGGAGCTGGTGTTTCCGATGAGGCACAGGGTGATCACCACTCCGTTGATGAGTCCGCCGAAAATGCTGATCAGCAGCGGATCGTAGGTGATGGGCTGAGCCGGGATCAGGTCGGTGAGAATACTGGAGAGAACGATCACCACACAGGAGCTCATAGTAAACTTGACCCCGACAAAACGAAGACCCACAAAAATAGGAAAGGCGTTCAGCGCGATGTTGATCACTGTATAAGGAACGTCAATCCCCGCGAACTGCCGGCATATATTCTGCAGGAGAAGCGTCAGCCCGTTGAAGCCTCCTGGGATAAGCCCTCCGGTGTTGACAAAGGTGTTGATGTTTACCGCACAGATCACCGCGGCTATAATGGCGCAGCCGTAACGCTTCATCTCGATCCTGGGATCCATGCCCTTCAAGGATGCCAAATGATTCATATTGATATATCCCCCTCTTTATCCATATGATTTTTTATGTGATTATGTTTTGGAGAAATCACAGGGCTTCCCAGCGTCCGGAAGCTCCGCAGGGAAGCACCAGGCCGCTGCCGGTCACAGGAAGGCCGATTTCCTGGGAGTCCACCCTGCCGTGGAATTTCTTCAGCTCGGTAGCCAGCATATAGGTCAGCACCGCCGGCGCCAGCCCCGTAGTATAGGAGTTGACCAGGAAGAAAAGCGGCTCAGGGCTTAATATTTTCGTGCATAATTGAATAAGCGGATGGATCGCGTCCTCAATTTTCCAGATCTCCCCTTTTGGACCGCGGCCGTAGGAGGGCGGATCCATAATAATGGCGTCGTAATGGTTCCCCCGCCGGATCTCCCGCTCCACAAATTTCACGCAGTCGTCCACAAGCCAGCGGACGGGCGCGTCCTGAAGTCCGGAAGCTGCGGCGTTTTCCTTCGCCCAGGTCACCATACCCTTGGAAGCGTCCACATGGGTGACGCTGGCGCCTGCCGCCGCTGCTGCCAGGGTTGCTCCTCCTGTGTAGGCGAAAAGATTTAAAACCTTTACAGGACGGCCGGCGCCGCGGATCTTTTCACTGAACCAGTCCCAGTTTACCGCCTGCTCGGGAAAGAGACCGGTATGCTTGAAGCTGAAGGGCTTCAGACGGAAGGTAAGCTCCTTATAATGAAGCTCCCACTGCTGGGGAAGATCAAAGAATTCCCACTCTCCGCCGCCTTTTTTGCTCCGGTGATAGTGAGCGTTGCGGTTTTTCCAGCGCCGGTCGCTTTTTGGCGTATTCCAGATTACCTGAGGATCCGGACGGACCAGGACGTACTTTCCCCAGCGCTCCAGCTTTTCTCCGCAGGACGCGTCCAGGACTTCATATTCTTTCCAATTATCTGCTATCCACATAGATGACAACCTTTCATTTATAGTGATTATAATTTCAGTATAGGGTAATTGAAAGAATTCCGCAAGGTGAAACTTTTCTGGTTCTCCGAATGGCGCGGACGTAACTGTATTTTTTCGCCCAGGTCTTGACAAGCGGGAATTTAGCGTGCTAAAGTAGACGGGATAGAGAATAGTAGTAAGAGATGCAGATTAATTGCCGGACTGGAGTATCAGAAAAGCGAAGCCCGGACGGAGGAATTTGTCCGGACGGAACCGAACCCTCAGATATGCCAGGCCCGGCGCGAGGAGGAAGATTATGCAGAAATACAGTGAAATGAGCAGAGAGCAGCTTACGGCTCTGAAAAAAGAATTGGATCAGCAGTTTGCAGATATTAAGGCCCAGGGTCTTTCCCTGGATATGTCCCGCGGAAAGCCGGGAATGGATCAGCTTGCTATTTCCATGGAAATGATGGATGTCCTTAAGGGCGATTCCGACCTGAAATGCGAGACAGGCGTGGACTGCCGCAACTATGGCGTTCCGGACGGAATTCCCGAGGCGAAACGTCTCCTTGGGGCGATTTCCGAGGTGGATCCGGACAACATTATTATTTTCGGAAACTCCAGTCTGAACGTAATGTTCGACACAGTGGCAAGATCCATGACCCACGGTGTTATGGGAAATACTCCCTGGTGTAAGCTGGATAAGGTGAAATTCCTCTGTCCGGTTCCGGGATATGACCGCCACTTCAAGATCACAGAGTTTTTCGGTATTGAAATGATCAACGTCCCCATGACTCCCCAGGGTCCGGATATGGATATGGTAGAGAAGCTTGTAAGCGAAGACGCTTCCGTAAAGGGTATCTGGTGCGTGCCGAAATATTCCAATCCTCAGGGCTATACCTATTCTGAGGAAACGGTTAAGCGCTTTGCCAGCCTGAAGCCGGCTGCCGCCGACTTCCGTATCTACTGGGACAACGCGTACAGCGTGCATCATCTTTATGACGACGACCAGGATTTCCTTCTTGAGATCCTTGACGAGTGCGCCAAGGCGGGAAATCCCGACATGGTTTATAAATTTACTTCCACATCCAAGATCAGCTTCCCCGGCTCCGGTATCGCCGCAGTGGCCGCTTCAAAAGCGAACCTGGATGATTTCCGCAGGTATATGCAGATCCAGACCATCGGCCATGACAAGCTGAACCAGCTCCGTCATGTAAGATTTTTCAAAAATCTGGACGGCGTTCATGAACATATGAGAAAACATGCGGCTTTGATCAGACCCAAGTTTGAGCTCGTAAACGAAATCCTCACAAAAGAGCTGGGAGGACTTGGAATCGGCGAATGGACGAACCCCAAGGGAGGATATTTCATCTCCTTTGAATCTATGGAAGGCTGCGCCAAAGCGATTGTGGCAAAGGCGAAGGAAGCGGGCGTGGTTATGACGGGAGCCGGAGCTACCTATCCATATGGAAAGGATCCTCAGGATTCCAACATCCGTATCGCGCCTACCTATCCGGACATGAAAGAGCTGGAGGAGGCCGCCAGGGTATTTGTGGTATGTGTGAAGCTGGCAAGCGTGGAGAAGCTTCTGGCAGAATAATCTTTTAACACCTTAATCTTTTAGAAAAGCCGTTGCATGAGTGATCCGGCAGGGAGGTTCTATGGCAGAAGAACAGACAGGAATGAGCACAGGCAGAAAAGTATTGATAGGAGTGATCGCGGTACTGCTTCTGCTGACTGCGGCTGCCTATGGATTTGGAATCTATTATTTCTCTGAGTATTTCCTTCCGGGATCCCTTATGAACGGCTTTAACTGTTCCTATATGGATCAGGAAGAGGCGGAAAGCCTCCTTGAGAGGGAGACGGCGGCCTATGTTCTGGCAGTGCAGACACGGGGGAACGGACAGGAGAGTATAGCCGCGGAGGAGATCGGACTGAAGTATACCTCTGACGGAAGCGTACGGGAGCTTCTGCATGGACAGAACCGTTTTCTCTGGTTCCTCTCCTTCGGACAGCACAAGACCTATGAGATCCCGGCCTCGGTCTCCTATGATCAGAAGCTGATGGAACAGAAGATCGACGGCCTGAACTGCATGAAGGACAATATTGCTCCTGTGGACGCCAGAATCGAGGATACGGGGGAAGGCTTCGAGATCGTACAGGAAACAGAAGGAACCCAGGTAAACCGGGAGAGACTGGAGGAAGAGATTGTCAGGGCGGTAACTACAGGAGACCCGGTGGTGAACCTGGAGGAGGACGGCTGCTATGATAATCCTTCCGTATACGGGGACGACGAGAGACTGTTAAAAGACTGTCAGCAGATGAATGAGCTTACCGACGTAGTGATCACCTATGATTTTGACGACAGAAAAGAGACGGTGGACAGGAACGTGCTCCGGGACTGGCTGACCAGAGATGAAAACGGAGATCTGGTCCTGGACAGAGAAAAGGCAGCCGCTTATGTGGCGGCTCTTGGAGAAAAATATGATACTGTGGGAACTCAGCGTACCTTTGAGACCTATGATAACAGAGAGGTCAGTGTGGCAGGAGGAGACTACGGCTGGGTCATTGACCAGGACAAGGAGACGGAAGCTCTTTGTCAGGCAGTTATGGATAAGAAAACCCAGGTTCGTGAGCCGGAATACCAGCAGAAGGCTATGAGCCGCGGCACCAATGATATCGGTTATACCTATGTGGAGGTGGATCTTCCCAATCACCGTCTGGTGGTTTATCAGGACGGAATTCCTGTGGCGGATACCGGAATCCTTTCCAGCAGCGGCACACCGGCCGGCGTATACCGGATACAGGATATGCAGACCTCCGCTGTCGTGGAGGGAAGGACTGTAAATTACCGCATCTCCTTTGGGGAAGGACTGGGGATCCAGGACGATCCGGAGATGAATTTTACAGACGCCTCCTTCGGCGCCTATGGAGATCCTGCCGGATCTGACTTCAGCAGTTGGAGCGGGACAGGAGGGAATGTGGTGCTTTCTCCGGATCAGGCGCCTCTGGTTTACCAGAATGTAAATAAGGATATGCCGGTTGTCATATATAAATGAGATTCAATTCAGGGAGAAAAAAGATGAAAATTGTTGTTTTGGCAGGAGGAACAAGTACGGAACGAGACGTTTCCATTGTCTCGGGAACCGGGATCTGCGGCGGCCTGAGAGCGAAGGGGCATCAGGCGGTGCTGGCGGACGTTTTCTGCGGAGTGGAAAGCGTAAACTGGGACGATCCTTTTCCAAAGGAATACGATGTGGAAGCGGCCGCCGCTTATATGAAAAGCTTTAATCCGGAAATTGAAAAGATGAAGAAGGAGCGGAAAGAATTTTTCGGCCCCAATATCATGGAGCTGTGCCGCAGGGCGGATATCGTATTTCTTGGGCTTCACGGCGCCAACGGCGAGGACGGAAGAGTGCAGGCCGCCTTTGACCTTATGGGGATCCGCTATACAGGGACAGGATACCTCAGCAGCGCGATGGCTATGGATAAGGGAGTCACAAAATGGATGTTCCAGCTTCGCGGCGTTCCCGTGCCCGGCGGCGTAACTATGAAGGCAGAGAAGAAAGAAACGGATCTGGCGAAGCTGGGGCTGTCTTTTCCGGCGGTGGTAAAAACCTGCTGCGGAGGCTCCAGTATCGGCGTATATATCGTGAAGAACCAGGAAGAATATGAAAATGCCCTGGAGGAGGCCTTCTCCTACGAAGAAGAAGTAGTTGTGGAGGAATATATCCAGGGGACGGAGTACACAGTAGCCGTTGTGGACGGCGAGGCGTATCCGGTGGTACAGATTGTACCCTGCCAGGGCTTTTACGATTACGAGAATAAATATAAGCCGGGCGCCGTAAAGGAGACCTGTCCGGCTCCCATTTCCCCGGAGCTTACCAAAAGACTTCAGGATTACGCTGTTCAGGGATATCACGCCCTGGGACTTGAGAGCTACGCCCGTCTTGATTTTATTGTGACAGAGGATGAAAAAATCTACTGTCTGGAAGCGAATACTCTTCCGGGAATGACGCCCACCAGCCTGATCCCCCAGGAGGCGGCGGTGCTGGGTATGGACTATCCCGCTCTATGCGAGGAGCTGATCCGGGTGTCCCTGAAAAAATATGGTCTTTAACCCTGTAAACAGTAGGTTTCGCGGGCAATAACGACAGGACTGAGGATGGGAAGACAGCAGCTTCCATATCCGGATAAGCGAGCAGGAGTGCAACAAAATAATCAGACAGAGGAAGAATACAGATATGAAAAATCTGACATTGAGAAATCTGACCAAAGTATGCCGCGGCATCTACCATGGTCCCGAGGCGCTTCTGGATCAGGAAGTGGGGTCCATTATCACGGACAGCCGGAAGGCGGAGCCGGAAGCTCTTTTTGTGGCCATTGTGGGCGAAAGAGTGGACGCCCACAGATTTATCCCCGATGTAATGGAAAAAGGAGCGCTGGCCTCCATATCAGAGCGGGAGCTTCCAGACGCGGAATTTCCTTATATTCAGGTGGAATCTTCGCTGCAGGCAGTGAAGGACATAGCGGAATTTTATCTGGAGCAGCTTCAGATTCCGGTGGTGGGAATCACCGGGAGCGTGGGAAAAACCAGTACCAAGGAAGTGATCGCCTCGGTTCTGAAGGAGAAATACCGGACCCTGAAAACCCAGGGGAATTTTAATAACGAGCTGGGGCTGCCTCTGACAGTATTCCGTCTGAGGGATGAAGACGAGATCGCGGTGCTTGAAATGGGTATCAGTGATTTTGGCGAGATGACCCGTCTTTCAAGGATTGCCAGGCCCCATACCTGTGTGATCACCAATATAGGCACCTGCCATCTGGAGAATCTGGGAGACCGGGACGGAGTACTTCAGGCCAAAACAGAAATTTTTCAGTATCTCAGGACGGACGGGCATATCGTGCTCAACGGCGACGACGACAAGCTGGCGTCAGTGGAGGAGTATCACGGAATACGTCCTGTGTTCTTCGGCCTGGACAAAAGCCGTGAGGTATATGCGGACGAGATCGTCAGCCGGGGGCTCAGGGGAGTATCCTGCAGGATCCATCTGGGAGAGGAGTCCTTTTCCGTATTGGTTCCCATGCCGGGAATACATATGGTGTACAACGCCCTTGCCGCGGCGGCGGTAGGGAAAATCTACGGGCTTACCACAGAGGAGATACGCCGGGGGATCGAAAGCCTGGAAGCCATCAGCGGACGCTTCCGGATGATCGAAACGGAAAAGCTTCTGATCGTGGACGACTGCTACAACGCCAATCCCATGTCTATGAAGGCGTCCCTGGATGTGCTTCGCGACGGAGAGGGACGGAGGATCGCTATTCTGGGCGATATGGGCGAGCTGGGAGAAAATGAGATCGCTCTCCACAGAGAGGTGGGAGCCCATGCGGCAGTCTGCGGTATTGACGCCTGCGTCTGTGTGGGAGAGCTTTCCCGCCATATGGCCGGGGCGGCCCGGGAAGCAGATCCTGATTTCCCGGTATCCTATGAGGAAAGCAGAGAGAACCTTCTGAAAAACCTGGACCGTTATGTACAGAAAGGAGATACGGTTCTGGTGAAGGCGTCTCACTTCATGAGGTTCGAGGAAGTGGTGCAGGCGCTGCGGGAGATGAAGGACTGATCCTCCATAAAGATAAAAGAAAAGGAGTGCAGAGTACGGCAATGTATACGATCGCAGTAGTAGATGATGATCCTTACATAGGAGAGATGCTGGAAAGAGCTCTGACACAGGAAGGCTACAGGGTTCTCCGCGCCTATTCAGGCACGGAGGCCCTGTTGTTGTTTGAACGGCAGAAGCCGGATCTGATCCTTCTGGATCTGATGCTGCCCGGGCTTGCGGGCGAGCAGGTGCTGGAAAAGCTGTCTGGTATTCCGGTGATCGTAGTCAGTGCGAAAACAGGGATTGATGATAAAGTAAACCTTCTGACAGGAGGAGCGGTAGATTATGTGACTAAGCCCTTCGATATCCGGGAGCTTCTGGCAAGAATCGCCGCCCATCTTCGGGACAGCGCAGGCAGGCGGCAGGGCGGCGTGCTTGTGTTCGAGGATATTTCCATGGATCTGGACAGTCATGGGCTCCGGGTCAATGGAAGGGAGCTGCACCTGACACCTACGGAGTTCGCCGTTTTTAAGCAGCTCATGCAGAATGTGGGACAGGTGGTGACGAAATCCAGAATTCTGGACGCCATCAGCTTAGACACGCCGGACTGTACAGAGGGCTCCCTGAAAATACACATTTCCAATATCAGGAAGAAATTAAAAGAGGCAGGCGGAAAGGACTATATCGAAGCTGTATGGGGCATCGGCTTTAAGCTCCGGCAGGACTGAGTGCTTTATAGAAAATATCAAGGGCAATATTTACTGTTTCTTAACTGTTTTCTTAACCGGTATCTTAACGGGCGGATGATATGATTGTTTTGCATCGAAAAAGAATACCTGTCTGATGGATTTCGGAAGAAATGCAGCGGGCGGGGAAAGGAGATAAGAACATGAAATATGTGCTGACAACAGAAAACCTGAAAAAGCGATACCGGAATTTTAACGCGCTGGGAGGTCTGACCATGCATGTGGAAAAAGGAGCGATCTACGGCATGGTGGGGAGGAACGGCGCGGGAAAAACAACCCTGATCCGCCTGATCTGCGGGCTTCAGAAGCCTACGGAGGGAAGCTATACGCTTTATGGCAAAAACAGCGCCCGGGACGAGATGTCCGGCGTCCGCCGCAGAATGGGAGCAGTAGTGGAGACGCCCTCTATATATACGCATCTGACTGCGGAAGAAAATCTGAAGGAACAGTACCGGATTCTGGGCCGTCCGTCCTTTGACGGGATTTCAGAGCTTCTGAGTCTGGTGGGACTTTCCGGTACAGGGAAGAAAAAAGCAGGGAACTTTTCCCTTGGAATGAAGCAGCGTCTGGGGATTGCCGTGGCTCTGGCAGGAAATCCGGATTTTCTGGTGCTGGATGAGCCGGTGAACGGGCTGGATCCTCAGGGGATCGTGGAGATCCGGGAGTTGATCCTCCGGCTGAACAGGGAAAGGAAGATCACCTTTTTGATCTCCAGCCATATTCTGGACGAGCTGTCCAAGCTTGCTACCCATTACGGATTCATAGACAGGGGACGCCTGCTGAAGGAGATCAGCGCGGGAGAGCTGGAAGAGTCCTGCAGGAAATGCACCCGCCTTACCGTGACGGACGTACAGGCTTTGACAAGAGTCCTTGACGCTAAGGGGCTGGATTACAGGATCGTCTCCGACAGGGAGGCGGACGTGTTCGGCGGAATCGAAGTGACAGAGCTTGTGCTGGCTCTGGACAGAGAAAGCTGCCGGGTGATCTCCCAGGTGGAAAAGGATGAAAGTCTGGAGAGCTACTACATTAATCTGATGGGAGGTGGGGGCCGTGCGTAAGCTTCTTCGGGCGAATTTCGCGAGACTGTGGAAGGACAAATGCTTCTGGGCCGTGCTGCTGGTGATGGCGGGATACGGCATCGTGGGCTGTCTCTTCCAGTACCGGGAGGTGCTGAACGGAAAGGACGGCGCCTATATGTATCAGATTATTTTTCTCAACGACTATATACTGAACAGCGTAGGCTTCGCAGCTTTTGCGAATCTGTTTCTGGGACGGGAATACAGCGACGGCACTATGCGCAACAAGCTGGTGACCGGCGCCACGCGGACAAATATTTACCTTTCCAACTACGTGACCTGCGTGGGCGCGGGGATAGTGATGCAGCTTGCCTATACGTTGGCAGTAAGTATTCTGGGGATCCCCATGTTCGGGTGGAATCCGGACAGCCTGAAAGCCATGTCGCTCTATTCCTGTCTTGGGCTTCTTCTCATCTGCTCGGAAATGGCTGTCTTTACTCTTGCATCCATGCTCTGCCAGAATAAGGCGGCAGTGGCGGTCCTCTGCCAGATCGGTGTTGTAGCCATGCTTTTTGTGTCCATGTATGTGATGAGCAAGCTTGGACTGCCGGAGAAGATCCAGCAGTCTGTAGCCAGCGGTGACGGCTCTTATGTGCTGGAATGGGTGGAAAATCCCTATTATATCTCCGGAAGTGCAAGGAAATGGTATCAGTTTATTCAGGATATCCTGCCTGTGGGACAGGGACTGTCCATTGTCCAGTATGGTTCCGCTCATCCGCTTTTGCTGGCGCTGTACTCTGTTGTCATCGCCGTGGTCTGCAATGTGGCAGGAATTCTGGGATTCCAGAGAAAAGACTTGAAATAGCAGATCTGAAAAACTGATGGGAAAAAGGAGGGACATGCATGGGCTGGCTTTTGGGAATAGTTTTTCTTCTGACCGTGCTTGGGGCGGCAGGCATCAAAATATGGTCTCTGCGAAAAGCGGCCAGAGAGCTGCGGCAGGATTTTGCCCAAAAGCTTGCCGGGGACACCAATGTAGGTCTGTCGGTAAGCTGCGGGGACAGGGAAATGAGAAAGCTGGCTTCTGAGCTGGACTCTCAGCTTAAGCTTCTCAGGAAGGCTCAGCTCCGGTACGAGCTGGGTGATCAGGAGATCAAAACAGCCGTGACGAATATTTCTCATGATCTGCGCACCCCGCTGACCGCCATCAGCGGCTACCTGCAGCTTTTAAGAAACGAGGAGGTTTCCGCTCAGGCAAGAGAATATCTGGATATTATAGAAAACCGGACGGAGGCGATGAAATACCTTACCGGAGAACTGTTCCGGTATTCGGTGGTGGTTTCGGCGGAGCGGTACCAGCAAAAGGAGAAGCTCATGCTGAAAGAGGTTCTGGAGGAAAGCCTGGCTGGAATGTACGGAGCCCTGACTCAGCGGAGGATTCAGGTGGAAACGGAATTCACTGAGAAACGGATTTATGTGGAAGCCAGCCGCGGCGCCCTTCTGCGGGTTTTTGAAAATATCATTAATAACGCTCTGAAATACAGTGACGGAGATTTGGAGATCCGCATGGAAGAAAACGGAGAAGTGATCTTTTCGAATCATGCCTCTGCTCTGGACGAGGTGGAGGCGGGAAAATTGTTCCAGAGATTTTATACGGTCCAGAGCGGACAGGAATCTACAGGTCTGGGGCTGTCCATTGCCAGAGCTTTGGCTGAGCAGGCAGGAGGCAGGATCTCAGCGGAAAAGAAGGGGGAGCGCTTCGTTATAACGGTATCCTTTCCGGCAGTCTGCTAAGACAGATGATTTTAAGGAGTCCCGGTCTTTGTTATGAAACATTTTGTATGCTTTTGCAGACATAATGACATAACAGAGGCCGGTTTTTTATGCTATATTGATACTACAGGCAAAAACTCTCATGCGGACTAAGAACTTTTGAAGCATCTACATTAATAAAATACAGCAGAAAGGACTCCGAATATGGCAAAGATTATTTTTCACGAGGAAACAAAAACCTTCCACCTGTACAACGACAGGATCAGCTATCTGATGTGTGTCCTTGAAAACGGACATATGGGACAGATTTATTTCGGGAAGAAAATCCATGATAAGCCCGATTTTTCTTATCTGGTGGAAAAATATGGCCGTCCTATGACCTCCTATATTTTTGAAAACGACCGCACCTTTTCGCTGGAGCATATCCGTCAGGAATATCCGGTGTACGGCAGCACAGACTACCGTCACCCGGCAGTGGAAATCCTTCAGGGCAGCGGAAGCCGTATTGTGGATTTCCGGTATGAAGGCTATGAGATTTCTCAGGGAAAACCAGAACTGAAAGGACTTCCTGCCACCTACACAGAATCCGGGGAGGAGGCGGAGACCCTGAAGCTTATCCTGAAGGATTCTGTTACAGGATGCCGCCTGGAGCTTTTATATACTATTTTTGAGGGGGAAGGAGCCCTCGCGCGCAGCGCAAGGCTGATTAATGAAGGCAAAGAGGATCTTCATCTTCTCACAGCGATGAGCCTGAATCTTGATCTGCCGGACAAGGATTATATCTGGATGCAGTTATCCGGCGCCTGGGCCAGAGAAAGACATGTGAAGAACCGTGTTCTGGAGCAGGGGATCACGGCGGTGGACAGCAGAAGAGGAAACTCATCCCATGAGCAGAATCCCTTTGTGGCGCTGAAACGTCCCTGCACTACGGAAGAGTCCGGAGAGGTTATTGGCTTCAGCCTGATCTACAGCGGGAATTTCCGGATCCAGGCGGAGGTGGATACCCATGATGTGACCCGTGTTACTGTGGGGATCAATCCGGAGGGCTTCGACTGGAAGCTGGAGCCGGGGGAGGAATTCCAGACGCCGGAAGCGGTGATGGTATACTCCTGTCATGGCTTGAACGGCATGAGCCAGACCTTCCACCGCTTATACGGAAAACGCCTTGCCAGAGGCTATTGGAGAGATCGTCCGAGGCCTATCCTGATCAATAATTGGGAAGCCACCTATTTTGATTTTACCGAAGAAAAGCTTCTGAATATCGCCCGGAAAGCTCAGGAATGCGGAGTAGAGCTTTTTGTGCTGGACGACGGCTGGTTCGGAGCCAGAAACGGCGAACACGCTGGACTTGGCGACTGGATCGCAAACAGGGAGCGGCTTCCGGAGGGAATCAGCGGTCTTTCCGAAAAAATCGAGGCCCTTGGAATGAAGTTCGGCCTGTGGTTCGAGCCGGAGATGGTAAATAAAGATTCCGACCTGTACCGGGAGCATCCGGACTGGATCCTCCAGACTCCGGGAAGAAACGCTTCCCACGGAAGATATCAGTATGTCCTTGATTTTTCCAGAAAAGAGGTTGTGGACCGTATTTATGAAATGATGGAGAAAATTTTATCTGAATCTAAAATTTCCT
Organism: Candidatus Blautia faecipullorum; assembly: GCA_019115125.1. Taxonomy (GTDB): domain Bacteria; phylum Bacillota; class Clostridia; order Lachnospirales; family Lachnospiraceae; genus Blautia_A; species Blautia_A faecipullorum. The sequence goes on from DXEG01000023.1 coordinate 28,617, forward strand.
ACATCAAGTGGGACATGAACCGCAGTATTACAGAATGTTACAGCGCCGTGCTTCCGGCGGACCGTCAGGGAGAGGTGTTCCATCGTTATATTCTGGGAGTATATGATCTTTATGACAGGCTGACCGCAAAATTCCCGGAGGTTTTGTTTGAGTCCTGCGCAAGCGGCGGCGGACGCTTTGATCCCGGCCTGCTTTATTATGCGCCGCAGGGTTGGGCCAGCGACGATTCCGATGCGGTGGAGCGTCTGAAGATCCAGTACGGGACCTCCATGTGCTATCCCATCAGCAGTATCGGAAGCCATGTGTCCGTAGTTCCCAACCATCAGGTGTTCCGGAATACGCCTCTTCATACAAGAGCAAACGTGGCCTGCTTCGGTACCTTTGGCTATGAGCTGGATCTCAATAAGCTTACCGGAGAAGAACTGCAGGAGGTCAGGGAGCAGATCGTATTTATGAAGGAATACAGAGAGCTTCTGCAGTTCGGAACCTTTTACAGGATCAAAAGCCCCTTTGAGGAAAATGAAACCGTGTGGATGTCCGTAAGCAGAGATCAGAAAACAGCCCTTGTAGGTTATTATCGTGTGCTGAACGGAGCCAACCTTCCCTACAGCCGCGTGCGGCTTCAGGGACTGAATCCGGATTTCCTCTATGAAAACATATATAACGGTACAGAGCATTATGGGGACGAGCTGATGAATTACGGCCTGATCACCACAGACGGCAGCGCGGGAGAGATCGCGGATGCCGCCTGCACAGATTTCGAGTCCAGGATTTATCTCCTGAAAGCGAAAGAGGCCTGACCGGAAATTATCCCCGTATTGATGATAGAGTTTAATGGCTATTCTCCATTTCGCGTTATGCTTTTGGAGAATAGCCTTTTTCTTTAAAGCTTTGCGATAGTCCGGCGTTCTGTTTCGCTATTTGAAGTAAACGCTTTGTTGGCTTAAATGAGGAGGGATTTTCAAAATGAGGCATGGGAAATCCTCTATTTGATGGAGCCGGCTAATTTAGAAAAAGTCAAAGGTTAAAAAATCCTGTAATCTTCTGTGAGAATTTGACGAACGATTTTTCTTTTCCCCATGCCCCCCATAGCGTATAATGTGACTTATCAGCAGGAAAATGAGCGCGAGCGAAGCGAGCATTCATTTTCACCTGATAAGTCAGCGGCAGAGGAGGAAGCACGAAGTGCGCCGGAAGCGAAGCGTCCGCCCTCTGCCGGATGTCGTGCGAAGCATGAGAGATCAGCAGGAAAATGAGCGCGAGCGAAGCGAAAAAACAAGGAGGGGATTATGCTGGAAAGAATTATGGACATGCATATACTGCTCTACCTGATGGCTGTTCTGGGAACAGCAGGAGCAGTGGGGATGCTTGCGGAACACCTTGCCTACAGAAGAATCATGCGAAAAACAAAAGCGGTAACAAATCTGAAAGAAAAATGGCTGAATCTCTGGAAAACCAGAGACAGACTTCTTGGCAGGATGAACCTTATGGTGTGGATGCCGTCCCTGTTGTCTGTGTTCTGCCTTGGACTTGCGTTATTTTTTAATTCCAGGCTGGAAGCCAGCGAGGGGATTCCCCTTCAGTATCTTTATCTTGGCACGGCAGTTCCCGTAACGCTGCTTGTGCTGCGGCAGGCCCTTGATTTTACTTACCGGGAGGAGCTGGTGATGAATTCCCTGGCGGATTATATCCTTCAGGCGAAAAGCAGGAACGAGGAGGCTCCTGCGGCCCGGAAATATGTCCCTGCTTCGTCAGCCAGAAAGACTGATCCGGTGCTGAGAGAGGAAATGGTGGAGCATATTACGGCCAGTATCCGTCAGACGGCCGCTACTGGCAGCCATTTCAGCAAAATGCTCAGCCCGGAGGAAGAAGAGATCATGCGGGAGATTATACGGGAATTTATGGATTGATTTCCTGTGCAAGAATCAAAGTCTGCAGCCCAGCCGGAAAATCCGGCTGCGGCGGCAGATTCATATGGGAGATGATGTTATTGTCAACGAGGAAAAAGTTGTAATTCATAATCTGGGACTGTTAGATTGGAATATTTATAAGTGCATTTCTGGTGCGCATATAACCGATGAGGTAATTATTACAGAGGAACAAATGATGCACGTTCGTACTAGGCATCCGGAAGCATACATAGATACGATGCGTTATGTGAGAGAAATATTAGATGATCCGGATTACATTTTCAGGGACAAGCGTCCAAACACTGGTTTGGTTGTGAAAAAGTTTTTTAATAATGATGAAAGTTCTCTTTTGGTGCTTAAAATAGTAACTTCTGATGATAAAAAGAATTATAAAAATTCAGTGATTACCAGTTGGAAAATAACTGAAAAAAGATTGAACAACTATTTGCGTAACAAGAAGATTATTTACAAAAAAGTATAGTTGGGTTATTATATGTATAAGATAGTAAAGAGATTATTTGAGGTGGTAAATTTCGTTGCAACCACGCACCCTATGGGTTAAAAGAGATGTAGGAGCCGCGACGCCTGCCAAATAATCTCTTTCAACTATAAATTTGAATGTTCTATTTCAATCTGTCCGGTTCACATATAAATATTTTTCTCTTTCTCTAGTAAAATCTGCTGTTTATAATAAACAACTGCCGCCCAGCCGGATTCTCCGGCTGCGGCGGCAGGCTTGTCTCTGAATGATATCCTCAAGGTTCCTGTTTTAGAGAAGGCTTTCCAGATATTGTGTTAGGGTGGCGGCCAGCTTTTTGATATCGGTCAGGCTGGTGTTGACGCACAGATCATAGTTTGTTTTATCTCCCCATGTCTGATCTGTGAAAAAATTGTAATACCGGGCTCTTTTTTTATCAATAGAAGTGATCCTGCGGCGCAGTTCCCGGTCGGACAGTTCTTTCGCGTCAGATCCCTTCCTGCGGCAGCGTGCCAGCTTGGATTCGATATCCGCATAGATAAAAAGGCGGAAGGGTTCCATATCCCAGAGTACATAGTCCCCGCATCGGCCCACGATCACACAGTCGGATTTTGAAGCCATGTCCCGGATGATCCTGCTTTCCAGATCATAGACAGACAACTGCTGTTCTGCCGCCTGGTTTGAAGAAAGGCCGAAGGTGCGGGCGGTGGTGATGGGAAGCAGGGGCAGCGGGTGATTTTCCTCTACATTCCGTATGTAGCCCTCCGTCAGACTGGAACGGCTGCTCAGCTCAGTTACAATTTCCTGATCATAGTAGGCAATATGAAGATTTTCAGCGATCCGCCGGCCGATTTCACGTCCGCCGCTGCCGAATTCACGCCCGATCGTAATAATTCTGTTCATTATAAAATCCCCCTTTTAAATAGATACACACTTATTATTTTTGTCAGCTTCATGCAGATTTTTCCCTGTGCCGGAGATGCATAAGCAAAAGAAAGGCAGTCAGGGCTGTGAGCGCCTCGCTGAGGGAATGGCAGAGCCAGATTACCTCTCTGTTGAAGAACAGAGGCAGGATGGTGATCAGGATCGGCGGCCACAGCATACTTCTTGACATCGAAATGAGCAGAGCCTTCTGCGTCCGTCCGGTAGACTGCCAGAAGGAGATCATCAGGATGTTATATCCGGCAAGGAAGAAACCACAGAAATAATACAGGCTCTTACTCTGCATAAAATTGATCAGCTCCGTATCCTCCGGATTAAAGATGGAGAAGAAATACCGGGAGAAAAATACGATCAGCAGATAGCATACGATACCTGTGATAAGGAACACCCTGGCGGCAAAGCTGCGCATGGAACGGCTTCGCTCCGCTTCTCCTGTGCCTGTAAAATAGCTGAACACAGGCTGCAGTCCCTCGGCCATGCCGAGAAACAGTGTCAGGATAATAAGCATCAGATATCCGATGACCAGATAAGCCGCCAGGCCGATTTCGCCGTAGCCGTGGCGCACAATGGCAAAGTTGTAAACAAAGGTAATGATTCCGATGCTGAACTCCATAATAAAGGACGGGAAGCCCAGAAGATAGATTCTGCCGATATTCCGCAGACGGAGCTTCGGGCTTGTAAAATACAGCCGGCCTTTTTTTCTGAGAAAATGCGGCATCAGAATGATCACGCTGAAAATCGGTCCCAGCGCGGTGGCGAGGGCGGCTCCTCCGATCCCCATGTCCAGCGGAAACATAAACACATAGTCCAGAATGATATTGGAGACAGACCCGAATGCCAGAGCGAACATGGCGAGCTTGGGCTGTCCGTCGTTGCGGGCAAGGCCGCTGAACAAAAAGCTGAAGATCAGGAATGGAGAAAAGGTCAGGATATACCTCATATATTCAATAGCCTGAGTGTGGATCTCCGGCGTGGAGCCAAGGAGCCGGGCAAGGGGATGAATAAAAATATTCCCCAGAACGACCACCAGAATCCCCATTCCCACCGCGCAGACAGCGGCTGTGGTGAAGGTACGCCGGGCCTTGTCGTTTTCGCCGCGGCCCAGACTTCCTGAGATCAGAACGCCGGATCCGGAAGCAACGGCCATAGAAATGGCGATCAGGACCTCAATCAGAGGAACCGATACGGCCGCGGCAGCCATGGCGTCGGTGCCAAGACGGTGGCCGATAAATACGCCGTCCACAATCAGGTATATAGAATTGAATAAAAGCCCGATCATCTGCGGAATGGCATATTTCATAAAAAGTGAGTGAGTTTTGCCTTCATACATAAATTCAGAATCCTCCTTCTTTATAAATAACAGCAGCTCTATATGTGACAGACAAAGACTGTTTTGATGATCCATAGCGGAGCGTTTTATACCATAAGAAATCCAAGACTTTCACATGTACACGCGGCAAGGTATCCCTTGTGATATAAAAAAAGACCTGCGTTTGTGTAACGCAGGCCTACTACACAATAAAATGAAACCCCGGCGGGTCGATTTTATCACTGTTTATTTATTCTTTTTTTCGTTAATTCGATTCCTTCTTTTCCCGTAAGATGATCGATTTTCATTTCCAGCATACAAAGCGGCTTCCATTCCTGAGAAATGGTCTGGCTCCGTCTTTCCTCGGAATCTTCCGGCGCGTATTTGACAGCCAGCAGTTCAACCGCTCTGCGCTTCTCATCATCATCTTCCAGAATCCGCAGCGTGCCGAACACGATCACACTTTGAAAATAGGTCGTGTATTTGCTGGGAACGACATCATCCTGTCCGATCACGCAGAAGGACGCTTTGGGATCCCGGCGGATGGCGTCCAGCTTATGCCCGGATTTCGCGCAGTGAAAAAATATCCGTTCTCCGTCGTATACATAGCTCAGCGGTACGGCGTACGGATAGCCGCCGTCTCCGGATAAAGCCAGCACGCCGGAGGTTCCTTCCCTCAGAATGGCGTCAGATTCCTCCCGGGACAGCATCTGCCGTTTCCTTCGCATCTCACGAAACATGGCTCTCCCTCCTTAATAAAAAAATAAGCCTTCGTTCCATTCTTTCTAAGACCTAACAGAATAGAACAAGGCGTGCCCGGTGGCAATTACCTATTTAATATATCAACAGGAGGTGGCAAAGTCAAGAGTTTTTTGCAATCCTCCTGCTTGTAGAACGGACAAGTTTTTGCTATACTGAATCCCAAACGAAAATATGAGCAGACCGGGCGGGCCGGGGACTTCTGCGGATTTTCCCGGCGGACAGGATTTTCTGCGTTGAAAAGGAGAATTCTATGAACAGAACCGTTGAAAAAGAGACAGAGAAAAATAGAGTGAAGATCGCAATTCTTGAAGGAAAAAGTCTGGGGGAGGATATGGACTTTGCCCCCTTTTATGAGCTGGGGGATGTGACGCTATATCCCAAAACTTCCCCGGAGGAAATGCCGGAGCGGATCAAAGACGCGGACATTATCATAGCCAATAAGCTTCCCATGTGCGCTCAGACGCTGGACGGAACCCAGAGGCTGAAGCTGGTCTGCCTTACTGCTACGGGGATCAATAACCTGGATGGGGACTATCTTATTTCCAGGGGGATCCGGGCCTGCAATGTGGCCGGATATTCCACGGGGGCCGTGGCCCAGCATACCTTTGCTCTCCTGTTTTATCTGTGGGAAAAGCTCCGCTATTACGACGACTATGTAAAATCCGGCGATTATTCCAGAAGCCAGACCTTTTCTCATTTCGCGGAGCAGTTTTATGAGCTTGAGGGAAAAACCTGGGGAATCATAGGTATGGGCGCCATCGGTCAGAAGGTGGCCGAAATTGCCGGGGCTTTCGGATGCCGGATCCTCTGCTGTTCCGCGTCCGGAAAAACATATGATTTTCCGGATAAGGACTGGGAGCAGGCGGATTTTGACACGCTGCTGAAGGAATCCGACGTAATATCCATCCACGCTCCCCTGAATGTCCATACGGATAATCTGATGAATATGGACGCTTTCCGCAAAATGAAAAACACCTCCGTGCTGATCAATGTGGCCAGAGGGCCTATTGTCAATGAACAGGATCTTTATACAGCTCTTATGGAGAATGAAATCGCGGGCGCGGGCCTTGACGTACTGAAGGAGGAGCCTATGAATCCGGAAAATCCTCTGCTTGGGATCCAGGACAGCCGGAAACTTCTGATCACTCCTCATATGGCATGGGCGCCTGTGGAGACGCGGTTCCGGTGCCGGGATGAGGTTGTGAAAAACATCAGGGCTTTTCTTGCCGGAAAGGAGCGGAACAGGGTTTATTGATATGATGAAAAAAAGAATTGTCTGGATAGAGCTTTTGCGGATCGCGGCCTGTGCCGCTGTGGTTCTGCTGCACGCGGCGTCCCAGCACTTCCGGGACGTTCCCGTCGATACCTTTACCTGGAAGGTGTCCAATTTTTATCATGGGATTTCCAGATTCGCGGTTCCCTGCTTTGTGATGATCAGCGGCGCCCTGTATCTTGACAAAAAACGCGACTGGAATCTGAAAAAGCTGTGGCTTGGAAATATTCTCACGGTGGCCGCGGCCTATTTGTTCTGGCAGATATTTTACGGAGCTTACCGGATCGCGGTACATGGCTCCCCCGCCGTTGGAAGCGCTGAATTTGTGAAGAAAATGCTGGTTTATGTCAGTGATTCTTATTTCCACCTCTGGTATCTTCCAATGCTGATGGGGCTTATGATCATTACGCCCCTGCTTTGGGAGATCGTCAACAGCAGGCGGGGAAAGCAGTGGGAAGAATACCTGATCCTGCTGTTTCTGATATTTAAAATCCTGCCCTACACTATTGCGTACCTGCCGCTTCCATGGATGGATCATCTCAAGTCGCTGATGAACACGGTGCAGCCGGTGCTGGCAGTGGATTTTACAGGCTATTTTATACTGGGACACTATCTTTATGCCTATGACCTCCCGAAAAAAGCAGAACGGGCGGTTTTTGCGGCGGGGCCGGTACTGATCATAGCGGGCATCGGGCTCTGTCAGTGGAGATCTCTGGCTCTGGACAAGGCAGTGCAGTCCTTTTACGAAAATTATACGGTGTCCGCGTTTTTCTGGAGCGCCGCGGTATTTTTATTTTTTAAAAACTGTCTTGGCAGGATTACCTGGGACGAAAGACAGGAAAGGGTCATCTGTTATCTGGGAAGCTGTACCTTCGGCGTGTATCTGATTCATGCCTTCTTCCGCGACATCCTTCACAGGGCAGGGATCGACAGCATGATGATAGATAATACGGCAGCGGCAGTTCCCCTGACGGCGCTGGCTATTCTGGCGTTAAGCTTTGCGGCGGCCGCAGTGTTAAAATGTATTCCCGTGATTAAGAAATGGATTGTTTAGTAACTGGGAAACGGATAGAAATAGAAAGACAGATTCCGGAGGATGACTGTAATGAATGACAAAAGAAAACTGGGAAAACAGCGCAGAAGGGAGCTCCGGAGGGCGATTGAAATGGAGCTGAAGGAACACAGAAGCTCCTTTCTTGTCTTTTCGGTACTGCGTATCCTGGTGATCGTCTGCCTGGTCCGCCAGGCGTTCCTGCACAATTACGAGGGTCTTTTTCTCAGTGCCCTGACATTGCTCCTTCTGTATATTCCGAGCTGGATACAGGTGCGGCTCCGCATTGAAATCCCCATCGGCCTGGAGATCGCGATCCTCTGCTTCATCTTCGCTGCGGAAATCCTGGGAGAGATCAACGCCTTTTATATTGTGATCCCTGGCTGGGATACTATTCTTCATACGCTGAACGGATTTCTGTGCGCGGCGGTGGGATTTTCCCTGGTGCTGCTTCTGAATGATAACGAAAAACTTACTTTCGAGCTGTCGCCCTTTTTCCTGGCGCTGGTTGCCTTCTGCTTTTCCATGACGGTGGGAGTTCTCTGGGAATTTTTTGAGTGCGCCATGGACCGGTTCTTCCTGCTGGATATGCAGAAGGATACCATCCTTCATACCATCAGCACCGTAAATCTGGATCCCGCCGGGGGCAATCATCCGGTGGTGGTGAGAGATATCCAGGATATGATCCTGGTGCATGGGGACGGAACCCGGCAGGCCCTGGGGCTGGGCGGATATCTTGACCTGGGACTGCGCGATACGATGAAGGACCTTTTTGTGAATTTTATCGGCGCTCTTGTGTTTTCTGTGATCGGATTTTTCTATGCCAGAGGAAGAGGAAAAAAGAGTATGATCTCCCTTTTTGTACCCAGGCGGAAATCCCGGAACCGGGATTATCTTTCGATGGTGAAACGAAAAAACGAACAAACAGCAGAAAAAAAACACTCGTTGTGAAATATTGATTTTTAGTTTTTGACGTTCATAAATATTATAATCCCGCAGGATTCAGGTTTTAGTAATGCGCTGACTCCTGCGGGATTCGTAAATTTTATTGATTTTGCGTACAGGCGGGTATATACTATTTTATGAAGAGAAACCTGAGAGCTGACTTATACAATATGAGATTTTGCTGAAAATGCTTAGGAGGACATGCGTATGAAGAATAAGAGTATTGCGTTTTTTCTGATCGCTACATTGGCTTTCAATTCTTCTGTTTATGCGGATGATTTTTTTGCGCCTGCAACGATCCTGGAAGAGACTTCGGGAGAAATTGAGGAGAAGGATACTGGGGAAGTTCAGGATCAGATTATGGATGGGATTTCAGAAGAGATTGAGGAAGCCCAAGAACCAACGGAATCGGTTGATATCCAGATCGAGACAGAGAACACAGAGTCGGCATCTGCCGCGGATGTTTCCGATGCAGGCGAGGATGCGTCCGCTCTTTTTGACGATGGAACTTCGGGTATTGCATCCATAGAAGCGAATACTTCTGACAGTGCCAATGACAGTACTAACCCGGAGGAAGAAGGACAGAATATTTATCAGGGATTTGTGTATGAAGAAAATGAAGACGGCACGCTCTCTATTACTGGTTATTGCGGCGAAGAAAAGGAGCATCTCGTAGTTCCGGAAACGATTAATGGAAAAGAAGTTACATGGATAAAAGCCGGATTTGCCGATTCAGTCAAAGATAGTTTGATCAGTATTAAAATTCCAGGTGTTGTAGAGATAGATTCTGGTACTTTTGAGTCTTTTGAGAAGCTGGAAAGCGTAGAAGCTCCAAAGGTTACTCAGCTGGGCAACGGTACTTTCAGAAATTGTTATTCTCTGAAAAACGTAAATCTGGAACAATGTACGTTAATGAAAGGCAGCAACTTTATAAATTGTAAGGCGCTGGAGGAAATCAATCTTCCAAACGTTACGCGGACGGGAGAAATAGAGTTTCCCCAATGCACCTCGTTGAAAAGTGTTCAGCTTCCAAAACTTAAAGGGATAGGAATCGCGACTTTTGCAAGGTGCACTTCTCTGAAAAGTATTTATCTTCCAAGCGCTACCTGGATAGGGCCCCAGTCCTTTGCCGAATGTTTCTCACTGGAGAGTGTTGATGTTTCAAATGCTACGGGGGTGGCTGCGGAGGCTTTTTTGAGAAGTTCAGCTCTGAAGAATGTACATATTCCAAATGTAACAGAGATATGGCGTGAGGCCTTTTCCGGATGTTCTTCGCTGAAGAACATCCAGCTTCCAAAAGTGGAGTGTATTATGGCCGGAGCATTTCAAAATTGCAGCAGCCTGGAAACAATCGATCTGTCATCTGCAACGGAGATTTATGATAGGGCCTTTATAAACTGTCTGAACTTAAAAACCGCCATTTTTTCCAACTCACTTGACTCGATTGGGGACTTTGCCTTTGGATATGCCGTAGAGGACGGTTATGATCCGAATAATGAATCAGAGCATATATATAGATACCCTGGAAATCTGACGGTCTATTGCCCCTCAGGTTCTGTAGCCTGGGATTATGCCAATTTAATTGGCATTCCAATTGTCCTGACAGGGTCGGCTCAGGAGATCACTTTAGATACGCCCAAACTTAATAGAACCGTATCTGCAGATGCAGAAAATATCAATCTGAACTGGAGTAAAGTGCCAAATGCAGACGGATATCGTATTTATATAAAATCCGATGGAAAATGGCAGGGACTTGGCAATACAAGAGCTGTCTCTTATACCTACACAAAAGCGAAAGCAGGGCAAACATACACCTTCACTGTCCGGGCGTATAAGAAAGCTGCTTCCGGCTATGTATGGAGCGATTATGACAAAAACGGCATTACAGCGACTGCTTTAGCTGCGCCAAAACTCAACAAGTCTGTGTCTGCAGACGCAAAAAATATCACACTGAACTGGTCGAAAGTGCCAAATGCAGACGGATACCGTGTTTTTGTGAGATCTAATGGGAAATGGACAGGGCTTACCAATACAACAGCTTCCTCTTACAGATACTCGAATGCGAAGGCAGGACGAACTTATATCTTTACTGTCCGGGCGTATAAGAAGACTGCTTCTGGTTATGTATGGAGTAGCTATGACGAGGGCGGCGTTGCCGGATCTACTTTAAATGTGCCGAAACTCAGCAAGGCCGCAGCTACGGGCACAGGAAAAATAACTCTGAACTGGACGAAGGCGGCAGACGCGGACGGGTATCGTGTTTTTGTGAAGGCTAATGGGAAGTGGCAGGGTATTGCCAACACAACGGCTTCCTCTTACACGTATTCGAAGGCAAAGTCTGGACGGACTTATACCTTTACTGTCCGGGCGTATAAGAAGACCGGCTCCGGTTATACCTGGAGCAGCTATGATAAGACTGGGATTACCGGAACAGCTCTGGATACGCCAAAGCTGAATAAGATCAGAAGACCCGGTACGAGAGCAGCTATAAGCTGGAAAAAAGTATCAGGCAGCACAGGGTATGTGGTTTACCGTAAAGCCGGAACCGGACAATGGAAACGTGTTGGGATCGTTACGAACGGTACTTCTTTCACCGACAGGAACCTGAAGAAGGGTACGAAATATACTTATACTGTCAGGGCTTATGTCAGAGCGAATGGGAAGAGCACTTACAGCAGCTATGATAAAAAGGGCTTGTCTGTGACGGTCAGATGATCTGAAACCCGAGCAGACATAAAGAAGGGGCTGTGCTGATGATGGATCATCTAATCATTTGGTGTGACAGCTCCTTCATTATTTTGTATTGCAAAGTGGGGTTGGGGAACATGCCCAACTAATACAGGAAGGAGCACATTTATGAAGAATAAAAGTATCGTATTTTTCTTGACCGCTGCCCTGTCTTTTAATTCTGTTGTTTATGCAGCAGATTTTTCTGCGCCTGCGGCAGCCCATGAAGAGTCAGCGACTGTTGTGGAAGCTCTCGAACCAGAGAATCCAGATGGACTGATGGAAGAAGATCCGGAAGTAATCTCAGACACACAGGAGCCCACAGAGGTGGGAGTAGAATCTGATAACATCCAAATTGAGACAGAAAATTCTCAGTCGGCATCTGCTGATTTCGCTGAAACAGACGAGGAGGAGGCTATTTTTTTTGAAGATGGGGCTTCTGTCACCTCTTCTGCATATGAAAATTCTGCCGCCAGCGCTGATGACAATATATACTCGGCAGAAGGACAAAATGTGTATCAGGGATTTGTATATGAAGAAAATGAAGACGGCACGCTCTCTATCACTGGATATTGCGGGGAGGAAAAGGAGCATCTTGTAGTACCGGAAACGATTAACGAAAAAGAAGTTACACGGGTAAAAGATGGGTTTGCTGATTCAATCAAAGACAGTTTGATCAGCATTAAGATGCCTAGTATTGTAGATATAGATGCCTATACTTTTTCTTATTGTGAGAAATTAAAAATTGTAGAAGCCCCACAACTTATTTCTCTTAGCGGTTCTGTTTTTTATCATTGCTATTCTTTGTCAAAAATAAATTTAGAACAATGTAGAAGTATACACCAAAGTGCTTTTCTTCACTGCCAAGCACTGACGGAAATCAATCTGCCGAACGTTATACGTATATATCGAAGTGTTTTTTATGGATGCTCTTCATTAAAAAATGTTTATCTTCCAAAACTTGAATCTATTGGGGATAGCGCATTCCAAAATTGCAGCAGCTTGGAAACAATCGACCTTTCATCCGTAATTCAGATTGGCAAAATGGCCTTTGTGAATTGCCCAAATCTAAAATCCGTTATTTTCTCTAATGCAACTGAAAGTATGGGAACGGTTTCTTTTGGCTATAGCATAAAAGATGGGTATAGGCCTGAGAATTACCTGCATTATATCTATACAGATATTCATGGTCTTACATTCTATTGCCCGTCTGGTTCCATGGCCTCAATTTATGGTCATGCAGTCGGTATCCCAGTTGTTTGGACAGATGTCACACCAACACCAGTTCCTACAACACCTACGGTAACGCCTGCGCCTACGGTGACACCGATCCCAACGGCAACGCCTGTTCTTACTTTGAACATACCCAGACTCAGCGAGGCTGTGCCTTCCGGAACGAAAAAAATGACCGTGAACTGGGCAAAAGTGCCGGGTGCGGATGGCTATCGTGTTTTCGTAAGGTCCAATGGGAAATGGCAGGCGCTTGGCAATACAGCATCTACTTTCTACATATACACAAAGGCGAAGAGCGGACAAACCTACACTTTCACTGTCCGGGCATATAAGAAAACAAATTCCGGCTATATCTGGAGTGCCTATAACAAGAATGGTATCCGGGGCATTGCTTTAGATATGCCAAAACTCAGCAAAGCTGCAATTGCAGGCACAGGAAAAATAAACCTGAGCTGGACGAAGACGGCAGCCGCAGATGGGTACCGTGTTTTTGTGAAGTACAACGGAAAGTGGCAGGCGCTTGGCAATACGGCTTCTGCTTCTTACACATATCCGAAGGCAAAGTCCGGACGGACTTACACCTTTACTGTCCGGGCGTATAAGAAAAACGGCTCCGGTTATATATGGAGTAGCTATGATAAGACCGGAATTACCGCGACGGCTCTGGATACGCCAAAGCTGAACAAAATCAGAAGATCTGGCACGAGGGCAGCCATAAACTGGAAAAAGGTATCCGGCAGCACAGGGTATGTAATTTACCGTAAAGCCGGAACCGGACAATGGAAACGTGTTGGGATCGTTACGAACGGTACTTCTTTTACCGACAGGAACCTGAAGAAGGGTACGAAATATACCTATACTGTCAGGGCTTATGTCAGAGTGAATGGGAAGAGTACCTACAGTAGCTATGATAAGAAGGGCTTGTCTGTGACGGTCAGATGATTTGAAACCCGAACAGACATAAAGAAGGGATGTCAGGAAAATTAATTTTTAGTTTTTGACGTTCATAAATATTATAATCCCGCAGGATTCAGGTTTTAGTAATGCGCTGACTCCTGCGGGATTGTTTATTGTTTCTGGCAGTGCGCTTCAGTCCTCCTCAATGACCTGGATCTCCAGATAGTCAAAGTCGATCTGTTCTATAAAACTGTCCTGAGAAAAACGGGTTTTGGAATGACGTTTAAAGTCTGACACGGAGCTGTCCAGCCAGATGGGATTTTCCAGGTCGAACTGATAGCAGATTTCCTCCAGTCCCCGGAAAACCTTGTGGGTTCTGGTATCGTCAGAGCCGTCGCATATGACGGTATCTTTCACCAGACGATTGTGCTTCCATATTTTTCCCCATAAACGAAACATATAAGCTTCCTCCTGACGTACAAATACAAGTGACAGTTCATAAGTTATCATAAATAAGTGTTTACATTTATTTATGATAACCTTAGAACTGTTACAAATTCCAATTCGTTCCCAACATCATAAAATGGGACGTTTCTTTTAGTATATCCAGAATACGGAGAGAAGTAAAGAAAAATGGATATTCCATTGCGGAATCTTTAGAAATCTACTATAATAAAGTGGTGTGTAACTGAAAAACTGTTCCGCCAAAGGCGGACGGCGCGAAAAGGCGGCCGGTTTCAGGCCGCGGAATAAAACAAATACAGGAAATAGCGCGGAAGCGTTGGAAATGAATGAGAAATGGAGGAATTTTTTATGAAGTTGTACGATGGCGGGGTTTATCTTGTAAACGGCCGTGATATCGTGGAGGAGGGACAGATGTCCCAGCCTGTTTCAAAAGAAGAGGCAAGGAAAAACACCATCGCCTACGGTATTTTGGAATCTCACAATACATCCGGGAATATGCAGAAGCTGCAGATCAAATTTGACAAGCTGACATCTCATGATATTACTTTTGTGGGAATTATCCAGACAGCCAGAGCATCCGGCCTGGAAAGATTTCCGGTGCCCTATGTGCTGACTAACTGCCACAATTCCCTCTGCGCGGTAGGCGGAACCATTAATGAGGATGATCATATGTTTGGACTCACCTGCGCGAAAAAATACGGCGGAGTCTATGTTCCTCCCCATCAGGCCGTAATTCATCAGTATGCCCGTGAAATGCTGGCGGAGGGCGGCAAAATGATCCTGGGCTCAGACAGCCATACCCGTTACGGCGCTCTTGGAACCATGGCCATGGGAGAGGGCGGCGGAGAGCTGGTAAAACAGCTTCTTTCCCAGACCTATGATATTAATATGCCCGGTGTTGTAGCCGTTTATCTGAAGGGTGAGCCGCGTCCGGGAGTAGGTCCCCAGGACGTTGCACTGGCGATTATCGGAGAAGTATTTGCCAACGGCTATGTAAAAAATAAAGTGATGGAATTCGTAGGCCCCGGAGTAGCCGGATTAAGCGCGGACTTCCGTATCGGCATTGACGTAATGACCACCGAGACCACCTGTCTTTCTTCTATCTGGCAGACTGATGAAAAGATTGAAGAATTCTATGAGATACACGGAAGAAAGGAGAGCTACAGAGCTCTTCAGCCTGGCGGCACAGCTTACTATGACGGCTGCGTGGAGGTGGATTTAAGTCAGATCAAGCCTATGATCGCGATGCCCTTCCACCCAAGCAATACATACACTATTGACGAAGTAAACGAAAATCTCGGGGATATTCTGGCGGACGTTGAGAAAAAGGCGCTGGTCAGCCTGGACGGAAAGGTGGATTTCAGCCTGAAGGAAAAGGTTGTCGATGGAAAGCTTTATGTAGACCAGGGAATCATCGCGGGCTGCGCGGGCGGCGGTTTTGAGAATATCTGCGCCGCGGCGGACATCCTTAAGGGAGCAAGCATCGGTGCGGACGCCTTTACCCTGAGCGTATATCCGGCAAGCACGCCTATTTATATGGAACTGGCGAAGAACGGAGTCCTCGCGGATCTTCTGGCTACGGGAGCGGTGGTAAAGACCGCGTTCTGCGGGCCGTGCTTCGGCGCGGGAGATACTCCTGCCAATAATGCGTTCAGTATCCGCCATACCACCAGAAACTTCCCCAACAGAGAGGGCTCCAAGATCCAGAACGGCCAGATTTCTTCTGTGGCCCTGATGGACGCCAGATCGATCGCGGCTACGGCGGCGAACAAAGGCTTCCTGACCTCTGCGGAGACATATGAAGGCGCTTATACCAACCAGAAATATTTCTTTGACAGGACCATTTATGAAAACAGGATTTTTGACAGCAAGGGAGCGGCGGATCCGGATGTGGAGATCCAGTTCGGCCCCAATATCAAGGACTGGCCGGCAATGCCCGAGCTTGCGGAGAATCTGGTGCTGAAGGTGGTTTCCGAGATCCACGATCCTGTAACGACTACGGACGAGCTGATCCCCTCCGGCGAAACCTCATCCTACCGCTCCAATCCTCTGGGCCTGGCGGAATTTACCCTTTCCAGAAAGGATCCTGCTTATGTTGGACGGGCGAAGGAGATCCAGAAAGCCCAGAAGGCCATTGAGGAAGGCTCTTGCCCTGTGGAAGCTGTTCCGGAACTTGAAGCTGTCCTGAAAACGGTGAACGATCAGTTCCCGGAGATCGGAAAAGGCAATCTGGGAGTGGGAAGTACGATCTTTGCCGTGAAGCCGGGCGACGGCTCTGCCCGCGAGCAGGCTGCCTCCTGCCAGAAGGTTCTCGGCGGCTGGGCCAATGTTGCCAATGAATATGCCACGAAGCGCTACCGTTCCAATCTGATCAACTGGGGTATGCTTCCCTTTGTGATCCCGGAGGGCGAGCTTCCTTTCCAGAATGGAGATTATCTTCTTTTCCCGGGAATCCGCAAAGCGGTGGCTGAGAAAGAGGAAAGCATTACCGGCTATGCAGTAAAACCCGAAGGCCTGAAGGAATTCACGGTAACTCTGGGCGAGCTGACGGATGATGAGAGAGAGATCATTCTGAAGGGCTGCCTGATCAATTACAACAGAAGCAAACGATAAAAGATTAAGAGGATGTTCCTTATCTGTGCTCAGATTCACAGACCGGGAACATCCTTTTTAAGTCTTTTTCCAAAGTTATGCAGGCATGGCGTGGTTTCAGACTTTTGGCTTGATATGAGGGACTGCCTTGTGCAAAAACATTCTCATGATAAAAGCTCCGCTGCGGATACGTCCGGCTTCGCAGTTAATTTCTGGAATTTGATAAATTATCAAAAAATATCATAAAATTTGAAATAAATAACAGATTAAGACGGAGTTTAAATATAGTATAATAAAAATAATAAAAAAACTACAAAAAAGTGTTGACAAATAAAAACCCTGGTGCTATTATATACTCATCAAAAGAAAACAAGAGAAAAACAAAAGAAAATCAAAAAAATCATTCAATTCATAGCATATATAAATGTTACATGAAAAGGATGAAAAAAATCAGAAAGGCTAGGGTGAGTCCATTGGGAAAGTAGTATAACATCCATCAATATGAGACAGTGATAGGAATCGGATTTCCTGCAAGAAAGACCTGATACATAGATCATTGTTAAAGAAAACTGAACAGTCATCAGGAAAGAAGAAAATCAGAAAGTACCTGATCAGGAAGGAAGGAAGGACAGGAGAGAAATTCCGGAAGAGATATATTTATCAGGTGTCAACCTGAAAAACATCATCCAAAGGATAAAGGATCTCAGAGGACATAATTCCAGATACAGAGAACAGTAAGATAAAACCTGGCGAACAGGACTTCAGAAAATGGCTGGATTCAGAAAAAGTATCATAGGTATATAGAATCGATTTCTCATATTGAATAACTATCACGAACCTGATACAAAGACCTTCGGAAATGTGTGAAGAAACATTTGCTGAAGAAGTATCTTAACAGACCGGGTGCTTCGTCGGGAAGCAGAGTTCCAGAGAAGTGAGAGGCCAGGAAAAGATATTTTGAAATCCATATCAGGGATGCTGAGAAGCGAATGGGAGCTGATCAGATTGATATGAATTGAAGCTTTGCATCAGAAGAACATCTTCTCACAATAGATGTTGATATTAAGAAGCAAAATTATAATCCGTAAATTATAATTTTAAATCTATAAACTTTCTAAATAAACCGAGTGATACTTCATCATATCGTTTATGAGCAGGAAATAAAATAAGATATGTAGACATATAGCAATATATGATACAAGAAAAAACTGAATAGAGAGAATTGGAATATAGATATACAGGACGTATATAAAAATCCAATTAAGAAACTATAGACAATACAAAATAAGAGGACAACCAAAATTGAATAGTGAAGATTGTTGAGACGGTCATCATTTTTGAAGTTTAGTAAAAAGTGATGACCGTCGTTCTTGCTATAATGCATAATTTACGCTATACTCTCCAGAGAAGAAAGGGAGAGTTTTTTTATGTGGAAAAAAGAGATACAGGATATGCTCCTTTATGAGGACGGCCAGATTCTGGTATGCCGCAAGCCGTCAGGGCTTGCCGTACAGAATTCGAGGATCGGCGTTATGGATATGGAGAGCGTGCTGAAAAATTATCTGGCGGAGCAAAAGCCCGGAGAAGTCCCTTACCTGGGGATTATCAGCAGATTGGATCAGCCGGTGGAGGGAGTCCTGGTATTTGCGAAGACCCCTCAGGCGGCATCCAGGTTAAATGCTCAGATGGAAAAAAGGGAAATGAAAAAGTTCTATCTGGCGGTGACAGATAGGGCTCCGGGAGAGCGGGAAGGGTGGCTTGAGGATTATCTGCTGAAGGACGGAAAAAGAAACGTCTCTGCCGTTGTAAAGGCCGGAACCCGCGGAGCAAAAAAAGCAAGGCTGTTTTATCGGGTTCTGCAGACTGTAGAGGACAAAAACCGCGTCACAGGAATGAGATGCCTTTTGGAAATTCGCCTGGAAACTGGGCGGCATCATCAGATCCGGCTTCAAATGTCGCATATGGGTTGTCCTCTTGTGGGCGATCGGAAATACTATCCGGAGGATTCCTCAGAGCTGCCTCTGGGCCTTTGCTCATGCGCCGTAGGCTTTCGCCATCCCCAAACAGGAAAAAATATGAAATTTCAGATTTGGCCCCAAGGGGCGGCCTTTGCCGGGTTTGACAGCGAAAGAACGTTTTTTTGACAACAGTCTGCCTGCATGGATATGATATCTGCTCCTAAATAATGAAAAAATTATGAAATCTATGGACGTAAGATACAAAATGTGTATAATGTAAAAAAAGAAGCACATTTGTATTAGGTTTATGTAAAAGAGAAGAGGAGTAAGACAATGAAGAAAGCAGCGGCGGCTGTAATTCTCCTGGCGGCAGTTTTTCTGGCGTCGGGAAGTTTTGGCGGAAATGGCGGCTTTGATACAGTAATTGCGGATGTGCAGACTGAAGGCGGGATATCAGAGGAAGACGCGGCAGAAGACAGAGCCTCTCAGATTGATACATCAGTTCCGGTTCAGGCCGGAAGCAGAATCGCGGCAGTCAGTAAAAACGTCAACGGGGAATTCTGGGATCTTATCCAAAAAGGTATGGAGGATGCTGTAAAGGATGTGAATACAGCATATGGTTTTGAATCTGACGATAAGATCACGATGACCTTTGAGGGACCAAACGACGAGCTGAATGTGGAAGAGCAGGTGAATACATTGGATGCGGTGATAGCCGAAAATCCCACAGTGCTCTGCCTTTCAGCCAGTGATATGGATTCTCTGCAGGCTCAGCTTGAATCGGCGGCGGAGAATGATATTCCGGTTATTGCTTTTGATTCTAATGTCAGCGAAAATCAACTGGTTACAGCTTTTCGCGCTACGGATAATGAATATGTAGGAGAGCTGGCCGGTGGAAAAATGGCGGAAGCCCTGGGAGAAAAAGGAAAGGTTCTTGTTTTTTCCGCCCAGGAAAAGACGGAGAGCGCCCAGAAGCGGGTGAAAGGATTCCAGGAAGCGCTGGCGGAATATCCGGATATGGAAATCATGGATGTGATTTATATGGATCAGGTGGAAGATATGAGAACAGCCATGCAGGAGGCAATGGAAACACATTCCGGCGTGGCAGGCGTCTTTTGTACCAACGCGGACACATCAGACCTGTATCTTGAATTGGAGCAGGGAGAGGATCAGCCTGTGATGATCGGCGTGGACGCCACCTCGAAGCAGCAGAAGGCCGTGCAGGGCGGAAGAGAATACGGAATTATCTCCCAGGATCCCTACGAGATCGGATATCAGACCATTCTGGCAGCCGTGCAGGTGACGGATCCTGAGGCGGATACAGAAGCCGAACTGCAGAAAACCGTCCTTCTGGAGCCGGCATGGATCGATGGGACCAACATGGACGACCCTCAGTACAGTAACTATATTTATCATTCCTGAAATAATTAAAACCTCTGTGGGAACGGAACTGCCGTTTGCGCGGAGGTTTTTGTGTTTTGGGGAATTACTTCGTATCAGATCAGCCATACAGTGATCGGGAAGCATAAAACATGCTTGTATGTTTTTTCGAGCGGACATCTGTATGAGCTAATGACTGACTCATTTTTCCTTCACAATTATTATGTCCTGTGATATAATGAACAGGACTAATTTTTAGGAGGGGAAACCATTGAAAGAAAGAGAAAAGTTTGGCTCGAGACTTGGATTTATCCTTGTTTCGGCAGGCTGCGCGATCGGACTTGGAAATGTATGGAAGTTTCCTTACATGGTTGGCCAGTACGGAGGCGCGGCTTTTGTTCTGATCTATCTGGTATTCCTTGTGGTTATGGGACTGCCGATTCTGGTCAGCGAATTCGCGGTAGGACGCGCCAGCCGTAAGAGCGCGGCCAAGGCCATGAATGAGCTGGAACCGGAAGGCTCTAATTTCCACAAATACAGATGGATGGGTATGATCGGCAACTATATGCTGATGATGTTTTATACCATGGTCGCCGGATGGATGATGTATTACTGCTACGTTATGGCGGCAGGAAAGCTGTCCGGAGCTGATACCGACCAGGTATCCCAGTATTTTTCAGAGTTTCAGCAGTCTACAGGAACTGTGACCGTCTGGATGATCCTTGCGGTTGTTCTGGCCTTCGGTATCTGTTCTCTGGGACTCCAGAAGGGTGTCGAGAGAATCACAAAAATAATGATGATCTGCCTGCTGGCGCTGATCGTTATTCTGGCGGTTCATTCCCTGACTCTGGACGGAGCGATGGACGGCGTGAAATTCTACCTGGTACCGAATCTGGACAATATGAAAAAGGCCGGAATCGGCAATGTGATTTTCGGCGCTATGTCTCAGTCGTTCTTTACACTGAGTATCGGAATCGGCGCCATGGAGATCTTCGGAAGCTACATGGAGAAGGACAGATCCCTTGCCGGAGAGAGCTTACATATCCTGATACTGGACACATTTGTGGCTCTGATGGCCGGAATGATCATCATTCCCGCGTGCTTTTCCTTCGGAGTGGAGCCGGGAGCAGGCCCGAGCCTGATCTTCATCACTCTGCCCAACGTATTCAATCAGATGATGGGCGGAAGGATCTGGGGAGCCCTGTTCTTCCTGTTTATGTCCTTTGCGGCTCTGTCTACAGTAATCGCCGTGTTTGAAAATATTCTTTCCTTTGCCATGGAGCTCTGGGGATGGGAGAGAAAAAAAGCGGTTGCTGTAAATATTGTGCTGGTGATCGTTCTTTCCATGCCGGCAGTGCTTGGTTTCGGACCGCTGGCCGGAGTGCAGATCCTGGGAGAGGGAACCACGATCATGGATCTCGAGGACTTCATTGTATCCAATAACATCCTTCCCCTTGGCTCCGTAATCTTCGTGCTTTTCTGCGCGTCCAAAAAGGGCTGGGGCTGGAAGAACTTTATCAGGGAAGCGAATACCGGAGAAGGCGCGAAGTTCCCGGAGGGTATCCGGCTGTATATGCTCTGGGCGATTCCGGCCATTGTTGCGGTTATCTATCTGAAGGGCTACTACGATATGTTCCATCCCAAGGGAATGGCATATTTTATCCCCTGGATGCTCGTAGGTATCCTGATGCTTGCGCTTACAGGCTGGATTGCCTTTGGCCGTTCAAAGAAGAAAAAAAGATAGGAGCATGAGATTATGATAGCAGAAAAGATGAAACCATTTGTACAGAACAATTCTGCCATCCGCATGATGTTTGAGGAGGGCAGCCGGCTGAGAGAGAAGTACGGCGCAGATAAGGTCTATGATTTCAGCCTGGGCAATCCAAGCGTACCCGCTCCGGACTGTGTGCGGGAGGCGATCATTGATCTGGTAAATACCGAGGATCCTGTGGCGCTGCATGGATACATGAGCAACGCGGGCTTTGAGGATGTGCGGGAAACCATCGCGCAGTCTCTGAACCGCCGTTTCGGAACCTCCTTTTCTGCAAAAAATCTGATCATGACCGTAGGGGCTGCCAGCGGACTGAACGTAATTTTGAAGACGATTCTGAACCCGGGCGAAGAGGTCGTTGTATTCGCGCCTTATTTTCTGGAGTACGGGGCCTATGTCCGCAACTACGACGGCCGGCTGGTGGAGATCTCTCCCGATACAGAGACCTTCCAGCCGAACCTTGAGGAGCTGGAAAAGAAGATTACAGACAAAACAAGAGCTGTGATCGTGAATACGCCTCATAACCCCACAGGGGTTGTTTATTCTGAGGATACGATCAAAGCTCTCGCGGCCGTTCTCGAAAGGAAGCAGCAGGAGTATGGAAGCGTGATCTATCTCATTTCCGACGAGCCCTACAGAGAGCTTGCCTATGACGGGGTAAAGGTTCCCTGGTTTACGAAATATTACAAAAATACAGTTGTAGGCTATTCATACAGTAAATCCCTGTCCCTTCCAGGCGAGCGCATCGGGTATCTGGTGATCCCGGATGAGCTGGAGGACAGCGGGACAGTGATCACTGCCGCGGCTATTGCCAACCGGATCCTTGGAAGCGTCAATGCGCCTTCTCTCATGCAGAAGGTCATTCAGCGCTGCGTGGACGCGGAAGTAGACGTGGCCGCCTATGACAAAAACCGGCTGGCTCTTTACAACGGGCTGAAGGAATGCGGCTTCCAGTGTATTAAGCCTGAGGGAGCGTTTTACCTCTTTGTGAAATCTCCGGTTCCGGATGAAAAAGAATTTTGTGAGGCCGGGAAAAAATACAATATCCTCATGGTGCCGGGAAGCTCCTTTGCCTGCCCGGGATATGTGAGACTGGCCTACTGCGTATCCTATGATACGATCATGAATTCTCTGCCGGAATTCCGTAAGCTGGCGGCGGAGTACGGATTAAAATAACAGTTCCCGGTTATGGTGCAAACACTCATTTGTAATAACTTACGAACTGGTATAAATAGCTTCAGGCTGAATTATATTTTGTCAATTTTCTTTCGGATCTTCAGCATTTTCTGGTCAAGACTGCTGATCACGGCAGCACATTGCTGAAGCTCCTCGTCAATCAACTGGGCCTCCTTCCGGCCGCGCTTATATCTAAGCTGGTGGTCAAGGCTGGCCCAGTAATCCATAGCTGCAGTTCTGAGCTGCAGCTCTATTTTTATCCACTGGGTTTCATTCTGGAAGGCGATAGCCGTCTCAAGAATTAAATGAAGGCTCTGGTAGCCGGATTTTTTTGGTTCCCGGATATAATCCTTTTTCTTAATGATCCGGATATCTTTTTGTTTTTCCAGCAGCTCCGCGACCTGGTAAATATCGTCCACATAGGCGCAGACGGCCCGTACTCCGATCAGATCGTTTATTTTTTCCACCGCTGTCTGAAAATTATAATCAAGTCCTTTTTTCTCCAGCTTTTTGCACACGCTCTCATATGTTTTCAACCGGCTTGTTTTCTGCTGGATGACATTGCGTCCGGATTTCATGAGCAGAATCGCGTTTATGATATCCAGCTTTGTCAGAAGCAGACTGACGGCGCAGCCTCCTTTCATGCTGAATTCGCTGTCGACAAGCATTGATTTTAGTTGTTCTTTCTTTTTCACCTTCTGTTTCTCGTCCTCTATTCTCCTGTATATAAATCGCTGATTATTTCTGACTGCCATATAACTGTTCATTACTATACGCTCCTTACATTAAATAAAAAGAAAGATTATGTAATATTTTGGATATAAGGGTAAAAGTACGCCTATCCAATATCATATGCGCGCAGATGCGGAAATATGAATAAAATCATGGGAAGATTTTGCGCATAGGGTATTGACAATATGTTTAAAATGGAATATATTGTAGATGTAAGGTAGTTAGTTACTATAGTAACAAACATACAAACCAAGAGGTGATACAGTTGAACATAAATCCGAATACAGAAAAACCAATTTTTATTCAGATTTCGGAACAACTGGAGGATTCTATATTTACAGGCGTATATCCGGAGGAGACAAAGATCCCGTCCACCAATGAGATATCCGCCTTGCTGAATATCAATCCCCACACTGTTCTGAAAGGAATGAATCTGCTTGTGGATGAGGAAATTATCTATAAGAAAAGAGGGCTGGGGATGTTTGTAAAAGAAGGAGCGGTTGAGAAAATACGCCGGAAAAGGCAGGGACAGTTTTACAATCAGTTCATAGCGTCGCTGATTGCCGAGGCCAAAAAGCTTGAGATGACTAAGAATGAGATTATTTCTTTGATTGAAAGGGGTTATGAAGATGAACGGGATCCAGATTAAACATGTGACAAAGCAGTTTCAGGAGATTACCGCGCTGGAGGATGTTTCTTTTAATTTTGAGTATGGCAGGATTTATGGATTTCTGGGGCGGAACGGAGCCGGGAAATCCACTCTTATCAATATCATTGCCAACCGGATTTTTGCCGACAGCGGAGAAGTCCTGGTGGACGGTGTTCCGTCCAGAGAAAACATGAAGGTCCATGAAAAGATATTCTGTATGAGCGAGGCGGATCTGTATGACAAGGATTTAAGGATCAGGGACCATTTTAAATGGATAGGCCGTTTTTATGAAAGCTTTGATCTGGAAAAAGCATATGACATCGCGGAGAAGTTCGGGCTTGACACCAATAAGAAGTTTAAGGCCCTGTCAAAAGGCTATCAGTCCATTTTTAAACTGACGGCCGCCCTGGCGCTGAATGTTCCCTATGTGATTTTTGACGAGCCGGTATTGGGGCTGGACGCCAACCACAGAGAGCTGTTTTATGAACTGCTGCTGAGGGATTATGAAAATAATGAGAGAACTATTATCATCGCCACGCATCTGATTGAAGAGGTCGCGAATATCATAGAGGAAGTGGTTCTGATCGATAAGGGAAAGGTGCTGCTTCAGGATAACGTGGCTTCCCTGCTGGAAATGGGCTACAGTGTCTCCGGACTTGCGGAGAAAGTGGATGAGTACTGCGCCGGAAAGAACATAATAGGCTGTGACGAGCTGGGAAATCTGAAGATCGCGTATCTGCTGGGCGAAAAGACGCCTCTTCCTTCCGGGAGCGGCCTGACGTTTTCCACCATGAATCTGCAGAAGTTATTTGTGAAGCTTACTGAGAAAGGGGACTGCTGATATGAGAAATTTAAAAGCTGTGATTCAATACGAATGTACGACTTCCTTTAAATATATCTGGATCTTTTATGGGATCATGTATGCGGTGATTGCTTTTATCACTGTACTGGTGGGGATTTCCACAGGTGATTTCAGTAAAGTTACGACAAACTGCCTGGAAATAAATACCTTGATCTATGTTGGTATTCTGGGCGCCCTGGGATTCCGGGAGGATTTCAAAATGCTGATACAGAATGGCTTTACCCGTAAGTATATATTTATCGCCACCTTCTCTATGTTCTGTTTTATTTCCGGGACAATGGCTCTCGTCGATACAGCGGCGGGAAATCTTCACCATTACTTCAACCAGAACTATGATTCTGTATTTGGCGGGATTTACGGCTACAAAAATTTATTCGCGAACTGGCTGTGGCTGTTTTTGCTCTATGTGGCGGTCTGCTGTCTTCTGTATCTGGTGGTGCTTGTAATAAACAAGCTGGGAAAGAGCTCTTCCATTTGCCTGGGGATTGCTTTCGGAGGCGCTGTGTTGGTGCTGATCGCGCTGTTTAAATATGTGTTTTCCAGAGAGCTTGTAAACAGCTTCATAAATTTTATGATAAAGGCTATGGGCTTTATGGCCGATGGAACGATAAACCTTCTGTTTCCGGTTCTGACACTGCTGACAGCCGCGGCGGTTCTCGGCGGCGGAGCCTACGCCGTACTGCGGAGAACGGAATTGAAATAAAATGTGGTTTTTGATGAACACCTTTGGTAAATGTGCATTAAAATGAGAAATTCATTTTGTGCACATTTTTTTAGAAACAAGTATTGACAAATAATTAACAAACTACTATAATGTGATTGTAAAGATTGATAAATATTTAACGTTAATCATTTAACAAATGATGAACCTTAATGATTTATCGTAACAGCAGTAATATATTTGTATCCGCGCATCATCCCGCCAGATACAAAAATATGATAAAAGAAAAAACAGGAGGATTCCAAATGGCAAAGAAAGAAACAAACATCCCGGCTGTAATCGACAATGCGGAAGCGCTGGAAGCCAAGATGGCCGCGATGAAAGAGGCCCAGAAACTTTTCGCTACCTACACACAGGAGCAGGTAGACAAGATCTTTAAGGCTGCCGCCACCGCCGCTGACAAAGCCCGTATTCCCCTTGCGAAAATGGCTGTTGAAGAAACCGGCATGGGTGTTGTGGAGGATAAGGTGATCAAGAACCACTACGCGTCCGAGTATATCTACAACGCTTATAAGAGCACCAAGACCTGCGGCGTTATTGAAGAGGATCCGGTTTATGGAATCAAGAAGATCGCGGAGCCTATCGGACTGATCGCGGCAGTTATCCCTACCACGAATCCTACCTCCACAGCTATCTTCAAAACCCTGATCGCGCTGAAGACAAGAAACGCTATTATCATCAGCCCCCATCCCCGCGCGAAGGGCTGCACCATCGCCGCGGCAAAGCTTGTTCTGGAAGCGGCAGTGAAAGCCGGAGCTCCGGAAGGCATCATCGGATGGATCGATGTTCCCAGCCTTGAGCTGACGAATCTTGTGATGAAGGAAGCGGATATTATCCTTGCCACAGGAGGTCCCGGAATGGTGAAGGCCGCATACTCCTCCGGAAAACCTGCCCTGGGCGTCGGAGCCGGAAATACTCCTGTTATCATTGACGATACAGCGGACGTACGCCTGGCCGTGAACTCCATTATTCATTCCAAAACCTTTGACAACGGTATGATCTGCGCGTCCGAGCAGTCCGTAACTGTTCTTGAGAGCGTATATCAGGCAGTGAAGGACGAGTTCCAGTACAGAGGCTGCTATTTCCTGAAGGGCGACGAGCTGGACAAGGTAAGAAAGACGATCATTATCAACGGCGCTTTGAACGCGAAGATCGTAGGCCAGAAGGCAGCGGCTATCGCGGAGATGGCAGGCGTGAAGGTGCCCGAAAATACAAAGATCCTGATCGGTGAAGTAGAGTCCGTGGACATCAGCGAAGAGTTCGCTCATGAGAAACTCTCCCCTGTACTTGCCATGTATAAGGCCAAGACCTTCGACGAAGCGCTCGCGAAGGCAGAGCAGCTTGTAGCGGACGGCGGTTACGGACATACCTCCTCTCTGTACATCAATACAAATGAAAAAGAAAAAATGGCGAAGCATGCGGCCGCTATGAAGACCTGCCGTATCCTTGTGAATACTCCCTCCTCCCAGGGCGGTATCGGCGATCTTTACAACTTTAAGCTGGCTCCTTCCCTGACCCTCGGCTGCGGCTCCTGGGGCGGAAACTCTGTCTCCGAGAACGTAGGAGTAAAACATCTGATCAATATTAAGACGGTTGCGGAAAGGAGAGAGAACATGCTCTGGATGAGAACCCCGGAAAAAGTTTACTTTAAGAAAGGCTGTATGCCGGTAGCTCTTGACGAGCTGGGAACTGTGATGGGCAAAAAACGCTGCTTCATCGTAACAGACTCCTTCCTGTACAAGAACGGCTATACAAAGGGTATTGAAGATAAGCTGGACGCGATGGGCATCGTACACACCTGCTTCTCCGACGTAGAGCCGGATCCTTCTCTGGCTTCCGCAAAGGCCGGCGCAGCGGCAATGCGCGCTTTCGAGCCGGACTGCATCATCGCTCTGGGCGGCGGTTCCGCAATGGATGCCGCAAAGGTTATGTGGGTGCTTTATGAGAATCCGGACGCTGATTTTGACGATATGGCAATGGACTTCATGGATATCCGCAAGAGGATCTACACCTTCCCGAAAATGGGTAAAAAGGCATACTTTGTCGCGATCCCCACTTCCTCCGGTACAGGTTCCGAGGTGACGCCTTTCGCCATCATTACAGATAAAGAGACAGGTATTAAATGGCCTCTGGCCGACTATGAGCTGATGCCGAACATGGCGATCGTAGATACGGACAACATGATGAGCGCGCCCAAAGGACTGACCTGCGCTTCCGGTATTGACGTTATGACCCATGCCATCGAAGCCTATGTATCCGTGATGGCTTCTGATTATACAGACAGCCTTGCGCTGAAAGCCATTAAGCTGGTATTTGATTATCTGCCCCGTGCATACAAGGATGGAAACGATGTAGAAGCAAGAGACCATATGGCAAACGCTTCCTGCATGGCAGGTATGGCCTTCGCCAACGCGTTCCTGGGCGTAAACCACTCCCTCGCTCACAAGCTGGGTGCTTTCCATCATCTTCCACACGGAATCGCCAACGCTCTGGTGCTTACGGACGTTATGCGGTATAATAGTGCCGAGGTACCGACAAAGATGGGAACATTCCCGCAGTATCAGTATCCTCATACACTTGCCCGCTACGCGGAGATCGGACGTTTCGTAGGTCTTACCGGAAAGGACGATCAGGAGGTGTTCGAGAAGCTTCTTGCCAAGCTGGAAGAGCTGAAGAAAGAAATTGAGATCAAGGCTACCATCAAGGACTATGGGGTAGACGAGAAATATTTCTTAGAGACTCTGGATGAAATGACAGAGCAGGCGTTCAACGACCAGTGTACAGGAGCCAATCCGAGATATCCGCTGATGTCAGAGCTGAAGGAGATCTATCTGAAGGCTTACTACGGAACAGAGTCCAAATAAGGAGAAAGGGAGGGTATTACCATGAATCTGAAGAATAAAAAAGTATTTTTAACACGTCCCTACAAGGTAGTCTACAAAGACGGAGACCGTATTATCAAAGTATTTACGAAGGAGCACGGCAAAGCCAATGTGTTCAACGAGGCCCTCTGCCAGGCCCGCGTGGAAGAGAGCGGCCTGGATATCCCCAAGGTTCTGGAAGTGACGGAGATCGACGGAGAGTGGGCGGTAGTCATTGAGTTTGTAGAAGGAAAAACTCTGGAAGAGCTGATGAAAGAGAATCCTGAAAACATGGAAGCCTATATGGAACAGTTTGTGGATCTCCAGCTTTCCATGCATGAAAAGAAGGCTCCCCGCCTGACCCTTCAGAAGGATAAATTTGCCCGCAAGATTACCAGCCTTAAGGATAATCTGGACGCAACCACCCGCTATGAGCTGATGACACGGCTGGATTCCATGCCGAACCACACCAAGCTCTGCCACGGAGACTTCAATCCCAGCAACGTGATCGTGAGAGAGGACGGCTCCATGACGATCGTGGACTGGGCTCACGCTACCCAGGGCAATGCCAGCGGCGACGCGGCCATCACTTATCTTGAGTTTGCCCTTAAGGACCAGAAGACGGCGGATCTGTATCTGGATCTGTTCTGCAAAAAGAGCGACACCGCGAAGCAGTATGTGCAGAAATGGCTTCCGATCGCGGCAGCGGCGCAGCTCACCAAGAACGTGCCCGAGGAAAAAGAATTCCTCAGCCGCTGGACAGATATCATTGATTTCCAGTAAAAATAAAAAGTATAAAGGCGGTCCGGCAGAGCCGGGCCGCCGGACGGGAGACGGAGAAATCCGTCTCCTGTTTTTTTAAAATATTCTTTCCGTTTCCCTCTTGCAAACATTAAAAAAAGCGTTATAATAGAAATCCGGTGCGCGAGCAGCGAAAGATTATCTGCGTAAAGACGCGCCGCACTGTATTTATAAGAAAGAATGATTTTAAATATAAGAGAGGGGATAGTATGAGTAGGAACGCACAGGCAGACCGCGTGAACGTTCAGGGCGCGGATAAATCTCCTGCGGCAAAGCAGACAATCCGTGACATGACGGTGGGAAAGCCGTCGAAGCTGATCATCCAGTTTATGATTCCCATGTTTCTGGGAAATGTGTTCCAGCAGTTTTATAATGTGGCGGATTCCATTGTGGCGGGGAAATTTCTGGGAGTACAGGCTCTTGCGGCGATCGGAAGCACAGGATCTCTGATGTTTTTTGTGACCGGATGGCTGAACGGTCTGAGCAGCGGCTTCGCGATTTTGGTGGCGCAGTGGTTCGGCGCCAAGAAATATGACAAGATGCGCCATTTCGTGGCTATGTCTGTCTATCTTTCTATCGGCCTGGCTGTTTTGATGACAGTGGGATTTTTGTTTGCCAATGAGCCTATTCTGAGGCTTATGAATTATTCGGACGAGATCATGCCGGATGTAAAGGGATATATGGGAATTATTTATGCGGGCCTGATCGTCACGGCCGCGTATAATTCTCTGGCGGCTTTTCTCCGGGCCCTCGGTGATTCCAGGTCGCCGCTTTATTTTCTGGTCATATCGGCGGCCATTAATGTGGTGCTGGATATCGTCTTTATTGTATACGGCGGTATGGGTGTGGAGGGCTGCGCCTACGCTACAGTGATCGCTCAGGGGATCTCCGCTTTGCTGTGTTTCATTTACATAGTAAAAAGGTATCCTATTCTGCATTTGAAGAAGGAGGATTTCCAGATATCCCTCCAGTCCTGCGGAAGACTTCTGGCCCTTGGAATTCCTATGGCGCTGCAGTTTTCCATTACGGCTATCGGCACGATCATTGTTCAGGGAGCCGTCAATATATATGGAGAAAATTATATGGCGGGCTTTTCGGCCGCGGGAAAGCTCCAAAATATATTCGCCACAGTCTTCGCGGCCTTTGGCGTAACGATCGCCACCTATGTGGGTCAGAACAGGGGAGCAGGAAAAATAGAGAGAGTAAAACAGGGCGTGCGCTGCACACAGATTATGATCCTGGTTTACAGCGTGATCGCCATGGTGCTGATCTTCTTCTTCGGCAAATATATGACATGGCTGTTTATCAGCCCCTCTGAGACGAAGGTTACAGAAGTGGCGGTGCTTTACTTCCATACGGTTTTCTGGTGCTATCCGTTCCTGGGAAGCATCTTCCTTTATCGCAATACCCTTCAGGGTCTGGGCTATGGGCTTGTTCCCATGCTCGGCGGAGTGTTCGAGCTGGCGGCCAGAGCCGGCATTGTCCTTCTTGTGGCGGGACATACAAGCTTCGTGGGCGTGTGCCTTGCGGATCCCGCGGCCTGGATTTCCGCCCTGATCCCGCTGGTGCCCTATTATATCTATACAATGCGGAAGTGGAAGACAGCCTGAAGGCGGAGTTTCTGCGGCTGCTGACGGTTGGATAAGTCTATCAGAAAAGTGCTTTAAAACAGGGTCAGGTATGAACTGTGAAGGTCATACCTGGCCCTGTGATTTTGTGAGAAAAATTTCTGCTGGTTATTGGCTGACGAGGGTATTATTTCAGGAGGAATTGATTGCGTCACGAGGGAGGATATGTTATTTTGATATTATAGAAAGAGCAGCGTCGGTGTATTGGCATTGCACACTGACGATGACCATGTACAAAGAGCGTAAAGTATCAATAATGCAAAAGGAGGGAAGTCAAGTGGAAGTACGGAAAAAACAATTTCTTCAGGATATCACCCGAGAAAAATTGAAATTTATTGGCGAGAAGGGGGTTATAATAAGCAACGTATTTATATTTCTGGCATTACTCCCAGGCGGTTTCTGGTGGTTCGTAATCGCTGGAATATCATGGACGCTTTCTTTAAGTATGCTGATTATTGGTCAGAAAAATAAATTGATAAAGGCAGTTTTTGCAGGTTTGATTCTGCTTATATGGACAGGGATTTATATGCTTTATCTTCTATGAATTTCACAATAACTTAAACTTGTAAGGGGGATAACAGATGATAGAATACATCAAAGATTTGGAAACAAAGATAACGGAAGGAATGTCCCTGAAAGAGATCGTAGGGGTGTTTGAGCAGATGAGCCAGGAACCCATAGAAGAAGAGATGTTCCTGTTCGAAACAGGAACCTTTGATTTTACGGGAGAAGAGATGTTTTATTTTTCTATGGTAAGGCAATTTCCCAATGAAGAGGATGAATATTATCAGATCCATGTGAATGTTTTGTACGAACCCTCGGAGAAAACCAGTCAGTTTCTCACAATGGTCTGGGATGAAGATCTGGATGAAAATTTTTTTGACTATATCCGTACGTCGGAGGCTTTTGAAGCTGTCAAGGACGATAAATATGTGGATGTAGAAATTTATATGGATGAGACCTGAAAAAAGAATCTCACAGTATTATGGGGGAGAAACAACGGGAGCCGGAATATCCGGCTTCTTTTTTTGTCGATCCTTATAAATTCCTTAGAATTGGATTTTATACTGTCGGTATAAAGAAAAATCGGGAGGTTTGATATGGAACCAGATATTATTGTAATAAAAAATCTGTCCAAAAAACTGAAAGGCCAGGAGGTGCTGAAGGAAGTTACTATGCACATTCCTCAAAACTGTGTGTACGGACTTCTGGGGCCCAACGGAGCCGGGAAATCTACTTTATTGAAAATGATCACAGGACTTTTGAGACCGGATTCCGGGGCTGTCTTTTTTCAGGGACACAAATGGAACAGAAGGGATCTGCGGGAGATCGGCGCGTTGATCGAGACGCCGCCGATTTATGAAAATCTGACTGCCTGGGAAAATATGAAGGTGCGCGCTTTGCTCCTGGGGATCAGTGACAAAAAAATTCAGGAAACCCTCACGCTGGTGGATCTGGGGAACACAGGAAAGAAAAAGGCGGGAGCTTTTTCACTGGGAATGAAGCAGAGGCTGGGAATCGCGCTGGCGCTTTTGAACGATCCGAAGCTCCTGGTACTGGACGAGCCGGTCAACGGTCTGGACCCTCTGGGGATACAGGAGCTGCGGAAGCTGATAAGAAGCTTTCCGCAGAAGGGAATCACAGTGATTATTTCCAGCCATATTCTGGGAGAAATTCATAAAACCGCGGATTATATCGGTATTATTACAGCAGGCAGACTGGGATATGAGGGCAGAATCCCGGAGCAGGAGGATCTGGAAACGCTGTTTATGGAGGTTGCCGGGAAAGGAGGGGCCGAAAGATGATAGATTATTTCAGAGCGGAAAAACTAAAATACCGCCGCACAGCTATGAACGGGATTACATTTTTTATGCCTTTGCTGACAGTGGCTCTGGCAGCCTGGCTCACCCACCATTATTTTTCTGTTGACAGCTATAACTGGTGGTATATAGGAATGTATCCTGGATTTCTTGGGATTATGTGCGGCATGATCGGAGGAAAGGACAAAAGAAAGAAGAATTACACCATCTGGCCGCTTCCCTGTAAAATGGGGAGAATATGGGACTCAAAAATTCTGGTTGGAGCGGCGCTGTCGGGGATCGCCATGATATTTGTCGTCGTACTTACGATTTTTGCGGGCAGAGTGATGGAAAGTGTGCGGCATATACAGTTTTTCGTGTCTCCCTCTGTGGGAGTGCAGATCGCGGCCGGGCTTGTTATGTGGGCGACTACTTTATGGCAGATACCTTTTTGTTTGTTTTTGACGCAGAAAGTGGGTATATTCCTGATGCTTGTGATCCATATGGGGATTTATACGATTTTAGCGACAGTTGTTTCCCTGAAATCATGGTTTGCCTTATTTCCGGGAGCCATTACGGCCCGGATGATGTGCCCGGTTCTTGGCGTGCTGCCGAACGGTCTTATTCTGCAGCCCGGACAGATGACTTATTCCCCTCAGCTAGAGGAGATGAGCAGCCTGTTTATCGGAATCCCGGCAGCTCTGCTTTGGTTCGGACTGTTCTGGCTGGCAGGCAGAAGATGGTTTGAAGGGCAGGTGGCGTCAAAATGAAGCATTTGGGCGGAGGCATCCGGGGAGAAATCCTGAAGATGAGACATACCTTTTTATTTCCCTTTCATGGGGCGGTCCCGGTGCTTGGAGCTGTGATGTTTTTGCTGTATTATTCGGTTTCAGGCTGGAGTGAGCCTGCGCAGATTTCCGGTTATATAGAGATCTGCGGCATTGCTCTTCCTTTTGCGGTAAGTATAGTCTGCGCGGGAAATATCCGGCTGGAGGAACAAAATCATTTTCAGGTCTTTTTGGGAGGTTATGTCCAAAAATGGAAGGCTCTGGCAGTGAAGTGTCTGGTTCTTTCGGGAACGGGTTTTTTGACTATATTGGCAGCGGTTGTTCTTTTTGGAGCGGGATACAGCTTTCTGCTGGGAAAAGAGGGACTTTCCATGGGCGTCTATGTGTGTCTGGCAGCGGTTCTGTTTTTGGGAAGTATTCCCCTGTACCTGGAACATCTGTTTTTAAATCTGGTATTCTCGGGGGCTGTGTCTCAGTGTATAGGAGCGGCGCAGTTTCTGCTTTCCGCCTTGTTTCTTACTGGTCTGGGAGATGGAAAATGGCAGTTTTTTCCCTGTGCCTGGAGCGCAAGGGGAGCAATGCTTTTGCTGGGCGGGATCGGACAGGGACAGTCTGGCGGAGCGTATCTTTGGGAGCTGAAGAAAGCTTCCGTTATCTGCCTGTTGCTCCTGGCGGGGATCTGTGTCATAATCGGGATATGGTTTCACTACTACGAAGGAAGGCACTGTAATGATTGAGATACTGGCAGTAGACGATGACAAAGGGATACTGGAGATGATCCGGAAAGCCCTTTCCCGTGAAGGATATGTGGTGACGGTCCTGGACGATCCCATGAAGCTGGACGAAAGAACTCTTGGAAAATATCAGTTGATTCTTCTGGACGTGATGATGCCGGGGCTGGACGGCTTCAGCCTGTGCCGTAAGATCAGAAATCTGGTGGACTGTCCGATCCTTTTTCTTACTGCCAGAACAGCGGAAAAGGATCTGATGGAGGGGCTGGGGATCGGAGGAGACGATTATATCACGAAGCCTTTTGGAATCGGGGAGCTGAGGGCGAGAGTGGCGGCTCATATCCGCCGGGAAAACAGGGAGAAAAAACATGCCGTCTGTATCGGCGGCGTGCGTTTTTCTATGGAAGAAAAGAGAATTTTTTATGAGGATACGGAGATCGGATTTACGAAAGCCCAGTACAGCATCTGCGAATTCCTGGCGCTGAACCGGGGGCAGGTTTTTTCCAAGGAGCGTATCCTGGAACATGTTTTTGGCTTTGACGGTGAGAGCAGTGATTCGGCCATTACGGAGCATGTAAAAAATATCCGGGCAAAGTTTCAGAAATTTGGGGTGAATCCCATTGAAACAGTATGGGGGATTGGATATCGATGGAAATGAAAAGGAGAGGGAAGTCCATATCGGGCCTGTTTTTGAGATTTGCGGTCCTGTTCTGTATAAATACGGCAGTAATCCTTTTGGGCGGTATGCTTCTGCTGATGGGGGCGGCCCGCACAGGTTTTGTTCTTCCGGCAAATTATACGGAAACCCGGCTGACAGATCGTATGCCGGAAATCAAGGCTGCCGGAGATTTTCCTGACAGATGGCTGCCTGACGGCGCTGCTTATGGAATATACAGTCAGGAGGGAGATCTGCGAGCCGGGAATTTTGACAATAAGGAGAGCGAGGCTGCCTGGGATCACTATAAAAATGGAAATACCTACGCCTCCGCGGGGAATTATTACCGGTTTATCAAGCAGGATAACGGAAATATCTGTATTGTGAAATACGATCTGTATATGAAATATTCCCGGGCAGAGCTGAATGAAATACTTCCCGCCCCGGAAATCCTTTCGTTTGTTGTGGACGGAATTCTGATCATCCTTAATGTTGTTTTTCTTTCCAGACATTTTGCGGGTAGACTGAACCGGGAGCTTGGAAAGCTGGAAAAGATAACAGAAAAAATCGCGGAAAATAATCTGGAATTTGAAACCTCTCCGTCAGATATCCGGGAGATCAGCCAGGTGATGGGCTCCTTCTGCCGAATGAAGGATGCCCTGAAGGCGTCTCTTACACAACAGTGGGATATGGAACGGCAAAAGCAGGAGCAGCTTGCCTCACTGACTCATGACATCAAAACGCCTCTTACCATTATAAAAGGAAACGCGGAGCTTTTGGCGGAGTCGCCGCTGTCCCGGGAAAATAAGGAATGTGCGGATTATATTTTATCCAACGCGGGAGATATTGAGCGGTATCTGGGACGTATAAAAGAAGTATTGAACGGAAGCCCCGGGGGAGGGGAGGTTCATAGACTTTCATGCAGCCGGTTGGGGGCAATACTCCATGAGGCGGCGCTGCAGGTGGCCGCGGCGGAAAAGCTTCCGGCAGCTTTTGATGTGAGACTCATGGAGGGAGAAATTGACTGCTGTCCGGAAAATATCCTCAGAGCATGGAAAAATATTTTAAGCAACGCGGCGGAATATACGGATAAAAAAAGGGGAATTGAGGTTTCCGTCAGACTGCGCGACAGGGAAGATCACAAGTTTCTCGAAGCGGTCGTCCGTGATTACGGACCGGGCTTTTCCCCAAGGGATCTGAAGTACGCCGATCAGGAATTTTACAGCGGCGATGCCAGCCGCCATAACAGAGAGCATCAGGGCCTTGGACTTGCCATTGCCAGAAATTTTCTGAAGGAACAGGGAGGATGGCTGGAGCTTGGAAATCACAGCGGCGGGGCGGAAGTCAGATGCTGGATAAGCGTATTGCCCCTTGAACAGCGAGGGGAAAGTGATTTGATCAGGGATCTGTGATGGATTTTTTTGATTAGGCTGCCTGCGTATTCTTTCTGACGGCTGTTATTTTGGAACGATCACTGAGCTTCTGGTTCTTCCGGAATATCAGAAAAGAGGAATCGGAAGCAGACTTCTACAGCTTGCCCGGGAAAATGCCCCAACGCTGCTGTATTTTGGCGCGCAGCCAGGGCTGGAGACATTTTATGAGAAAAACGGCTGCAAACGAAGCCTGCAGTCTTATATAATAGAAAAGAGTGAATGATGTCTTAATATAGAAATAAACTTTTTGCTTCGGCATTTTTTTGTTTTTTTGGATAAAAAGTTGTTGACAGAAGATGGAAAGTGTGATAGAGTAAATGAGCTGTCTGAGAGACACGGCTTACCAACATCAAGCGGATCCGTACCGGATTGTCCGGAACTGGCAGGAGGCTGCCGGGGAGATGGAAAGCACCGGAAAGAACTTCGAAAAAAGTTGAAAAAAGTGCTTGACAGGATCTGGAAGATGTGATAAAGTAAATGAGCTGTCTGAGAGACAGAAACCTTGATAACTGAACAGTGAGACACATACGATTCTCGAAAATTCTAAAATTTTTATTTTTGGATTCGAACGGTTAATAAACCAACAACAGTAAAAGGGATAGGTAACCAGTGGTTATCTTGAACGGA
>DXEG01000024.1 GCA_019115125.1 Candidatus Blautia faecipullorum
TTGATAAATTTGTTTATAATTCTTAAAAGGATTTACAAAGTGATTGATTTTGATATGGAAAAATAATCCACTTTAAAGAACAAAGATGGAGGCAGCCCTCCGGGGCTGCTTTTCCTATACTCCAAAACAAACGAATGAGAGGTGGTGATGTTTGCCAAGAGCACCGGATCAGCGTGTGGCGGAAGCAAAGGAGCTTTTCGACCAGGGCTTGAAATTGACTGAGATTGCGTGCCGGCTTGGAATTCCGGAGGGGACGGTTCGGAGCTGGAAAAATAGATACCAATGGGATTGCAACGTTGCAAAAAATAAACGCAACGTTGCAAAACACCGTGGAGGGCAGAAGAGAAACAGGAATGCTGCCGGACACGGCGCTCCCAAACAGAATAAAAACGCTGAGAAGTATGGATTTTTCAGCAAGTATCTCCCGGAAGAAACCCGGGAGATTTTTTCTGCCATTTCTGAGGCGGATCCTTTAGATCTGCTGTGGCATCAGATACAGATTGCCTATGCTGCTATTATTCGTGCACAGAGGATCGCATATGTGAAAGACCAGCAGGACAAGACCGTTGAGAAGGTGGAAGAGAAAGATGGAAATGTAATTGGAGAACGCTGGGAAGTGCAGCAGGCATGGGATAAACAGAATGAATTCCTGAAAGCCCAGGCCCGGGCACAGGGAGAGTTGCGGGCTATGATTAAACAGTACGATGAGATGTTAAATAAGGATTGGGAGGCCGCTTCTGATGAACAGCGGGCGCGGATTAACCAGATTAAAGCCCAGACAGAGCATATGTATTCTGACGGTAGCAGTGATGAGGATGACGGAGTTGAGGTGATTAATGATGCATGGGAAAAAACAGGTGAGGATATCGGAGCTGATCATACCGAAATATCTGCCGATATTTAATGATACCCGCCATAAACATATCATTCTTACCTCCGGCCGTGCGGGGACGAAATCCAGTTATGCGGCTATCCGGACAGACTATCAGATCATTGCAGATCCTCACGGTTCTGCGGTAGTGCTCCGCAAGCATCACAATAAGCTCCGAAAAACGGTGTATAAGGAGATGCTCCGCGGGATAAATCGTCTTCAGATCCCAAAGAAGCGGTTCAGCATTACGAAAAGTCCGATGGAGATCACATACAGAAAACACGACACCACCATTTATTTTTCCGGATCAGACGGCATCGATGACACCAAAGGTATCATTGATGAGGACAAACCGATCAAGCTTGTTGTCATAGATGAGGCTACAGAGTTTTTTGACGATGGCGAAGGGGAGGATGAATTGGCAAATATCGAAGCTACCTTCGTTCGAGGGAACAGCGCCGGGTTCCAGATGCTTTATCTATATAACCCTCCCAAAAATCCCAATGCACCTGTGAATGTCTGGTGTAAAAAGATGGAGCAGCGGCCGGATTGTATCCATATCCATACGGATTACCGGGATGTCCCAGAAGAATGGCTTGGAAGGGA
The DNA here is from genome assembly GCA_019115125.1 of Candidatus Blautia faecipullorum. GTDB lineage: Bacteria > Bacillota > Clostridia > Lachnospirales > Lachnospiraceae > Blautia_A > Blautia_A faecipullorum. The sequence continues at coordinate 1,478 of DXEG01000024.1, forward strand.
TTTGATAGAATCCGCAGAGACCATGAAAGCGGCGGATGAGAAAATGTATCGTTGGACCTGGTTGGGAGAACCGGTTGGGGTGGATGAACTGATCTACTACATGTTTTCGGATCGTCATCGGGCGAAACCTTCACAGAAACGATATCAGCTAATTGGCATTGGTGTAGACTATGGGCAACAGAACGCAACTACGTATCAGCCTTTTGGTCTGGATATTCAGCACCGAAAACTGGAAGGTCTGACAGAATATTACCATTCAGGCCGGGAGACGGGGAAGCAGAAGGCACCCTCCGAATATGCAAAAGACTTTATAAAAATGACTGACATACTGCATGAAACGTATTCGTGCAGTATTTTTTATGTTTATATAGATCCTTCCGCAAAGGGTCTGGCGGAAGAGATTAAGCGGGCAGCGTATTCCAGAATGTATCAGGTAAGTATCAAAGACGCGGATAATACAGTTGCTCTTGGCATTGCACGAGTGCAGAAGTTACTGACCTATGACATCCTGCAGGTCTCACCGACGCAGGAAAAGGCAATCGAGGAATTTGGTTTATACGAATATGACAAAGATCTGATAGACAAAGGGAAGGAGGTTCCCGCAAAAATAAATGACCATTGCATGGATGCGATCAGATATCTCTGCATGGGATTATGGACGAAACTGAAATACTTTCTGCCGGCAGCAGAGAGGGAGGAATGAGATGGATATTATTAAATATCTGAAGAAGGCTGGATACGATACGGTACAGAGAAGCTTCTACAGCAAAATTTTGGAATGGGAGAGCTGGTATATTGCAGATGTCCAGAAGTTCCACAGATATAAAGTATACAACGGAAAAAATAGAATTAGTTGCCGGAGATTAAGTCTGGGTATGGCGAAGAAGTTATCTGAAGACATGGCGGATTTGCTCTTGAATGAACGCGTGCAGATCACAGTTCAGCATAAGGCTACTCACGATTTTGTGATGAAGGTTCTGGATGATAATAACTTCAATGTTCTGGGTAACGACTATCAGGAGCGGAAAGCTTACACAGGTACAGTGGCATATGTTCCTTACTTAGAACATGTACAGGTAAATGAAGAAGGAGAAATCGAAGGAAGCGGGAAAATAAAGATCAATTATGTGTCTGCCGAGGATATTTACCCATTGTCATGGAACAATGGGACAATTACGGAATGCGCTTTTGTTTTTGAAAAGACGATCGGCACGAAAGATTACGCTCACATTCAGATCCATAAAATTGTGGGGATGCAGTATGTGATCGAAAACCATGTGGTGGAATGCACAAGCGGATCCGGAATAGAAATCTCACCAGAGAACTGGGGAGATCTGAACGATTTTGCAGGGCTTTCCTCAAGAACAGAAACTGGAAACCTTGAGAGACAGTTTGTAATTGACCGTCTGAATATTACCAATAACTACTGCAAAAACAATCCTATGGGAGTGGCAATCTTTGCTAATGCCATAGATGTTCTTCAAGGGCTGGATATCATCTATGACTCTTACGTAAATGAATATGTGCTGGGAAAGAAGAGGATTTTTGTAGCCCCGGAAATGCTTGCTCAGGATGTCCTGGGAAACATGGTGTTCGATCCTAACGATGTAGTATTTTATCAGCTCCCGGAGGATTCTTTAAAGGATGGCGGGAAGCCGATTACAGAAGTAAATATGGATATCCGGGCAGAACAGCATGAAAGGGGAATCAATAACCTTCTGAACATGCTTTCTATGAAATGCGGGTTCGGGCAGAACCATTATAAATTTGAAAATGGCAGACTGCAAACGGCAACACAGGTGATTTCGGAGAATTCTGATATGTACCGAACCATGAATAAGCATGAGATTATTCTTCAGTCTGTTTTGAAAGAACTAATCCGTATTATTGCAAGGCTGGGAAAGGTGCTTGGGGAGGGGACAGATCCGGATTCAGAGATTGTGGTTGATTTTGATGACTCTATTATTGAAGACAAACAGGCAGAGCGCCAGTCGGACAGACAGGATGTGAGTATGGGTGCGATGCAGCTCGTAGAATACCGTGCAAAGTGGTATGGAGAAACAGAGGCAGAGGCCGCAACAAAGATTATACAGGAAATACCGGAACCGGATCCGAAGGAGGAATGATCCTATGACGCCTGAACAAAAGGGTAGCCTCCCCTTACGCCTTGAAAAAATGTTCTATGAACTGCAGGACAGAATATTTTCAGATATCATTCGAAGAATCAAGAAAACAGGGGAGATCACCAGCACTGCGGATTATCAGATCAACAAGTTATTGATACTGGGTAACAGTACAGAGTTTGTAGAACAGGAGATTAAGCGGTTGCTGGAAGCCTCAAACCCGGAAATATGGGAGTTGTATGATAAGGTGGCCAATTGGGAATATGTTCGATACCAGGACGCCTATGACCAGATTAATGGGAATTTTGTTCCTCTTGAAGACAACCAGCAGATCCAGCAGTGGTCACAGGCCATCATCCGCCAGACGCAGGATGAACTCACAAACATTACCAGATCTATGGGAATGACAATAGACATGGGAGGTGGGAAAAAAGCATTTACACCTCTTTCCTACTACTATCAAACATATCTTGACCGGGCCTGCATGGATGTCGTGACTGGGGCCTTCGATTATAATACGGTGCTGCGCCGTGTAGTGAAAGAAATGACTGCCTCAGGCCTTCAGACGATTGATTATGCAAGCGGCTGGAAGAACCGGGTCCCCGTAGCTGTAAGGAGGGCTCTTATGACAGGAATTTCACAGTTAAGTGCCCAGATCAATGAACTGGTTGCAAAAGACTTGGGAACAGATACTTATGAAGTGACATGGCACGCTGGACACCGCCCTTCTCACTGGTGGGGAGGAAATGTATATACTAGGCAGGAACTGGTTTCTGTGTGTGGGCTCGGAGAGGTAGCGGGACTTTGCGGAGCTAACTGCAGGCACAGTTACATGGCTTTTGTAAAAGGATATTCCGTCAGAACTTATACACCAGAACAACTCAGGGAATTGGAAGAGAAAGAAAAGCAGACAAAGATTTACCGTGGGAAGCAATATACTCCTTATGAAGCTTCGCAGGCGCAGCGGCAGATGGAAACAAAAATGCGAAGCCAGAGAGCTTATGCAAAGCATCTTCAGAATGGAGGAGCTAGTAAAGATGATGTACTGGCGGCGAAAATCAGATACCTGAATACTCTTCATCAATATCAGAGATTTTCCAGAGCGATGAAGCTCAAAGAACAAATGGAACGGGTATATATGGACGGGTTGGGGAGAGTTGCCCCTAGAAGACTTTAAGCGCAAGGAGTGATAAAGTGACAGTTATAACTTATTTTAAAGACGGTATTCGGATTGATGGACACGCAAAGGATCCAGTCGTATGCCATGCAGTATCCGCGATTAGTCAGATGGTTTCCGGGTTTGTACAGGAAAGGGACTGGGGAAATGTGAAAGTAGAAGAAGGACATCTGGAAATCAGAGATATTAAAGAAGCTCATTGCAGTAGTGATCTATTTCAGGCTATGATCATTGCTTTTGATGATATTTCTTCACAGTATCCGGACAGTGTGCGGATAGAAAGAAACTAATCCAATTATCTCCCTCTGAGGCGCGGGGTAAAGCGTCTTATTTTTGCGCCCGAAACGTGATGGCGGAAAAAGCATCGGAAAACACTCATTGGAGGAATGCTATGAAAGCAAAAATGAATCTACAGCTCTTTGAGGACGGTACGGGAGCTGGCTCTGCAGGACAGGGTGGAAATGCCGGAACTGGCAACGGCGGCCAGAATAATGCCGGAGGAACAGGAAACCAGACAACATTTAGTTTTGAACAGGCAGAAGAAATCGCCAATGCCAGAGCACATAGGGCAGAGCAGGCAGCGCTGAAGTCTTACTTTCAGCAGCAGGGAATGACTCAGGAGCAGGTGCAGCAGGCGCTAAATGATTACCGACAGAGACAAAAAGAAAGCCAGCCAGATACTGCAAAGCTCCAGAAGGAGCGTGACAATGCCTTGGAAAGAATTGCTCAGATGGAAAACGAGAAAATCCTTACGGGCAAAGGCGTAAAAACTGAAGATCTGGATTATGTGATGTTCAAGGTTTCTAAAATGGTAGATGAGAAAACAGATTTCACAAAAGCAGCAGAGAAATTTCTGAAAGACAATCCGCGTTTTACTGGCCAGTCATACCGGGTGATGAGTACGGGGACGCAATCCGGAGGCGCGGAAGGAACAGGAAATCCAAATGATTTTATTAATGCGGCAATTCGCAGGGCCGCAGGGAGGTAGGAATGAGCAGGAACAGAATGAATTTACGGCTCTTTGAGTCAGACGCAAATATTATAGACAGGACCGGGGCGGACACCCTGATACCAGAAGAAAAAGCCAGGGAGATTATTCAGGGGGTAATAACTCAGTCTGCAGTGCTTTCCCAAGGACGTAAACTTCCAAACATGTCCAGTAAAACATACCGTATGCCGGTACTGGATATGCTGCCTATCGCTTATTTTGTGAACGGTGATACCGGTCAGAAGAAGACAACGAAGATGGCATGGGATAAAAAGATTATCACAGCAGAGGAAATTGCAGTAATCGTACCTATTCCGGAAGCAGTTCTTGATGATTCTGACTATGATATCTGGGGCGAAGTACGTCCAAGAGTGACAGAGGCTTTTGGAAAGGTAATTGATGGTGCAATCCTGTTTGATGTAAACAAACCGGATTCCTGGAGAGATGGAATCGTGACTACTTCAACAGACGCAGGAAGTGTTATTACATTGGGAGCATCTGACAACCTGTATGACAAGATCATGGGTGAAGGCGGTGTAATCGCCAAAGTAGAAGAATCTGGATTCTTTGTGACCGGTCATATGGCGGATATTTCCATGAGGGCAAAACTGAGGGGGTTAAAAGATACTACCGGCAACCCAATTTTTAAATCAGATATGCAGGGCGGAACAACCTATTCGCTGGATGGTTCTCCCATGAATTTCCCGAACAACGGAGCTTTTGACAAATCGAAAGCGCTTATGATTTCTGGAGATTTTTCGCAGCTTGTGTATTCTATCCGTCAGGATATCACCTTCAAGTTGTTTACAGAAGGGATTGTGCAGAATACAGACGGTTCTATCGCATATAACCTAATGCAGCAGGATATGGTGGCGCTTCGTGCTGTTATGCGTCTGGGATGGGAGATTCCTAATCCGATTAATTCCGTACAACCGGATAAAGAAACAAGATGCCCCTTTGCAATCATGAGAGCGGGGGAATAATTCCCGCTGAGGATTTGGCCTTGATCGGCAGCGGGAAAATTGGAAAGGCGAAAATAGGAAGAAAGAACAGGAGGTAGGAATATGGCATATGAAGCACATACATGGAAAGATGGAGAAGTGATTTCTGCTGAAAGAATGAATGCCCTGGAACAAGGGGTCAAAAATGAACAGGTAGGTCCTGCAGGCCCACAAGGAGAAACTGGTCCGCAAGGACCAAAGGGAGATCAGGGAGAAACTGGGCCACAGGGGCCAAAGGGTGACACTGGCGCAACAGGACCAAAGGGTGACAAGGGAGACCCGGGAGAAACTGGACCACAGGGGCCTAAAGGTGACAGTTATACACTTCCTGAAGCGAGCGCGGAAACACTAGGAGGTGTAAAACAGGCGGCATTTGTAGCAGATGCTACTGGTGAGAGTATTACAAAAGAAGAGTTTAATGCTCTTCTGAGTTCTTTGAAAAACGCAGGAATTATGGCAAATGCATAAATGGTGGTGATAGGATGATCCAGGTAGATTATGAATTTTATCGGGAGACATATGCAGGAACACTGATACCGGATGAAAAAGCATTTAAGCAGCCTGTTTTAAAGGCTAATATTTACCTGGATCAGAAACTGCACCGAATACCTGATGAAAGAAATAAAGAACTTGTTCAGCTGTGTATATGTGAGGTTGCAGAAATGCTCTACCAGGATATTCAGAACAAGATGGAAACTGGAGGCAGAGAAATCCAATCTGAAAATACGGATGGATACAGCGTGACTTATGCTACAGAGGCAGAAGCGGGAAAGATCGCTATTAATTCTCTTCAGACAAAGATATACCAGGTGATACGGAGATATTTAGGACATACGGGACTTTTATATGCGGGGGTGGATCGGCGTGCTGACAAATGCTGTCATTACAATCTTTAATAAATCTCCTGATAAAGATTCCAGAAGTTTTGTATATATGCCCCATGTAATAGAAAGAGCATGGTTTCATACGGACCAGAAAAGCTCTGCGGGAGAAGCTGGTTTGAATAGCGCAGATGTCTATCAGATAAGGATCCCTTATGAGCAATGTGCAGACTGGATTCCGGCTAACGATTTTAAGGATTTATCATCGCCCCAAAATAGCTGGACGATACAGAATGGGGATTTCTTTCTTGTAGGGCGCTGGGAGGCTGGAGCGGTAAAGGGGATTGAAGAGATACGGAAGCAGTTCCAGGGAATAGTAGGGATGGTACTCAGTCATTCCGAGAATTTTTTTGGTACTTCCAGGCATATCCGGATTGGAGGTGGTTCTTGATGGCAACAAAAGTAAAATTGCAGATAGATCCAGCCGATAAAATCTTGCTGAAACGTAGTTTGAACCGGAATGGGAAGGGACAGCAGTTTTTTACGCATGAGGTCAGAAGATTGTCTGATCCATATGTACCATTTTTAACGGGAAATTTGAAAGATTCCGCAACAGAATCGGCAACTTCAATCACATACAATACTCCATATGCCAGGAGACAGTATTACGAGCATAAGGGAGACGGACTTCGGGGAGCACAGTGGGATAAACGGATGTGGGCGGACCGGGGCCGTGAGATTGTACAGTCGGTAGCTTCTTTTTGCGGGGGGAAAAGCGGATGAGTGTTGCAGGTAAAGTAATAGAGTTTCTGGGACAGTGTCCATATCTGAAATCTTTCCAGAAGATGTTTCCTGTGATGGAGATAGATACTCTGGGAGAAGACCCCACCACTTACATGATAGAAAGTACGCCTGCAAATCCGATTCTAAAGAGGTATGCAAACGGAGACACAGAGCGGCAGTATGTATTTTCTCTTTGTTCCAGGGAATTTTACGGGGCTCCGGAAAATATTGATACTACAGAGTTTTATGAAAACTTTTCAGACTGGCTGGATTTTTGCACAAAAGAGGGCAGATTGCCAGATCTGAAAGGAAATCTGATAAGCAAATCTATCAGGGCAACGACGGAAGGATACCTGTATGACGCACAGGAACACAAGTGTCAGTACAGGATCCAATGTCAGTTTATTTATTATAAACGGAGGTAAAACAGATGAATTTACGGTTATTTGAAACACTACAGTCCGGTATTGTGGGAAGATGGCAGCATCCCGGATATCTGGATGTGACTGGCGGCGCCGAGCAGGCCCAGTATGAACTTCTGGGATTTGGCGTAACGCAGTTGGATGATTCTCCTTCTGCACAGACTACCAGCAAACGATATGTAAACCAGAAGAGTGCAACGCAGACCATTGGATCCTATGAGTGGACGGCACCGCTGGAGTTTGACTTGATTCGCTCGGAAAAGGCGATTGAATATATTGCTTCTATTGGAGAAAATGAGAAGACTGGTGCAGAAGCGGAAACCTATTATTGCGTTGTATACCTGGAAAAACCTATTGATGGGCAGGCAAAGAAGTACAAAGCAAAGAGAAGAAAGGTTGCCATTGAGATAGCGGAATTTGCAGATAATGACGGCGAGATCCAAGGTTCCGGAAACCTTCTTGCGGTATCTGACTGGGAATGGGGTCAGTTTGACACAGAAGCCAAGACTTTTACGTCGGGGGAATGATAGCCCCCGCGAATAATGCCTTGGTTGGCAGGGGCGTAATTGGAAAGGCAGAGATCGGACAGGGAAAGGAGTTCATGCAGAATGGTAATTAATGGTGTGGAATTAGAGTTCAATCTCTATGATGCAGAAGCTGAGCAGATGAAGAAGCGATACTTTAAAGAGCTGGAAAAGATGAAAAACATCTCAGAAGAACAGAGTAAGTTTGAGGATGAGGCAGAGGGGATCAAATTTTTATGTGGCCGTATTAAGAGCCTGTTTGATAATGTGTTTGGTGAAGGGACGGGCGCTAAAGTGTGTACAGAAAAAGATGACCTGCTGATCTGCATGGATGCATATGAAAAACTGATCGGTGAACAGATGTCCCAGCAGAATCGGTACAATGCCGTACTTCGCCGTATGCGCCGGCGCAAAATTCGGAAATGAATCCTCTGCTTGAATTGTTTCCGGAGTCAGTCTGGATAGATGGAAAGGAATATGCAATCCGTTCTGGCTTTCGTACCGTCTTGAAGATAAACAATATTGTGGGAGAAGAAAAGAAGCGGCTGTCCTCCGAAGAAGTAGAGGAGATGCTTCTTCTTTTTTATCCTATTGTGCCGGAAAACATCCCGGAAGCAATCCAGAAGTTATTAGAGTTTCTGGAATGTGGTAAAGAGAACGGCAAAAAGAAAGTGTTCCCGAAGAAGGCAGCAGGTCTGAACGGTAAGAAAGGAATGGATCTGGACACAGATGCCCAGGAGATATATGCTGCGTTTTATCAGCAATATGGAATCGACCTTTCTGAGGATATGCACTGGTGGAAGTTTAATATCCTTCTGGGATGCCTTTCTCCGGATACCCATCTGGCAAAGATCATAGAATTTCGGACGATTGACACAAAGAACAAAAACCTGTCAAAGGAAGAAAGAAAATATTATGAGGCCATGCAGAGATATTATGCGTTGTCAGAGAACCTGGAAATGGATGAAAAAGCCAGGGCAATTGAAGACGCGCTGATGCGTGGAGAAGATATCAGCAATTTACTGGAGGGCTACGGTGAAAAAGATTAAATGTACCCACTGCGGACAGACCCTTCTTTACGTTTCTCTCTGTAAGGGAGAGATTAAATGCCCGCGGTGTGGAAAAGTAAATAAGATTGAACATCCGGCAAAGGCAAGAGCCAATAGTCCTCACCGCTGAGTAGAGGAGCGTGCCTACTTTGCGAGTGACAAGGTAGGTGGGTATATTGGCAGATGGAAAAATTATTATTGAAACAGACCTGGATTCTTCCGGAATAGAAAAGGGCATATCCGGTTTAAGTGGGAAATTTGAGAAAGTTGGAAACATTGCTTCCAAAGGCATGAAGGCAGCAGCTACCGCAATAACAGGTACAGCCACTGCTCTTGGTGGAGTTGCTGTGGCGGCGATAAAGGTCGGCAGCGATTTTGAAGCACAGATGTCCAGAGTGCAGGCGATTTCCGGGGCAACAGGAGATGAATTTAATAATCTGAGAGAGCTGGCTATTCAATTAGGCTCTGATACGTCTTTTTCTGCTACTGAGGCAGCAGAAGGTATGGAGAATCTGGCGGCAGCAGGATTTACAACTAATGAGATCATGGATGCCATGCCTGGCATGCTTTCATTGGCAGCAGCCTCCGGAGAAGATCTGGCAACCAGTTCAGATATTGCGGCATCTACTCTACGGGGATTTGGCCTGGAAGCATCAGAAGCGGCCCATGTAGCAGATGTACTGGCGGAAAACGCCAACCGGACAAACTCGTCTGTATCTGAAACTGGGGAAGCTATGAAATTCATAGCTCCTCTGGCACAGGCCGCCGGGATCAGTTTTGAAGAGACGGCCGCTGCAATTGGCATAATGGCAAATGCCGGAATTCAGGGCAGCCAGGCAGGAACAACTCTCCGGGGCGCTCTATCCAGATTGTCTAAACCAACTGCCGATATGCAGCAGGCCATGGATGAACTGGGAATTTCCTTTTATGATTCGGAAGGCAAGATGAAATCTCTTTCCGAACAGGTAGGGATGCTGAAAGACGCCACGGAAGGAATGACCGATGAGCAGAGAAATAACTATCTGGTAACACTGTATGGCCAGGAAGCGCTTTCTGGTATGCTGGCCCTTATGAACGAGGGAGAGGATGCGCTGGAAGATCTGACAAAGTCCTATGAATCGTGTGACGGTGCAGCAGAAAAAGCTGCAGAAATCATGCGCGACAATCTTGCAGGTGCTTTAGAGGAACTCGGCGGATCTGCAGAAACACTGGGAATTACCTTCTATACCAGTATTGCTGGAACATTAAAAGATACCGTCAAAAGCGTAACGCAAAGTGTTAATAACATTACCAAAGCCTTTGAGAATGGCGGTATTGATGCGGCGGTTGAACAGGCAGGAAAAGAATTTGCGAACCTGGCAACTGAGGCGGCGAAAGGCGCGCCTAAAATGGTTCGGGTTGCTGTTTCTTTTATTCAAAGCTTTGTTTCCGGGATTGCCGAGAATAAAGAGCAGTTATTCTCAGCGGCAGGCGATATTGCCCAGGCACTTGTAGATGGCCTGATACAGTTCCTTCCTGTACAGATAAGGGAACCGGTAAGACAGGCTATTGATGCAATCAAAGAATCTTTTACATCCGGAGGCCTTGGAGAAGCTGTAGATTCGGTTGCCACGATCTTCCAGAATCTTATGTGGACTATTGGTGAGCTGGCAGATGTGGCTTTACCGTTGCTTACGAGTGCCCTCGACCTTGTGGGAGATCATTTTGAAGAGCTTGTTCCTCTGCTCACCGCGGCTGTTACAGGGTATGTAGCCTACAAAACAGCAGTTACGGCGATTGAGGCAGTCACAAAACTGGCCACTACAGCGCAGGCAGCATTTAATGCTGTGATTTCCGGAAATCCTATCGCGCTGCTCGTAGGCGTACTTGCGGCAGCAACCAGCGGCCTGGTGGCATTTGTTGCTTCTCAAGAGAAGGCAAGCAAGAAAACGGATATTGCTAATCAGAAACTGGCGGAGCAGGCAGATGCCATCAGGAATATGCAGGATGCCAGGGCGCAGGCAGTAGAAGATATCCAGTCGGAATACGGCTATTACGAAGACCTGTGGAATGAACTGCAGGGGATTGTAGACCAGAACGGAAAGATAAACGAAGGTTATGAAGAAAGAGCCTCCTTTATCACATCTACTTTGTCTAATGCCCTTGGCCAAGAAATCAGTATTACGGATGGAGTAATTGATAAGTATAGTGAACTGCAATCTTCTATCAGCCAGGTAATTGAGAAGAAACGCCAGGAAGCAATCCTGAATGCTTATCAGGAATCCTATACGGAGGCTGTAAAGAAACAGGCAGACGCAAACAGCGAACTCGTAAGAACCTATAATGATCTGCAAACCGCAGAACAAAACCTGGAGACAGCTACAAATAACCTTACAGAAGCCCAGAACTCTATGACTGCTGACGTGGCGGCTGGATCCCCTGAAATTATAAAACTAGGAAATGCCCAGGAAGAAGCCCGTCAGGAAGTTGAGAAAGCAGAAGAAGCGTACAATAATGCCAAGATTGCGGCTGGTGAGTATACGACTACGATTTCCAATTTTGAAGAGGCCATGGGTGCCGTACAGTCTGGAAGCGCAAATGCGGAAGCAGCAATCACAGCCCTGACCAATGGCCTTATCCGTTCTACTGGCTCCAATGAGGCAGAGCTTTCTAAGCAGGTGGAAACCTGGCGGCAGAAGTACGAGGAAATGCGGGCGGCAGCAGAGGCCGGTAATTCTGGGATTTCTGATACTATGGTGCAAGGTACGCAGGCAATGTGGCTGATGTCGCAGATCGAACTGGAAAAAGGCACCACTAACAATAAAGCCAAGATTGCCCAGTATCAGGAAGAACTGGCTGCATTGTTCAATACATCTCCGGCAAAAGAAGCTGCGGGAAATAGCAGCAAGGAGACCATGGAAGCCCATGCCCAGGGAATTGAGTCCTCGGATGTTAAAACGCCGGTAGCGAATAAGCTGAATGAGGAAGCCGCTGCCTGGACGGAAAATTCGGGAGCAGCGGAGGCAGCGTCACAGGCATCCGGAACCGGAACCGCACAGGCCCACGTAGATGGTATTAGTGGCGTAGATACAGCCACACCTGCAGGAGAAAAAGGAACGGAAGCTGGTCAATATTTGGCGAATGCGGCTGAATCACAGCAGGCGGTTGTAGAGGCAGCCGGCCGTGATCTGGTCAATGCGATCCTTAACGGAATGACACAGTCGGATGCAAGTACGTTGATGCAGCAGCTTGGACAACAGATTGTTTCGGGATTATCACAGGGAATTACTGCGAATCAGGGATTGGTTACACAAGCGGTCAATGCGCTGATCGAAAGCGCAAGAAACGCTCTCGTTGGAGCCAACCTCTCTCAGACAGCCAGTGAAGAAGGCATCAGAATTACTGTGGAAATGCAGAATGCAATTTCTTCTGGAACGCCTGGAGTTACATCAGCGATTGAAAATTTATGCAGCAATGTAAAGAATGCTTTAACCAGTGCTCAGATCTGGAGTACAGCAAAAGAAGAAGGTACCCGGGCGACAATGCAGATGCAAAATGCGATCACGACAGGAACGCCGGGTGTGAAGTCTGCTGTAGATAATCTCTGCCGGGTATCGAAAAACGCCCTTACCAGTGCCCGTATATGGAGTACGGCAAAAGAGGAAGGCACAAAGGCAACTACCCAGATGAAGAGTGCCATTACAACTGGCACTCCCGGAGTAGTAAATGCAGTAAAAAACCTGTGTACGAATAGTCAAAATGCTTTGAAAAGCGCCCAGCTTCCACAGAAATTCAAGACCGAGGCTACGAATATGGTCAAGAATTTTACAGCAGCGATTAAGGATGGTACTCCAGGCGCAGCAAATGCTTCTAAGAATTTAGCAATACAGACGTACAATGCTTTGAAGAGCGTAGATCTTCCCGCGAAAGGCAGGAACGAAGGTACCCGGTTCGGTACAGGCCTGGCATCCGGAATAAATTCCCGGAGAGGGGCGGCAACATCCGCTGGTTCATCCTTAGGCGCAGCAGCCAAGAATGGTCTGAACAGTGCAGGGTTGTATAGTGCAGGCTACAGCATAGGCGCACAGCTCTGTAGTGGTATCGCAGCAGGTATTTCGGCAAATGCGGGAGCGGCGGCAGCGGCGGCGGCCAATGCGGCAGCCAGTGCAGCAGCGGCAGCAAGGGCAAACCTACAGATTCATTCTCCTTCTCGTGTTGGTATAGAAATTGGCCGGATGTTTGATAAAGGCATTGAGAAGGGAATCATTGATAATACCAGAGGAATTGAGAAAGCGTCCGGAAGTCTTGCGGATAAGATTCGAAGAAGCGTGGATCTGTCAGATGTTACGCAAGGAATTCGTAGAGCAATGCATATTACTGTTGACAGGGTTACGGACAGGCTTATGCAGGACTCTAAAATCCAGCAGGGAGCTGAGGAAAGAACTGGAACGGTAGATAAAAGCATCCATATGGTAAATAACTACAATGTTCCTGTTGCCTCACCGTCTGAAGTGGCAAGGGCGAACAGGGAAGCAGCACGAAAATTGTTAGGAGGTGTACGATAGTGCATCTTTGTTTGAAATTTGTATGTAACAATCAGGAATTCTATCTTGGGAAAAAAGACCAGGTGTATTACCCGGCAGATATTGAGGTGATCAATGGGATAGAAGCCAGCGAATACGAGGTACTGTATACCAATTACGCAGTAGGAGACGGCGCTTATCTGAACGGGAAAAGGGTATTGCCACGGCCTATTCATATTGAGGGAAGTGTTCGTTCAGCAGGAGACAGCGAATTGGTCAGAAGCCAGATGAGACGATTCTTTAATCCGAAATATACAGGAATGCTTTATATAGATCGCAATGGGATACAGAGAAAAATTGAGTATGAAGTAGAAGGTTTGACCTTTGGGGACGGGCACCTCTATAGCAATCATGAATTTATTCTTGATATTATTTGCCTGCTCCCTATGTGGATGGATGTAGACGATTTCGGAAGAAATATGGCAGAAATTACACCGTTATTTACTTTTCCGTGGATGCCTCTGAGAGCAAAGACGGCGGTGAAAGATCATCCAAGGAGAGGATATGCCGGACAAGTAATGGGATACCGAACACTGCGGAAGTGGGTATATTTGAAAAACGATGGGGATGTATCAACAGGGATTAGGATTGTATTCCGGGCAAGAGGAAATGTTGTGAATCCTAAGATTACTCTTCGCTCCACCGGTCAGTTTGTCCGTATTATTACGGAAATGCAGAAAGGTGACAGGATTGAAATTGATACTACGAACCGAAACCAGACAATAAAAATGAATGGAGAAAATATATATAACCGGATCGACCGACAATCTCAGACCTTCGAGATCAAACCGGGAGGAGATTACCTGGAATATGACGCAGATGAAAATTACACAGCTTTGGATGTAGATTTATTTTATACTCCACTGTATCTGGGGGTATAAATATGATCTATATTTTGACTAAAGACTTTGAGATTTTAGGAACAATACCTACTTATCAAACTCTGATTTGGAACCGGAAATATTATGAAGTCGGGACTTATGAATTGCACGTGAGTCCTGATTTTTTTCCTTTTTTGAATCAAGGAAAGTATTTGTACAAAAATGATTCAGATGAATTGGGAATCATTAATAATCCTCATTATGAAAGGTCGGATACGGGAGAATATCTAATATATGCGAAGGGATACTTTGCAGAACGTCTCCTTTATAACCGTGTTGTTGAAAAAACACATCAAATCAGTGGAAATATCGAGGATGCTATGTTCGGACTGGTGGATAAGTACTGCATAAATCCGGCTGACAGCAACAGAGTCATCCCGCATCTTTGCCTAGGAGAAAAGGCCGGATTTATAGAGACGGTTGACAGCCAAGTTACAGGTGAGAATATCAGTGATATCCTGTACAGCCTAGGGGCGGCTTATGATATTACGCATTCCATTCGATACGATTTTCTGACAAATGACCTGAACTTTCGCGTATGGAAAGGAAAAGACCGCAGAGAAACACAAAATGAAAATGGATGGGCGATTTTTTCGGATAGTTTTAATAATGTCCAGGAAGAATCCTATGATCGGGACGACAGCGAATACAAAAACTTTGCTTATGTTGCCTGGCAGCAGGAAGGGAAAAACAGAATCGTTATAGAAGTGGATCAGACAAATGGGAAAGAACGGAGAGAAGTTTATGTAGATGCCAGAGATATCAGTTTCCAAGACGATGATGGAAATGAGATACCAGAAAGTGCTATCAGGGAACAGATGCGTCAAAGGGGCGTTGAGAGGCTGGCGGAGTGTCAGGAATTGGAATCTATGACTGTCGGGGCTTTTAGTACAAGTAATCTTGTATATAAAAAAGATTTTGACCTGGGAGACATATGTCCTTACCTGAATCAGAGACTGGGAATATCCATGGATGCCAGGATCACAGAAATCGTAGAAACCTACGAAAATGGAAAGAATGATCTGCAGATCACATTTGGAAACGGACAAATAGAGAAAATCGAAAAGGTGATAAGGAGAGTGGTGAAATGATAGAGTATGGTTTCTTCGATTCAGAGTTGACAGGATATGATGAAGAAGGCCTCCCAGTCTTTGACAGAGCGAAATCTTCAGAATTTTTTGCAGAGTTTTGGAAGCGCCTGGTAAGCAACGGGGTACTTGGGGAACCGGCAGACTGTTTTCAAGTAGTCAGTACGGGAGGAATGAATATCTCTGTGAAACCCGGTTTTGGTTTTATCTTAGGGCACTATGTGAAAGATGAGGAACCCGCTGTATTTGTAATCAAAAATACACCGACCGGGAAAAGAATTGATCTTGTGATTCTGCGGCTGAATCGGGTTAACAGACTCATTGAGATCTTCGTGAAGGAAGGAACAGCAGCAAATGAGCCAGAACCGCCTGAACTGGTGCGTGAAGAATATGGGGATTATTTTGAACTTTGTCTTGCAAAAATTCTTGTAGATTCTACATCGCTGGAACTCACCCAGTCCAGTATTACAGATACCAGGATGGATAGCGAAGTATGCGGAATTGTAACCTGTCCGATCGATCATCTTGATACATCTGTTTATTATCAGCAGATACAGACATATTTTGAGGAATTTAAAGGCGATACAAATGCAATGTGCCTAAAATTTGAACAGGCATTGAATGCTTTTTATTCCGGTAAAGAAACAGAATTTACTGCCTGGTATGACAATGTGAAAAACCAATTGGAATCATGGTGCATGAATGCGAAGAATGAATTTGATTCCTGGTTTGATTCTGTCAAAGGGCAGTTAGAGGGAGATGTTGCGGCAAACCTTGCAGGTAAGGTAGCAGAGTTGGAAAAGGAAATAGACACTAAGGCTGGAAAGTCTGTGTTATTGCCTGTCACGATCTTTGCTTCTGCCTGGACTGGGGAAACGGCGCCGTTTACCGCACGGATATCTTTAGATGGGATTACCGGATCTGATCAGGAATTAATTGAAGTCTTCGTACAGTATGAAGCTTCACAGGATCAGAAAGAAGCATGGGCTGATGCGGGGGTGATTGCCGGGAACAATATCCCAAAGGCTATCCTTCTGGAGGCATTTGGGGATAAGCCGGGAGTGGACATCCCCATTTATGTTTTAAAGAGGGGCGATCTGGGAGATAGTACCGGAGGCAGTACAATAGCCTGTGACTGCACGCCGATTACGGCACAGCAGATATCGGAGATTGTTTCCGGCGATTATACGCCAGGAAAGGATGTTCCGTCAGCCTGCGGGTGTATTCCGGTAAGTGAAGAGGAGATCAAGCGGATCACGGAGGGATGAAGTTATGGGACAGATCCGGGCACCGACATATTTGTATTGCAGTTCTGTCAAAGGAGGAGTTTATGAACGTTCTAACAGATTCAGGGTTGAAAATTTATCAGCAGGAAACAGATAAGCGTTATGTCCGGCAGGAAGATGGAAAAGGTCTTTCATCAAATGATTTTACAGACGAATATAAAAAGGCTGTCGATGAGGTGGTCAGCAGTGGACAGATAGCAACGGCGATCACAGAAGAAGAGATCGCTGCGTTGTTTGATTAAAATAAAAGGAGAGAAATATATGGCTTTTTTAGATCTAACAGGATTGACCAGTGTGATAGCGAAGATTAAAACATGGGCAACAGGACAGTTTATCTCAAAATCAGAAAAAGGCGCCCCGAACGGAGTCGCTTCTTTGGATGGGAATGGGAGAGTCCCGACGGCACAGCTGCCGTCCTATGTGGATGATGTTTTGGAATTTGAATCGCAGTCTGAATTCCCGGGCACAGGAGAAGATGGAAAGATCTATGTGGACGAAACAACCAATAAGACTTACCGATGGTCCGGCAGCGGATACGTGGAGATTTCCGCGTCCCTGGCCCTTGGGGAAACATCTTCTACAGCGTACCCAGGCGATAAAGGAAAAGCCGCTTACGACCATAGCCAGGCAGCACATGCGCCGGCAAATGCAGAAGCTAACGTACAGAGTGACTGGAGCGAGTCAAACACTGGGAGCGATGCCTACATCAAGAATAAACCAACAAGCCTTCCGGCAAATGGAGGTAATGCTGAAACAGTAAATAGCCACACTGTTGAGTCAAATGTACCGGCAAACGCCAAGTTTACAGACACGACATACAGTGCTTTTAAAGGTGCCAGCGCATCCGCAGCAGGCGGCGCCGGCTTGGTTCCCGCTCCGGCGCAGGGAGGACAGGGGAAATTTCTTTCTGGAGATGGAACCTGGAAAGATATCACAATCCCAGAAGTTGAAGCAATTTCAGAAGAGGAGATTACAGCCCTGTTTAGTTAAGGAGGGGTAAGTGATGGGGAAAATGAAAAAAATGTTGCTGCAGTTATTTGCCGCCAAGCCCGTAAGGGCTGCAGCGGCAGCCCAAAATAAGTTCTTATCTTATACGGGACTGATAGCTTTTGTAACACTAATGAAAAATAACTTTGCCGGGAAAAGCAAGGTGATACCTACCACACTGCCAGCATCCGGATGGAGCGGGACAGACATTCTAAGCAATACAATTTCTGCACCGGATGTGACAGTGGACACGATTGTAGAAATTCTAGTGGCGGACACTGCCAGCACTGTCCAGAAAGAAGCCTGGAAAGAGGCAGGGATCGTATCCGGCAGTACTGGTGCAGGGAAGATCACCCTGCAGGCTTTTGGGACGGCACCGGAGACAGATATTCCGGTGACATTGATTATGAGGAGGGACTAGATGCCAGTAATCGTATCAGGTGCCGGAGGGGCATCAGAGAAAAAAATAGAAGAGATCATCAAAGGCAGGGGAGTAGTGAAAAGCGTACAGAGGGGGATTGCAAGTGCGTTTAGTATAAAAGGAACAATAACCTTGAACAATAGTATTGGTAATGGAAGATATAACTTGGACTATCTTACAGAAATTATCCCCACGACAATAAACTTGAATCCGGTAGATATAAATAAAACGTACGTTATTATAGACGGGGCTCATTCTTATTTCAGTGATAGCTCTTTGAATTGCGCAATAGTTAAATCATTAACGCCTACACTTTTAACTATTGGGTCAACCATTGAAATTATATCAAATTACAGAAATGGAGAGTATTCAACTAGATTTTCTGATTACAAAACTCTCAATATAGTTGATTTATGTAATCCTGGTCAATATATGAAAGATAATGATATTACTCCAGAAGAAGGTATGGAACTTATTATGCCGTCCCCACATAAGGTCAGTTGGCAAGTAATTGAATTTTATTAAAGGAGAGATGTGTGATGCGATATGCGCAGATTATCATTGAAACAGGAGCAGTAATAGGAGACAGTCATCTAAGTGGGCAGGTAGACAGAACGGATATGATTCCGATCGCAGATGATTTTGACCTGACACATAAGAGATATGTCAATGGAGAGTGGATAACATTTACCCCTAAACCATCGGAACCACAGGAAGAACCAGAGGAAGAGGTGTCTGAGCAGGATCTTGTTAACGCAGAGATTCTTTTGAACCAGGCCGAGATCCTGAGTAATCAGAATGCAACAGATGAAGTTCTGGCAGAGATTCTGCTGAACCAGGTAACAGCCCTTTCCCAGACTATTTGAATATGAGGAGGTAAATATACATGTTTAAAATTGTAAAAAGATATTTTGACAAAGGGATCTACAGCAAAGAGGATGTTTCCGTATTTGTGACAGCCGGGAAGATCACTACAGAAGAGTACAAAGACATCACCGGCGAGGAATACGCTGAGGGATAATTAGAGGGGTCGAAGAAAAAAATGGATTATTTTTTAGAGGCATTCGGAAATATCACTCTTGGAAAAGTGGCACTGTTCCTTGCGGCGGTGATCTTTTTAGTAGTATGTTACAAAAAAGTAGAGAAATATTTCTCCGAAAAGGCCATCCGGGAGCAGGAAAAAGATGAAGAGATCAAAAAATGTTTGGAACAGATCAAAATGTATCCTAGGTGGAGACAGCAGAGTATTGATATCCAGAAGAAGCTGACCGCGGACATAGACGCGTTAAAAACAGCCCAGGATAAAAATATCAGACGGATGGAGGAAATCGAGTCAGCGAACCGGAAGAGGGAACAGAACAAGTTAAGAGACCGTATCTTGCAGTCTTATCGGTATTTTGCCAGCAGAGAAAAAAATCCATTGCTGGCATGGTCGCAGATGGAAGCAGAAGCTTTCTGGAAAATTTTTAAAGATTATGAGGAATTGGATGGGGATGGGTATGTGCATTCTGACGTACAGCCGACAATGAACAGCCTTGAAGTGATACCTATGCATGAGGCTGAGAAAATCAGCGAATTAATGCACAGCCGAAAATAGGAAAGGAGCAGGATGGATGATGGACCTTAATTTTTTAACGGATTATATCAATTTAGTGACTATGGGGATCTGCCTCTGTGTGGGATTTGCCCTGAAATACGCAAAGATATTTGACTGGCTTGGAAACCAGTACATACCGCTGTCAATGCTGATCCTGGGGACAATCATCAATGCAGTGATCAACTGGCCGGGGATCAATGCGGAAGTGATCCTGGGAGGGATGATTTCTGGGCTGGCGTCTACAGGACTATATGAAATGATGAGAAACCTTTTAGATAAGGATGGGAAAAAGGACGAAAATAATACATAAAAATACGTAACAAACATTGACATACGTAATATTACGTGATATAATATGAGCATGATAAGGAAAGGAGAAAACAAAAGATGCCAATGACTCCAAAAGAAATGATAAAGTTTCTGAAGCAGAATGGCTTTGAAGAAATCGGGCAGAATGGCTCTCATAAGAAGCTAAGATGCGAAGAAACGGGGAGAACGGTAGTTATTCCTTATCACTCCAAAGACCTGAAAGAGGGAATGGAGCAGGCAATATTGAAACAGGCGGGGCTGAAATAAAGCCCTGCCTACCAAATATTACGGAGGTGTCAATATGAACAAATTGTTTTATCCAGCTATTTTTCATCCCGCAGAAGAAGGGGGATTCTGGGTAGAATTTCCAGATATACCGGAATGTCTGACTCAGGGAGACGATATGCAGCAGGCGTATGAAATGGCGGTGGAAGCCCTTGGGCTGTCTTTGACTACGATGGAGCGGGATGGAGAGAAAATCCCGGAAATGTCCACACCGGATAAAATGCAGGTGGAAGATGGCTTCTTGGTTGTGATTGAGTTTGACATGATGGAGTACAGAAGAAAACATTGTTCAAAAGCAGTGAAAAAGACATTAAGCATTCCGGAATGGTTGAACGAAGCTGCGACTAGAGCGGGAGTGAACTTCTCACAGGTTCTGCAGGAAGCGCTGATGGAAAAAGTAAATAATATGTAACTCAAAAAAGTAGAGAGTCTGGAAACAGGCTCTTTTTTCTTTGGGAGGAATTGATATGGAAATAAAAGGTATTGACGTTTCTTCCTATCAGGGAGAAATTGACTGGAAAACTGTAAATGAGTATGGAATGGGGTTTGCTATCCTGAGGATCACAGAAATAGGCAATAAGACAGACTCCAAATTCGAAAGGAATTATAAGGGCTGCGTAGATAATGGGATCCCTGTCGGAGTTTACAAGCTCAGTTATGCTGAATCTGTGGCCGAAATCCAAAAAGAAGCTGAAAAGGTGGTAGATGCCCTGGCGGGCAGAAAACTGGACTTCCCTGTGTGGCTCGATCTGGAATATTCGGAGCAGCGGGAGATGTCAGAGAGCATGTTATCTACGATGATCAAGACTTTTTGGTCGGTTGTGACGGCAGCAGGTTACAAATTCGGAATCTACTGCAATATGGACTGGTATAATAACATAATTCCGGCAGATGCCAAGGAAAAATATGATTTCTGGATCGCCCGGTATCCCGCGAATGACGACGGTTGGCTCCAGGAGCGCCTTCGTCCGTCTGTGGGCGTAGGCTGGCAGTATTCCAGCAAGGCGAAGATTCCTGGAATCAATGGCAATGTTGACAGGGATGTGTTCTATAAGGATTATGCAGATAAGGAGGAAGACAACATGGGAGTAACAGCGCAGGATATATTAAATATTATGCGAAGCTGGCTGGGATACAGCGAAGCAAATAGAAAGTATAAACAGATCATAGACCTGTATAACAGCCACAAGCCATTAGCAAGGGGATACGCCGTCCAGTATGACGATGAGTGGTGCGATACCACCGTATCGGCTGCCGCAATCAAGGCCGGTGCAGTAGACCTGATCGGAACAGAGTGCGGCGTTGAAGAGCACGTGAACATTTTTAAGAAAAAAGGAATCTGGATCGAGGACGGTACTATTACCCCGAAGCCGGGAGATATTATTGTATACAACTGGGGAGATAATACACAGCCGAATGATGGCTACAGTGACCATATCGGATATGTGGAAAGCGTGAGCGGAAGCACCATCACTGTAATCGAGGGCAACAAAGGCGAAGCAGTAGCCCGAAGAACTATTGCTGTGGGACATGGAAATATCCGTGGATATGCAAGACCTAAATATGCAACGGAATCTTCCGGGAGTTCTGGCAATGCTAGTGTACCATCCGGCAAGTCCGGTTATACCTGCACTCCAGACATCGTACAGCTCGGCAGCACTGGATTATCTGTATTGCTTTTGCAGGAGATCCTAATTGCCCGTGGATTTAAAGGTAAGGACGGTAAGGCGTTGACCTTAGACAGATCTGCTGGCGAAAATACCATTTATGCGCTGACACAGTACCAGAAATCCAGAAATGGTTATCTGGAAGTGGATGGGATCTGCGGGCCGGCGACCTGGAAAGACCTGATTGCATTGTAAAAAAATCCCCCGCAGCGGTCAGCTGCGGGGGACAAAAAACAAGAATGAATAAAATACAACGAAAAGAAAAGGAGCCGAATTTTTATTCTATTTTTCAGCCGGGACTGACTTTCAACTATCTTGGCACCCAAACTGCATCAAAAGTCATATTCCGGTCTACTCGCAAGGATGAGAATATGCTTCCGTTATATGCCCATCCTTTCAGATAATAATCAAGGCGGAAATGATGTGTAAAAATTTCACTTTGATAAATATGGTAATTAGACGGCACTATTATATATTTTTCAGTACATGCACCGCCGTTAGGATTAAGCGTGATAGTAAACACCTGATCAGGGAGATCTTTAGCAAATAACTGTATCCAGTATACGGATCCGTCTTTGATTATGCTTACTGCAGCGCCGGTATATGTATAATCCGTATTCAGAATAGAGTCACGGTATGAAGACTGACCCATCGCCTCGTTCACAATCGCTTCGGAAGATGTTCCATGATAGATTATGTCATAATTAAAGTCTATTCCAAAAATATTGGTATCTTTAAAGCTTAGCGCCTTCTTCATTGCAATGTCGCTTAATTTTTGACTGTATTGCAGCGGAGCTAAACCTCTTTTTACCCTCTCATCATTTGTCAGTCTTATTATTTCCTCTGCCATCGACGTGTCCGGGCTGGCCAGAGGAACAGCTATAGAAATACCTGGCTCATTTAGTTTCCCATATATACCTGTTTTAAAGTCTCCTTTTCTTACTGTATACCAATTCTTCTCACCTACCACCGGATTTTCATCAGTAAAGCTGGTTATGATTGTACTGTAGCAGGCGAGTGGAGTCCAGTTTGGATTGGTTTCATTTTTACGGTATACGTAATAGCAGTCACCGCCATATGCCTCATACCACGATATAGTTACTGATCCGTCAGAATTGAGTTTTGCATCTTTCAATTCTACAGTAGACGGTATAGTGTAGGTAGTTAACCCAGATGCATCATAACCTCCAAGTTTTTTAGTATTACTGTTATAAGCCCTTACTGTATAAGTATATTTCTGACCACAGCGGATTGGATATCGTGTAGAAGAAGTATGGGTATAAGAGGTTACGTTAGAGCCAACTGTGGCGATCAGTTTCCAGGAGCTGCCGGGGATCTTGTAGTAAATCCTGTAGTTTGTAGCGTTTGCGGCTTTTTTCCAGTTGACTGTAATTTTGTTATAAGCAGCAGACTTGATACTGGTCAGTTCCGGTGTCCCAACTGCCGCAGTATTTGTTTTCGGTATTGTAACAGAAATGCCTGCTACCCTGTAGCCGCCGGCAACTTTCATAGCGCTGTTATACATACGCACTGTATAAGTGTTCTTCTGGCCTTTTACCGGGTTCCGGTCTGTATAGGATAAGACATTGGATCTTACGGTGGCAATAAGTTTCCAGCCGGAACCGGGTGTTTTACGGTATATCCTGTAGTAATTTCCGCCGTAGGCTTTATTCCAGGATACTGTTACCGTATTATTAGAATTCCTTTTTGCATTCTTTAATGCAACGGTGGTCGGCGCCGTCCTGGTAGTTAGACCTTTTGTATCATAGCTTCCCCATTTCTTGGTTGTACTGTTATATGCGCGGACAGTGTATGTATACCTCTGACCGCATTTGATAGGATACTTTGCGGAAGAGATATGAGTGTAGGATGTAGTATCCGCATTTGTTGTCTTCAGTACGGTCCATCTCTTCGCGCCGTACTGTTTGTAGAAGATACGATAGTGTGTTGCGCCGGATGTTTTGTTCCAGCTGATCTGGATCTTGTTGTTGGTGACTGCCTTGATGCTCTTCAGTTTGACTTTGCCTGGTGTGGCCGTTGCTGCGTCCGCTGTAACAATAGTATTCAGCGGCGATGTGTCAGGTAACGCAGCGGCAGGCTGCATTACAGCCATGGCAAGAGCAAAAGCACCGATCAACAACTTGGTGAGTTTCTTTTTCACTGAGAATCACTCCTTCCTTGATATTTCTTTCTGTGATACTTACACAGTATCACAGATATCAAAAGAATACAATCTATTTTGCGGAGCATGAAACGGCAAACGCATGAATGCAGCTCTCAACTAAAATATCGTCCAAAGGATGAGACGCTCATAATTCATTTATGCGTTTGCCGTGAGGGACATATTGTATCATCTTCTTGTTGATTAATTAAGTTTTGGAAATTATAATAAAATTCTGATTAGTCACATACTAGTCACAACCAAAACCGGAAAAGCCCATAAATACGGGAAAAAATATTTTTTTGGTTTTAATCTTCCTTCAAAGATGGATTAAGAATCCTCTGGTAAAGTATGAACTGTAAACAGGGAAAACATAAATTCCAGATAAAAAATCTTTGAAGGGAAAAGGTGAAAAGTATGGAACAGTTAGAAAAGGTTGAGAAATTACGGGAAAGAGCGAATGTAACTTATGAAGAGGCGAAGGAAGCTCTGGAGGCCTCCGGCTGGGATCTTCTGGACGCGATGGTGTATCTGGAAAAACAGGGCAAGGTGAAATCCCCGGCCCAGGAGACGTACACCACCAATTATGAGGAGCAGACGCAGTATGTTTCGGTAAAGGATAAGGTGCAGGAGCAGGAGGAGACAGGAAGCGAAAGCTTTTTTAAGAAGCTCAGCCGTTTTGCGAAAATACTCCTTCAGAAAAGTAAGGACAACTCTTTTTACATCACAAGAAGAGACGAGGAAATCTTCCACATGCCGGTGTGGGCGCTGGCGCTTCTGCTTCTGTTTACCTGGAAGCTGCTGATCCCGGTGATGATCGTGGCCCTGTTCTTTGAGTGCCGCTATTCCTTTAAGGGAAAAGATAACCTGGACGGAGTGAATAAGGCCATGGATAAAGCCAGCGATCTGGCGGACAGGGTAAAGGACGGATACGAGAAGCTGTAAGCCTCAGAGGAAAAACATTCTGAGCGCCGATAAAGGCAAAAAGATGACGGAGAAAAGGAGACGTCCCATGGGAGCGCATATTCTGATCATTGAGGATGAAGAAAAGCTGGCAAGATTCGTGGAGCTGGAGCTGCTCCACGAAGGCTACCAGGTCAGCAAAAGCGGAAACGGAAGAGAAGGACTTCATATGGCGGAAAACGGCGGATACGACCTGATCCTGCTGGATATTCTTCTTCCCGGCCTGAATGGGCTGGAGGTTCTGAGAAGGCTTCAGCAGGAAAAAAACACGACGCCGGTGATCCTTCTCACTGCCAGGGACGCGGTGATGGATAAGGTGGCGGGACTGGACGCGGGAGCCATTGATTATATCACAAAGCCTTTTGCCATAGAAGAGCTGCTGGCGCGGATCCGCGTGGCCCTGAAGCTTCACGGGACGACCGCGGCGTCTCCGGCCCGGGCGGCGGAACCGGGCAATTATACCTGGGGTAAGCTGTCCCTCTCGGAGAAGCGCCATCAGGTGACCTGGGAGGGGCAGGAGATACACCTTACCAACCGGGAATTTAAAATGCTGCAGACGCTTCTGGAAAACAAGGATATTGTTCTTTCCCGTGAAACCCTTCTGGAAAAGGTCTGCGGATATGACTATATGGGCGAGACGAATGTGGTGGACGTATATGTACGTTTTCTCCGCTCCAAGATAGACGAGGTATATTCCGTTAAAATGATACGGACGGTCCGTGGAGTGGGCTACGTGATCAAGGACGAGTAAGGTTTCAGATATGGACGAAAACAGAGGAACTACCGAAACGAAAAGAATGACTTCGATTGTAAGGAAGCTGCATCTCAGTTGGACAGGAAGAAAGATTGCCATATATTTGAGCTGGGATTTCTTCCTTTTTGCTGTGCTCAGCGTCGGGTGGCTGATCGATCAGGAGATCACCCGGCTGGGAGCTCTGGAGGCAGGACGCCAGAGAAGCTTCGAGCATTTTCCTTCCCTGAAGAAGCTGGCCTATGTAATAAAGGACGGCGGCGGCAAAAAACTCATGGATATTCCGGTATACCATACTTTGCTGGTAATCGGGATTTTTCTTGCCGTGGTGCTGGTGATCCAGATCCTGGGTCTCTGCGGCGATTATGCAAAAGAGGAGCAGAGTATCCGGCGTATTCTCGCGCCTATCAACGAAATCGCGCTGAAAGCTGACGAGCTAAGCAAAATGACGTTTTCCGAGGACAAATATCAGCAGATCGAGGAAGCGATTTCAAGTCTGCAGCCGGAGGAATCAGAGCTGCTTTCCTTTGGGGATTCTGACCTGCAGGGAATCGAAGCCGCCATGAATAATCTGCTGGTGCGGATGAGAGATTCCTACAGGCAGCAGGCGAGATTTGTCAACGACGCCTCTCATGAGCTGCGGACGCCTATCGCGGTGATACAGGGCTATGCCGACATGCTTGCCAGATGGGGGAGCAGGGACGAGAAGGTACTAAAAGAATCCATAGAAGCCATCCGGCATGAGTCCGGACATATGAAATATCTGGTGGAGCAGCTTCTCTTTCTTGCGAGAGGCGACAGCGGAAAAACAAGGCTGAATCTGGAGAAGGTGTCTTTAAACGAGCTTATGGAGGAGATTTATGAAGAATCTCTGATGATTGATGAAAAACATATCTACCGTTTCATGAAACCAACGGAGGAGACTCTGGTGACAGCGGACAGCGCTCTTCTGAAGCAGGCGGTGCGTATTTTGACGGACAATGCCTCCAAGTATACCCGCGAGGGAGACGAGATCGTGCTGAGCCTAGGGCGGACGAGGGCGGGGGAAGCCTATCTTCAGGTTCAGGATATGGGAATCGGTATGGCGGAGGCCGACGTGGCGCATATGTTTGAACGCTTTTACAGGGCTGACGAGGTGAGGTCCTGCCAGGGAACAGGGCTGGGGCTTGCCATTGCCAAATGGATCGTGGACAAGCACCGGGGATATTTTGAGATTTTGTCCCGGACGCAGCTTGGAACCAGAGTCCGGATCGTGCTGCAAAAAAATCCTCAATCCTATTGACAAATTTTTTCAATTAGCTTAGGCTTACTTTAGAGAAACGAGCAGGAAAGAGGAGACAAAAGATGACATTAAAAGACCTTCCTATCGGGAAGACGGCGACCATAAAGTCTGTAGGCGGCCAGGGAGCCCTGAGGCAGCATTTCCTGGATATGGGGCTGATACCCAAGGGTGATGTGACCATGGTGAAATACGCGCCTATGGGCGATCCAATGGAGCTCAGGATCCATAGCTACGAGCTGACGCTGAGGCTTGCCGACGCGGAAAAAATAGAAATTGAAAACATCAGAGACGCGGAGAAGAAAACAGGTGAAGAGAAATCGAGTCTTCCGGAGGGGAAAAAGCTGATTCCCCATCCCGGACTTGGAGAGGGCGGAAAGTATCATTTCAAAGAGAATGAGAATCCGCTTCCCGAGGGAGAGACGCTGACCTTCGCTCTGGCGGGAAACCAGAACTGCGGAAAGACCACGCTTTTTAATCAGCTTACAGGCTCCAGCCAGCATGTGGGGAATTTTCCCGGCGTCACGGTGGACAGAAAGGACGGGATCATCCGCGGGAAGAAAAACACGCTTGTGACAGACCTTCCCGGAATTTATTCCATGTCCCCCTATTCCAGCGAGGAGATCGTGACGAGAAATTTCGTTCTGAACGAGCATCCAAGGGGAATTATCAATATTGTGGACGCCACCAATATTGAGAGGAATCTTTACCTGACCATGCAGCTTATGGAGCTGGATATTCCCATGGTCCTGGCCTTGAATATGATGGATGAGGTGAGGGAAAACGGAGGTTCCATCCGTATTAACAGGATGGAAGAGATGCTGGGGATTCCTGTGGTGCCGATTTCCGCGGCAAAAAATGAAGGAATCGACGAGCTGGTGGCCCATGCTCTCCATGTGGCCAAATATCAGGAAAGTCCGGAGGAAATTGATTTCTGCGACGCGGAGGAGGACGGAGGCGCGGTTCACAGATGTCTCCACGCGATCATGCATCTCATTGAGGATCACGCGAAAAAGGCGCAGATCCCTGCGCGGTTCGCAGCCGCGAAGCTGGCGGAGGGAGATTCCCTTATTCTCGAAAAGCTGGATCTGGATCAGAATGAAAAGGAAACCCTGGAGCATATTGTCACCCAGATGGAAAACGAGAGAGGTCTGGACCGTTCCGCCGCTATCGCCCATATGCGGTTTGATTTTATTGAGAGAGTCTGCGATGAAACCGTAGTAAAGCCCAGGGAGAGCAAAGAGCATATCAGAAGTTTGAGGATAGACAGGATCCTTACCGGAAAGTACACGGCGATTCCCTGCTTTGTGGGGATTATGGCTCTTGTGTTTTATCTGACCTTCGGTGTGATCGGCGCTTTTCTCGCGGATATCCTGGATATGGGGATCACGGCTCTCGGCGGTCTGGTAGATTCCTGGATGTCGGCGGCAAACGTCAACAGCGCTCTTCATTCGCTGGTGATCGACGGTATTTTTAACGGTGTGGGAAGCGTTTTGAGCTTCCTCCCTATTATCGTAACGCTGTTTTTCTTCCTCTCGCTTCTGGAGGACAGCGGCTATATGGCCCGGGTGGCCTTTGTGATGGATAAGCTCCTTCGTAAGATCGGACTTTCCGGAAGAAGTATCGTTCCTATGCTGATCGGATTCGGCTGTACGGTGCCGGGGGTGATGGCCAGCAGAACGCTTCCTTCCGAGCGCGACCGCCGCATGACCATTCTTCTTACGCCATTTATGAGCTGTTCGGCCAAGCTGCCGATCTACGCCTTTTTTACGGCGGCTTTCTTTCCGGATTATGGGGCCGCTGTGATGATCCTGCTGTATTTCGGCGGAATCGTAATGGGAATTTTGATGGCTCTTCTGCTTCGAAAAACCATGTTCAGCGGAGAGGCGGTGCCCTTTGTTATGGAGCTTCCCAATTACCGTCTTCCCGGAGCGAAAAACGTCGCCCACCTTCTCTGGGATAAGGCCAGGGATTTTCTCCAGAGAGCATTTACGATTATTTTTTTGGCGACGATCATCATATGGTTTCTGCAGACCTTTGACGGGCATCTGAATGTGGTAAGCGATTCAAAAGACAGTATTCTCGCCATGGTGGCCAGCGTGGCCGCGCCGGTGTTCGCGCCTATGGGGTTCGGAGACTGGCGGATTTCTACCGCTCTGATTACGGGCTTTATGGCAAAGGAGAGCGTGGTTTCCACCCTGTCTGTCCTTTTTGGAAGTACGGAGGCTCTTCTGGCGTCCATCACGCCGCTTTCAGCAGTGAGCCTTCTGGTGTTCTGTCTTCTCTATACGCCCTGTGTTGCCGCGGTGGCTTCCATAAAAAGAGAGCTGGGAGGAAGATGGGCCGCCGGAGTAGTCATAGGACAATGTGTGATCGCGTGGCTGGCGGCCTTTGCGGTTTATCTCATCGGCGGGCTTTTCTGAAAAATATCAGGATAAAAAACAGAAGGCGGATGGATCTGTGGGTCTGTCCGCCTTCTGTTTTTGGATGTCCCAATATCATCTATATAGTAAAAAGATGGTTGAAAAGAAACGGGCCTGCGTATAATATAGAGATAAGACTGGTATCCATGGGGCTGGTGAAAAGAATAATCTGAAACAGGCGGGCGTCCCTGGCCCCCTGCTTCTGCAAAGGGGTGTAGAAATGAATATTTGGCATGATATTGATGAAGAAAGAATTTATCCTACGGATTTTATGGCCGTGATCGAAATTCCCAAGGGAAGCAACAAGAAGTATGAGCTGGATAAAGAGACAGGCCTTCTGCTGCTGGATCGGGTATTGTTCACGGCGACCCATTATCCGATGAATTACGGCTTTATTCCCAGAACCTACGGGGATGACAAAGATCCCCTGGACGTTCTGGTGCTGTGCTCTGAGGCGATTGAGCCGCTGACACTGGTCAGATGCTATCCCATAGGAGTGATGAAGATGGAGGACGGCGGTATGGGCGACGAAAAGATCATCGCCATTCCCTACAGCGATCCTACTTATATGGGCTATACGGATATCAAAGAGCTTCCAAAGCATATTTTTGAGGAGCTGAAGCACTTTTTCACAATTTATAAAAGCCTGGAAGGCAAGAGTACTACAGTGAGCGAGTTCGGGGGGCCTATCGACGCGGTGGGAGTGATCGAACACTGTATGGAAAATTACCGGAAAAAGTTTGTGGATAAGGAAGAGGACCGGGAAGAGGAGGAAGCTTCCGGCTCCGGATCGGCGGAATAGCCCGGAGATTTCTTTGAAAAGAGGAAGACAGAACATGCACAGAGCCGCGGTACAGGGACAAGACTGCGGACAGGCAGCGGCTGAATCATTTAGAAAATACAAAAAAGATAAGGAAAATGCAATGTATACATTAGAACCGGCAAGGACAGAGGAACTGGCAATCTGCATGGAAATCCTGAGAGCAGGAAGAGAATTTCAGCGTGAACAGGGATTCATACAGTGGACAGACGACTATCCGTCCATGGATACCATTCGGGAAGATATTGAGAAAAAACGAGGATTTTTATTAAAAGCAGACAAGAATCCGGCGGCTTATGTAAGCGTGGATTTTGAAGGCGAGCCCGCTTATGCGGATATAAAAGGAGCGTGGAAATCAGACATGCCCTACGCCGCGGCGCACCGCCTGGCTTTTGCCGGGCAGTTCCGGGGAAAGGGACTGACAAAAGTTATTTTTTATGAAATAGAGAAATTATGTCTGGAGAAAGGCGTCTGTGTGATCCGGATGGACACAGGCTTCGACAATAAGCGGATGCAGCATGTCATGGAAAAAAACGGGTTTATAAAATGCGGCGTGATCAGCTATGAAGGCGACGAAAGAGTGGCCTATGAGAAAATACTGGACAGAGCATGTCAGGCGCCGCTGTAACGTAAAAACGGCCAAATTTTTCATTTATTTATATTGCAGATAAAGTGGACGGCAGTGTATAATATTTTCAGGCATTATTGCTGAAATATAAACAAAATCGGAGGGTATGTTATGTTAGTTGATACAAAAGCAAAAGTAGGTGTATTTTCGATAGCATTAGGCGCGTACCTGCCTCAGTTCCCGTCTCTGGTACCGGAATTTGAGGCTCAGTACGACGCGTTTAAGAAGTCGCTTCCCGATACCGTAGAGCTTATTGACGGCGGTATGGTCACAACGAAGGAGCAGTCTCAGGCGGCGGGAGACCTGTTCCGTGCGGCAGATGTGGATCTTGTATTTATGCAGCTTCTGACCTATGCCACATCCTACAATATGCTTCCGGCAGTGAAGGATCTGGACGTTCCGGTGGTTCTCGTGAATATCCAGAAGCTGAAAGCCCTTGATTATGACCATACGGATATCGCTACCTGGCTGGGAGAAGGCTACGCATGCGGCGCGGTAGGCGAGATGGTGGCGGATCTTGAGAGATACGGCAAGAGACACGCGGTGATCACCGGTGTTGTAGAGGGAGGAGATCCCGCGGTTCAGGCGGAGCTGGAGGATTGGTGCAAAGCCGCTCAGGTGAGAAGAAGATTCCGCGATACCAATATCGCGCAGATCGGAAGACCATATCCCGGAATGATGGATCTCTACATCGACGAGTCCAATCTGTACAGAAGAATGCATCTGTACACCAAACAGTTTGACTGGGAAAAAATGTGGGCAATCGCGGACGATATTACAGACGAGGATGCGATCCGGGCCAAAGCCCAGGATATTCTGGACACCTTTGACATCGAGGGCGGCGGAAGCATCGAGGAAGTATGGGAAATGGCAAAATATGTAGTTGCCTTTGAAAAATGGGTGAAGGACGAGAAGCTCGGTCTGATCGCTTCCCATTATGACGGATTTGCTCAGGGCAAGGCCGGAGTCCTTGACAGTATGCTGATCCCGGCATTCTCCATGCTGATCAAACAGGGAACAGCCTGCGCGGTTGAGGGAGATATGAAGGTTGCCATGGCAATGAGTATCCTCAAGACCATTTCCGGAACCGGACAGCTTGCGGAGATGTATTCTATCGATTTTAACGACGATATCGCGATTATTGGACACAGCGGTTCAGGAGACGCTGATATTTCCGATAAGAAGCCTACCATGAAGATCGTAAAGGTTTTCCACGGCAAGACCGGCGGCGGATATCTGACGCAGTTCTATCCGTACACAGGCCCTGTTACATATCTCGCGATCACCCAGGACGGCGACGGACACTTTAAGTTTATCGTGGCTGAAGGTGTGAACGAGGAAGGAAAGATTCTTTCCTTCGGCGATACCAATATGAGAACCCGGTTTACCTGCGGAGCAAGGGAGTTTGTAAACCGCTGGAGCGAGTGCGGCCCCACCCATCATTTTGCGGCCGCTACAGGAAGACACATTGACACCATTCTCAAAGTGGCGAAGATCTTCAATGTCCCGGTAGATATCGTAACCAGATAAAAGCCGGATGATCTGAAAAAAATAAAGAGCAGCTTTCATTTTTTCGGGGAATGAGGCTGCTCTTTCATTTTTCCGGGACGCTGCCGCCTATTATGCCGGAGAATGCTGAGGCGCGGAAAATAGTATCAGCGGAAAAATATTACTTAATCAGGAGAGTGGAAGTATGGAAATAAAAATTGTATCTACATATGACAGAGAGGAGATCGGCGCGCTGTTTTCGGAATATACGGAAATGCTCATAAAGGGGGAGCCTTCAATCAAAGAGTATCTTGAAATCCAAAATTATGATGAGGAACTGACACATCTTGAAGACAAATACGGGCTGCCGGAAGGACGGCTGTATGTGGCCTACTGCGGCGGGGAAGCGGCCGGCTGTATCGGCCTCAAACCGCTGAACAAGAAGTCCGGCGAGGTCAAGCGCCTTTATGTCCGCCCGGAGTTCCAGGGACAGCATATCGGAAGCCTTCTCATACAAAGAATCAAAGAGGACGCCGGCGAGATCGGCTACAGGCATTTGTATCTGGATACGCTGCCCTTTTTGGAGAGCGCCGTTCGATTGTATAAAAGACTGGGATTTTATGAAATCGAAAAATACAATAACAGCCCCATGAAAGACGGAATTTATATGAGACTTGATCTGTAAAGCAAGCTACGTTTTTTTCGCGACAGGACTATTGGGCGGGAAATCCTGAAAAGGACTTCCTGTTTTTTTGTCCGGTTAGCCGGACACAAATCTTCCAAAATACAGTGGATAAAAGCCGGGAGATTTGGTAAAATTGACTTTGACAATTCGGTGCTGCCAGGAAAAATGACTGAAAGCGACGGAGGGCGTATACGGAGGAGAATGAGGCTTTGAGAAAAGAAAATTTAAAAAAAGAAAATACAGGAGCAAGCGGCGGCCAGGCGGTCATGGATATGACAAAAGGGCCTGTGCTGAAGCAGATGACCGTGTTCGGGCTGCCGATCCTGTTCGGGATGATCTGCCAGAGAGTATATAATTTTGCGGATACATATATTGTGGGAAGATATCTGGGCGACCAGGCGCTGGCCGCGGTCAGTATCGCGGGAAGCGCCATGTATATGATGTTTTCGATTATGATGGGGGTCACTACAGGCGTCAGTGTGGTGATCTCTCAGTATTACGGCGCGGGCCGGAAGGACAGGATCAGGGAGACCTTTACGGCCGGAGCTCATGTGGCTATATGGGTCAGCGTACTGGTCACAGTTCTTGGGGCGGCTACGGTGGAACCCTTCCTTCGTATTCTTCAGACAGGGGAAGAGCTGATGGGCCAGGCGGGAGACTATCTTCTTGTGATCTACCTGGGCTGCGCCGCAACTATGCTCTATAATTTTATTTCCGCGGTGCTGCGGGCTCTGGGGAACTCCGCTGTTCCGCTGTTTTTCCTGGTGCTTTCCAGTATTCTGAATGTGATCCTGGATATCGCCTTTGTGTCCTGGATCCCCATGGGCGTGACAGGTGCGGCCTTTGCTACTGTGCTTTCGCAGCTTATCTCAGGCGTACTGTGCGTGGCTTATGCCTTTAAAATTCTGCCGTTCCTGAAGGGAACGAAGATTTTTTGCCGGCCTGAGGGATATCTTGTGGGGCAGGTGCTGCGCTACGGACTTCCTACCGGACTGCAGATGAGTATTATATCTATCTCCGATATGACCCTCCAGGCAGTGATCAATACCTACGGAACCGTGATGGTGGTGGCTTACGGAGTCTGCATGAAGGTGGAAGGGCTGGGCTTCCAGCTCGCGGACGCCATAGGCTCGGCTCTGGGTACCTTTACAGGACAGAATGTAGGCGCGGGCAATTTTGAAAGAGTAAAAAAGGGCGTGCGCAGCGCCTATCTGATGAATGTCATTTGCTACGGTATTTTCTGCGTGCTGGTGTTCGTCTTCGCGGAAATGATCATGAGAGCCTTTACTCAGAATGAAGAAGCCATTGGCTATGGAACAGAATATATGCATATTTTTTCAGCGTTTTTCCTGGCCGGGGGGATACTGGTAGTCTACCATAATATTCTCCGCGCGTCCGGTGATGTGGCGGTGACAGTTCTGATGGGCGTCAGCGAAGTAGTCACAAGGATTGGCTGCGCGTTTCTTCTGCCGTATCTGTTCGGATACAGAGGTCTGTGGTTCGTGTCCCCGCTGACCTGGCTGTGCGCTATGCTTGTAGGCGCCGTGCGTTATTATTCGGGAGCCTGGAAAAAGAAAGCCTGTAAAATGATAGAAAAGGCGGGCGGAACGTATGAGTAAAAAAAAGAAAAAACCTAAAATGGAATTCCGCTATTATCAAATGCCGTCAGGAAGCCCTGTGCTGGCCCTGCTTGGGGAGAAGTGGGTGCAGAATTACGGAAGGGATATTGATTATCTTCATTTTCATAATTATCTGGAGGTGGGCTTCTGTTACGAGGGAAGGGGGACAATAACACTGGGTGAGGAGGAGGTTCGGTTTTCCGATCGTGACTTCACCGTCATTCCCCGGAATTATCCGCACACTACAAACAGTGACCAGGATAATATAAGCCGGTGGGAGTATCTGTTTATTGATGTGGAAGAATTTCTCCGCAAGATAGACGATAATCCGGTGAGAGCGGAAAAGCTTATCCGCAGGATTAATTCCAGAGCGCTGTTTTTGAATGAGGCCGAGTATGGGACAATGGCGGCGAAAATACTGAAAATTCTGGATATCATGCGGAAGTCCGAAGAATTTTATCTGGAGGAGGCCTGCGGCGTTCTTTTATCACTGCTTGCTGAAACCGCCCGGATCAACAGGCCGTCGGATGAAAAAGAGACGGAAGAGAGCGGGAGAGTTACGAATATGATCTCCAAAGCCCTCGATTATGTTTCCCGGTGCTATATGGAAGATATCCGGGTAGAAGATCTCGCCCGGTACTGTCATATGAGCGAGACGCATTTCAGGAGACTGTTTTCGGATTATATGCATATGGGGCCTCTGGAATATATTAACACAGTCAGAGTCCAGGCCGCCTGCGAGCATCTGAAAAAAACAGATGAGTCGGTGGCGGATATCGCGCATAAATGCGGTTTTACTACAAATTCCACATTTAACAGGAATTTCCGCCAGATCATGGGGACGACGCCTATGGAATGGAGGAAGAAACCGGAGCATTATGAGAGACAGTTGTTGAAATTTGATATTCATTCAGAGGAGGGATGGTAGAAATGGTAAGCTACAGAATTGTGGAGCAGGTGTCCAGGAAGAAAAAAAGCATGTCGGGCGTGCTGAGAAAGTCGATGGTGTTTTTTGCGGTGATTTTTGTGCTGATGGGGATCATGATCTCTCAGGCCTTTATGCTGGCGGGATTTCTCTGCGCCGGGCTGTATTTTGTCTATGATATTCTCAGTCAGAGGGATTACGAATATACCATGGAGGACAACAGCCTTGTGATAGATGTGATCTACGGACGGAAATACAGAAAAACAGCCCATGATCTTGATCTCAGAACCATGGAGGTGACGGCTCCCAACTGGCACCAGGCGGTGGCTCAGTACAGAAAAGACGGCGGAACCATAAAGCTGAAAAAATATGATTACACCTCCTATGACGACAATATTCCATATTATACTATGATCATTGAGGAGAACGGGAAGAAGATCAAGCTTCTTCTTGATCTTACGGAGGAAATGCTTCAGGTATTAAAAAGCATGTATCCCTCTAAAGTTTTTTGCACAAAGTCATGAAGAATATATGAATAAACAGATTTAAAACTGGAATTAAGCGCTGAAAAAAACAGGAGAACAGCCCTCCGTACAGCGTTTCAATATGAAAAATGTCGAAAAAAACAGAGGATGCTTCAGCAAAAAGACAATGATAAGATGTAAAATGAACAAAAAAGTATATAAAAAAACAGAAAGATAGTGCATTTTTAACAGGAAGGTTGAAAATGCACATTATATGAACGGTTATGCATACTATTCATTCTTTTCTGATGCTATAATACCTACATAAATGCATGAATAAAAAGCAAAAAGCTTTTTTCAAAAGGAGGGTATTTATATGAAGAAAAAGTTACTTACAATGCTGATGGCCGGTGTGATGGCAGCGTCCTTCGTAGGGGGGGCTACAGTTGTATCTGCTGAAGAAGGCGGCGACAAGCTTACTGTATGGACATGGGATCCGAATTTCAATATCAAAGCTATTGAGATGGCTGCTGAGCAGTATGCGGCTGATCATGAGGGCTTTGAGGTCGAAGTTATTGAAACATCATCCGACGACTGCCAGACCAAGCTGACCACAGCGGCTAACGCAGGTGACTACAGCACACTGCCGGACATCGTTCTGATGCAGGACAACAGCTACCAGAAATATCTGAAGAGCTATCCGGATGCTTTCACAGATCTGAGCGATATGGAAATCAACTGGGATGATTTCGGCGCTCTGAAGCAGTCCTATTCAATGATGGATGACAAGCATTACGGAGTTCCGTTTGATAACGGCGCTGTTATCGCTTGCTACCGTACAGATATCCTCGATGAAGCCGGATACACTATCGACGATCTGACAGATATCACATGGTCACAGTTCATGGAGATCGGAAAAGACGTACATGAAAAAACCGGAAAATATCTGCTGACAAGCGAGGCAAACGGCGGCGATACTCTGATGATGATGATTCAGTCCTGCGGCGCGAACTTCGTAAATGAAGACGGAGAGGCTTACATTGTTGGAAACGAAGTTGCTGAGAAATGTATCGACCTTTATGTTGACCTTGTTAAGAATGATGTAGTTAAACTTGTAAATAACTGGGATGAATATGTATCCACTATCACCAGCGGCGAGGCTGCGGGCGTTGTAAACGGCAACTGGATCACAGCTACTCTGATGGCTACAGAAGATCAGAAGGGCCTGTGGGAGATCACAACAATGCCTAAGGTTGACGACGTTGAGACTGCTACCAATTACGCGAACAACGGGGGATCCTCCTGGTATATTACATCCAACTGCCAGAACGTAGAGCTTGCGGAAGACTTCCTTGCAAGCACCTTCGGTTCCAGCACAGAATTCTATGATGCGATCCTTCCGGAGACAGGCGCTATCGCTTGCTATCTGCCTGCAGGTGAGTCCGAAGTTTACAATGAGCCGAGTGAGTTCTTCAACGATCAGCCGATCTTCTCAACAATCGTAGACTACTCCTCAAATATTCCGGAGTTTACAAAGACCCCGTATCACTATGAGGCAAGAGAGTGTGTCAACACAGCGGTTGTTAATATTGTAAACGGAACAGCAAAAGAAGACGCTCTTCAGGAAGCACAGGATACTCTTGCATTTAGAATGACTGAATAGTACAGGCTGTAAGAGCTGATGTTAATGTAATGACTGTAAGAAGATAATAGAGTCGGGGGACTGCTTGCAGTCCCCCGACTCTGTGCTGCAGGCTTCTGATAGGAAAGGGGGAGTTCCTGTGAATTCCAAGAAAAAAGGCATGACTCTGATCGCGAAGCAGAGAGTTGCGGGCTGGATTTTCCTTGCGCCGGCCTCCATAATGATCGCGGTCATGAGCTTTTACCCGATGATCCGGGCGTTTATTCTGTCATTCCAGACAGGCGCCGGAGTAAATATGCGTTTTGCGGAGCCGGTATACAGCAATTATAAACGTATACTGGCCGACAAGGTGTTCCAGCAGTCCATCGGAAATACGTTTCTGTACCTGATCATTCAGGTGCCGATCATGTTGGTGCTGGCAATTCTGCTGGCGCAGCTTCTGAACAATAAAGACCTGAAATTCAGAGGTCTTTTCCGTACATGTGTATTTCTTCCATGTGCGACGTCCCTTGTATCCTATTCCCTGATTTTCCGATCCATGTTTGCTACGGACGGTCTGATCAACAGTGTGCTGATCAATCTGGGGATCCTGGATACCGGATATAATTTCCTGGGCAATTCGGCAAGCGCCAAGATTGTTATTATCATAGCTCTCGTCTGGAGATGGACGGGCTATAACATGGTATTTTATCTGGCCGGCCTCCAGAATATCGAATATTCGGTTTATGAGGCAGCCAAGATCGACGGAGCCAACGGCTGGAAAACCTTCTGGAAGATTACGGTTCCGCTTCTGAAACCTACGATTATCATGACGTTTATTATGTCTATCAACGGTACTCTGCAGTTGTTCGACGAGTCCCTGAACCTGACCAAGGGCGGCCCTGCCAACACTACGATAACCATGTCTCACTATATTTATAACACATGCTTTATCAATGTGCCGAACTTCGGATATGCTGCGGCTATGTCGTTCATCATCTTTATCATGGTAGCTGTACTGGCCTTTATCAATTTGAAAGTAGGTGATACGCGTGACTAAGAAAAAAAATAAATCAGCGATTCAGAGAAGATTGATTCCTACATATATTTTTCTGATCATTGTGTCATTTATTTCCGTATTCCCGCTGTACTGGATGATCTCCGCAGCCACGAATACCTCTACGGATGTATCACGCGGACGTTTGCTTCCGGGTTCCCATTTTATGGAGAACTTTAACAATCTTGTGGCGCAGCAGCCCCTGTGGAAATCTCTCTGGAATTCATTTTTCTATGCGATCCTGACTACTGTGATCTGTCTTCTGATCTGTTCTATCGCAGGATATGGATTTGAGGTTTATCACGACAAAGGAAAAGACCGTCTGTTTTCTATTTTGCTTCTGGCGATGATGGTACCTCAGGTGGCGACCATGGTTCCGCTGTTCCAGATGTTCTCGAAAGCGGGTCTTTTGAATACGGCGGTGGGCTTCATCCTTCCGGTTATCTCGACGCCATTTATGATCATGATGTTCCGGCAGAACGCCAGGGCATTCCCGGTGGATATTATTGAGGCTGCCAGAATAGACGGGCTGAGTGAGGTTATGATCTTCTTCAAGATGTTCATGCCGACTATGAAATCTACCTATGCGGCCGCCGCGGTTATTACGTTTATGAATGCCTGGAACGCATATCTGTGGCCAAAGGTAATCATGACCGACAATGACGCGATTACCATGCCGATGCTGATCGCGAACCTGATCACGGGTTATGTGACAGATTACGGTATGCTGATGTGCGGCGTACTTTTCTGTTCCATCCCGACTATGGTCGTATTCTTCGTACTGCAGAAACAGTTTGCAGAAGGTATTACCGGTGCGGTAAAATAAAAGCTGCTTTCACACAGGCAGTATAATTTCAAAAATGCTCTCCCGGAACCGGAGGGCATTTTCGATTCATAGAAAACTTCGTGACCTGTGAATCAAAACGCTTCGCGAGGATGCGCATTGAGCATTCTTTATTTATACAAGGAGGACAATGATATGAGAACGTTTGACTATCGGAAGGTGAAGGATCCTCAATACTTTTGTGACGGAAGAATGGAGGCTCACTCTGATCATTTATATTTTGCTTCGGAGCAGGAGATCCGGGAAGGAGAGACAAAGTTCCGTCATAGTCTGAACGGCTTGTGGAAATTCCATTATGCCAGAAATTATGGCTCCACTGTTCAGGGATTTGAGAGGGAGGATTATTCCTGCGGGAGCTGGGAGAGCATCTATGTTCCCGCCCATATCCAGATGGAAGGCTATGACGCTCCCCAGTATGCCAATGTGCAGTATCCCTGGGAGGGCAGGGAGGATATTCATCCGGGAGAGATCCCTGAGTATTTTAATCCCGTGGCAAGCTATGTGAAGTATTTTACAGTTCCGGAGGAGATGAAGGGAAAAAGGCTGTTTATATCCTTCCAGGGAGCGGAAAGCGGCCTTGCTCTGTGGATGAACGGACATTTTGTGGGATACAGCGAGGATTCCTTCACACCGTCGGAATTTGAACTGACAGAATATGTAAAGGACGGGGAAAATAAGCTGGCGGCCCAGGTGTTCAAATGGACCTCCAGCAGTTGGTGCGAGGATCAGGATTTTTACCGTTTTTCCGGCATTTACAGGGACGTTTATCTTTATACCGTGCCTGACGTACATGTATATGATCTCCGGATCAGCGCAGTTCCCGACGAAACATTGAAAAAAGCATCTCTTGAGGTGGATCTGAAGACCTGGGGCAGCGGAAAAGCGAAAATGATTCTCTCAAAAGACGGGGCGGTAATTTTAGAAGCGGAAGCGGATCTGAACGGCGAGGGACATTTCCGCGGGGAAGTGGAGGCTCCGGCACTGTGGAGCGCGGAGGATCCTCAGCTATACGATCTTGTGCTGGAGATCTTTGACGGTAACGGCAGTCTTCAGGAGATCATTCCGCAGAAAACAGGGTTCCGCAGATTTGAGATGAAGGACGGGCTTATGCTCCTGAATGGAAAAAGGATCGTGTTCAAGGGCGTCAACCGTCATGAATTCAGCTCTGTTACCGGGCGGCAGGTTTCTGAGGAGGAGCTGCGCAAGGATTTAAGGATTATGAAGCAGAATAACATCAACGCGATCCGTACCTGCCATTATCCCGACGGCTCTCTGATCTATGAGCTCTGCGACGAGTACGGACTGTATATGATCGATGAGACAAACCTGGAGTCCCACGGCTCCTGGGATGTGGCGGAGCTTACAAAGGATTATACATATGTGGTTCCTCATGACAAACCGGAATGGCTGGATATGATGCTCGACCGCGCCAACTCCATGTACCAGAGAGATAAGAACCATCCGGCAATCCTGATCTGGTCCTGCGGGAATGAGTCCTTCGGAGGCCGGGATATTTATGAAATGTCGCAGTTTTTCCGCAGAGTAGATTCCAGCCGTCTGGTACACTATGAGGGATTGTTCCACGACAGATCCTACAATGACACCAGCGATATGGAAAGCCAGATGTATCCGTCCGCGGAGGCAATCAAAGAGTTTCTGGCAAAGGACGACAGCAAGCCCTTCATCTGCTGCGAGTACGCCCACGCTATGGGAAACGCCTGCGGCGCAATGCATAAATATACGGATCTGACCGATACGGAGCCAAAATATCAGGGCGGTTTTATCTGGGATTATATCGACCAGTCCATTTATAAAAAAGACCGTTACGGAAAAGAGTTCCAGGCCTATGGCGGCGATTTCGGAGAGAGACCCACGGACTACAATTTCAGCGGCAACGGCATCGCGTACGGAGGAGACAGGGAACCCTCTCCCAAAATGCAGGAGGTAAAATTCAACTACCAGAACATTACGGCGCAGGTAGCGGAGGACTCCGTAAAGGTTATCAACAAAAATCTCTTTGTAAACACGGATATTTATGACTGCAAAGTGACGGTCCTGAGAAATGGAAGACAGATTCGCAGCGCTTCCATGGAGACGGCTGTGGAGCCTCTCAGTGAAAAGGTATACCCGCTTCCCCTTCCAAAAGAGGAAAAAGCGGGCGAATACGCGGTTACGGTTTCCTTCCATCTGAAAGAAGATAAAGTATGGGCCTCCCGGGGACATGAGGTGGCTTTTGGACAGTATATTTACCAGATCAAGGAAAACAGGCGTGAATGTACAGAGAATATGAAGGTGATCAGAAGCAATCACAATATCGGCGTAAGAGGAGAGCATTTCGAGGTGATGTTCTCTGTCCTGAACGGCGGTCTGGTATCCTACAGGTACGCGGGAAGAGAGATGATCGAGGCCATTCCCAGGCCAAATTTCTGGAGGGCGCCCACAGACAATGATGAAGGCAATCAGATGCCTATGCGTTATGCCCAGTGGAAGATCGCAAGTATGTATCTGAGCCATAAGGAGTACAGAAAGGGAGCCTACGGCCCTTCCAACGCGCCTGAGGTGGAAATGGGCGAAAAGACGGTAAAGGTTACCTTTACTTATATCCTGCCTACGTCCCCGGCGGCAGAGTGCCGGCTTTCCTATGAAGTATCGGGAGATGGACGAGTAAAGACCACGCTCTCCTACGATCCTGTGAAGGAGCTGGGAGATATGCCGGAATTCGGCGTCATCTTCAAATTCAACGCGGATTATGACCATGTGGAATGGTACGGCCTGGGGCCGGAGGAAACCTATGCGGACCGGAAGAAGGGCGCGAAGCTGGGCATCTATCAGAACATGGTTTCCGATAATATGTCTAAGTACCTGATCCCACAGGAATGTGGGGCAAAGGAGGAGGTTCGCTGGGCCAAAGTGACCGACCGAAAAGGCAGGGGAATGTTATTTGAAATGGATGAAAAGAGCGGCCCGATGATGTTTTCGGCCCTTCCCTACACGCCTCATGAAATCGAAAACGCAGTTCATCCTTATGAGCTTCCGCAGGTGCATTATACGGTGGTGCGCGCGGCGATGGCTCAGATGGGCATTGCCGGAGACGACGCATGGGGAGCCCGCACCCATGAGGAATATCTTCTGGATGCCGGAAAGAAAATGGAATTTGTATTCAGCTTTAAGGGACTGTAAAAAGGATTCCGGGCAGACTGAGCAGCGGGCAGCCGTCTTTGGCGGCTGCCCGCAGAAAGTATAAGGAGATCAGAATGGAGAAAAAAATCACATACGGAAGATTCCTTCACGGAGGAGACTATAATCCGGAGCAATGGCTGGACAGACCGGATATACTGAAAACAGATATTGAATATTTCAAAAAGGCCCATATCAATACCGTGTCTCTTGGGATTTTTTCCTGGGCGGTGCTGGAACCCAGGGAAGGAGAGTACCATTTTGAATGGCTGGAGGAGATTGTTGAAAATCTATGGAAGGAAGGGATTTCCACCATTCTCGCCACGCCTTCCGGCGCCCGTCCCAAATGGCTGGCGGACAAATACCCGGAAGTGCTCCGGGTGAACGGAAACCGTGAAAGAAATCTCTATGGAGGCAGACACAATCACTGCTATACCTCGCCGGTTTACCGTGAAAAGATTCAGAATCTGGACAGAGAGCTGTCCCGCCGCCTCGGGAACCATCCTGGAGTGATCTTATGGCATATTTCCAATGAGTTCGGCGGGGAATGTCACTGTCCTCTTTGTCAGGAAAAATTCCGGGAATGGCTGAAGGAAAAATATCATACCATCGAGAATCTGAACGATCGCTGGTGCACCACCTTCTGGAGCCACAGGTACGAAAGCTTCGATCAGGTGGAAAGCCCCTCTCCAAGAGGAGAACGGGAGCTGCA
The DNA here is from genome assembly GCA_019115125.1 of Candidatus Blautia faecipullorum. Taxonomy (GTDB): domain Bacteria; phylum Bacillota; class Clostridia; order Lachnospirales; family Lachnospiraceae; genus Blautia_A; species Blautia_A faecipullorum. The sequence continues at coordinate 45,066 of DXEG01000024.1, forward strand.
CGCGCTGAATCTGGATTGGAAACGTTTTGTTACAGACCGCACAGTTGATTTCCTGAAAGCTGAGGCGGAAGCTCTCCGGGAAGGAGGTTCAGAGCTTCCGGTGACCGCGAACCTGATGTACGATTACGCGGGACTGGACTATAAGAAGTTCCGGGAGGCTCTGGATATTGTTTCCTGGGACAATTATCCCGGCTGGCATAAAAAAGAAGAGTGGCTGACGGCCGCCGACAGCGGAATGCAGCACGATCTTATGCGGGGCATCAAAAAGGCTCCCTTCCTGCTGATGGAATCCTGCCCTTCCGCCACCAACTGGAAGCCCATCAATAAGCTGAAGAAGCCGGGGATGCTCCTGGCGGCCTCTCTGCAGGCTGTGGCCCATGGATCGGACAGCGTCCTGTATTTCCAGCTCCGTCAGAGCCGGGGAGCGTCAGAAAAGTTTCATGGAGCGGTGATCGACCATTACGGAGGCTCCGATACAAGGGTGTTCCGAGAGGTTACTGAGGTAGGAGAAGTCCTGGAAAAGATCCAGGAGATTGCCGGAAGTGATGTGAAGTGTCAGGCGGCGGTGCTCTACGACCGCGAAAACGACTGGGCTCTTAAAGACGCCCAGGGCCCAAGAAACGAGGATATGCATTATCAGGACTGCGTATTGAAGCAGTACCGGGCCCTGAGAGAACAGGGGCTGAATGTGGACGTGATCTCTATGGAGCATGAGCTCTCTGATTACCGGATCCTTGCGGTTCCCATGGCCTATCTGTTTAAGGAAGGCTATGAGGAAAAGCTGAGAGCGTACGCGGAAGCAGGCGGTACCTTGGTGCTTTCCTACTGGACGGGGATCGTGGACGAGACGGACAGATGCTTTCTGGGAGGAACTCCCTACGGACTTATGGAGGCGGCGGGGCTGCGCAGCGCGGAGATCGACGCGCTCTTTGACTGGGAGCAGAATTATGTGATCCCGGAGCCGGACAATCATCTGGGAATCCGCGGTACCTACGTCTGCAGGAATCTCTGTGAGCTTGTGGAGCTCAGGGACGCGGAGATCCTGATGCGGTATGGAGATGATTTTTATCAGGGATATCCTGCTCTGACTCACAAGGCCTGTGGAAAAGGTCATGTCTATTATGTGTGCGCGGATATGGAGCATGATTTTTACCGTGATTTCTTTGGAAAAGCCGCAGAGGAAGCCGGCGTCAGGAGCGAGGTGGAGTTTGTTCCCGAAGGTGTTTCCGTTACGCTGCGGGAGACGGAGGCGGTTCAGTATCTCTTCCTGCAGAATTTCTCCAGAAAGCCGGAGACAGTGGCGGTTCCCGAAGGGTACGAGGTACTTTACGGGCCGAATACAGACGTGCTGAAGCCCCTTCAGACGCGGATACTGAAAAAAAGAAAAGAGGGATAAACAAACAGATTCCGGAAATGGGCGCTGTGGCAACATAATTTCCCCCAAAGCGTAATAAGATGTAAAAACGACGCTTTTGGGGGATTTCCCTTTGAAGGATTATATCGAAGAGCGGGCAGTGGAAATTGCTTCCTACATTATTGAGACAAAGGCGACGGTGCGCCAGACGGCGAAGAAATTTGGGATTAGTAAGAGTACGGTACATAAAGACGTAACCGAACGTCTCGCGCAGTTAAATCCCTCCCTGGCGAGCCAGGCACGGGTGGTGCTGGATGTGAACAAGCAGGAACGCCACATCCGGGGCGGGCTGGCCACCAGGGAGAAGTACCTTCATCAGCATGGCTGAGGGTGCGGCGGTGAAAAATAATCGCCCGGCACGAAAAAGCGCCGGGTGATGTTGGGTTGCGCGGCCCGGACGGATTACTTCCGGAAGGCCGCTCTTTTTCTTTCTCTGGAATCCAGGATTCTCTTGCGGATGCGGAGACTCTTGGGAGTTACCTCCAGAAGCTCGTCCTGGTCGATAAATTCAATAGCCTGCTCCAGGCTTAAAATTTTGGGCGGAGTCAGCTTCAGGGCTTCGTCGGCGGAGGAAGAGCGGGTGTTGGTAAGATGCTTTGTCTTGCAGACGTTCAGCTCAATATCCTCAGCCTTTCCATTCTGGCCGATGACCATGCCGCTGTAGACCTTTTCGCCGGGGCCGATGAAAAGCACGCCGCGCTCCTGGGCGGAAAACAGACCGTAGGTAACGGCCTCTCCGGGCTCAAAAGCGATCAGAGAGCCCTGCTTGCGGTACTGAAAATCTCCTTTGTAGGGAGAATAGCCGTCAAATATTGTGTTCAGGATGCCGGTTCCCTTGGTGGAGGTAAGGAATTCGCTGCGGAAGCCGATAAGACCTCTTGAGGGAATGTGGAATTCCAGCCGGACAGAGCCGTCGCTGGCGGTGCTCATTCCCTGGAGCTCTCCCTTTCGCTCGCTTAATTTCTGGATCACTGTGCCGGAAAATTCCTCCGGAACATCCACATAAGCGATTTCCATGGGCTCCAGCTTCTTGCCGCGTTCATCAAAGTGATACAGTACCTCCGGCTTGCTGACCGCAAACTCATAGCCTTCCCGGCGCATGTTTTCAATAAGGACAGAAAGATGAAGCTCTCCCCTGCCGGACACCTTGAAGCACTCCGTGGTGTCTGTGTCCTCTACCCGGAGGCTGACGTCTGTATTAAGCTCTCTGTAAAGACGGTCCCGGAGATGACGGGAAGTGATGTATTTTCCCTCCTGTCCGGCCAGCGGACTGTCGTTTACCATGAAGTTCATGGAGATCGTGGGCTCGGAGATCTTCTGGAATGGAATGGCCTCAGGGTTATCTCCGCCGCAGAGAGTATCTCCGATATGAATATCCGCAATACCGGAGATCGCCACAATAGAGCCTACGGAGGCTTCCTTTACTTCTACTTTATTTAAACCGTCAAACTCATAAAGCTTGCTGATCTTAACCTTCTGATGCTTCTCAAGGTCATGATGGTTTACAAGGGTAAGCTCCTGGTTTACGGCAATCTTGCCGTTTTCTACTTTTCCGACGCCGATTCTTCCCACATATTCATTATAGTCAATGGTACTGATCAGCACCTGTGTATCCGCATCCGGATCTCCTTCCGGAGCGGGAATATATTTCAGGATCGTTTCAAACAGCGGAGCCATATTCTCCGGCGTGTCCTCCAGGTCAAGCACGGCGTGTCCGGCTTTTGCGGAGGCATAGAGGAAGGGGCAGTCAAGCTGCTCGTCGGAGGCCTCCAGATCCATGAGAAGCTCCAGCACTTCGTCGATGACCTCGTCAGGCCGGGCCTCCGGCCGGTCGATCTTATTGATGCAGACAATCACATGCAGATCCAGCTCCAGGGCTTTTCTGAGCACAAATTTTGTCTGGGGCATTGCGCCCTCAAAAGCATCCACAAGAAGAATAACGCCGTCCACCATTTTCAGCACACGCTCTACCTCGCCGCCGAAATCCGCGTGTCCGGGAGTGTCGATGATGTTGATCTTCGTTCCTTTGTAATGAACGGCGGTATTTTTGGAAAGAATGGTGATGCCGCGTTCCCGCTCAATATCGTTGGAATCCATGACACGTTCCTGAACCTCCTGATTTTCGCGGAAAACACCGCTCTGCTTCAGAAGCTGGTCCACCAGAGTGGTTTTGCCGTGGTCAACGTGGGCGATGATAGCTACGTTGCGTACGTCTTCGCGCTTGATATTCATAAAAATCAAAATCCTTTCTTTTTTCTTCTATATTAATGTGTTTTTTTCATAGTACGACATTCCAGTTTAACACATTTTTCGCAGATTACAAGGTGTTCAAAAAAATTTTTCCTCTTTTTGGTTCTAAAGTTCTTCCCCTGTACATAGGCTAGTATAGACAAAATACCCAAAGAGGAAGGAGAACTGTATTATGGCAGACAAAATTATTGAAAACAATCAGGTATCGATTATGGGGAAAATTGATACAGGCTTTACATTCAGCCATCAGGTGTTTGGCGAGGGATTTTACACCATGGAGCTTCTGGTCAAGCGCCTCAGCGATTCGGAGGACAGGATCCCTGTAATGGTATCCGAGAGGCTTCTGGATGTTTCGCAGGATTATGTGGGAGAATATATAGAAATTCACGGCCAGTTCCGGTCCTATAACCGTCATGAGGAAAAGCACAACCGGCTGGTGCTTTCCGTATTTGCCCGGGAACTGAAATTTGTGGAGGAAGAGGATGATTCAGTCCCGGTAAACCAGATCTTTCTGGACGGATATATCTGTAAGCCTCCCGTTTACCGGAAAACTCCGCTGGGAAGAGAAATCGCGGATCTTTTGATGGCAGTAAACCGTCCCTATGGAAAATCTGACTACATACCCTGCATCTGCTGGGGACGGAACGCCCGCTATGCTTCCGCCTTCGCCGTAGGAGGACATGTATTGATCTGGGGACGCATCCAGAGCCGCGAATACATGAAAAAGACAGGAGAAAATCAGACTGAGAAGCGGACAGCTTATGAAGTGTCCGTCAGCAAGCTTGAATATATTGAATGATATATTGATTGAATGATTTATTCCTGGTTACTGTTGAGATCTGGCATTTTCACTTGCAGAAAATGCACAGGCCGGTATGAAAAACAGCCAAAGAATCCAGCCCCTCGCCGCAGGCGATTTAAAATGGGCTGGATTCCGCTGCAGTTCACAGATGCCTGTGAACTCTAACTATCCCTGAGGCAGCCTGGCTGGGATAAATCATCAGGTCTTGCAATTTTATACAATTTGAGGTAAGATAAATGAAATAGTTAGAGTGCAGTTTCATCAACGATAAGAGGAATTGTTATGCAAAGAGAATTAACAGAGGTATACTGCGGAACAGCAAAGGGCAAGACGACCCTGGCGCTGGGACAGAGCCTTCGCGCGGCGGTAGAAGGGAAGAGCGTTATTATTATCCAGTTCCTGAAAGGCAGGGAGCGCCGCTCCATGGACTTTCTGGAAGAACTGGATCATCTGGATATTAAGATTTTCCGTTTTGAAAAACGTGACTGCTGTTATGATAAGCTGTCCGAGGAAGAGAAGGCGGAGGAACGTTCCAATATCCTGAACGGACTGAATTTTGCCAGGAAGGTTGTTGTGACGCAGGAATGTGATCTTTTGGTGCTTGATGAAATTCTGGGCCTGATGGAGCAGGGAATTGTGTCCATAGACACAGTTGCGGATATTCTCAGGCAGAAGGATGAGAACATGCATATTATTATGACTGGCTGGAATTTGCCGGAGGGACTGAAGCCCCATGTGGATTCTGTAACGCGGCTGACCACGGATGTCATAAACGAAACAGATTTTGATGAATAAAATAATGTTACAGAAGAATAAAGGAGGAGATTAAATGGCAATTTTTAAAGGCGCAGGAGTTGCTATCGTAACACCGATGCATGACGACGGAAGTGTGAACTATGAGAAGCTTGGCGAGCTGATCGAGTTTCAGATTGCCAACAGCACAGATGCCATTATCATCTGCGGAACTACCGGGGAGTCGTCTACTATGACGCATGGAGAGCATCTGAAAGCGATCAAATATACGATTGACAAGGTTGCGAAACGTATTCCTGTAATTGCGGGCACCGGCTCCAACTGCACGGAAACGGCGATCATGCTTTCCAAGGAAGCGGTTTCCTACGGAGCGGACGCTTTGCTGATCGTTACTCCTTATTACAACAAGGCTACCCAGAAGGGGCTGATCGCTCATTATACGGCGATTGCCAACGCGGTGCCGGAAACTCCGATCATTATGTACAACGTGCCCAGCCGTACAGGCTGCAACATTCAGCCTGCCACAGTGGCTGCCCTTGTGAAAAACGTAAAGAATATCGTTGGCCTGAAGGCGGCCAGCGGCGATCTGTCCCAGATTGCAAAAACAGTAGCCCTCGCCGGAGAAGATCTTGAGCTTTATTCCGGAAATGACGACCAGACGCTGCCGATTCTGTCTCTTGGAGGCATCGGCGTTATCTCTGTGCTCTCCAATATTGCTCCCAGGGAAACCCATGACATGGTTATGAAGTTCCTGGATGGAGATATTAAGGGGGCGGCGAAGATCCAGATAGACTCCATTCCGCTGGTCAGCGCTCTTTTCTGTGAAGTGAACCCGATTCCGGCAAAAGCCGCGCTGAACCTGATGGGGATGAATGTGGGACCGCTTCGTATGCCGTTGTCCGAGATGGAGGACAGCAACAAAGAAATCCTTGCGAAAGCAATGAAGGATTTCGGTATTAAACTGGCATAAGATACGGAGGAGTAATTATGGTAAAAATTTTGATGTACGGCTGCTGCGGCCATATGGGCCAGGTGATCTCTGATCTGGCGGCAGCGGATCCGGATGTGGAGATTACGGCCGGAGTGGATATTGCGGACAAAGGCAATACCGACTATCCTGTATATACAGATATCCATGCCTGTCAGGAGGACGTGGATGTAGTGATCGATTTTTCTTCTGCGAAAGCAGTTGACGGGCTTCTTGATTACTGCGGAGAGAAAAGAATTCCCGTAGTTCTCTGTACAACGGGTCTCAGTGAAGAGCAGCTTGCCCGTGTGGAGGAAACCGCCAAAAAGACCGCGGTGCTGAAATCCGCCAACATGTCTCTGGGGATCAATACCCTGCTGAAGCTGGTTCAGGATGCCGCTAAGGTTCTCGCGGCGGCAGGCTTTGATATGGAGATCGTGGAGCGCCATCATCGTCTGAAGGTGGACGCCCCCAGCGGTACGGCTCTGGCTCTGGCGGACAGTCTGAACGACGCTATGGGCGGAGAATACAAGTATGTTTTTGACCGCAGTCAGAAAAGAGAGAAGCGTACCGACAAAGAAATCGGTATTTCGGCAGTCCGGGGAGGCACTATTGTGGGCGACCATGACGTGATCTTCGCGGGGCCGGACGAGGTGATCGAGTTTAAGCATACGGCGTATTCCAAGGCTGTTTTCGGAAAGGGTGCTGTTGAGGCCGCGAAATTCCTTGCCGGAAAACCGGCGGGCCGTTATGATATGAGCGATGTGATCGGCGGCTGATGCCGAAAACGCTGCAAAATGAATAAAAATAGAAATTCAGGGAACATCTGCCAGTGACAGGAAATCATGGCAGATGTTTTTTATATTGCAGAAAAGTACTTCAAATTATTCTAAGCTGTAATATAAACGCTATGTTTTGCCTGCGGCAGTCTGTATCTGGCGCGCAAAATGTACCTGCGTATTTTATTCTTTATGAATGTGATTTCATTTGGAATAGAATTTTTGAAAACGTACATATTATAGGTACAAGCTGGTTTGCGGAAACCAGGCGTCTGATACAGACAGTAAAAACCAGTTGTCGGACGTCCGGAATCCGGAAGGCCAAAATCAAAGGAAAAAGGAGATTAAAAGGATGAAAAAATTTAAAACGATCCTTATGGGCACTTTGCTTGTACTGTCCTTATGTACACTGACAGCCTGCGGAGAGGACACAAATAACAATGCGGATGAGTCTGCTGCAGAGAATACCACAGACAATAACAATACTGACAATAAGGATAACGCAATGGATGACAACGCCGCTGACGATAATGCGGGGGCAGACAGAGACAATGCCGCGGCAGATGAAAATGCGGGGGCAGGCGACAACGCGGCGGCAGATAATGAGAATGCGGCAAATGAGGATAACGCTACCGGCGATACTGTCATGGATGATAATACCGTAGATGACAACGACGGCAGGGAAAACAATGACGATACCGTCTCCGGAGAGCTTGGAGACAGTGTGAGAGACCTGGGCGACGGCGTAGGCAACGCGGTAGAGGATGTAGGCGACGCCGTAGGAAATGCGGCAGAGGGAAGATAAACCATGACAATACGTTTTCGTTCATACTACGTGTAAACTGCAGCGAAATCCAGCCCATTCAAAGTCGCTTTCAGCGACGGGCTGGATTTTTGGCTGTTTTGGATGTGAGAAAAATTATGCTTGCGGAGATTTTGTTTTTAGAATATACTTTTTTATATCTAAAAACCATCGACGCTCCGCGAGGATGCACAGGGATTCGGGAAAGAATTTTGTCAGCAGAGCTGACCCGAATTCCGCGCCAAGACTCGCGGACGAGTCTTGAATTCATAAGCCGGAATGAGGAATAAGAATGAGATTTCGCCCTTGTATTGATATACATAATGGAAAAGTGAAACAGATTGTAGGAGGAAGCCTGAAGGATCAGGGAGACAAGGCCAGAGAAAATTTTGTATCCGAACAGGACGCTGCTTTTTACGCCTCTCTTTACCGGGACGCCGGTCTGAAGGGCGGACATGTGATCCTGCTGAACAGCGTGGATTCCCCTTACTATGACGCTACCAGAAGCCAGGCGTTAAAGGCTCTCGCCGCCTATCCCGGAGGGCTTCAGCTTGGCGGCGGCGTCCGCCCGGAAAACGCCGGGGAATATCTGGAAGCGGGAGCCAGCCATGTGATCGTTACCTCTTATGTGTTCCGGGACGGCGTCCTTTCCTGGGAAAACCTCCAGAAGATGGAGCGGGCTGTGGGGAAAGAGCGTCTTGTGCTGGATTTGAGCTGCAGGAAAAAAGACGGCAGGTACTATATTGTCACTGATCGCTGGCAGAAATTTACAGACGTCCCGGTGACTCTGGAAACTATGAGGGAGCTGGGAAGCCATTGCGATGAATTTCTCATTCACGCGGTGGATGTGGAAGGGAAGGCCTCCGGGATTGAAAGAGAGCTTGTGAGGCTGCTCTCGGGATATGGAGAAAAAAACGTCACCTACGCCGGCGGCGTGGGCAGCATGGAGGATATTCACATACTGGAAAAGGACGGGAAGGGAAGGCTGGATGTAACAGTGGGAAGCGCCCTGGATCTTTTCGGAGGAGCGATTCCCTTTGACGTGCTGAAAAGGATTGGAAACAGAGAATGACGACAATGACCAAGAAAGCTCTGGCTGCTTCTCTGAAAAAGCTTCTGGAGAAAAAGCCTTTGTCAAAAATTACGGTAACGGATATTACCCGTGACTGTGAAATGAACAGACATACTTTCTATTACCATTTCCGGGATATTTATGATCTGATCGAATGGATTTATATGAATGAGGCGGAGAGGTATATTGTGGGGGCCTGTACCCTGGATACCTGGCAGGAGGGCCTGCGGAGGCTTTTTCAGTATATCCTGGAGAATAAAAAATTTGTGGTGGAAACCTATGTCTTTTTTCAGAAGGATCATTTTCAGCAGTTTATACATAAACATGCCGTACGGCTGGTGAACCATATAGCGGAGAGGGAATTGCCGGATCTGCCGCTCTCTCCTGAAAAACAAAGATTTGCCTTTGACTTTTATGCTTATGCTCTGGAGGGAATCATCTATTCCTGGGTAAAGAACGGAATGAAGCAGGATCCGGAAGAAATTATCCGTATGCTTTCGGCTATGATCGAGGGAACCGGGGAAATTACCCTTCGGCATCTGGCGGAAATGAAGTGAGCCGCCCTGCGGGCATACCTGGATAGACGCAGTGGATGCGTCAGAGCAGAGGAAATACCCTGCGGGCATACCTGGATAGGCGCAGTGAATGCGCCGGAATAAAGGAAATACCCTTCGGGCATACCTGGATAGACGCAGTGAATGCGTCAGGGAAGAGGAAATATCCTGCGGGATGTTTGTGGGGGTAGCAGCAGAAAATTTGGACACATTGGGGACAGTGGTGAAAAAATCGCCACTGTCCTGTTTTTGTGCATAGAAAAAAGAATTGTTTTATATATAATGTTAGTTATCCTCTCTGTACAAGGAGCATACTCTCCCTGTACAGAGAGGGTATGAAAAAACAGCATAAAAGACATGAACGATAGGAGGTATCCTGGTGGATCTGTCAGATACCATAAGGAGGAGATACAAATGAATAAATTGGCGCACGCGGCCGGGCGAAAAGCATTTTCGGCAGTGATAAATTATGCTCTTGGACAGGTGAATAAGAATCGTGAGCAGGCTATGCTGCAGATTATTGAGACGATCCAGAAACAGATGAAGGAATTACAGGAAGGAGTGGACTGGGACTACCTGAAAAGGGTTGCCGGAAATCCCGAATATACCCTGAACCGTTATATAAATTCCATGGTGGATGAGCTTCATCCCAACGTGCTGAAGACCACGCTTCTGAATCTTGGCTATGAAGCCTTTTACAACGGGACAAAAACCATCCGGGAGATGAGAAAAGTACATAACTGCAATATTCCCTGGATCATTTTGATGGATCCTACCAGCGCATGCAATCTTCACTGTACAGGCTGCTGGGCGGCGGAATACGGCAATAAGCTGAATCTTTCCCTGGATGAGATGGACTCCGTGGTTTCCCAGGGAAAAGAGCTGGGCGTGTATTTTTATATGCTTACAGGGGGCGAACCTCTTGTGAGGAAAAAAGATATTATCACCCTCTGCAAAAAACATAATGACTGTGTATTTTTTGCATATACCAACGGAACTCTGGTAGATGAGGAGCTGTGCCGCCAGATGCAGGAGGCGGGCAACCTTTTCCTGGCCCTGAGCCTGGAGGGAAAACCAGAGGTCAATGACCTTCGCCGGGGCGAGGGCGTATATGGAAAGGTGATGCACGCCATGGATCTTCTGAAGGACTACGGACTTGTATTCGGCACCTCTATCTGCTATACCAGCCAGAATATAGAGAGTGTCACAAGCGATGAATTCATTCAGATGCTTGTGGAAAAGGGATGCCGTTATTCGCTGTATTTCCACTATATGCCCGTGGGAAACGACGCTTCTCTGGAGCTTCTTCCCACAACGGAACAGAGGGTTTATATGCACGACCGGGTAAGGGAAATCCGGAATATGGAGCATGGACCGGGGATCTTCACCATGGATTTCCAGAATGACGGAGAATATGTGGGAGGATGTATTGCCGGAGGAAGGAACTATTTCCATATCAACGCCAACGGAGACGCGGAGCCCTGTGTGTTTATCCATTATTCAAACGGAAACATCAGGGAAAACACGATACTGGAGATTCTGAAGCAGCCGCTGTTTATGGCTTACCACGACAATCAGCCCTTCAATGAAAATATGCTCCGCCCCTGTCCCATGCTGGAAAACCCGGAAATCCTCCAGAAGCTGGTGAAGGAGACGGGAGCACATTCCACAGACCTTCAGTCGCCGGAGACAGCGGAGCATCTCTGCGGAAAATGCGTACCGTATGCCAGGGAGTGGGCCCCGGAAGCGGACAGGCTGTGGGAGGAAACAAAAAAGAAAAAATCCGAGAAGAAAGAAAAATAAACGTGAAAAATAAAGCGCGTCGCTTTCTTGTGCGGAGCGGATATTTATATTACAATATAGGATAGTGTTATGGTCAGTATCATAGCGCTGTCCTATTTTGCGCTGCAGAGAAAATAAATGGAGAATGGAGAGGACATATGAAAGTAGTAATTTTGGCGGGAGGATTCGGAACAAGGATCAGCGAGGAAAGCCATCTGAAGCCCAAGCCCATGATTGAGATCGGAGAGAAGCCGATCTTATGGCATATTATGAAGATGTATTCCAGCTATGGGTTTCATGAGTTTGTCATCTGCTGCGGGTATAAGCAGCATGTGATCAAGGAATGGTTCGCGGATTATTATTTACATAACAGCAACATCACCTTTGATTTTACCCAGGAAAACAAGATGATCGTTCACAATAATGTACTGGAACCCTGGAAGGTGACTCTGGTGGACACCGGACTGCACACCATGACGGGAGGCCGCATTAAGAGGGTGAAGGAATATCTGGACGGAGAGACGTTTATGCTCACCTATGGCGACGGCGTTGCCGACATCAATCTTGGAGAGCTTCTGGATTATCACAGGTCACACGGGAAAATGGCCACCATTACCGCGGCTCAGCCGGGAGGCCGTTTTGGTATTCTGGATATCAGGGACGACGGCACCATCACGAATTTTAAAGAAAAGAAAAAAGAGGACGGCGGCTGGATCAACGCGGGCTTTATGGTTCTGGAGCCGGAGATTATGGATCTCATCGAGGGAGACAGTACGGTCTTTGAAAAAGAGCCTCTGGTTGAGGCGGCCCGCAGGGGACAGTTGAACGCCTACCGCCATAAGGGATTCTGGCAGTGTATGGATACGCTCAGGGAGAAAAATATGCTGGAAAGCCTTTGGCAGACCGGACAGGCCCCATGGAAAACCTGGGAGTAGAAAAGATGCGTCAGGGACAGAGAGACGCCGAGAGCATATCAGGTTTGCTGCAGCAAGTGCGTCAGGGACAGGGAAATACCGCAGACGTACCTGGATTGCGGCAGCAGGAGTGTGTCTACAGGCTTGTGCGTTCCAGACGGAAAAGCCTGGCTCTGCAGGTAAGCCCGGATGGGAGCGTGATCGTGCGGGCGCCTATGCGGACAGCGAAATATAGAATCGACTCCTTTGTAAAGGAGCACTGGGCCTGGGTGGAAAAGCAGAGGCAGAGACTTGCGGAGCAGAGAGCGAAGGCTCATGTGATCACAGACCAGGAACGCCGGGAAGGAATAGAGCGGGCGAAACAGATTATTCCTGAACGGACAGCGTATTTCGCACGGCGGATGGGAGTGACCTACGGCAGAATCACTATCCGGGAGCAGAAAACACGGTGGGGAAGCTGCAGCCAGGCCGGAAATCTGAGCTTCAACTGGAAGCTGGTGCTGATGCCGCCGGATGTTCTGGATTATGTGGTTGTCCATGAGCTGGCGCACAGGAAGGAAATGAATCATTCTCCCCGCTTCTGGGCGGTGGTGGAGAAGGAGCTGCCGGGTTACCGGGCGAGAAGAGAAGAGCTGAAAAGACGCGGGAGGGAGTTCCTGTAGTAGGTTTCAGACTTTTGGCCCTGGTATCATCATAGGAAAACAAGAGGTAAAATTATGGCCGGAACAATCGTATGCTATGGAGATTCCAATACTTACGGATATGATCCCCGTTCCATGGCAGGCGGCAGATACGGAAAGAGCGTCCGCTGGACAGGGATCCTGGATACGGAGACAGACTGGAGAGTGCTGAACCACGGCGTCAACGGACGCAGTATTCCCCATACCCTGTCCCAGCTCCGATTTGCCTGTGAACAGGTGGAAAACTGGAGCCGGGAAGAGGCTCCTGTGTGGATAATGGTCATGCTGGGAACCAATGACCTTCTTCAGGAACCGCGCTTTACAGCAGAGGACGCCGCCGCCAGAATGGAAAGCTTTCTGGAAAGGCTTGCCGGAACGGATGCCGCAGGGCGGAAGGCTTTCCGGCTCTGGCTGGTTTCTCCGCCGGGAATGAGACTGGGCGCCTGGGTGGAGGAGGAGCGGCTCTGCCGTGAATCAGAAAGATTGGGGAGCGCCTATCAGAAAATCGCAAATAAACTGGGGATCAGGTTTACAGACGCGGGAAAGTGGAAAATCCCCCTTCTGTTCGACGGAGTACACTTTTCCGAGGAAGGGCATAAGATATTCGCGGAGGAAATTCTGCGGGAGCTTCGTTTGGGACGGGGTATGAGCGGCAGTTAATTTTTTCTTCCTGATATTTAATATCTGTTCAGTTGTGGACAGCCTCCTGCTCTGATATGATGGAATCAGCAAAGGCCGATGCAGAATCAGAGTACAGGAGGACTTTTTATGCAGATTGGAGAAGTAATACGGATATACAGAAAACAGAAGGCGCTTACGCAGGAGGAGATGGCGAAGCGCCTGGGAGTGACGGCTCCGGCGGTGAACAAGTGGGAGAGCGGAGCGTCTCTGCCGGACGTTCTGATGCTGGCGCCCATTGCGAGGCTTCTGGATATTACCCCGGATACACTCTTATCCTTTGAGGAGGAGCTTACCCAGGAAGAGATCAATGAGATCGTCCGGGAGGTGGATGAAATGTTCCGCAGCGGGAAAAGCTACCAGGAGGCGTTTCAGTTTGTAAAGAAAAAGATCGGGCAGTATCCGAACAGTGAGCGGCTGATCGGGCAGCTTGCCATGGCGGCGGACGGATGGAGGATCCTTCAGGGGATAAAGGATACGGAACAGGCAGAGGAATACGACAAAACCATCCGGGGCTGGTACGAAACGGCGCTGAAAAGTAATGATGAGGAAGTGCGGGAACGGGCTGCGGATTCTCTTTTCAGTTATTACTACAGGAATGGAGACTATGACCAGGCGGAAAAATATCTTGATCATTTTTCCAGGAAGGATCCTGTAAAAAAGCTTCACAAGGCGATGCTGTACCGTTATAGAAAGCAGCCTCAGGAGGCGTACAGAGAGTATGAGGAGCTGATGTTCCAATGCCATAATGTGCTTCAGATCGTTCTGGGAGGAATCCAGACATGGGCCATTGAGGATAAAGATATGGAAAAAGCAGAGAGCATAACAGAGAAGCTGGTGGGGCTGGAACAGCTTTTTGAGATGGGGGATTATTATGTGTCGGCGGCGGGCCTGGATCTTGCCCTGGCAAAAAAAGACGCCCAGCGGGCGGTGGAGTATATGAGGCGGCTTCTGGACAGCGCGGAAGAGCTGGACGCCTATACCGCGTCGTCCCTGTACGAGCACATGGAGTTTAAGCCTCTGAGTCCTGAATTCCGTGAACATTTGGGAACTACCATCAGGAAAGCCTTCCGGGAAAGAGAAGAGTGCGCCTTTCTGAGGGAGGATGAAGGCTGGAGAGCGCTTGTGGAGATCCATAATTAAAAACGATTATAAGGCCAGATGCCCAGAGAAAACTCTGTGACAATCTGGCCTTATGTAATATGCTGACGCGGTCGTTTTATTCATCCAGCAGAAATTTTTGCAGGATTTTCAGCAATTCCTTCATATCCAGAGGCTTCGCCGTATGCGCGTTCATTCCGCAGTCCAGACAGCGCTGGACGTCCTCAGAAAAGGCGTCCGCAGTCATGGCGATGATCGGAATGTCCGCGTCCTTCCGGCCGGAGCTCCGGATTGCCCTGGTTGCCTCATAGCCGTTCATAACCGGCATACGCAGATCCATCAATACCGCGTCATAGTAGCCTGGTTCAGATTCCTTGAACTTAGCCGCGCAGATTTCGCCGTTTTCAGCCCAGGTCACCTGGAATCCGCAGGCCTCCAGCAGCGTATTGGCGATCTCCCAGTTCATTTCGTTATCCTCGGCCAGCAGCAGCCGCTTGCCGCTGAAATCTGCCTGCGGCTCAGCAGCCGTTTCCATATCTGGTTTTTCCTTTTCCGCAAAGGGGCTCAGGCTGTGATAAAGGCTGGACTTAAACAAAGGTTTGGAGATAAAACCGGTAATGCCTGCTTCCCGCGCTTCATCTTCAATATCGCCCCACTCATAAGCGGACATCAGCAGGATCGGAACATCTTCCCCGATGCGGCGGCGCATTTCCCGGGCGGTTTCAATCCCGTCCATTTCCGGCATTTTGCAGTCCAGAAGGACAACATAATAATCTTTATGCTGTTCATGGCGTTTTACAGTCATATTAATGGCAGTCATGCCGTCCAGCGCCCATTCCGCATGAACGCCGATCTCATTCAGAGAACCTGCCGCGCTCCGGCACAGCTCTTCATCGTCATCTACCACAAGGACCTCCCAGCTTGGCAGGATCATTTCTTCATCTCTGGATTCCCCGCGTTTAAAATCGAAGGTCACATGGAATTCGGTACCCTTATCCGGTTCGCTCGTCAGCTCAATACTGCCTCCGGATTTATCTACAATATACTTGGTGATCGTCATGCCAAGTCCGGTTCCTTCCACCTTATGTACGCGGGTGCTGTCTTCGCGCACAAAGCTCTCAAAGATTTTTTCCTGGAATTCCCTGGACATCCCAATGCCGGTATCCTTCACCCAGAAATGAGTGCGGACATACGTTTCTCCTCTGGGCGAATCCTCCTGAGATACAGTTACGGTGATGTCTCCGCCTTCCGGTGTGAACTTCAGCGCGTTCGAAAGCAGATTCAGCAGAACCTGGTTCAGGCGCACGCCGTCGGCATAGATATTCTCATCCTGGATCTTGTGGATAAAGATATTGAAGGTTTGTTTTTTTGCCTTGACCTGCGGCTGGATAATGCTTACGATGCTTTCCATTGTTTCACGCAGAGAAAGCAGGCTGTAATTCAGCGTCAGCTTTCCGCTTTCAATTTTCGACATATCCAGTACGTCGTTGATCAGTCCCAGAAGATGCTTGCTGGACTGGCTTATTTTCCGCAGACATTCCAGGAGCTTTTCCCGGTTATCCACGTTTGCGCTGGCTATGGTCGTCATGCCGATAATGGCGTTCATCGGGGTGCGGATATCATGACTCATGTTGGCAAGAAATTCGCTTTTGGCCGAGTTGGCGCGCACCGCTTCCTCCTTAGCCGCGTCCAGTGCCAGCATTTGCTTTCGCGACAGTCTGAAATAGAAGAAAAATACGAACATCGTAGCGGCCAGAATGATTCCGCAGCCGCCCAGCGACAGGATGACCCGCCGCGCTCCCAGCTCGGATACCGCCTCGTCCAAAATGCCGTGGGGCATTACCGTCACCAGTGTCCAGGCGGTATAAGGAAGCTGAGAGCAGTATACATGACGCTTTTCATCGCGCAGCGCTGCCAGCATACTGAAATCTTTACGCTGGGTGATGGCCTGCCGCATTGCCTCCACATCCTCCTCGATTCCTTCGATGCCGCTCTCTTTGCCGTTGAGCAGCACCCAGTCGTACCAATTATCTACACGGACATCCGCGTTCTTTACAATAAATGTGCCGTCGCTTTGGACAATATGGGTGTAGACGAGGGTATCGTTGAGCCCCAGGTAAAGCATTTCGTTCAGCCGGTCCACAGATACTCCGGCGACGATAGCGGTACATTCGTCTCCGCCGGGCAGGGGATATCCCTGCTCATAGGGATATCCCACAGATATGCCGTACAGAACAAGTGCCTCGCCGCTTTCTGTTCTCCCGATTCCCGCCATCTCGTCGCCGTCGTTCAGGGAATCGATAAAAAGCCCGGGATTGTCCAGAGTCAATGATTCCCCGTACATAAGGGTTTCCTCCCCCGCTGTATTGTAAAGCGCCATATACTCAAATTCTACATTTCGTCCCAAATCCTCAAAATGCTCGATGGTCTCCTTATCAATCTCAGATACATCTTCCGGCGGAATTGCGCTGACAATGTTTTCCACCTGCATGATGCGCATTTTGAACAGCGTCTCAAAGTGGTGCTGTACCTGTGTGCTGATCCCCTCCATGTACGGAGTCGCTATGCTGGATGCCGATTTTTCATTTTCATTCAGCATGATCTGCGCGATCAGGGCAAAAACGCTGATGCACAGAACCAGCAGCCCGATCAGACTGGTCCATAAAAATCGAAAAATCTTTTTATCCATATGTTTTTCCTCCCCTCAAAAAACTTTTCGTTTTAGAGATCTTTTGACCGCGGTAAAAGGTTGAGAACCACTGCTTCAAGTATAGCACAAGAAGGTTGTGTTTTAAATATTTGAAATCCGGCATTTCAAAGTTCACACTATGCTTGAAACCGCTTGACTTTTCAGGGCCTTTCCTGTAGCCTGAAATCATGAGCGGATAAAGTACTGCGGCGTCCCAGGGCACGATGTCCCAAAGTGGGGCGTCTGTAAGGATACGGCGCCGGTACAGAAAAGATAAAATGCAGGAGGCAGAAGCTATGTCAGAAAATACGAGAATCTTATTTACGGACCTTGACGGAACGCTTTTGAATGATAAAAAAGAAATCACGCCGGGCAACCAGGCGGCCATCGACGAGGCGCTGGAGGCGGGACATAAGGTAGTGGTGAGCACAGGACGTCCTCTTGCCAGCGGCATGATCATTGCGGAGCGGGCGGGTCTGGTAAAGGAAGGCTGTTATATTATCGCCTTCAACGGCGGCCAGATCTACGATCCCTTTCACAAAAAGACGATTTTTGGAAAGACGCTCCCCAGGGAGCTGGCGAAGTCCGTTTTTCAGGAGGCGCTGAACCGGGGGTTACATATCCAGTCCTACTCGGACACGGAGGTGCTGGTATTAAAAGACACTATGGAGATCAAAAAATATGTGGCGGGGACGGAGCTTCCGTATAAGGTGGTTCCGGATCTGGACTCCGCTTTTCCCATGGATCCGTACAAAATCCTCGCCATCAGCTTTGACGACCGCCCCAGGATTGAAAAGTTTCAGAGAGAAGTGGTGGATCCTCTGGCAGGAACCGCCAGAAGCTTTTTCTCCAACGACGCTTATCTTGAGGTGGTGCCGGAGGGGATTTCCAAAGGCTTCGCGGTAAGGTGGATGTGTCAGTATCTGGGCGTACCCCTGGAAAATTCCGTGGGAGCGGGGGACGCGGAAAATGATGTGGAGATGCTGGAAGCAGCCCATGTGGGCGCGGTTATGTGCAACGCTTTTCCGGGAGTGGCGGAACACGGCGATTATGTGACAGAGAACGACAATAACCACGACGGACTGGCGGAGATTATCCGCAGGTTTATCTTGATCTGAGAATTTTCACGAATATTAAAATTATTTGATTTACTTATATTTTACCCTGTGATATCCTTACTTCATGAGTAATGGAAGGAGTATGGAGTTATGAAGAAAAAATCAAATCATTTCTCGGGACAGATTGGGTTTGTCCTGGCTGCAGCCGGAAGCGCCGTGGGCGTGGGCAACCTGTGGAGATTCCCTTACCTTGCCGCCAAGGACGGCGGCGGGCTGTTTTTGATCGTATATCTGGCGCTTGTTCTGACCTTTGGCTTTACTTTGCTTGTTTCGGATATCGCCATCGGACGCCGCACGAAAAAAAGCGCCATCGGCGCGTATACAGAAATGCATCCAAAATGGAAATTTCTGGGAATCCTCACCTTCCTTGTTCCGGTGCTGATCATGACCTACTACGCGGTGATCGGCGGCTGGATCACCAGATACGCGGTGGTCTATCTTACAGGAAGCGCGGAAGCGGCGGCAGGGGATAATTACTTTTCTGCTTTTATCAGCTCTCCGGTGTCTCCGGTGGTATATGCTCTGCTGTTTATGGGAGTGACAGCCGTGATCGTATATAAAGGAGTACAGGGAGGAATCGAGGCGGTATCCAAATGGATGATGCCGGTTCTTCTGGTACTGGTGGTGGTAGTGGCGCTTTATTCCCTGACAATCCGGCATACAGACGAGAGCGGACAGTTGAGGACCGGCCTGCAGGGATTCCTTTATTATCTTACCCCTCATGTGGAGGGGCTGACAGTCAGCCGTTTTCTTCAGATTTTACTGGACGCCATGAGCCAGCTTTTCTTTTCGCTGAGCGTATCTATGGGAATTATGATCACCTATGGCTCCTATGTGCGGCCTGAGGTTAATCTGAATAAGGCTGTGAATCAGATCGAGCTTTTTGACACAGGCGTCGCGCTGTTCGCGGGAGCAATGATCGTTCCGGCGGTGTTTGTGTTCTCTGGTACGGAGGGAATGAGCGCGGGTCCCAGCCTGATGTTTGTTTCCCTGCCGAAGGTTTTTGCGGCAATGGGTAAAGCGGGAGTGTTTGTGGGAATCCTGTTTTTTGTGACGGCGATTTTCGCCACCCTCACCTCCTGTATTTCGGTTCTGGAGTCTATCGTGGCCAACTGTATGGAGATTTTTCACACCGGACGCAAAAAAACGGTGCATGTTCTGGCCGCTATCTATCTGGGGGCTTCGGCGGTCATCGCCCTGGGCTACAGCGCGTTTTATTTTGAGGCTGAGCTGCCAAACGGATCTACGGGACAGCTCCTGGACATCATGGATTATGTGAGCAACAGTGTGCTGATGCCGCTGATCGCTCTGCTTTCCACCATCCTGATCGGCTGGGTGAAAACGCCGGAATTTGTCATTGAGGAGATGGAGCGCGGCGGACGGGCGTTTCACCGGAAGAAGGTTTATGTGATCATGATCCGCTACATCGCTCCGGTGATGATGCTGATACTCTTTTTGCAGTCAACGGGAATTCTTCAGTAAAAAAATTCTATAGTAAAAATAGAACGGGAGACGCACGATTTTGTGCAGTCTCCCGTTTTGGCGTTAAAGTGGGGCAGGGCGCCTCTTTATGCAGACCCTTGCAAAAAGCGATCCCTATTTTTTTATAGTTCATTTTTTTACAAAATTCGATGGTCTCCTTCAGACGCGGCCACTGCCCGTAGCCCTCCGCTTCTATGGAAGAACAGTTTATGTAAAAGCTGTGATAATCTTCCTTTGCATATTCCGGCAAAAATTCACGCCGCATATCGTATTTTCTCATAGGACAGTTTTGGGGGGCTTTCTCCGGCTCGCCTCCGGCACAGGATAAAATACTGCAGTCCGCGCATGTATACATTTTTATCACTCCGTTTCGTGTTTGATTTTATTTTCCCTCTCTGTACAGAGAAGGTACGCTCCCCTGTATAAAGAGGGCAGATACGTTATATATAAAATAGTGTATCTATTATGTGGATGAATGTAAAGAAAAAGTATCAGTTTAGCTCATACAGATGTCCGCTTGCAAAAACATGCGTTTTCCTGATGTAAAAAAACAGAATTTTAATGTATAATGGTAGAAGTAACCGCAGCTCATACAGACAGCAGGAATGAGGCGACGAAATGAAAATAGATCCATTTAAAGAATATCTGAAAGAGACTGAGCCGGATAAAGCCGGCAAAGGATATGTCTGGAATACAGCAATCGGACTTCAGGCCGTAGATGGGCTTAAACCATCTGAATATTTGATTGATACTGCCGTTCAGAATATCGAGGGCAAAATCACCATAAAAGAAGCTCAGAAGCTTATTGACAACTACTATGAAGAAAGAATTACGCATGGGTCAGAAGACGACCGTACAGAAGAAGCGGATAAGGTGTCTTTGCGTATTGCGGAACTACTTTCAGAATCAGGCTTTTCATTTTCACCCAATGAGTATATTTCTATCCACCGTAAGCTATTCCGGGGTATCTACAAACATGCCGGAAAGCTGCGAGACTACAATATAACAAAAAAGGAGTGGGTTCTGGATGGAGCAACCGTTATATATGGCAGCGCTTCGGAATTAAGCGCTACATTAGAATATGATTTTGCGCAGGAGAAAGATTTTAGCTACCGCGGTCTTTCCATGGATGAGATTATCCATCATCTTGCTGTGTTTGTATCGAGACTCTGGCAGATTCATATCTTTGGCGAGGGAAATACAAGAACAACGGCAGTATTTTTTATTAAATATCTGAGAACGCTTGGATTTTCAGCAACCAACAATATCTTTGCGGATAATGCGTGGTATTTCAGAAATGCTCTTGTCCGTGCAAATTATACAAATCTGCAAAAGGGTATTCATGAAACTACAGAGTATCTGGAATTGTTTCTTAGAAATCTTCTTTTGAACGAGAAAAATACGCTTCGCAACAGGAATCTCCATATAAGCGGGCAATGGACGGCACAGGAAATAAAGATCGAGGAGACAGAAACGGATGATGAGATTAGAAGATCAGATAAAGAAAAAGTAGACATTCGAGAGGGAAAAGCGGACATTGAAGGAAAAAAAGTAGACATTCGAGAGGAAAAAGCAGATATCGGAAGAGAGAAAATAGACATTGAATTTTCGTTTGAAGAAAAAGCAAAAGAATTTTCCTCAAGGACAGCTTCACATATACGGAAGCTGTTTGACGTATTTGGATATGAAGAGATATTTGGAAGGAGAGAAATCGTGGCGCTTTTAGAACTGCGGAATTCAAGCGCTTCCAAGCTTTTGTCCAAGCTAGTACATTCCGGGGTGATCGAACCTGTATCCGGCTGTGGAAAAGGAAGATATAAATTCAGGATAGACAATACAGAATAAGATATAAAGTGAAAGGACAGCGGAAATCCGGCGATCCAGAAAAGCCTGGGAGGGATGGAACAGGTCTGGATATATGTGAAAAAGAGCGGGGGCAGCAAAATCATTGTTGAAATGATTTTGCTGCCCCCGCTCTTTTTCTGTTTTGTGTTTTTTGTTATATAAATACATATACGAACAGATGATTCTGGAATATGTCACAAAAAGAAATGACCGAAATTATGCATATTTAACGAAAATGAATGGGATCAGAACAAAAGGATTTACATATTTCACAACTTGTGTTATATATAAATTAACTTGTACAACAAGTAAAAATAAATGGTACAACAAGAACGAGAAGGAGGAGAAAAATGAAGAGACAAAAGAAGCAGATCGCGTCGGCGGCTATGGCGGTCTGTCTGGCGGCGTCACTGACAGGATGCGGTATGGGCGGCGATGAAAAGGAAGGGACGCCGGGAGCTCCCCACATTGGGATCATCTTCACCCAGGCGGGATTGGGCGGCAATTCCTTTAACGACCTGGCTCTGGAGGGCGTGAAGCAGGCGGCGGAGGATTTTGGGATCACCTTCGACCAGGTGGAGCCGAAATCGGTGGCTGACGAGGAGATCATCCAGGATGAGATGGCTTCCTCAGAGGAATACGACCTCATCATCTGCGTGGGCGACGAGCAGGTGGACGCGCTGGAAAACGTGGCGTCTGTCTATACGGATCAGAAATTCGCGCTTCTCGACGCGACCTCTGATCTGGAGAATGTGGCTTCCTATTCCTGCAAGGCCCAGGAAGGAAGCTTCATGGTAGGAGCGCTGGCAGCCCTGGCAAGCGAGGGAAAGATTGATGAGAAGCTTTCCGGCAGCGATACCGTAGGGTTTATCGGAGGCGTGGACAATCCGCTGATCAACCAATTCGCCGCAGGCTACAAGGCGGGCGCGGAGTATGTGGACGCGGACATCAACGTACTGATCGATTACGCGGGCGGCTTTAACGATCCGACTACAGCGAAGACCATCGCCAACACCTTTACGGAGAGAGGCGCGGAGGTGATTTTCCACGCGGCGGGAGCCTCGGGAATGGGCGTATTCCAGGCGGCTCAGGAAAAAGGCTTTGTGGCCATCGGCGTAAATCTGAACCAGAACGGTATCGCGCCGGACTACATTATGGCCAGTATGTTAAAGAAGCTTGATACCTGCGCGTACAAGGCCATTGCCAGCGTGGTGGACGACACATACACCGGAGAGAATCAGCTTCTGGGATTAAGCGACGGCGGTGTGGATTACACGGTAGAGGGAAGTAATATCCAGGTGCCGGATGAAATTATCGAGGAGCTTGACGAGATCAAAGAGGGGATCGTATCAGGAGAGATCGAGGTTCCCAGCGAGCTTGACTGATGCAGAGGAAGAGAGGTGACAGACATGGACGCAATTAAAATGACAGGAATCGTAAAATGCTTTGGGCCGGTAAGAGCCAACGACGGAATCGATTTTATTGTGAGGGAGCAGGAGATCCACTGTTTGCTCGGGGAAAACGGAACGGGAAAAAGTACGCTGATGAATATTCTTTTCGGGTTGTACCATCAGGATGAAGGCGAGATATTTATTCACGGAAAGAAAGCGGCTATCGCCAATCCCAACGATGCCTACGGACTGGGGATCGGAATGGTTCATCAGCATTTTATGCTGGTAAATCAGCTCACTGTCCTGGAAAACATTATTATGGGAAACGAGCCGGGCGGGCTGTTTCTGGATAAGAAGAAATGTGAGGAAAAGGTCTCTGAGCTTGTGGAGAGATTCGGTTTTCAGATCGACCTTAAAGAGAAGGTAGTGAATCTTTCGGTGGGTATGCGCCAGAGGGTGGAGATCCTGAAAACCCTGTACAGAGGCGCGGACATCATCATTCTGGATGAGCCCACGGCCGTGCTGACGCCACAGGAGGTGGACGAGCTGTTTAAGATTTTAAGGCAGCTGAAAAAGGAAGGCAGAACGATTGTATTTATTACGCATAAGCTGAATGAAACCATGGCCCTGTCAGACCGGATCACCGTACTGCGCAAGGGGAAGGTCGTATTCCAGTGCAGTACCTCCGACACCAATGAAAAGGAGCTTGCGGCGAAAATGGTGGGGAGGTCTGTGGAGACAGTTACCGCGAAAAAGGGACAGAAGAAAGGCGATGTGGTTCTTGAACTCCAGAATGTCCGGCTGCTGAAGAAAGCACGGGAAACGGTAAGCCTTACGGTTCACGGGGGAGAGATCCTGGGAATTGCCGGGGTGGACGGGAACGGCCAGCAGGAGCTGGAGGAGCTCATCATCGGAAACCGGAAGATGAAGGAAGGGGTTCTCCGCATCAATGGGACGGAAGCCCAGAAAATGTCCGTGAAGGACCGGAAGAAGCTGGGGATCGGATACATTCCCTCTGACCGCCACAAAAACGCTATGGTGGCCGATTTTTCTATCGCCGAGAATTTTCTCCTGGGTTATCAGGAGGAAGAACGGTATAACAATCATGGATTTATCAATTTTGAAAATCTGAGAAAGGACGCCCAGGAGCAGACGGAACGCTTTGAAACAAAGCTGGCGGGACTGGATCAGCCGATCGGACAGCTTTCGGGAGGCAATCAGCAGAAGATCATCATGGGAAGAGAGACCAGCCATGATCCGTCCTTCATGCTCGTGGCTCAGCCGGTGCGGGGACTGGACATCGGAGCCATTGAGAAGGTACACAGGACCCTTCTGGAATTAAAGGAGCAGGGGAAAGCGATCCTTTTGATTTCAGCGGAGTTGTCGGATATTCTGAATCTCAGCGACCGCATAGCGGTTTTCTATGAGGGCAGAGTCAGCGCGCTGTTTGAGAACGGACAGTATACAAAAGAAGAAATCGGCCTGTTTATGACCGGAAAAAGTGCAGGAGGTAAAAACTCATGAAAAAATGGGAGCAGATGAGTGAACTGAAGAAATCTCTGGCAGCCATCGGGATCGCCGTCCTGGTAGGCGCTCTGTTTATCCTGCTGTCGGGCGAGTCGCCGTTAGAGGCGTACGGAGCTCTTTTAAAGGGCGCTTTGGGAAGCCCGAAATCTATAGCGAATACGATCAGCAAGAGTATTCCGCTGGCATTTACCGGACTGGCGGTAGCGCTGGGCTCCCGCTGCGGTATGCTGAATATCGGCGCAGAGGGACAGCTCCACGCGGGAGCCATGGCGGCGGTGCTCACCGCTTTGGGTCTGTCCTTTCTGCCGGCCCCGCTTCTTCTGATCGTCAGCATCCTGGCAGGGGTCGCCGCGGGTATGATCGTAGGGAGTATTCCGGGATTTTTTAAGGCAAAGCTGAATACCAGCGAGGTGATCGTGGCGATCATGCTGAACTATATCTGTACGCTGTTTACCTCCTATCTTGTAAACGGCCCGGTGAAATCACAGGGCTCCACCGCTCAGACGGAGGTGATCCCGGAGGGAGTCTGGCTTGCCAGACTGGTTCCCCAGACACAGCTTACAGCGGCGTTGTTTATCCTGATCGCGGTGGCGGTCCTGATGTACATATTTTTATGGAAAACTTCCGTAGGCTACCAGCTTCGGGCAGTGGGAGCCAATCCGTCCGCGGCGGGCACGGCGGGAATCCCGGTGAAGCGTTATATGATCTCCGCCATGGTGCTCAGCGGCGGGCTGGCGGCTCTTGCGGGAGTTACGGAGGTCTTTGGAAAATATCACCGCTTCATTGAAGGCTTTTCCCCGTCCTTCGGGTTTACCGGGATCGCGGTGGCGATTCTCGGGCGGAACCATCCGGCGGGAGTTCTGCTTACCTCGCTTCTGTTCGGAATTATGGATATGGGAGCCCTGCGTATGAGCCGGGTGACAAACGTGTCTACGAATATGGTAACGGTGGTTCAGAGCCTTGTCATCCTTCTGGTGGCGGCTCCGGAGCTGATCAAATGGAATAAGAAAAGAAAGAGAGGGTGAACATCATGGCAGATATTAATAATTTCCTTGCACTTATGCTGCAGTTGTCGGTACCTATCGTTCTGGGCGCTCTGTGCGGAACCATTGCGGAGCGCGGCGGTATTATTCTGCTGGGTGTGGAAGGCCTTATGCTGATCGGCGCCTTCGCCGGAGTGGCGGGTTCCTTTTTCACAGGCTCCGCTTTTGCAGGAGCGGTGCTCTCCGTGGCTGCGGGCGCTCTTGCCGGATGGCTGTACGCGCTGTTCTGCCTGAAATGGAAGGCCCAGCAGTCGGTAGTAGGAGTCGGGATCAACCTTTTTGCAAGCGGCATTACGGCGGTATTGCTGAAAGCCATCTGGCACACAGAGGGAATGTCCGATTCTGTGGCGGCGTTTTCCAGCTTTACTGTGCCGGGACTGTCCAGGATACCGGTGATCGGCGCGCTGTTTTATGAGCAGTCGCCATACCTGTATCTGATGATCCTTATCGTGGCGGCTGTATGGATATTGTTTTACCGGACAAAATACGGTGTCCGCTACCGGGCCATCGGAGACCAGCCCTACGCGGTACAGACCTGCGGAGTTCCGGTCAACCGTTACCGCTATATCGCCATGATGGCCGCGGGAGCTATCGCGGGACTTGCAGGCTCCTATCTTTCCCTTGCTCAGAATAATCTTTTTGTTACCGATATGGTTTCAGGGCGGGGCTTCATGGGTCTGGCGGCAAATATTTTCGGCGGATGGGATCCCCTGGGCTCTCTTGGAGCGGGAATGGTATTCGCCGTAGCCCAGGCGGCAAGATTCTATCTGACTGATTTTGAGATTCCCTCCCAGATCGTTCAGATGCTGCCTTACATAGTTACTCTTTTGATCCTGCTCTTTGTGGGCAAACGGGTAAAAGGGCCGGAAGCTCTTGGCAAATTAGTGGATTAGTTTTATACTGGATATAAAGCTGCTGTACAAGTTGGGTTAAGTTGTACAATGGCAATATCAAACAGTATAAGGAGAGTATAGCCTGTATGGACAATATCATTAATGAGAAGAATGTAAAGATACCATTATATGTAACGGTGTACGAAACCATCACCCAATGGCTGAGAGACGGGAAATATAAGCCGGGGGATAAGCTGCCTGGAGAAAATATCCTGGCGGAACAGTTTAAGGTGAGCAGAGGAACACTCAGACAGGCTATGCTCCTTCTTCAGGAGGACGGGCTGATCAGCAATCATCAGGGAAAGGGAAACATTGTCCTTTCCAATCAGGACGTACAAACAGGAGGACTGGAGAGGGTGGGAAATCCCATTATCGATTTTTGCCTCCAGCCTGTGGACGACAAGCTGCTGACGATTGGATTTCAGCCGGCCACACAGAAGCATCAGGAAGTATTAAAGCTCAGGCCGTCCAGCATTGTGGCGGTGATAGACATCACATACTACAGCCAGAAAATGCCGGTGGGATTTGCCATGATTTACATGCCGTATTCTATTTTGGAAAAAAGCAGCGTAGATTTGGAAAATACAGACAGCGTGTATGAATATTATATGAAGATCCTTGTCTCATCCGGGATTTACAGCGATACGAAACTTCGCATGAGAAAGGCCAGAGAGCGCCTTGCGAAAATTCTTGAAATCCCAGAGGAGGAAGCGATCCTGATCCTTGAGGAGGAATTATATACACAGTACGACACGCCTGTTTTGTCCCAAAAATTATACATGACGGCAGATCTCTACGAATTGAGCCTGAGGAGGAAGAATAAATGATTGGAGTAAAAAAATATGAAAACTTTTCACAACGAGGCGGAACCGGGCCAGATCGCGAAGACGGTCCTTATGCCGGGAGATCCGCTGCGGGCAAAATATATCGCGGAAAATTATCTGGAGGACGCGATCTGTTATAACCGTGTCCGGGGAATGAACGGATACACGGGAACCTACAAAGGCGTTCCGGTGTCCGTCCAGGGCAGCGGAATGGGAATTCCTTCCATGGGGATCTATTCCTACGAGCTGTTTCAGGAATATGGCGTAGACAATATCATCCGTATCGGAACAGCAGGAGCGGTCAGCAGGAAAGTACATGTGGGAGAACTCATTTTTGCCATGGGCTGCTGTACCAACTCTAATTTTGCGGCCCAGTACCATCTTCCGGGAACCTTTGCCGCGGTGGCGGATTACGGCCTTTTGGAGCAGGCGGTAAATAAGGCCCGCAGGGAGCAGGCCGGGTTCCATGTGGGAAATGTATTCAGCTCGGACGTATTCTATGAGGATCAGGCCGGTGAGAAGGGCGCCTGGGAAAAAATGGGCGTCCTGGTTCAGGAAATGGAGACCTTTTCTCTGTACTGCACGGCGGCAAGAACAGGTAAACGGGCGCTGAGTATGCTGACGGCGGGAAGCAGCCTGCACACCAGTGAGGCCCTGACCAACGAACAGCGGGAGAAGAGTCTGGATATGATGATCCGCTGTGCTCTTGAGCTGGCTGTGGAGAACTGCTGATGAAAGTACTTTTTGATGTGGATACAGGGGTGGACGACGCGGCGGCCCTTCTTTACGCGCTGTTCAAGCCCCGGTATGAGATCGTGGGGATCGGTACGGTCTGCGGCAATGTGGAAGCGGCGCTGGCAGCGGAAAACACCCTGAAAATTCTCGATCTCGCGGACGCCCCGGATATTCCGGTGGCAGTAGGAGCGGAAGCGCCGTTGGCGGGAAGCTGGCCCGGGCGGGTGCGGAAGATCCACGGAGACAACGGGCTGGGAAATGTGGAGCTGCCTGTAAGCAGCCGCAGACTTCTCGGAGAAGCGGTGGAGGATTTTTATATGCGGACGGCGGAGCAGTATGAAGGAGAGCTTACTCTGATTACTCTTGGGCCCCTCACCAATATTGCGCGCACACTGGAAAAATACCCTTCCTTTGCCCGGAGGATACGAAAAATGATCATGATGGGCGGCACAGTAGCAATGAGGGGCAATGTGTCGCCCCTGGGCGAGGCGAATGTGGCCGGGGATCCGGAAGCCTGCGACAGGGTATTTCTCTCGGGAATGGACATCACGGCGGTAGGGCTGGATGTCACCATGAAGGTCCGGCTCAGAAGAGAGCATCTGGAATGGCTGAAAAGCTGCCGGAGTCCCCGGCGGGCGAAAGCAGTGAACTTCCTGAGCCGGGCGCTGGAATACTACGGGGAGGGAAACCGCTGGCAGAATTACTGTATCGGAGACTGTCCTCTTCACGATCCCCTCGCCGTTATACACGCAGGTACAGGAGGCGTTCTGCGCACAGAAAAAAGAAGGGCCCGGGTGGAATGCCGGGGAACCTACACCAGGGGTATGATCGTGACGGATCTAAGAGAGCATCCCATACCCGGAGAAGATATTGATTTTGCGGTGGAAGCGGACGCGGAGAGAGCGGTACGGGAGTTTTTGTCCGCGTTCTGGGAAGAATAAGGATTCAGAAAGGATGATCTGAAATGGAGAGATTTAAGAGAGTATTTGTGATCGTTATGGATTCCCTCGGCGTGGGGCAGATGGAGGATTCCCCGGAGTTCGGGGATGTGGGCGTCAACACGCTGGGGCACATTTCTGAAGCAGCGGAGAGCTTTCGTATAGAGAACCTTCAGAAGCTGGGAATGGCGAACCTGACACCCCTGAAGCAGGTGAAGCCGATGGAAAAAAGTCTTGGATATTATGGAAAGCTGAGAGAGAGAAGCAAGGGAAAGGACACCATGACCGGGCACTGGGAGCTGATGGGCCTGGAGGTGAAGACTCCCTTTAAGACCTTCTCTGAGCACGGTTTTCCGCCGGAGCTGATCGCGGAGCTGGAGAAGCGTACCGGCCGTAAGATCATAGGAAATAAAAGCGCCAGCGGAACGGAGATCCTGGAAGAGCTGGCGGAGGAGGAGATCGCCACAGGTCATATGATCGTCTATACCTCTGCGGATTCCGTTCTGCAGATCTGCGGCAACGAGGAAACCTTCGGGCTGGAGGAGCTGTACCGCTGCTGCGAAATTGCCCGGGAGATCACGATGAAGGACGAGTGGAGAGTGGGACGTGTGATCGCCCGCCCCTATGTTGGAAAAAAGAAGGGGCAGTTCAGGCGCACCAGCAACCGCCACGATTACGCGCTGAAGCCCTTCGGCCCCACAGCCCTGAACGCGCTGAAGGACGCCGGGCTGGATGTGATCTCTGTGGGAAAGATCAAGGATATTTTTGACGGAGAAGGGATCACCGAGGCTTACAAGTCAAAAAGCTCCGTTCATGGTATGGAGCAGACCATTGAGCTGGCCCATAAGGATTTTCATGGACTTTGCTTTGTGAATCTGGTGGATTTTGACGCTTTGTGGGGACACCGGAGAGACCCGGAGGGCTACGCGGCGGAAATCGAGCGGTTTGACGTATTGCTGGGAGAGCTTCTGAAGCTCCTGAAGGAAGAGGATCTGCTGATCATCACGGCGGATCATGGAAACGACCCCACTTATACAGGCACGGACCACACCAGAGAAAAGGTGCCCTTCCTGGCCTATTCGCCCTCGATGGAAGGCAGCGGCGAGCTGCCGGAGGGAGATACCTTCGCCGCGGTGGGAGCCACTGTGGCGGCCAATTTCGGAGTACCCATGCCGGAGGGAACCATCGGGGAGTCCGTACTGGAGAAGCTAAGATAATCAATACAGCGGTATTCCTCTCGCTGGAGATTTTTGTTTCCGATAGCTATAACGGCTGTTTTTTGGAAAGAAAGCTGTTACAATTTTATCAGAAAACAGACAGAGAGTTTAATACGAATTTGTATGAAAAGGCCGGAGAAGGGGGAAAAATGGTCTTTGAGAAAGAAGAATAGAAGAAAATAGTAATGAAAATTTTATGGTATATTTTCTTGCTTGATATTGAACTTTTTGAGAAATCTGCTTATAATAAAGAAAAAGGAAATGAGGTGTTGACTATGGCAAATGCAGCAAATATCCTAAATAGTTTAGTGCCGATTTCCCAGTTTAGCAAAGGGAAGGCCACCCAGATTTTTGATCGGCTCCGGACAGAAAAAGAACTGGTGGTGCTTAAAAACAACCAGCCTTCTGCGATTATCCTGTCACCGGAGGAATACACGAGACTCACAGAGATTGAAGAAAATTATGCGCTGCTCTTAGAGGCAAGTAAAAGGCTGGAGGCGGCTGGAGACCAACCAGGGATTCCATTTAAAGACGTGCTTGCCGATTTGGGAATCAGTGAAAAAGAACTGGAAGAAACGGAGGAAGCGGTAATCGAATGACCTGGAGTATTGAATTTTTGGAAGAAGCGAAAAAAGATTTAAAGAAGCTTGACCATTCTGCCCAGCTCCAGGTTTTAAAGGGAATCCAGAAAGTAAGCCAGAACCCTCTTTCGGTGAAAGAAGGGGGATATGGCAAACCGTTAGGAAATAAAACGGGAGTGAACCTTACCAGCCTTTTAAAAATTAAGTTCCGGGATTTAGGAATCCGGGTGGTTTATAAGACTATCCGTGTGGACAATGTTATGAAGATAATTGTGGTCTCGGCAAGGACGGATGAGCAGGTTTATAAAGAGGCGGCGAAACGTAGGGAGAAGCATCAGTTATAGTTTTACAATCTGCATATCAATATAATTATATTTTGACATGTCTACATTTTCCGCGCTGCTCCTTGAGACCAGCAAAAGGCTGGAGGCGGAGGATGGATTAAGGTATATAAAGAAACAGGATAAACCTTCCGTCCTCTCTTTTCAGCTCCAGCTTTCCATCATATTTCTTCACAGATTTCTCAATGCTTTTCAGTCCGTATCCATGAGCGCGGGCACCTTTTTTTGAGGTTCCGGGAATTCCCGGAGCCTCTTTTTGCCGGTTATCCCGGGCAGGATTTACTATTTTAAGGACGAACATTCCTTTTGCGTACCTGGCTTCCAGACGGACATACCTTTCCTCCGGCGGAAAAGCCTCCGCCGCTTCGGCGGCGTTGTCCAGAGCGTTCCCCAAAATGGCGCAGAGATCCGGCTTTTCCAGAGGAAGAGTCTGGGAGATATCCGCGTTTACATCAAAACGGATCTGTTTCCGTTCCATTGCGGACGCTTTGACAGAAAGAACGATGTTTACGGTTTCGTCGGCGCAGTAGCGCATGGTTTTATAGGCCACAGGGTTTTCCAGAAGCTGTTTTACATAATGGTTCTTTTCCTCCCCGGACAGAGACAAAAGCGTCTGCAGATGGTTGGAAAGATCATGCTTCAGCCTTCTGACCTCAAAATTCTGCTCCTCCATGGCCTTATAATATTGTTGGTTCATTTCCAGGAGATTCCTTGATTCCTCCATTTCTCTCCAGCGCGCAAGAAGAGCTGTGGTCGCCAGAAGCCCGGCGAAGGAAAACAGCGCCAGACCCAGTAAGGAGACGTTCTGAACATCATTCCGAAAGGGTGCGTATCTGGACAAAAGTACCGTACAGAGTACGATCCCCACGGGAGCGGCAGTCAGAAGCAGAAGGATTTTCCACAGAGTTCCGGTAAGCTCAAAATCATGTTCAGGGGCCAGACGCCTGGCTCCGCCGTACAGGATGAACGCGCATATGATCCGGAGCCCAGCCTGCGCCGGATAAAAGGACAGAAAAAAACGGTCGATCAGAGCGTTGTAGGTAAAGACGGTCCCCGCGAGGATCAGCGCCATGGAGATCCGTTTGAGGCGGCTTCCCTGGCAGGACAGCCACACAGCCGCTGTGAACAGCAGAAGCGTAGGCGGCAGATTGTCCATGTCGGACAGGATAATGACCATTATACCCAGCAGCATACAGGCTGCCGCCAGAAAAATACGGGCGGGCAGTCTCTTTTTTATAATCAGGAAGCAGCCAGCCGTCCTGTAAATAAAAAATATCAACAGAACCATTTCTATAAAGAAAACTCCCCATTTCACAGCGGTACTTTCATAAGACAGCTTTGTGATATGCATACTGCTCAGACAGGCGCACAGTTTTATCATTGGTTTTCCTCCAGTATAAGTCTGGCGAAAGCGGCTTCAGCCTCCGGCCGCATATTCCGGCTGACCGGCAGACGGATACCGCGCAGCTCCACCTCGTTTTTTCCGATATGCTCCACCTTCCGGGCGTTTACCAGGTATCTTTGATGGATGCGGACAAAGCTTCCGCCCAGAGCCATTTGAACCTCGTCCATTTTTCCATAAAAGGGATATTCCTTCTCTCCGGTAACCGCCGTGACCTTCCGGCGGTCGCTGTAAAAATACAGGATCCGTCCCAGAGGCATCCGGTAAGTCCCGTCAGTATTCCGAAAGACAAAGAACTGTTCCTGGTTTCTGAAAAGGATCGTCCGGGCGCGCTCCATGACCTGCTTCAGTTTTTCCGGCGCCGCGGGCTTTAGAATATAATCCAGAGCCCCCGTCTCGTATCCCGCGAAAACATAGTCCCGGTGCCCGGTCACAAAGACAATAAGAAGCTCCTGATCAAAGGAGCGTATGAGCCTGGCGGTTTCCATGCCGTCCGGCTCCTTCATTTCCACATCCAGGAACAGGAGATCGATTTCTCCAGGATGTTTTTTCAGCCAGTTCGCGGCGTTTTTCCCGGAGACAAATTCATATACGATTTCCTCCGTTTCCTCCTGAAGCACTTTTTCCAACGCAAAGCGCAGCGTATCTCTCGCGGCGGTTTCGTCGTCGCACAGACCGATTCTGATCATACTTTTTTCTCCTGACAGCCGATTTATTCTGTAATTATTTTATCATTCATCGGGTTTTCTGGAAAGGAGGCTTTCTTTCAAACTTTACATAAACGGAACCGAACTTTACATTTTCTGCACGGGCCGTCCAAACTTTACAAAAATCCGCACAGGGATTACAGCCAAAATTTTTCGGGGCTTCGGGAGTGCTATGCTGTTCTTACAAAGAAGAAGCGCTTCCGGAGGTGGATTCCGGATATGCCCTCAGGACTGCTCAATATTGCGGGGAGAGGGTTGCAGTAAAAAAGAAAGGGGATGCAATATGTTATATGTTAAAGATCTGAAAAAATCATACACGGTGGGAAAAGAAGTTTATTCTGTTCTGAAGGGAGTGAGCCTGTCGGTGGCAAAGGGAGAATTTGCCGCTGTTATGGGACCGTCGGGATCGGGAAAGAGCACGCTTTTAAACTGTATTTCCTGCTATATTCCCTTTGACGGGGGACGGATCACCCTGGGAGGACGGGAGCTGAAGGGAATGAACGAAGGAGAGCTGGCCAGAGTGAGAAATGAAAAGCTGGGCTTTGTGTTCCAGGATTTTATGCTGCTGGACGGACTTACCATAAAAGAAAATATCCTTGTTCCCAGAATCATACAGGGAAAGGCGGACAGAAAGGCCGACGCCTTTGCCGGACAGCTTATGGAGCTGTTTGGAATTACGCATATCGCCGGAAAATATCCGGCGGAGGTGTCCGGCGGCGAGCGTCAGAGAACCGCCGTGGCCCGCAGTCTGATCAACCGCCCGCTGATGATCCTCGCGGACGAGCCCACGGGAAACCTGGACAGCCGTTCCAGCCGTACAGTTATAGAATCCTTTGAAAACGCCCGGGAGCAGATGGGGGCAACTGTTTTTATGGTGACCCACGACAGCTTTTCCGCCTCTTTCTGCGATAAAGTGGTCCTCCTGAAGGACGGCTGTGTATACCGCCAGCTAGTCAATCCCGGAAATCAGAAGCTTTTTCACAACATGCTTCTGGACGCGATCCGGGAAATGAGTCAGGAATGAATAGCTGCCGCCCTTTGGCAGAGAAAGGAAGTCTACTATGAATATGCCGGTTTTAGAAAAAAAGTTACGAAAAGCGGATAAAAAACAGGCGGTTTTGTATCTATTCTGTAATTTTCTTTCGCTTATGCTGATCACCGCCTATTCCGCCATGATGTTTTCGCCCACAGTGCAGAATATTCTCCCTGAAGGCGGGGACAGCAGAAAGCAGATGTACATGATCTTTGTCCTTGCCCTGTCGGGCTGTCTGGTTTTTACTGTTTATGCATCTACTCTGTTCTTCCGCAAAAAGTCCAGACAGCTTGGTATCCTTATGGCGCTGGGAGCTTCCAGAAAACGGCTGGCTCCGGGGCTGTTCAGGGAGGTGCTGCTTTTGAGCTGCGCTTCCTCGGTTCTCGGGATTCTGGCGGGGATCCCCGTTGTCCTCCTGCTCTGGAGCTTTTTCCGTATTTTTCTGGTAAACACGGCGGAGATGGTTTTTACGCTGAATTTCCAGTGTCTGTATATTTCAGCAGGGATGTTTCTCGCGGCCACGTCTTCTGTATGTGTGCTGGCTTTCTTGTATCTGAGGAAAACAAACATCATTGACGTGGTGCAGGAGGAGCATAAAAACGAGCCTGTAAAGGAGCTGGGAAAATGGTGCGGCCCCGTGGGGATTCTGGTCATGATGGCCGGGGCAGTCCTCGGATACTATCATCCTCAGATCTATGAGGCGCTTTTTAACAAATACGCTCCCGGATGGGCCAATGCTGCCTATCTGCCTGTTTTTGCCGGCCTTTATATGGTCATGCTTCACACGGTGGTTCACGGCTGGAGCTCCCGCAGGAAGCACCCCTACAGGAATATCATTGCCAGAAGCATGATGAAGTTTCAGGGAAAACAGACGGTAAACAGTCTGATCGTATGCACGGTGCTGATTGCCGGAGGCTGCTTTGCCGTCTTTTATCTTCCGATCCTCAGCGTCAGTTCACTGGAGGAGGCAAAAGCCCGCCCATATGATTATGGCTTTCATTACCGGGCGGATCAGGAGCTGCCCGGAAAAGACGAGATTGCCGGAAAGGCAGGGGAATATGGGATATCTATAAAAGACTGGACAGAAGCGTCCTATATTAGTCTGGCGGTAGACGGCAGATATGAAACTCTGGCGGAGGATGGGACTATTGTACATGAGTACCGGGAAATGAACGCTGAGGCAAAGATTCTTTCAGAAACAGCCTATAACACTGTTACGGGACAAAATGCGGACGTTCCCCGCGGCTGTTTTTCGCCCATATCCAATGACGAGGAAACAGGAACCTACAGGGTATCCTCGTCGGATTCTGTTTTTACCAATCCGGAGACACGGCGGAAGCTTCCGCTGAAATTCAACGGCTTTCTCCATTTTGGGATGCTGACAGATCAGATCGGGTATTATGTTCTGGATGACGCGGATTATAAGGAGCTGGCCCGGGGGATCACGCCCTGCTGGAGCGGAAATCTGGTGTATTTTAACGCGGATGGGAAAGACAGCTATGCGTTCGCGGATGATCTGTACCACATGCTGTCCGGCGCTTATGACAGGGACTGTCTGGTATCTGTATACTATAACCGGATTAAGACGGCTCTTATGCGGGAGCAGGGACTGACGGAGGAAGCGGCCCGGGAGCTTGAAAGTAATGATATGTCGGCTCTGGACCCTGACGCCACGGATTTTCGGCTTTACTGGGCCTATATGCCGAAATTCCGGATACTGGATACAAGTGATTTTATGGAAACCTTCGCTGTATTTCTTATGACCTTTTTATTTATCAGCATCATCTGCCTGACGGCCGCCCTGGTGATCGCATATACCCGCTGTCAGACCATAGCCGTCAATAACCGTTATGTGTTTGACGACCTGAAGCGGCTGGGAGGCTCTCCGGGATATCTGAAAAAGGAGCTCCGCCGCCAGTGTACGGACGTGTTCCGGATTCCTGCGGCTTCGGGTATGGGCGCCATGTCTTTTTTGTATCTGATGATTCTTTTCGCAAACGACGGGAGGCTTACCATGTCGGAGATTCTGGGATTCCTTATATGCATGGGAATTATAGCAGCGGTGGGCGCGCTTTTTTACGGGATCTACACCCATACCCTCCGGATCATCAGCCTGCAGTTGGAAATTGACAGAAAATAGAATCATAAAATATTATGCGCCCTTCACCTTGCCTTCTTTGTCCGCTTCATTTACAATAGCGCTATAAATAAAGCTATAAATAAAGCTGGGTGGAGGCAAAAGATTATGACAAAAATCAGTGACAAGTATGCGGAATATTTTGACGACAGATTTCTGATGGGGCCGAACAGTATTTATCTGCTGGAGGAGCTTCTGACAAAATATCCTGTCCATATGAGCAGGAAGCAGACGGTTCTGGATCTGGGCTGCGGCAAGGGACTGACAAGCTTATTTCTTGCCAGAGAAGTGGGAGCCTCTGTTTACGCGAATGATCTTTGGGTAGGCGCGGAGGATAATCTGAAGCAGTTTATCCAGTGGGGGATCCAGGATGTGGTTATTCCGAGCCGCGAGGACGCGAATCATCTTTCCTTTGAGCCGGAGATCTTCGACGGGGTGTTTTCTGTGGACGCCTATCACTATTTTGCCGGAAAGAAAGGCTTCTTTGAGAAAAACATACTGCCTCTTGTAAAAAAGGGCGGAATCGTTCTGATTTCCGTGCCCGGCATAAAAGATAGATACGAAGGCCGCCAGAAGGAGCTGCTGGGGCCATGGCTGGGAGAAGAAGCAGAGATGCTTCGCAGTCCCGGCTGGTGGCGGCAGCTCATCGGAGAAGGCGGGGAAGCGGCGGCCGTAGATGTCTGGGAAATGGACAGCTTCCATTCGGCATGGGAATCCTGGCTGTCTGTGGATAATAAATTCGCGGCAGGGGATAAGCTCCACTATGAATCGATCATTGAGAAATACACAGATTTTGTCGGAATCGCAGTAAAAAAATATTGACCGCAGCAGGCGCGGGACAGAAATTCAGAGACAGGCAATCCGTGACATAATAGTTGCAATGGACTGCCTGTTTTTGCATAGTTTTATAAGCATAATGTTTGGCATAATCTATCTGAAACAGGCAGCCGTATAAAATATCTAAAATCAGTGATATGGATTTTAAGTGAAAGTACGGATTGGGTTTATGATATAATCCGGCAGATATGCGGAGGTGGAAAGACGTTATGAGAAATGTGGCAAAGCTGTCCGACATTGATCGGTGGGAACTGTTTAGAAATACAGCAGATAAAATGGGAAAGCGGCGGGCTGAACTGCTGCTTGAAAATTTCTTTATCTCTTATTTTTATAGCTTATTTGCTGAAAACGTGATAAAATAAAAAGAAAAAGCAGACGACATCCGGAGTATATCGGTTTAATATATTAAGAAAATATTACGGAGGGACATTTAAAGCGTTTTAAGGGACAGTTTTGTTGATAAAGGACGAAATGTGGTAAAGTAATTTTAGAAAAACGGTGCGGCAGGCAGCCGAAAATCGACAATCAGGAGTAATACAGAGGGAAAATCGTTGGTATGACAAAGACACGGCGCCGCCTTAAAAAGTGAGCGCAGAGATATCCTTAGAAACCGGAAGGAGAAAAGAACATGCTGAAAATAGCGATTCTCGAGGATGAAGAATATTGTTTGAAGAAAGAAATGTCGATTATAAAGCAATATTTCCAGGAAAAGAGAATTGCTCATGAAATAGCCGCTCACATGAATGTGGAATGGTTCCTTCTGGGGCTGAAGGAAGAGATCTACGATCTGTATATTCTGGATATAGAGATGCCGTTCAGGAACGGACTGGATGCGGCGAGAGAAATACGAAAACTCTATCCGGATCCGGTGATCATCTTTGTGACCAACTATATTGATTACGCGGTAGACGCCTATGAGGTGAATACTTACCGCTATATTTCAAAAGAAAAAATGGAAGAGAAGCTGCCCGCGGCCTTCGACAGTCTGCTCCCCTCTATTTTGACAAAGGATGAACGGTATTATATGGTCGAGAAAAGAGGAGAGGTCGAAAAAATTTCCTATGCTGATGTCTATTATCTGAAGAAGGAGGGCAAATATGTCAATCTGGTTCATCGTCATGGAGAGACGAAAGTGAGGGGAACTCTGGTCGGGATTTTTCAGAAGCTGAACGGAAAGGAATTTCTGTCGGTAGAGAAAAGCTATGTGGTGAACATCAGACATGTGATGAAAATAAAGGGATACGATCTGATCATGAGGGACGGAGCCGCGGTTCCGGTAGGTATGTCGCGTATAAAGGGAGTAAAGAAGGCAATTCTGGATTACTGGGGGTAAAGGCTCATGGGAGTTGCAGTGTTATATGGAATTGCCGCCTTTATGGAAACAGGGATCGGGATCTGGATATTTGGACAGGCGTTTCCAAAAAGAGAGCGGATGGAGAAAAGGCACATATGCAGCGAGTGGATATTATTTTTGGGGATTTCAATGTGCGTCTATACATTTCCGAATCTGTTTTTTGAAATCAAGGACAATAAGAAATATATCGGGAATCTTCTGGCTGCTCATATGATTGTAACGATCATCTACGCAGCTTACAAAACGAAAAAGACAGCCTGGGGAAAGCGGGAAGCGGATATGATTCGGGGTGTATTGTTTAGCGGAATGACTGTGTGCATGTGGTGCCAGTTCTGGAATTCATACCAGTCTTATATGATGACCCTGGCTGGAAATGTTATCCCTGTGCTTTATTTATGGGCTTTTTACCGATGCACTTTCGCACAGGCTTATCTTTGGCAGTTTGTGTATGCCACAAACCTGGGAATGTTAAAAAATATCTATATTACTTTCAACGGGCTTTATAATGACAGGAGCTTTGAGGACTTTTTTTACTGGCCCCGCAATCATACATACGGGGAAATCCTCTATCTTCTGGTCATCTTTATGATCTTGATACTGGCGGGCAGATATATTCCCGTAAAGGATACCTTTGCAAAATTGCTGGAGGAGCATAAAAAGGTATTATTTATGTTCGCGTTAGTGGAATGGGGAATCCTCATAATAACTGTGGACAATGGACTGGGTGGCAGCGGGGCGGACAAGCTTGCCGCTTCCCTGATCATCACAGGATTTATTACGTTTTGTGTGATGATTTTATATGTCAGAGCCATCGTCAGGACGGCAGACGCGGAGAAGATGCTGTTGGACATGCGCAACGAGATTGTGGAGAATCAATATTATGAAATAAAGGAGGCCTACGAGCGCTACAGATGCATGATCCACGACGAGAAGCATATGCTTCTTTATCTGAAGGAGTGTCTGGACAATGGGGATCTTCTTCATGCGAGAAAATTAGTAAACAGCTATCAGAGAGAGCTTCATGAAAACGGCAGATGCAGGTGGACGGGGATCCAGAAGGTGGATTTTATCCTGAGCATCAAGAAACAGAAGCTGGAGGAGCTGTCCATAAAATTGGAGGTGGACTGCCAGGCGGAGAACATCCCCATGGACGACGCGGATTTCGTGGTGGTCTTCAGCAACCTGCTGGACAACGCCATAGAGGCGGCGGAAAAGTGCGGCGTCAGCGACAGAAGGATAGAGGTGATACTGAAAAACATTAACTCGATGTTTTATTTCAAGATGGCGAACGGCTGCAGCAGCGAACCAACCGTGCGGAATCAGAGATTTCAGACCAGCAAGAAGGAGGGAAAAGGACATGGATGGGGCTTAGAGAGCGTGAAACACATCATAGAAAAATATAAAGGAGAGCTGTCCTTTAAGTATTCCGATGTGTATTTTGAGGTAAGTATCATAATGAATGTAAACGAAAGAAAAGGAGGGTAAAAAATGGATTATATTACAGGAAGTATTGAGAGAGAGCTGGAAGAGCTGGAGAAGCTGGAAATAGAAGGACGCGGCGAGGAGGAACCGGGATCGCTGTCAGGCGGACTTTTATCACTGATTTGTTGCTGGGCATAAAAACAGGCAGACTTTATGATTGGAAATGACAATGTTCGAAAACTTATATAAATACGCGGTCGGAAAATTTTTATCTCATCGGGGGAGCGCTTATAGTTTTCTGTCATTGTACGGGATGGGTGCGCAGGTGCGGAAACAGGCTTTTATGGAGCTGGAAAAAAT
This sequence comes from Candidatus Blautia faecipullorum, assembly GCA_019115125.1. Lineage (GTDB taxonomy): Bacteria > Bacillota > Clostridia > Lachnospirales > Lachnospiraceae > Blautia_A > Blautia_A faecipullorum. The sequence goes on from DXEG01000024.1 coordinate 85,490, forward strand.
CGCTCTGCGCACCCTCATTCTGGATATTCACAGAAAAAAAGAGGCAGGCGTTCTTTCAGGGCGGACCTCCGGGGAACAGTACCGTTACTACAATGAGGTCTGGCTGGGAGAAGCGTCAAACATAGAGAGCCTGTTTGAAGAATTTCCGGAATTGCGGAGACTTCTTTTCCTGGAGCTGGAGCGGGTTTATTCCGCTGCGGAGGAGATCTGCGCCCGCCTGGAAACAGACAGGGAGGAGATCAGAGAGCGGCTCTGCGGCGGAGAAAATTTTGTAAAGATCACCGCCTTTGACTTCCGGGGAGACTCCCACAGGGGAGGGAAACGCGCGGCCCGGATCAAGCTGGACAATGGAACCGTGCTTTACTACAAGCCCCACACGCTCCTGAGGAACGAACAGTATCAGGAAATATACGGCTATCTCTGCCGAAGCGCCGGCATAGCATGTAAAAAGGTGCGGTATCTGTCCCGGGAAACTTATGGCTGGGAGGAAAATATCGAGAATCAGAGCTGCAGCCGTAAGGAGGAGGTGGAGGCCTATTACTTCCGGACAGGGATACACCTTTTTCTGGGCTATGCCCTGTCGGCCACAGATCTTCACGGGGAAAATATTATCGCCTGCGGAGAGCATCCCGTCATCATAGATATGGAAACCTTTCCCGGTTATGCTGTGAGTACAGAGGAAAGCAGCGCGGAAAAGAAAATAGAAAAGCTCCTGGCCGGATCTGTTCTCCGCACGGGGATGCTCCCGGTTCTTTCCTGGGGAAAGGCGGAGAACGCGGTGCTTGTCAGCGCCATAGGGAATGGCGATACGGTTGTCACACCTTTTTCACTTCCGGTGGTAAAGAATCGGGATACGGCGGATGTCTGTATCCAATATGAGACTATAAACGTAAAGATAAAAGAGTGCGTGGTGAAATGTGGGGGAAAGACGGTCTGCGCGGGAGATTACGCGCGGGAGCTGACCGATGGCTTCCGGGCGGCTTATGGGACTGTACTGAAGGATGAAAAAGCCAGAGCGCTTCTGGCGGCCTTTTTTGACGGGAGAGCGCGGATCATCCTCCGCCATACGCAGCAGTACGCCATGTATCAGATTCTTTCCTTTCATCCTGAGCTTATGGGAGAAGGGGAGCGCAGAAGAAAAATTCTCGGATCCCTTCACCGGGAAGGTGACACGGAGCAGCAGAGAAGGATAAAGGACTGTGAAATAGACGGTCTTATGGACTTGGACATTCCGTACTTTGAAATGGAGGGGGACAGCCGCTGCCTTTATGGAGACGGGGAGCGCTGTTTTGAGGATTATTTTTCCCGCACGCCCAGAGAAGCGTGGGAAGAGCGTATGCGGAATCTCAGTGAAAAAGATATGGAGGATCAATGCGGCTTTATCCGCCTGTCCATGGCGATGCTTGAGAAGAGCTCCGGGGCTTCCGGAGAAGTGACGCGCTCATTTTCTTCTTCGGAAAAAACGGAGGAAATCCCTGCTCAGACCGGAAAGATGATATCCCGGCTCTGCGGCGCCGCCATAACTGCGGGAGAGGATATCGGCTGGGCGGGCCTTAAGTTCTACCATAAGAACCGCTGGAGCCTGAAGCCGGTGGATCTGTATCTGTACGGAGGCATTGCGGGGATCACTCTGGTTCTGGCGAAATATCAGCAGCTTTTTCCTGATGAAAAGGCAGGGCGGATTTTTTCTCTGGCAGCGGAGAAGATGATGAGCCACACCGACGCTCTGGCCAAAACGGATCGCCACGAAAAGGTGCGGACAGGTTTGTTGGAGGGGGAAGGATCCTTTGTTCCCGCGTATTTATTTCTCTATGATATTACAAAAAACGACAGGTATCTGCTTTATGCCGGAAGGCATTATAAGGCTATGGAGCCCTTCATATGGCAGGACGGCTGCCCGGATTATCTGAGCGGAATTGCCGGCGCTGGCGCGGCCGCCCTCCTTCTGTTCCAGAGGACGGGGGAAAAAGAATACCTTCTGTCTGCCGTAAAAACAGAAAAAAGGCTGTGGGCTATGGGAAAGGAGCAAAAAACAGGAGTCGGCTGGATTCTGGAGAATATGGAGCGGCCTTTGGCAGGGATGGCTCACGGCGGCAGCGGAATCCTAATCCTTTACTGCGGCCTGTATGAAGCCACAGGAGAAAAAGAATATCTGCAGAAGGCAAAGGCCGTTATGGATTATGAGGATTCACTGTTCAGCGAAGAGCTGGGAAACTGGCTGGATCTCAGAGCGCCGGAAAAGGACGCCCGTGTGATGAACGCGTGGTGCCACGGGGCACCGGGGATTCTCCTGGCCCGTCTCCGGCTTTCGAAAATAACGGATGACAAACAGGCTTCTGTGGATATTGAGCGGTGTGTGAAAGCGCTTTTTGAAAAAAACACAGACCAACAGCTATGCCTGTGCCATGGGCTTGCCGGAAACCTTCTGATCATGCGGGAATATTTGAAACATAATCATGATCAGAGGCTTCGGGATATTTATGAAAACTACTGTAAAGAATTTTTATCTGAGGCTATAGAAGTCTATGACAGCCATAATAATGTGGAATTCCTGAATCCCGCTTTTATGAATGGTTTATCAGGAATCATATATGCTCTCATGATACTTTATGAGGATGCGGAGGCTCCGGGATACTGATTGTCCCGGAGCCTTTGAATGTCGTTGATATTATCACGGTTGACCGATATAATGACGATAATTGTTAAAACAAAAGGCGATAGCAGAAGCTATCCCTGAATTTATGCGGTTTAATATTGTAGAAAGCGAAGTGCGGAATGTCATCTGAAAATACGAATTATTTCACAAAAGATAAGAGCAATATGTTCTAACCTGCATTCTGGTTTATAATCTTCTTAAAGGGACAAAAAAGCCTGAGTTAATGACCACTTTTGTTCTAAAACCGAAATTCATGGTACAATTTACGGGAAAACTCAGGGTATGCCGGAAAGAAGGGAGAACGCGATGCAGGAAAAGAAAAACAGCCGGACGGGACTGTCGGGGGGGACGGATGCCGTTCAGGAAGAAGAGCAGACGCTCATGGATAAGTATGTACAGTTGACCCATATGAAGGCCTGGCAGGTTATGCGGGAAAAGACGGATCTTCTTATAGAAACAGCGGCGGGCAGAGAGAGGGAGGAAAACGACGGGTATTTTTACGACATACCCGGCTACCTTGTTCTTGTGTGCCGCAGGCTGCGGTCGCTGCTGGGAGGGATCACAGAAATAGACAGCAGAAATATCTCGCTGGATATGATTTACCGGATCGGCCCGCAGGCAGGAGGATGGAAGCATATACAGGTAAATGAAAGAAAGACGGGGATTGTATACGATGCGAAGAAATTTCTGGAAAATCAAAGTCAGGAAATAAACGAGGTGATGCAGGGCAAATGCCATCATATTTATATTTCCGAGCAGGAACCGGAAAAGAGGGGATTTTTCTGCGCCAATGTGAACTTTGAAGAATATGGAAAAAAAAGCGCGGACGGCTGCCTGCTGGTTACGGTTTCCGGAGATGATTTCTCGAGGGCGGAAACCCGGTGCCGGGAACAGGGCAGAAGATTTGAGGATGTTTTGTTTTATTTTGTCATGCCGTATTTTACGCAGTTGATCCAGAATGAGCTGGGAAGCATGTATCTATGGAAAATGTGGAAGAGAAGAAAAACGGTAGGCAGATATAAAACGGACAGGACAAAATTGAAAAATTAATAGTGTAAACAAATATCCAGACAGGATGCGGGAATAACCGTACCCTGTCTTTTTTTGTTCAATAAAACCGAGAAAAACGTTGTAAAAATGCACAAAAACAGCAAACTTAAATTGTGCAAATCATAAAAAATAAAAGAACGATCATATAAAAGAGAATAGTTCATATAAATTGCTTGATATAATTCGTAAATCGTGATATAACACATATAAAGAAACAAAAAGCTCAAAAAAAGTAACTAATAAATGAATTTTTAAGAGGAAAAGGAGGATTTTTATGAGCAAAATTGACGAGATCACCAGAGAGAGCTGGATCATGGGAACCTTCCCGGAATGGGGAACCTGGCTCAACGAGGAGATTGAGAACGAGGAGGTGAAGCCGGGAACGGTAGCTATGTGGTGGCTTGGATGTACCGGCATGTGGTTCAAAACTCCCGGCAACTGCAACATTACCGTAGATCTCTGGTGCGGCAACGGCAAGAGAACCCATGGCGACGGCAAAATGAAGGTGGGTCATCAGATGGCGAACATGTGCGGAGCGAGAGCCATGCAGCCGAACCTTCGCGCGGTTCCTTTCGTGATCGATCCCTTTGCCATCAAACAGGTGGACGCGGTTCTTGCGACCCATTACCATCAGGACCATATGAGCGCGGAATATGCGGCTCATGTGATCAAATCCGGCATGACCACTGTAAATGACGAAGGAAAGGAAATTCCGGTTCCCTTCATCGGACCGAAAAAATCTGTGGAGCTGTGGCAGAAATGGGGAGTTCCGGCGGACCGCTGCATAACGGTAAAGCCCGGCGACAGCATTAAGATCAAGGATATTGAGATCGTCGCTCTTGATTCCTTTGACAGAACTTGCCTGGTTACTACAGATTCCACCGGACCGGACAGAGAAGAGCTGACAGGCAAATGCCCTACAGATATGGACGACAAGGCTGTAAACTATCTGATCAAAACTCCTGGCGGAAATATCTATCACAGCGGTGATTCCCACTATTCCATCTACTTCGCGAAGCATGGAAAGGATTACGATATCGACGTCGCCTTTGGTTCTTACGGAGAAAATCCTGTAGGTATGGCTGACAAGATGACGTCCTGTGATATACTGAGAATGGCGGAGGCCTTAAGGTGCAAGGTTGTGATCCCGATCCACTACGACGTATGGACAAACTTTATGGCCGACGTGAATGAAATCCGTGTGCTTTATGATATGAAGAAGGACCGCCTGGATTATAAATTCCATCCGTTCTTCTGGGAAGTGGGCGGAAAATATGTATATCCTACCGATAAGGACAAAAAGGCATATCATCACAGAAGAGGATTTGAGGACTGCTTTGAGGCGCCTCAGAATATTCCGTTCCGTTCCTGCCTGTAATTAGGAGAGAAGAATATGTTAAAAGAATTTGTGGAGAAAAAACATTATAAGTTTGCGGACAGCGCCAGAGACTGGCGCGAGGCCGTCCGCATGAGCTGCGAGGTCCTGGAGGCCGACGGCACTGTAGAAGAAAACTACAAAGAAGATATTATCAAATGTGTGGAGAAATACGGCCCTTACATTGTTATCATGCCCGATGTGGCCATGCCGCATTCTCAGGAATGTGCGAAGGGCGTACATAAGACGGCAATCGCTTTTATGAAGCTGGAGAAGCCGGTAAGCTTTGATCCGGAGGATCCGGAAAAGGACGCGGTTCTGTTTTTTACACTGGCCTCCTGCAATCCGGATCAGCACCTGGACAATATGGCGAGACTGGCCGATATGCTTTCCAATGAAGAGCTGATGGAGGGATTGAAAAAGGCGTCATGTCCCGAGGACCTGATCGCTCTTGAAGAAAAATACCTATAGGGAAAGAGGGGAAGATCATATGAATATTTTAATGAATATATGGACCTACTTTGCGACGAATATATTGCAGCAGCCGGCGTTTATGATCGGTCTGATCGTAATGCTTGGATATATTCTGCTGAAGAAGCCGTGGTATGATGTGCTTGCGGGTGTGATCAAGGCCATCGTCGGATATCTGATCCTGACAGTAGGTTCCTCAGGCCTGGTAAACAATTTCCGGCCTGTACTGGTAGGACTGAAGGATGTATTTAATATCGACGCTATGGTAATCGACCCTTATTTCGGGCAGAACGCGGTTACCGCAGGCGTTGAGGAGGTATTCGGAAAGGGCTTCGGCGACGCCATGATCCTTCTTCTGATCGCCTTTATCGTAAATATCCTTCTGGTGCGCTTCAGTAAATACACAAAGCTCCGCGCGCTGTTTACCACAGGACATGTGCAGGTGCAGCAGGCGGCTACCGCTTACTGGTTGATCATGTTCGCCCTTCCCGGCCTGATCACCCACAATGTGGCCCTGATCGTAGTTATGGCCGTGATCCTGGGCGCTTACTGGGCGGTGGGCTCCAACATTCTGATCAAACCCTGTCAGGAGGTTACTGACGGAGCCGGCTTTACCCTGGCGCATCAGCAGATGTTCGGCGTCGCGCTGAATTACTGGCTTGCGGAAAAGCTGTTCGGAAAGAAAAAGAATGGTAAAGAAGTAAAGAAAATTGACGACATCGAGCTTCCGGGCTTCATGTCCATCTTCAACGAGAATATGGTATGTACCTCCATCCTCATGCTGATCTTTTTCGGCGCGATCCTCTGTATTCTCGGAAGGGATTATCTGGTAGAGGGCGGCTTTATGGCGGAAGGACAGTCCATGGTATTTTATGTGATCCAGACCTGTCTGTACTTCTCCGTATATCTTGCGATCCTGCAGCTTGGCGTCCGCACCTTCGTGACAGAGCTGACGGCGTCCTTCCAGGGTATTGCGGATAAGCTGCTTCCCGGCTCCGTACCTGGAGTTGACTGCGCGGTTATCTTCGGTTTTGGTTCCGCAAACGCGGTTCCTCTTGGATTCCTTGCCGGTTTCCTGGGACAGATCATCGCCATTGCGGCGCTGATCCTTCTGAAGAGCCCTACCCTTGTAATCTGCGGATTTGTACCTGTATTTTTCGATAATGCCACCATCGCTATCTTCGCCAATGAAAAAGGCGGTATCAAGGCGGCGCTGATCCTGCCGTTTATTTCCGGTCTGTGCCAGGTGTTCGGTTCGGCTCTTATCGCCGGATGGGTAGGAATGGCCGCGTACGGCGGATATCTTGGAATGTGGGACTGGGCTGTCGTATGGCCGGTGATGACGGTGGTTATGAAGTTCTTAAGCTACGCGGGCGTTGTGATCGTGGCGCTGGCCCTTTTGATCATACCGCAGCTTCAGTACCGTGCTGACAAAGAAGGCTATTTTATGATCACAGAAGATTATGAAGCATATAAAGAGTTAAAAGCAAAACGTGAGGCAGCAAAATAATCTGCCGGAAAGGAAGAAAAAAATGGCAAAAGAGAATATGAGTTTTTTAGTATGCTGCGCGAATGGAGCCGGCTCCAGTCTGATGATGAAAATGACCATGCAGAAGGTTCTTGACAAGGTGGGCCTGAAGCCCGGAAAGGTACATCACTGCGCCCTGTCCGAGGGAAAGACGGCCGCTTCTCAGTTTGACGTAGTATTCTGCGCCCAGAATTTTGTAAATATGTTTAAGGACGCGGAGAAAAAAGGAACGATCGTGATCGGGCTGAGGAATATCATGTCCGCCCAGGAAATTGAACAGAAAATGAGAGAACACGGCATCATTGATTAATTTAAGCACAGCTCTGTTTCCGGATGTATGTCCTACAGCTCAGCCATACAGTGGTCGGGAAGCATAAAACATGCTTGCATGTTTTTGCGAGCGGACATCTGTATGAGCTGAACTGATACTTCGGGTTATGATCAATCCTTCAAAAAATAATGACGAAAATCATATATAGTGATATAATTTATAATAATTGATGTGAAAAGATCTTAACTGACGCGAAGGAGGAGGACAAATGAAACGGGAAAAGGCGTATGTGGACGGACGAAGACAACAGGTTCTGGAACTTCTGAGAGAAAATCCCAGGATCCGCGCGGACGAGCTGGCGGAGATCATGGGAGTCTCAGTTGTGACGATACGCAGAGATCTCCGTGTCCTGGAAGAAGAAAAGCAGGTAACGCGTTTCTACGGCGGCGCAAAAGTGACGGCGGATCGCGCCCAGGGGGAGGATGAGATTACCGTATGCAGAAATCTCATTGCCCGGTATGCGGCGGCCCTTGTGGAGGATGGGGATACGATCTTTATTAACACAAGCAGAAACGCTCTGGAGCTGATCGCCTATGTGAAGAGTAGCAATGTTACGGTGATCACCAACAACGGAAAAGCCATCAACCACGATAAGGCGGACGGAGTGAGCATCATTCTCACCGGAGGAGAGCTGCGGTACCCGAAAGAAGCCATGGTAGGCGATTTTGCGGTGCGCAATCTTCAGAACATTTTTGCCAAAAAAGCCTTTGTGGGATGCTCCGGGATCAGTGTCAAAACCGGAATGACTACAGAAATAGCCAACGAGGTGAACGTAAATCAGTTAATGATCGAACATGCCACCCAGGAGGTCTATATTCTGGCGGATCATACGAAGATCGGGCACAGCAGCAGCTTCATAAGCTGCGGAATCGATAAGGTGAAGCATCTGATCACAGACGAATTCGCGCCGGAGGAGGAGCTGGAGCAGATGAGAGCCCGGGGAGTTCAGATCCATCAGGTAAAGAAACGTGATTTTTTATAATTGAATATAACAGGAGGCAGCAATATGAAGGCATATTTGCTGGGACTTTATGAAAAGGCGATGCCTGCCTGGCTTTCGTGGAGGGAAAAGCTGAAAGCCGCAGGGGAAGCAGGCTACGATTATGTGGAGATCAGCATTGATGAGACAGAAGAAAAGATCAGCCGCCTTGATATGACAAAGGAGGAGCGTTTGGATCTGGTTTCCGCCATGTATGAGACAGATATGCCGATCCGTACTATGTGCGTCAGCGCTCTGACAAAATATACCCTTGGGAACGACGATCCGGAATACTGCGCCAGAGGAATGGAGATCCTGGAAAAATCCATCCGTCTGGCGGACGATCTGGGAATCCGGGTGGTGATGATCCCCGGATACGACGTTTATTATAAGCCCTCCAGCCTGGAGACAAAACGCAGATATCTGAAAAATCTGAAAAAGGCAGCGGAGATGGCGGAGACCGCAGGTGTAATCCTTGGTCTTGAGACAATGGAAAACGAGTTTATGAACACGGTGGAAAAGGCCATGAAGTATGTGACTCTGTGCGGCTCCAATTATCTCAAGGTTTATCCGGATATCGGAAATCTGACAAACGCGGCTGTCCAGTATCAGTCGGATGTTCTGGAGGATCTGGAGCTGGGTCGGGGCAACATTACCTCTCTCCACCTGAAGGAGACTCTTCCGGGAAGATACAGAGAGGTGCCCTACGGAACCGGCCACGCGGATTTTGAGAGCGCTATCGCCAAAGCCTGGGATATGGGGGTCCGCAGATACGTTGCGGAATTTTGGTATAAAGGAAAAGAAAACTGGAAGGAAGATCTTGTTTTTGCGAATAAAATGATGTCGGAGATTCTGGACAGACAGATAAAAGGAGCAGGAGAAGCATGCTGAAGACAGAAAAGAAAGTGATTTCTAATTTAACAAAATGTTATTCCATCGCGCCGCTTTTTTACCAGGGAAAGGAGCATTTCCTTGTTGCGGCGGAAAAAGTGGATAAATGCCTTCTTTTTGACGCGGACGGCAATCAGAAGGATGTGGTATGGGAAGAACCAGGCGGGGTTATGACTATGGCGCAGGTGCCGGGAACAGACGGACAGTTCCTTGCCACCCACAAATTTTATTCGCCCAATGATTCCAGGGAGGCGAAGATCGTAAAGGTTACGCCGGACGGAAAAGGGAATTGGGAGGTGAAAACTCTTGTGGATCTTCCTTTCGTACACCGCTTCGATATTCTGGAAAGAAACGGCGTGAGATATCTGATCGCCTGCGCCCTGAAATCAGATCATGAATACAAGGACGACTGGAGATTTCCGGGCAAGGTATACGCGGCGGTGCTGCCGGAGGATCTCAGTGGCTATGACGAAGATCATCAGCTTGAGCTTACTGTATTAAAGGACAACATGCTGAAAAACCACGGATATTATAAAGTGGAGGATGAGGGCGTGCAGACGTCGGTGATTTCCTGCGATAACGGTATTTTCCAGTTTATCCCCCCTGAAGAGAAGGATGGAGAATGGGAGATCCGCACGCTTACGGAGGACGCGGCCAGCGACGCGGTCCTGGTTGATTTTGACGGCGACGGAGAGAAGGAGATTGCGGCTATCGCTCCTTTCCATGGGGACAAAGTACGTTTCTACAAAAAAGTAAACGATTCCTATGAGATGGTCTTTGAATTCGGAGAGTCCAGGGAGTTCCTTCATTCTATTTACGGCGGGATGCTCTGCGGCCGTCCGGCCTTTGTGACAGGCCACAGGAAAGGCCAGAGAGATCTGATGGTATTTTTCTACAATAAGGAAAAGGCCGCTTACGAGATGGAATATATCGACCGAGACTGCGGTTCGGCCAATGTTTACCACTATGTGAAGGACGGAAAGGATATGCTGGTGTCCACCAACCGGGAGATTGACCAGGTGGCGCTTTATACTATTACAGAAGCATAAACGTCCTGCGGTACAGAGCGTGTGAAGCTTCGGAGGCTGACCGGAAGAATTTTTTCACTTCGGCAGAAACTTTTTCAGCCGGACGGCACAGAGGAGATCAGGGAGAGACGAAATGATAAAAGCGGTGATTTTTGATATTGACAATACCATGTACAATTTTGACCGGGCACACAGGACGGCTATGGATGCTCTGCTGGACTGTGGAAAAAAAGAGCTTGGCCTTGAGCCGGAGCTTTTGGGCGGTCTTATCAAAGAAACCCAGCAGAAGATCATATCTCGTCTCGGCATGAACGACTCGGCCATCCACAACCGTCTGATCCGGTTTCAGTGTGTTCTTGAAACCTTGAAAGACAGAGACCTTACGAAAGCCCTGGGCATGTATCACGCGTACTGGGATACCATTCTGGACGTTATGAAGCCGGAGCCGGGTCTGACAGAGCTGATCTCAGCCCTCCATGCTGCCGGGATCTCTGTGGGAGTCGGCTCCGACATGACGGCTTATATACAGTTTCAGAAGCTGGCCAGGCTGAACGTGCTGAAGGATATGAGTTTTATTGTCACAAGCGAGGAGGCGGGGGCGGAGAAGCCCTCCGCGGAATTTTTCCGGCTGTGTGTGGAAAAGGCCGGGTGTCTCCCCGGGGAATGTGTATTCATCGGAGACAGCCTGAAAAAGGATGTGGAAGGAGCAGAAGCCTTCGGGCTCCATGGGATATGGTACTGTCCCGGGGAGAATTCCCCTGAGGGAAATGGGCGAATAGAGGCCGGGCGTAGGATCACTTCCTTCCGGGACTGCCTCAGAGAGGACAGGATCCTGCTGGGGGATTATGAGGTGAAGCGATGTTTGAGGGATTAACGATACTTGACTGTATCTGCGCTGGATGTTCATTATTTGGACATCCAGCGCTTTTATATGTGCGCCTTGCGGCGCACGTCGCTAAGGGGTGAAAGTGTCGGCTATCCTATAATAGAAAAATATTCCGAAGAAGATTTCAGCCTCATGCAGCAAAGGCGAATTCTAAATGGGCCGCGGATGGTAAAATAAGAATATTGTGCAAACTTATGTTCAGGTGTATAATAGAAAAAGAAATGGAGGTGAACCGTCATAGAGAAAAAAGAACGAAGCTATATCGCCATTGATCTGAAATCCTTCTATGCCTCTGTGGAGTGCCGCGAGAGGGGACTTGATCCTATGACGGCGAATCTTGTGGTGGCGGACGCCAGCCGTACGTCAAAAACTATCTGTCTGGCGGTTTCTCCGTCTCTGAAGGCCTATGGGATCCCGGGACGGCCCCGGCTTTTTGAAGTGGAGGAGAAGGTCAGGGAGATCAACGCCGGAAGGCGGAGACGGGCGCCGGGAGGGCGGCTGGAGGGTTCTTCTTATATGGCCCCGGAGCTGGAGAAATATCCGGAGCTTGCGCTTTCCTATATCGCGGCGCCTCCCAGGATGGCCTTTTATATGGAGTACAGCACCAGGATCTACGAAATTTACCTGAAATATATTGCGCCGGAGGATATCCATGTGTATTCTATTGACGAGGTGTTTATTGACGCCACCCATTATCTGAATACCTACGGGATGACGGTCCGGGAGCTGGCGGAAAGGATGATCCGGGACGTGCTCCAGCGCACGGGGATCACCGCCACGGCGGGGATCGGTTCCAATCTGTACCTCTGCAAGGTCGCCATGGACATTGTGGCGAAGCATATGCCGCCGGACAAAAACGGGGCGCGGATCGCCAGTCTGGATGAAATGTCCTACCGGGAGCTTTTGTGGGCCCATCAGCCGCTCACGGATTTCTGGCGGGTAGGGAAGGGATACGAGAAAAAGCTGAAGGCTCACGGCCTTTATACTATGGGGGATATTGCCCGCTGTTCGCTGGGAAAGCCGGGGGAATATTATAATGAAGAGCTTTTGTATAAGCTTTTTGGAGTCAACGCGGAGCTTCTCATCGATCACGCCTGGGGCTGGGAGCCCTGCACCATAGCGGAGATCAAGGCCTATAAGCCGGAAAACAACAGCCTGGGCTCCGGTCAGGTCCTGCACTGCGCTTATACCTTCGAAAAGGCCAGACTGGTAGTCCGGGAGATGACGGATCTGCTGGTGCTGGATCTGGTAGAGAAGCAGCTTGTGACGGATCAGATGACTCTCACGGTGGGGTATGATATTGAGAACCTCACAGATCCCCGGCGGCGGAAGGATTACAGGGGCGAGGTAACTACAGACCGTTATGGACGCAGGATCCCCCGGCATGCTCACAGCACCGCGAATCTGGACAGACAGACCTCCTCCACGGAGCTGATCACAGAGGCCGTACTGGAGCTTTACGACAGGATCGTGGATAAAAGCCTTCTGGTCAGACGGATCTCTGTCACCGCCAATAAGGTGGTGAGAGAGGATTCCATAAAAAAAGAAGATACTTTTGAACAGCTTGATCTCTTTACGGATTACAGAGCCCTGGAAAAACAGAAGGAAGAGGAGGAGAAGCGGCTGCGCAAGGAAAGAAAAATGCAGGAGGCAGTTCTGGATATTAAAAAGAAATTTGGAAAAAATGCTGTCTTAAAAGGAATGAATCTTGAAGAGGGCGCTACCGCCAGAGACCGGAATCAGCAGATCGGAGGCCATAAGGCCTGAAAGGATACAGAGCATGAAGAATTATTTCGGAGATACCAGCCGGTACGAGGAGATTATGAGGCTTCCCCATCCGGTGTCAAAAACCCATCCCCAGATGCCGAGGGAGGACAGGGCGGCCCAGTTCGCTCCCTTTGCCGCGCTGACGGGATACGGGGACGCCATCAAAGAGACGGGAAGGCTCACGGAAGAAAAGCGGCTGCCGGATGAGGAACGGATGGAAGTTCTTGACAGGACGGTAAGCTTTTTGAAAGAACAGATAAAAAAGCAGCCCCTTATTACCGTCACCTGTTTTCAGGCAGATGAAAGAAAGTCGGGAGGAGCTTACCGGACGGTGGGGGGACGGTTGAAAAGATTTGACGACTACAGGCGATCCCTGGTGATGACAGACGGAACGGAGATTTTTTTTGACGATATTCTGGAAATTTACTGCGGGGACGAAGCAGAAATGGAGCGAAAAGAGGAAAAATATGGAAGAGATCAATAGGAACGGACTGAGCGGCAAGGTTTTTCTGTCCCTGGAGCCTCCCACGGAGGAGGAACACGCCAGCGACCAGATGAGGATCACGCGGGGACTGCGGGAAATGGGATATGAGAACATCCGCTTCTCCCTGGAGGCGCTGCGGGAGCTTTATCCTCTGTGCCGGGACGGACAGTGGGAGATCACAGTGACCCTTGTCCATGAGGAGCAGGGAATTCTGGTACTGTCTGTGGAAAAAGGGGATCAGAGAGCGCGGCATTATGGGCTGGCTGTGGATTATGGCTCCACAACAATCGTTATGCAGATGGTGGATATGAACTCGGGCAGGGTGCTGGCGGAGGACAGCGAAACCAACGGACAGGCCGCCTATGGCGCGGATATCCTCACCAGGATCACCTATGCCATGGAAAGCGGGGAGCATAAGCGCCGGCTTCAGGAAGCCACAGCCGGAACCTTTCAGACACTGATCCGCAGGCTGACGGAAAAGACGGGGATCCAGGCGCGGGAATGTCCGGTTATGGTGATCTCGGGAAATACCACCATGGTGCATTTCCTTCTGGGGCTGGACGCATGGACCGTGTTTTCCTCGCCCTACGCCCCGGTGACTACGGAACCGGGATTTTTCCGGGGCCGCGAGCTGGGAATGGATTTCCCGGGACAGGTGTTTTTTATGCCGGGGATTTCCAACTATGTGGGCGGAGACATTGTCAGCGGACTTCTTTTACTGGATTTTTATAAGAAGGATGAGATCGGGCTTTTTTTTGATATCGGAACCAACGGAGAGCTTGTGATCGGCAACAGAGAATGGCTGCTGGCAGGAGCCGGGGCGGCGGGCCCTGCTCTGGAGGGCGATATCAGCCGCTATGGGATCCGGGCCTGCGAGGGGGCCATTGATACGGTCTGTATCGAGGGGGAAGAACTGTCCTTTACCACCATCGGAGGGAAAAGGCCGGTGGGGATCTGCGGATCGGGTATTATAGACCTTCTGGCGCAGATGAGGCTGAACGGCTGGGTGGATATCACGGGGACTTTGAATCCGGAGGCCTCATCCCGGATCGTGTTTCTTGAGGAAGAAGGAGAATACGGGGCGGTTTACGCCTTGAAGGAGGAGTCGGCAATAGGAAAGCCGCTCTATTTTTCCCAGACGGATATCCGGCAGTATATTAATACTAAGGCGGCGGCCCACACAATGCTGGACTGCCTTCTGGAGAGCGCGGGATATACGGAGGAGGAGATCGGCCATTATTATCTGTCCGGCGCCTTCTGCGCTCACGGAAACCTGGAATCCGCCATCACCATAGGAATCTTTCCCGATGTGCCTCTGGAACGGTATTCCGCTCTCCGCAATTCTTCTCTGGACGGAGCCAGGACGCTGCTTCTGGACAGGAGCCGTATGGAGGATATCCGTTATCTGCGGGAAAACGTGTACAGCGTGCAGTTTGCGTCCATGCCGGATTTTCTTGTGCGGATGCAGGCGGCGAAATTTATTCCCCATACAGATATGGAAAAATATCCTAACGTAAAGAAGAAACTGGAAGAAAGAATAAAAAGAAAAAGATAAAAAAGAGAAAGGAGCTCCGCTTATGAAGATCATAATTTCCCCGGCGAAAAAAATGAATCAGGATACCGATTTTCCCGCGTCTCCCGGGACTCCGGTGTTTTTGGAACAGGCGGCTGTGCTTATGGAGACAGTGCGGCGGCTTTCTCTTTCGGAGGCAAAGGCTGTCTGGAAATGCAGCGATAAGCTTGCGGAGCTGAATTACAGGCGCTTTCAGAGGATGGATCTGGAGCGGGGACTGACGCCGGCGGTTCTTTCCTACGAGGGACTTCAGTATCAGCATATGGCTCCGGCTGTTTTTTCGGAAGAAGCCCTTGATTACATAGAAGCCCATCTGCGTATTTTGTCCGGCTTTTACGGTGTGCTGAAGCCTTTTGACGGAGTGACGCCCTACCGTCTGGAGATGCAGGCGGCCCTGCCTGTGCAGGGCAAAAAGGATCTCTATGAATTCTGGGGCGGCAGCCTCTATCAGGAGTTGACTAGGGACGGTGAGCATACGATCCTGAACCTTGCTTCGAAAGAGTATTCCAGGGCCGTGGAGAAATATCTGACGCCGGAGGACCGTTTTCTGACGGTGGAATTTGGAGAGCTTACAGGCGGGAAGGTGAAGCAGAAGGGAACCCTCGCCAAAATGGCCCGGGGAGAAATGGTGCGGTTTATGGCGGAAAATCAGGTGGAGGATACAGAAAAGCTCAGGGATTTTCATGAGCTGGGATTCTCCTTCCGCGAAGCCCTCTCGGATGAGCGCAGGCTGGTCTTCCTTCGGGAACCGGAGTGAGAGGGAGGCGGCGGTTTTACGAATGGCGCGGGCTGAACTGTTACATAGTTCATCCGCACAGTGGCGGGCGCTATTGACAAGCTGGCGGCAGGGCGGGTAGAATAGTGGCAGTACCGCAGCCGCATGGAAGAATGGAAAGAGCCGGGAGATAAAAAGCCGGGAAACAGCCGGAAAGCAGGGCGGCTGGAATTATGTTTCGCAGGGAGGAATTACAATGAGACTGCAGACAGTGCAGGAGGCATTAAAAAAGAAAAACATTGAATATGAATATACTGAGGAGGACGGTTGCGGCAGCATTGATTTTTTGTTCCGGGGCCTGTCCTTTCATGTGTGGGAATACTGCGACCGGGTTTGGGGCGCGGAGACCAATATCTTCGCCGCGGGGAGAAGCCGGGATATAGAAGGCGACTATGAGGAGGTTATTTCCCGGGAGATTCTTTCCTGGCCGGATATGGCGGGCTGATCCGTCGGCGCACACTGACGAAAGGAAAAAAGACACATCAATGGAGCTGCAGAATATTCAAAAAGAAGGAAAACAATACAGGGATCAGGTATATGAGCTGTACCACCAGGCATTTCCGCAAATAGAGCGGAAGCCCTTCGCTCTGATGGAGGAGCTTTCAGCGCAGGGTAAAATGGAGCTGCTGGCGGTGACAGAAAATGAGGAATTTTTGGGCCTTGCCGTCAATATGATGCATGGAGATACGGCCATTCTGGATTATTTCGCCATTGCTCCGGAACGCAGAGGGGGAGGTGTCGGCAGCAGTAGCCTGGCGCTTCTTCTGGAGAAATTTCGCGGCCGGAGATATATATTTGAGATTGAAAAACAGGACGACGCCGCGGACAACGCGGCGGAGCGGAGCCGCCGAAAGGCTTTTTACCTGAGAAACGGGCTGAAGGAGACGGGGCTTTTTGTAAATGTGTACGGCACGGATTTTGAGCTTCTGACGCCGGACGGCGAGCTTTCCTACGAGGCGTACACCGGAATTTTGGAAGCAGTTCTGGGAAAAGAGGGCGTCGGCGTGCTGAATCCCCGGCTGCTTTCCGCTCAGAGGTGAGAACAGGGAGGACGTTTATTATGGAGGCAGTTTACGCCGCGCATTTGAAAATCCGCGGATCAAAATTATATCTGACTCTGAATTCCCGCGGCGGGCTGGAAGACATGGGAGCTTATCTGGTGAGAAGAGAGGCGGATCCTTCTGTGAAGGAACGGCAGTTTCTTCCCTTCCAGCGTATCTTTCAGTCTGAGCAGGAGATAAAGGCGGTGCTGGACACCTCCGTTCTGCCCCTGGACAAGGCGGACTGGGCGGTTATGGTGAGCGGCCGCGGGGAGATTGCAGAAAAACAGAGGGCGGACGCGTCCTTTTTTCAGCCGGTGATCCTGAGCGGGAAGCTGAGGGCTCTTCTGATCCTTGGGGATTATCAGATCAGAAGAAGCGGGCAGATCCTTTTTCCCATGGGAAGCGCCGGACATCAGATGATCCTCCGCTGCCGTCCGGAGACGAAATATGACGGGCAGGGCACGAGGTTCAGAGAATTCCTGGCCTACGGGCTGTACAGGCTGCTGAGGCCCGTCTGGAAAAAGAAGCGCGTCTGGATCATTTATGAAAAATACTGCGTTTCCGCCCAGGACAATGGATTTTATTTTTTTCAGTACTGTATGGAGCATCTGGAGGAGCGGGACAAAAAGCGTATCTTTTTTGTGCTGGACCGGAATTCCGAACAGTGGGACGAAATAAAGAACTACCGGAAAAACGTGCTTCCCTTTATGAGCTTCCGGCATATGCTTTATATGCTGGCGGCCAGCCTGTATGTGGCTTCTGACAGCGGAATCCACGGGTATCTCTGGCAGCCCAGGCCGAATCTTATTTCCCGGGAGATCAACAGACATGAAATTTATTTTCTGCAGCACGGTGTGCTGGGAATGAAGCGGGTGGAAGATCTTTTTGGAAAAAACGGCGTCAGCCCTGTGACCTATTTTACCGTCTCGTCAAAGTACGAGCAGGATATTGTAGTGAGGGAGTTCGGGTACGCCCGGGAAAATGTTCCCATTACAGGACTGGCCCGCTGGGATGTTCTGGAAAATAAGGCGGAAAAGGGCGCCGCCCGGATCCTGGTGATGCCCACCTGGCGGTCCTGGCTGGAATATTCAAGTGATGAGGAATTCTGCGGAAGCGATTATTACAGGCATTATATGTCTCTTCTGCAGAACCGGCGGCTTTTGTCTGTTTTAAGAGAAACGGGAACGGACCTGATCTTTTATATTCATCCCAAGCTTCGCGGCTTTATGAGCAATTTTCATTCGGACAGCGGCCAGGTGACTCTGGTTTCCTTCGGCCAGGAGCCTTTAAATGAGCTGCTCATGAAATGCTCCATGATGGTTACAGATTATTCCAGCGCCTGCTGGGACGTCTATTACCAGGAAAAGCCGGTTCTCTTTTATCAGTTTGACCTGGAGTCGTACATGGAAACAAATGGAAGCTACATGGATATGGAAACGGAGCTGTTTGGAGAACGGTGTACAGAGGAGTCCGCGCTGGTGGAGAGACTGGAAGCATATATCGCGGAGGGATTTCAGGAAAAAGAGGCCTTTGCCGCAATGCGTGATCATTATTTTGCTTACCGGGATCATCATAACTGTGAGAGGATTTATGCCTATATCAGAGGGGATGCGCAGGAAAAGTAGAAATCCGCCGCATACGGGAACGCGTACGCGCGGCCCGGCGGGAGAGAGGTCTGATACATTTGCTCAGGATAAGAGAGGAAGTATGGAAATGGAGAATAAGCTGAGATTTACGAAACAAAATACGCTGGCGGTGAAGGGCATTGCCGTGATCTTTCTGCTGACCTATCATTGCTTTTCCAACGAATCGAGACTGTACGGCCATCAGGTGGAGTTCTGGCCGCTGTCCCAGGATATGGCTATGATGATCAGCCGCTGCATGGTGCAGTGCGTGGGGCTTTTTGCCTTTTTGTCCGTGTACGGACTTACCCTGTCCCTGAAAAAGCAGTATGAGCAGTTTCAGTTTACGGGGAAGGATGCGGCGCTTTTTGTTTTTAAAAGATATGTGAATCTTGTGCTTCTGTTCCTTCTTCCCTTCATCTTCTGCGCGGCCATCACGCTGCTCACAGGAACCTCGCGTTACTCCAACGGCTTCTGGGCCAATATTACCAGTGTGATCATGGATATTCTCTGCCTGGGCCATCTGTTTGGAACCCAGCCTCTGATCTCCACCTGGTGGTATCTCAGTCTGGAGGTTCTGCTGATCGTGTTTCTTCCCTTTGCCATCCGTTTTTATAAACGGTACGGATGGCTGACGATCGCCATGGCTCTTCTTCCGGGAAGCTTTCTTCTGGAAAAGCATGTGCATCTGACAAAGTATCTTTTCGTAGTGCCCTTTGCGGTGTGCTTCGCGGACAGGCAGGTGCTGGAACGGCTGAAGAATTTTTCGATCGTCAAGAACAGATTTTGGAACAAGCTATTGAAATTTGTGATCACCACAGGCCTTCTTATCCTGATGTTTTTGCTCTTTGACAGCCGATGGGGGATCCAGCGGTTTGAGTTCCTTCTGAACGGTCTGATCCCTGTGGTGCTGATCTACTGGGCCTATGAATTTATTATTGAGCTTCCCGTACTCCGGCAGTTTTTGGAATTCCTTGGGAAAAGATCCTCGGATATTTTTTATACCCATACCTTTGTAAGAGCTATGTGGCTGAAGGATGTGACCTATTCCTTCAAATACGCGGTTCTGATCTGGCTGTTCCTGCTGGGAGTCAGCATCGTGATCTCCTTTATTCTGGACGGGCTCCGCAGGCTGCTGCGCTACCGTCAGGTAACCGGGGCCGTTTCCGGCTGGCTTGTGAGCTGGGCGGAGAGAACGATTTAAGCGAAAATGAAAATAAAAACAAAAACCTGTGCGTAAGCTCCGGCCGGACTGTCCGTTCCGGGGATAAAGCACAGGTTTTTGTTTGGTTCATACGCCGTATTTTTGTTCAGTCGGCCCTTACAGAGATTTTTTGATATACTCACAGATCTGACGGCTGTGGGTGTGGTTGGTGCTTTTGAAGTATCTCCGGCGCATTTTTTCGTATTCAGGCTTCATGCGGAAATCGTTTTTGATCTGTGCCTCCAGCATATCGAGAAGCTCTCCGCAGTGCTCCGCCCGGTCGCCGAAAAGCTCTGTGCGCATATTGAGGTAGCTTCCCTGAGCCTCCTCGTATTTATCCAGGTCGAACTGGTAAAAGAGGATCGGCTTGTCCTGGTAAAGGACGTCCCAGCATACGCTGGAATAATCTGTGATCAGCATCCGGCAGCGCATCAGCATCTCGTTTACGGCCACCTCGCCGAAAGAGATCAGATGGATACGGCTCTCCTTAGCGCGGAAGTTTTCTACATAGTCCTGGAATTTCGCGTGAAGATAAAAATTTACCTGCAGATCATATTTTTCCAGAATATCCGCGAAACGCCGGGAATTCAGAAGCTCCATATAGCTGCGGAAATAGTCGCTCTGTTCAAAATCCTCGTCGGGCACAGAGTCCAGCCAGTTGCGCCAGGTGGGCATAATGAGGATTTCTCTCTGGTTCTGAGACTTGTCGTGGAGAACGTCCCAGCGGGGAAGTCCGGTATTGATCACTTCGTCAGGAAGATAACCGAAATTGTCCACGATAATCTTTTTTTCGTCCTCCGTGGAGACTACAAAAAGATTACAGCCTCCCCGTTTTCCTTTTCCATAAAAGAAATCCACCTGCTTCAGGGCGATCACTCCATGCTGAAGGAAAACGAAGGGGATTTTCTTTATATAGCGGTTAAAAATGCTGTGCCGGCTCTGCATGGCGTAGGTGTGATATCTGGAATCTGAGCTTACGATCAGATCGGCGGCCAGCAGATAGCACATGTGGCGGATCGTCATGAAATCCAGCAGGCGGTCTTTGTAGGGTTCCAGCTTCTGACGGTCCGGAGAGTCCTTTGTGATGATGTAATAAATCTGTTTTCCCAGATAACTTTCCTCGTCCTCCTCCATACAGTGTCTGAAGAAGTAATATCCGTTGTCCTGAGCCATTTCGGAAAATTTTTCACAGACAAGACAGATATGGCGCTTTTTCCAGTAGGGCTTCGTGAGCCTGTAAAATAGAATGGCGGCAAATTCCTTCAGGACAATATCCATGCCGTCGTATTTTCCTTTCTGGCGATAGACAAAAGCCAGGGTCTGCTTTCCTGTATAATAAGGATAGAGGAAAAAGCCGTTTTCTCCTGGAAACGAGCCGTTGTACAGGAATTTGTGGAACATCCTGCATTTTGTATCCATGGTAATGGGGAGCTGGCACGCGTAAGGCTTTCCGGGAAGAGACAGAAGCAGCCTTACATCCCAGTACAGACTTTTCCATTCGATTTTGTTCAGGTCAAGAGTGACGGCGATCCGGAGAAAATTTCCGTTCCGGGAAGTTTTTTTCGTCTCAAAATCATACTGGGCCGCGTCCTCCGCCAGCTTATTGCGGAAATGAAAAACAGTTTTTTCGTAGGAATAGGGGCCTGCGTCAAGATCGAATTTCAGGGTCAGGATCCCTTTTCTGATTTTCAGAGAACGGAGAAAACAGGAAAGGGTGTCTTCCGCAAGGGCGTTCCGGCTGCACAGTACGGCGCCGATATGTCCGTCCTGATTCGGATAGACGGCGGCCAGGTATTCTGTGGGTTCTGGCTCACCTTCCTCCTGAAACCAGATTTCATCAGCCCATATTTTGTAGTCGGGTTTTCCGTCCCCGCGGCGGCGGTTATCGGTCAGTAAAAAAAGCTTCGAGGCTTCTTTCGTCTGATATTCCAGAAAAAAACAGTAATCTTTTTTGCGTTTGTATTCCGCCTGTCCTTCTAATAAGGAAAGATTTATGGTAAACTGATGGGGCGCTGTCTGTTCCGTGTCAAAATAAAGCATATTCTCAGTGTTTCTTTCCTGAGCGATAAAACGAACCGTGTCCGCCGGTTCTGCCGCGAAGGATTCTATGGAAAAGGTGAGCCGGCGCTCCGGGGAAACAGAAACCTCCGCCGGGAGACTGCCTGCCGTATTCTTTTCGAGAGAATAGGCGGATGTAATTGAAGCTGTCTGATTCATGTATGTTCCTCCATATTGGGATGCCGCTGATATTTCAGCGGCACTTAATGCGGAAATCTGCCTGTTTATACTCATCGGCCCGTCCGCATCACCGGCGGCCGGGAGTTTCGTGGTGGTTTCGCGATAGTTATTACATAAGTATAACAGAAATTTTACACAAATAAAATGTTATATGCAATATAAAATATAAATTTTTTGAAAGAAATTCTTGACATCCCTCTTTTGGCATGATATGTTATTACAGAACGCTGCCGAAGACAGTAGGTGCCGTAAGGCATAAGGATTAAAACGCCTACCGAGGACTTAGTATTCTGATGAGATTCAGGACCCCTTGTTGTCATATGCAGCAGGGGCTTTTTTATGTTCATAACGGCGGTATATCAAAATCTATAAGGAGGTGTACCATTTATGGCAAAAGTTGAACTGAAGAAACCAATCGTAGAAGAAATCGCAAATAACATTAAAGATGCACAGGCCGTAGTACTGGTAAATTACAGTGGTCTGACAGTGGAACAGGATACCATTCTGCGTAGGGAATTAAGGGAAGCTGGCGTGAACTACAAGGTTTACAAAAACACGATGATGAGCCGTGCTTTTGAAGGAACAGCCTGTGAAGAGCTTCGTCAGCATCTGGAAGGCACCAATGCTCTGGCTATCTCTGATACAGACGCGACAGCGCCGGCCAGAATCCTTGCAAAATTTGCAAAGCAGTATCCGGCTCTGGAGCTGGTTGCAGGTGTTGTTGAAGGCACCTACAACGATCAGGCGGGTATTCAGGCACTTTCTCAGGTTCCGTCCAGAGAAGAGCTTCTTGGCAAGCTGCTCGGAAGCATCCAGTCTCCGATCGCGAACTTCGCTCGTGTGCTTAATCAGATCGCTGAGGCACAGGGAGGAAGCGCAGAGGCGGCAGAATAAAGAAAAATTTCACGAAGTGAAGTTTTTGCTGCACAAAGTCCGTGAAGCGGAGTTTGTGGAACCCCAGATATGAAGTGAGATTAATTGCTTCTATATTATTAAAGAAATAAAATAAGTATAATGGAGGGAAATTAAAATGGCAAAATTAACAACAGAAGAATTTATTGCAGCAATCAAAGAGTTATCTGTATTAGAATTAAATGAATTAGTAAAAGCTTGCGAAGAAGAGTTCGGTGTTTCCGCAGCAGCAGGCGTTGTAGTTGCAGCAGCAGGCGGCGCAGCAGAAGCAGCAGAAGAGAAAGACGAATTCGACGTAGAGCTGACAGAGGTAGGCCCGAACAAGGTTAAGGTTATTAAAGTTGTTCGTGAAGTTACCGGCTTAGGACTGAAGGAAGCAAAAGCAGTAGTTGACGGTGCTCCGAAGGTTGTTAAGGAAGCAGCTTCCAAGGCAGAGGCAGAGGACATCAAGACAAAACTGGAAGCAGAGGGAGCAAAGGTTACTCTGAAATAATCTTTCCGGACAGAATAGAGCACGCAGGAACGCCAGGAGCGTTCCTGCGTTTTCTTTTTACGGAAGGCAGTTCAGCCCGGGTGCTCTGCTCATCTGTCTGTCAGCAGCCGGATTCTAATGCAAGCATAAATCCGTCTTCTGACGTCAGATGGCTGAACTGAAAAAGTAACAGTTCAGCCGCGCCATTCGTAAAACCGCACTGCGTGCTTACTGTGGCTGACGCCACTGTTTTACTCATCAATGGGCGCTCAGCTCATACAGTTGTCCGCTCGCAAAAACATGCAAGCGTGTTTTACGCTTCCCGACCACTGTATGGCTGAACTGTTACCTGAAAAAAATAAATTTCTTGTTGACAGCTTGACAGCGGTGTGCTATAGTGAAAAATGCTATATTATGGCAAGATATGCCTGTTTGCAAAAAAAGCGGACGGGATCATGTTGTAATAAATAAAAAAACAGGGGTGAAACGTCAATGGAAAAAAACAGAATTCGTTCTGTAAAAACTGGAAAAAGCATGCGTATGAGCTACCAGAGACAAAAAGAAGTCCTGGAAATGCCGAACCTGATCGAAGTCCAGAAGGATTCCTACCAGTGGTTCCTTGATGAAGGACTGAATGAGGTATTTGATGATATCTCTCCGATCGCTGATTACGGCGGAAAGCTCAGCTTGGAATTCATCGACTTTACATTTGACGCAAAGGATGCGAAATACACCATTGAACAGTGTAAAGAACGCGACGTGACTTATGCCGCGCCTTTGAAGGTTCGAGTGCGGTTGATTAACAAGGAAACAGAAGAGATCAATGAACACGAGATTTTCATGGGAGATCTTCCGTTAATGACAGAGACGGGTACTTTTGTGATTAATGGCGCAGAACGTGTTATTGTCAGCCAGTTAGTGCGTTCCCCTGGAATCTATTATGCGATCGCGCATGATAAAGTTGGTAAGAGGTTGTTTTCCAGTACCGTAATCCCCAACAGAGGCGCATGGCTGGAATACGAAACGGATTCCAACGACGTGTTCTATGTACGAGTAGACAGAACCAGAAAGGTTCCGATCACCGTTCTGATCCGTGCCCTTGGCATTGGCTCCAACGCGGAGATCGTAGAGCTGTTCGGCGAGGAGCCGAAGATCCTTGCAAGCTTCGCGAAGGATACCTCTACGAATTACCAGGAAGGCCTTCTGGAATTATATAAGAAGATCCGTCCGGGCGAGCCGCTGGCCGTGGAGAGCGCGGAAAGCCTGATTATGTCTATGTTTTTTGACCCGAGAAGATATGATCTTGCCAAAGTAGGACGTTATAAATTCAATAAAAAGCTTCATTTTAATAAGAGAATCGCGGGCCATAAGCTGGCGGAAACCGTTGTGGATCCCACTACCGGAGAAATCCTCGCGGAAGAGGGAACCAATGTCACGAAGGAGCTGGCGGAGGATATTCAGAACGCGGCTGTTCCTTATGTCTGGATCCAGGGAGAGGAGAGAAAGATCAAGGTGCTCTCCAGCCTCATGGTGGATATCCGCAGACATGTGGAGCTCGACTGCGACCCGAAAACCCTTGGCGTTACAGAGTTAGTATATTATCCTGTGCTGCAGAAAATTCTGGAAGAAAATGACAATCTGGAAGATATTAAGGCAGCCATTAAGAGAGATATCCACGACCTGATTCCGAAGCATATTACAAAAGAAGACATTCTGGCTTCCATTAACTACAATATGCATCTGGAATACGGCCTTGGAAACGACGACGATATCGACCACCTGGGCAACCGCCGTATCCGTTCCGTAGGAGAGCTGCTCCAGAATCAGTACCGCATCGGTCTGTCCAGACTGGAGAGAGTGGTGCGCGAGCGTATGACTACACAGGATACGGAGAATATTTCTCCTCAGTCTCTGGTCAATATCAAACCGGTAACTGCGGCAGTGAAGGAATTCTTCGGTTCCTCACAGCTTTCTCAGTTTATGGATCAGAACAACCCGCTGGGCGAGCTGACCCATAAGAGACGTCTTTCCGCGCTGGGACCCGGCGGTCTGTCACGAGACAGAGCGGGATTCGAGGTGCGTGACGTTCATTATTCTCATTACGGACGTATGTGCCCTATTGAGACCCCTGAAGGTCCGAACATCGGTCTGATCAACTCTCTGGCGTCCTATGCGAGAATCAATCAGTATGGATTCGTTGAGGCTCCATACCGCAAAATTGACAAAACAGATCCGGAAAATCCGGTTGTAACAGATGAAGTTGTCTACATGACGGCGGATGAGGAAGATAATTACCATGTGGCGCAGGCCAATGAGCCGCTGGATGCCGAAGGACATTTTGTCCATAAGAACGTATCCGGCCGTTTCCGCGAAGAGACCCAGGAGTATGAGAAGCACATGTTTGATTACATGGACGTATCTCCTAAGATGGTGTTCTCCGTAGCGACGGCGCTGATCCCCTTCCTTCAGAACGACGACGCCAACCGTGCGCTGATGGGATCCAACATGCAGCGTCAGGCGGTTCCGCTCCTGACCACAGAGGCTCCTGTAGTGGGAACCGGTATGGAGACTAAGACTGCCGTTGACTCCGGGGTCTGCATTGTGGCGAAGAAGGCCGGGACAGTCCTTCGTTCCACCTCCACTGACATCAGCATCAAGAATGACGACGGAACAAAGGATGATTATCACCTGACGAAGTTCCTGCGCAGCAACCAGAGCAACTGCTACAATCAGAAACCGATCGTGTTCCAGGGCGAGCATGTAGAGGCGGGACAGGTGATCGCGGACGGTCCTTCCACCGCCAACGGCGAGCTTGCGCTGGGTAAGAATCCACTGATCGGATTTATGACCTGGGAAGGCTATAACTACGAGGACGCTGTCCTTTTAAGTGAAAAGCTTGTTCAGGATGATGTTTATACATCCATCCACATGGAAGAATATGAAGCGGAAGCCAGAGACACGAAGCTGGGACCGGAAGAGATCACCAGAGACGTGCCCGGCGTAGGCGACGACGCGCTGAAGGATCTGGACGAGCGCGGAATCATCCGTATTGGAGCGGAGGTTCGCGCGGGAGATATCCTTGTAGGCAAGGTAACGCCTAAGGGAGAGACGGAGCTTACTGCCGAGGAGAGACTGCTCCGCGCTATTTTCGGCGAGAAGGCAAGAGAGGTGAGAGATACGTCTCTCAAGGTTCCTCACGGAGAATATGGAATTATCGTGGACGCCAAGGTATTCACCAGAGAGAACGGCGACGAGCTTTCTCCTGGCGTAAACCAGTCCGTGCGTATTTATATCGCTCAGAAACGTAAGATTTCCGTAGGAGATAAGATGGCCGGACGTCACGGAAACAAGGGTGTCGTTTCCCGTGTGCTCCCTGTGGAGGATATGCCGTTCCTTCCCAACGGCCGTCCCCTGGATATCGTTCTGAACCCGCTGGGCGTGCCGTCCCGTATGAACATCGGACAGGTGCTGGAGATCCATCTGAGCCTTGCCGCGAAAGCCCTGGGCTTCAATGTGGCTACGCCTGTATTCGACGGCGCCAACGAGGCGGATATCCAGGATACTCTTGAGCTGGCCAACGACTATGTAAATACAGAAGATTTCGAGGAGTTCCGCGCGAAATACCAGGATATCCTTGCTCCGGACGTGATGCAGTATCTGGATGAGAACAAAGACCACAGAGCGCTGTGGAAAGGCGTTCCGATCTCCAGAGACGGTAAAGTACGCCTTCGCGACGGACGTACCGGAGAATATTTCGACAGTCCAGTAACCATCGGACACATGCATTATCTGAAGCTGCATCACCTGGTAGACGACAAGATCCACGCGCGTTCTACCGGCCCATACTCCCTGGTAACGCAGCAGCCGCTGGGCGGAAAAGCGCAGTTCGGCGGACAGCGTTTCGGAGAGATGGAGGTTTGGGCTCTGGAGGCGTACGGCGCTTCCTATACGCTGCAGGAGATCCTGACAGTAAAATCAGACGACGTTGTAGGACGTGTTAAGACTTATGAAGCGATCATCAAGGGGGACAATATTCCGGAGCCGGGTATTCCGGAATCCTTCAAGGTGCTTCTGAAAGAGCTTCAGTCCCTTGGCCTCGATGTAAAAGTCCTCAGAGACGACAATACAGAGGTGGAGATTATGGAAACAGTGGATTACGGAGATACCGATCTGCGTTCTGTGATCGAGGGAGACAGACACTCACGGGAGGAAGAATCTTTTGGCCGTCACGGATATACGCAGCAGGAATTCGAAGGCGAGGAGCTTGTTGACGTAGAAGAGGACGACGAAGAGGATGATGGTTTCCTGGAGTTTGACGAAACTCTTGGTGATGAAGAATAGAAAGGGGAAAGAATACATGGCAGAAACAACCAATACAAATGAAACATATCAGCCAATGACTTTCGATGCCATTAAGATCGGACTGGCGTCCCCTGAGAAGATCAGAGAATGGTCAAGAGGAGAGGTTACCAAGCCGGAGACCATTAACTACCGTACTCTGAAGCCGGAAAAGGACGGCCTTTTCTGCGAGAGAATCTTCGGGCCCAGCAAGGACTGGGAATGCCATTGCGGAAAATATAAGAAGATCCGTTATAAAGGCGTTGTCTGCGACAGGTGCGGTGTAGAGGTTACAAAATCATCTGTCAGAAGAGAGCGCATGGGTCACATCGAGCTGGCGGCTCCTGTTTCTCATATCTGGTATTTTAAAGGAATTCCCTCCAGAATGGGACTGATCCTTGACCTTTCTCCGAGAACACTGGAAAAGGTTCTGTACTTTGCGAATTATATTGTGCTGGATCCGGCGGATTCCGGACTTCAGTACAAGCAGATCCTTACCGAGAAGGAATATCAGGACGCCCGTGAATCCTACGGAAACGGATTCAGGGTAGGCATGGGAGCGGAATCCATCATGGAGCTTCTCAAGGCCATTGACCTGGAAAAGGACGCGGAGGAGCTGAAGACAGAGCTTGCGGACGCTACCGGACAGAAGCGCGCGAGGATCATCAAGCGTCTGGAAGTAGTGGAATCCTTCCGTGAATCCGGCAACCGTCCGGAGTGGATGATCATGACCGCGATCCCGGTTATCCCGCCGGATCTGCGTCCTATGGTACAGCTTGACGGCGGACGTTTCGCAACCTCCGACCTGAACGATCTGTACAGAAGGATCATTAACAGAAACAACCGTCTGAAAAGACTTCTGGAGCTGGGAGCTCCTGATATTATCGTTCGCAATGAGAAACGTATGCTTCAGGAAGCGGTGGACGCCCTGATCGACAACGGCCGCCGGGGCCGCCCTGTTACAGGCCCTGGAAACAGAGCTCTGAAATCTCTTTCAGACATGCTGAAAGGTAAATCCGGACGTTTCCGTCAGAATCTTCTGGGTAAACGTGTGGATTATTCCGGACGTTCCGTTATCGTCGTAGGACCCGAGCTGAAAATTTATCAGTGCGGACTGCCGAAGGAGATGGC
This sequence comes from Candidatus Blautia faecipullorum, assembly GCA_019115125.1. Taxonomy (GTDB): domain Bacteria; phylum Bacillota; class Clostridia; order Lachnospirales; family Lachnospiraceae; genus Blautia_A; species Blautia_A faecipullorum. Next base: position 114,244 of record DXEG01000024.1, read on the forward strand.
CATTGAGCTGTTTAAGCCTTTCGTTATGAAGGAGCTGGTTGCCAACGGAACCTCTCATAACATCAAGAACGCGAAAAAAATGGTAGAGAAGCTGCAGCCGGAGGTATGGGACGTGCTGGAGGATGTGATCAAAGAACATCCTGTTATGCTGAACCGTGCGCCTACCCTTCACCGTCTGGGTATCCAGGCCTTTGAGCCTATCCTGGTAGAAGGTAAGGCTATCAAGCTTCATCCCCTTGTTTGTACGGCGTTTAACGCGGACTTTGACGGCGACCAGATGGCGGTTCATCTTCCTCTTTCCGTGGAAGCCCAGGCAGAGTGCCGGTTCCTTCTGCTGTCGCCAAACAACCTTCTGAAGCCCTCCGACGGCGGGCCTGTGGCCGTTCCTTCTCAGGATATGGTCCTTGGTATTTATTACCTGACTCAGGAGAGACCCGGCAATCCGGGAGAAGGCAAATTCTTCAGAAGCGTGAATGAAGCCATCCTGGCATATGAAAACAAAGTAATTACTCTTCAGTCAAAGATCAAGGTGCGCTGCACAAAGGTTCTGTCCGACGGCACCAGACTGGAGGGAAATGTAGAATCCACTCTGGGACGTTTCCTCTTTAACGAGATCCTGCCTCAGGATCTTGGCTATGTTGACAGAAGCATCCCGGGAAATGAGCTTCTGCTGGAGGTTGACTTCCTGGTAGGAAAGAAACAGCTGAAGCAGATTCTGGAAAAGGTCATCAACACCCACGGCGCGACAAAGACCGCGGAGGTTCTGGACGCCATCAAAGCTACCGGATATAAATACTCCACCCGAGCGGCTATGACAGTATCCATTTCCGATATGACGGTGCCGCCGCAGAAACCGGAGATGATCCAGAACGCGCAGAATATCGTGGATAAGATCACCAAGAACTACAAGCGTGGTCTGATCACAGAGGAAGAGCGCTACAAAGAGGTTGTGGAAACCTGGAAAAAGACTGACGACGAGCTGACCAAGGCTCTTCTGACAGGTCTTGATAAATATAATAATATCTTCATGATGGCCGACTCCGGCGCCCGTGGATCTGACAAGCAGATCAAACAGCTTGCCGGTATGCGAGGCCTGATGGCGGATACTACCGGACACACCATCGAGCTTCCTATTAAGTCCAACTTCCGTGAAGGTCTGGACGTACTGGAATACTTCATGTCAGCTCATGGAGCCCGTAAGGGTCTTTCCGATACGGCCCTCCGTACCGCGGACTCCGGTTACCTGACCCGTCGAATGGTCGACGTTTCTCAGGAGCTGATCGTGCGCGAGACAGACTGCTGTGAAAACAGAGCCGAGATTTCAGGCATGTATGTAAAAGGCTTCATGGACGGCAAGGAAGAGATTGAAAGCCTTCAGGAGCGTATCACAGGAAGATTTGCCTGCGAAACCATCACAAACAAGGACGGCGAGGTTCTTGTAAAAGCGAACCATATGATCACGCCGAAGCGCGCCGCCCGCATTATGAAGGAGGGCGTCAACGCTGAGGGCGGCCCGATCGATCAGGTGAAGATCCGTACGATCCTGACCTGTAAATGCAAGGTCGGCGTCTGCGCGAAGTGCTACGGCGCGAACATGGCTACCGGAGAGCCTGTGCAGGTCGGCGAGTCTGTTGGTATTATCGCCGCTCAGTCCATCGGAGAGCCCGGTACACAGCTTACCATGCGTACCTTCCATACCGGCGGTGTTGCCGGCGGTGATATCACCCAGGGTCTTCCCCGTGTGGAGGAGCTTTTTGAGGCGCGTAAGCCGAAAGGTCTTGCTATCATCACGGAAATTCCCGGTGTGGCAACGATCAATGATACCAAGAAAAAACGTGAGATTATCGTTACCAATCCTGAGGACGGAAATTCCAAGACCTATCTGATCCCCTACGGATCCCGTATTAAGATCATGGACGGACAGGTTCTTGAGGCCGGCGACGAGCTGACAGAGGGAAGCGTGAATCCTCATGATATTCTCAGGATCAAGGGTGTCCGCGCCGCTCAGGATTATATGCTCCGCGAGGTACAGAGAGTATACCGCCTGCAGGGTGTGGATATCAGTGATAAGCATATCGAGGTGCTTGTGCGCCAGATGCTGAAGAAGATCCGCATTGAGGAGAACGGAGACAGTGATTTCCTTCCGGGTACGCTTGTGGACGTGCTGGAATTTGAAGAGGTAAATGAGAACCTTGAAAAAGAAGGCAAGGTTCCGGCAGAGGGCAAGCAGGTGATGCTTGGTATCACAAAGGCGTCCCTGGCAACCGATTCCTTCCTGTCCGCCGCTTCCTTCCAGGAAACCACGAAGGTTCTTACTGAGGCCGCCATCAAGGGTAAGATCGATCATCTGGTGGGACTGAAAGAAAATGTTATTATCGGTAAGCTGATTCCGGCAGGAACCGGACTGAAGCATTACGGAGACATTAAGCTTGATACAGGTCTGCCGGAAGAGACAGAAGATCCTGAAGAAATCATTGAGGATGATGTTGTTCTGATGGAAGAGGACGACCTGATTGGAGAGGATGTTCCGGATGAGCCGGAGGATGACATCATGGAATCCGGGGAAGAAGATTTATCTGAGGATTTGTCCGAAGATGAGACAGATTCCACAGAGGAATAAAAAGAATATCAGAAGTGATAAATAATCCAGGAAAGCTGCAGACGAAACTCTGCGGCTTTCTTTTTTTCTGTTCCCTTTCAGGATAAAATTGTATTTATTAAGATTGTATGAAAAATTCTGGAAGAAAATCGAAAAATACAGACAGCGGTAAAATGCCGTGATATAATGAGGTCACTTAAACATACGGAATATAGAAGAGTACAAAAAGATAAAAGGGTAAAGGGGGGAGTTCAGAATGGAAAAACAGCTTCCGGTTTCAGTGTGGCCGGAATGGCAGATCATTGAGAAGATCGGCGAAGGCTCTTTTGGAAAGGTCTATAAGGCCCAGCGTACTGAACAGGGAAAGTCGTTTTATTCAGCCATTAAGGTGATCACGATACCTTCCAGTCAGGGCGAGCTGAGCAGCGTCCGTTCTGAGATTCCCGACGAAAAATCCGTAAAGGAATATTTCTACAGCTTTGTGGAGGACTGTATACAGGAAGTCAGTACGATGGAATATTTCCGGGGAAACTCCCATGTGGTCGCCGTTGAGGACTATAAGGTGGTGGAGTATCTGGATGATATCGGATGGGATATTTATATCCGTATGGAGTATCTCACAAGCTTTCTCGATTACTGTGCGGGAAAAGCCCTGACAGAGGAGGAGGTCATTCATCTGGGCATTGATCTCTGCCGTGCTTTGGAGTATTGCCAGAAGCAGAGTATCATCCACCGGGACATTAAGCCGGAAAATATTTTTGTATCCAGGTTCGGGGAGTTTAAGCTGGGAGACTTCGGTATTGCCAGGGAGCTGGACCGGAGTGCCAGCGGCCTTTCCAAAAAAGGAACCTTTTCCTATATGGCGCCCGAGATGTACAAGGGGGAGGCTTATGACAGCAGGGTTGATATTTATTCTCTTGGAATCGTGCTGTACAAGCTGAGAAATCATAACCGGATTCCTTTTATTAATCTGGAAAAGCAGCTTATTACATACAGAGACAAGGAAAACGCTCTCACAAGGAGAATGTCGGGGGAGGAGCTTCCCTATCCTGTGGACGCGGGAGAGGGACTGGCCGCTGTGATCCTGAAGGCCTGCGCCTATAACCGGGAGGACAGGTATGAGACTGCGGAGGAATTCCGGGAAGCTCTGGAAGCTCTGAAATACCGCAGGGAGGAAAAGTCTTTCCGCGCTCCGCGCCGGAGAGAGCCGGGAAAGGGCGAACATTCCGGAACAAAAGCAAAGGCTCCGGCCAGAAATACCGGACGCTCTGAAACAGGAAGGAGCCGGGAGAAGTCAGAGGATCCCCGTACGGTCCGCCGCCTGGAGAAGGTTTCCTCCTCCGCCCGGACAAAGGACAAAAACCAGAAGCTTCCCAGATCTGCATCAAATTCCCGGAAGAAAAAAAGGAAGATTGTTTTCGATCCTCTGGTTGCCGCTGTTATTGTAATGTTTGCCGCGGTATGCGTGATCGTTGGGGTGTTTATCTGGCTTGTCAGGGAAAACGCTGAGCTGCAGCGCCTGAAACAGTCTGTGACAGAAACCGTACAGTCGGCGGAAAACAAACAGCTTCAGGATACCCTTGAGACGATTCAAGAGCAGGCTACATGGATCACGGATAATTTGAATAATTATAACTGGATCGGTTCCGAACAGGAAGGAAAAATAAGTTATCTTGATCAGGACGGACAGGTCATGAAGGTGCTGGTCTATCCAAGTCTATCAGAGGACGGATATTACGAGGAATATTATTACTGGAACGGTGAATTGTTCTTTGCTTATATATGGGCGGATCACAACTGCATTCCTGAACTTGAAGAGGACGAATTAAAGATCAACTTTTACTACTATGAGGACGGAAGTCTCATCCGGTGGATCGATGATAAAAACGTCTGTCACGACGGTGAAAAGGATAATAAGGAATATATAAGCCGCGAGGAGAAGTACTGGAATCAGGCGGCAGAATTTGAGAAGGAACTGGGTGCGGTCTCGGAAGAAAGGACAGAGGATGGCGTATCAGATTGAGTATGCGTATTCGTGCCATGTAGGCAAGGTGCGCAATAATAATGAAGATAATTTCTGGTGCTGCGGCGAGATGCTCGCCGCGGAGAATCAGGGAATAGATCATATTCGGACAGGGTGCGTTCTCCAGTCGGAATTTCCTCTTCTGGCCGTATTCGACGGTATGGGAGGAGAGAGCTGCGGGGAGATGGCGTCCTATCTGGCAGCCCGGTCCTGTGGGGAATTTTACTGGAAAAACAAGCGCCGGCTCAGAGAGGCTCCGGAGGCTTTCCTGGAAGATATGTGCCTGCAGATGAACCGCGCTGTATGCGGTTACAGCAGTGAGAACAAGATCCAGAGCATGGGTACTACGGCTGCGCTTATTGTTTTTGGAAAAGACGCGGTGTACGGCTGCAATTTAGGAGACAGCCGGATCTATCAGTCCAGAGACGGGCAGTTCCGGCAGATTTCCATAGATCATGTGCTGGGAGGCGGACTGTTCCGGAAATCTCCGCTTACCCAGTTTGTGGGAATACCGGAGGAGCATATGACACTGGAGCCTTCTATTGTGCGGGAAGCCAGCGAGGAGGGGATACGCTATCTGATCTGTTCCGACGGCGTTACGGATATGCTTACGGACGGTGAGATCGCGGATATTCTTACAAGAGAGATTCCGGTGGAGGAAACGGTGGAAATTCTTTTGGACCGGGCCCTCAAAAAAGGCGGAAGAGATAACGCGACGATCGTACTGTGCGAGGTTAAGAAAAAAAAGAGATACAGTCTGAAAGGGCTGCTGGACAGAATAATGAGAAGAGACGGGGGTGACGCGGGATGAATAACCGGATGCAGGATCTGGACTTTGAACAGACAGTAGCGTTTGATACAGTGAAGGATTTCGAGTTTACCCGCAAGGCGGTTCAGAGGTTTCGCCAGGTAGTCAGCCTGGAGGGGTTTGAGGATGAAGACGCGGATGTGATCTTTCATTATCTCTATAAAGAAATGGAGCTTGTCTCCTTCGGAGATCACCTGAAGCGGTACATCTATGAGAGGGCCGGACTTGAAGAGCCTTACGGAGAGGTTACTCAGGATATTTACCGGGATATCGTGGTGGAATCCTTCCATGAAACATGCACGCCGAAATCCATGAATCCTACCTCCACAAAGCTTACATCCCTGGTGAACAACTGGCTTACCCAGGCCTCTGTGAAAAGAGAAACAGTTTTTCTTCTTGGGTTCGGACTCCGCATGAGCGCGGATGATGTGTCGGATTTTCTTACCCGTGTGCTCCGGGAGCAGGATTTTGATTTTCATAATCCCGAGGAGGTTATATACTGGTACTGTTATTTCCGGCAGCTTGGCTATCACAAGGCTGAAGAATACAAACAGAAATACGGCGAGCTTGAACCTGATGAGAACTATAGGGAGGCGTCCCGGGTATATTCCGGAGGGCTGTGTCTTGACACAGAGGAGAAGCTGTTTCAGTATCTGGCTTATCTGAAGGCCGGGAGGGACGATCCGATGTCTGAGAAAAGCCAGGCCTTTCAGGAGTTTGTGCGCCTTCTTGGCAGAGCGAAGCAGATCATTGCCGCTATGTACCAGGGGGACGAGGAGGAGAAGGACAGGAATAAGATCTGGAGCGTGGAGGATATCAGTGATTCGGATGTAGAAAAGGTGATCTGCAGCGGGATCCCCGTCAACAAGATGGGCAACCTCAAAAAGATGTCGGCCTCTATCCTGGCGAAGCATTTCAGCCAGAAGCGTTTCAGCCGGCAGCGGATCAACAGCATCATGAACCACAAATTTCCTGTGGAGCGTTTTGATCTGATCACCCTGGAGTTTTTTATTGTTTCTCAGGAGATGCAGGATGAAGACCCTTACAACAGATATAAATATTTCCTGGATGAAATTCAGGGCATCCTGCACAGGTGCGGAATGAGCGAGATTTACATAGTGAACCCTTACGAGTGCTTTTTGCTCATGTGCCTTCTGACCGACTGTCCTCTGGCTGTGTTCGCGGATATCTGGGAGATGTCCTACGGGGAATCCCACAATACAGAAAAAAAATAAATCCAATACTCCAATGCAGAAAAACGGCTTCCGTCTGAAATGGCGGGAGCTTTTTCTGCTTTTTTCGTTCTGAAAAAAATACAAAAGAATTTAGCATTTTACTTGATTAAAGAGGAAAAGGGTGATATAATTCTTGCATGTTTGACAGGTGGAGACACTTGTCTTTGATATGGGAACAGGAAAAGGAGGAGTTCTATTATGAAGAAAAAAATATTATCTGTAATCCTGACCGCAGTCATGACTGTGGCCTGCGCGGCTCCCGTAATGGCGGCTGAGACAGTGAAGATCGGCGTTTACGAGCCCGCGTCCGGAGACAATGGAGCAGGCGGAAAGCAGGAGACGCTGGGAATTCAGTATGCGAACCAGGTGCAGCCTACGGTTGAGATCGACGGCACAGAATATGAAGTGGAGCTGGATATCGTGGATAATCAGTCCTCCAACGACAAAGGACCGTCCGCGGCGTCTCAGCTTGTCAGCGACGGCGTATCCATTGTTCTTGGATCCTACGGATCCGGCGTATCTATCGCGGCTTCCGATATTTTCAAGGACGCAGGTGTTCCGGCCCTTGGCGTGACCTGTACGAATCCCCAGATCACTCTTGGAAATACACATTATTTCCGGATCTGCTTCCTGGATCCCTTCCAGGGCACCGTACTTGCCAACTTTGCCAACGATAATTTCGAGGCGAAGAAAGCTTACGTTCTGACGAAGCTCGGCGACGACTATTCCGCAGGTCTGGGACATTATTTTACACAGGCTTTTGAGGAGCTTGGAGGAGAAGTGGTAGCGGAGACCTTCCCGGAAGGAAACAGTGACTTTACATCCTACATCACCTCCGCGAAAAACGCGGGAGCAGAAGTATTCTTCGCGCCGGTGTCCACAGAGGCCGCCGCTCTTATCATCGAGCAGGCAGCGGCTCAGGGCCTGGGAATGCCGATCATGGCGGGCGATACCTGGGATTCCAACGTAATCCTGAACGCAGCGAAAGGCAAAGACGTAGAAATTTATGTAACGACCTTCTATCAGGAAGGCGGTAATCAGGAATTTGACGAAGGCATCAAGGAGTACATCAATTCCGATTCCACAGCAAAGGCCAACAACGGAGGAGACGATACAGTCGCAGCCGTTTCCGCAATGGGATATGACGCATATTTTGTAGCTCTTGAGGCTCTGAAGGCAGCCGGTTCCACAGATCCTGCAGATGTCATGGAAGCTCTCTGGGGCGTTGAGTACACAGGCGTAACCGGAGAGATCGCCTTCGATCAGGAAAATGGCGACGCACTTCGCGACACAGCGTATGTGAAGGTTGCGAATACAGAAACCGGCGCTTGGGATTTCGTGGCAGAACAGGGTGTATAACAACCTGTCTGACCCTGAATAAGTGAGACACAGCGGGGCGGGGATATCCCGCCTCGCAATGCGTTTTCAGATGGGAGGATTTTCATGGATTTTTTCAGCAGAAATATACCGTATCTGCTTGCGGGTATTTCCGTGGGCGGCCAGTATGCCCTGATCGCGATCGGCTATACCATGGTATACGGTATTCTACGACTTATTAACTTTGCTCATGGGGACATCTTTATGGTGGCGGGACTCATTATGGTTTATGCCTGCGCAAGTATGCCCATGTATGTGGCCATTCCTCTTGTGATCGTGGCGACGGTCATCATCGGCTTCCTGATCGAACGGGTGGCTTATAAACCGCTCCGTCAGGCGCCCCGTATGTCCGTTATGATCTCGGCTATCGGCGTCTCTTACCTGCTCCAGAATCTGGCCCTTTATGTGACCGGCGGACTTGCGCAGCAGTATCCGGCGATTCCCTGGGTCAGCGACAGCATCACTCTGTTCGGTGCCAGCACAAAGCGGGTGACGGTGATCACTCCGGTTCTTACGTTAGTGCTTGTGTTCGCTCTGGTAGCGCTGATCAAATATACCAAGATCGGCATGGCCATGCGCGCGGCGTCGAAGGATTTTGAAACCTCTCAGCTTATGGGGATCAAGATCAATTCCGTCATCAGTACCACGTTTATCATCGGATCGTTTCTGGCGGCCGTGGGAAGCCTTCTGTATTTTACAAACTACACGGGCGTTGTTCCCACATCCGGCGCCATGCCAGGACTGAAGGCGTTCGTCGCCGCGGTATTCGGCGGCATTGGCTCCATTCCCGGCGCTGTGATCGGAGCGTTTATCATTGGTATCTGCGAGAATATCATCAAGGGCCTCGGCTGGACCACCTTCTCAGACGCGTTCACCTTCGTGCTTTTGATTCTTATTCTGATCGTGAAGCCCACCGGCCTGTTCGGTGAAAAGGCAACAGACAAAGTATAAGGAGGCGATGTTATGACAAAGAAGAAAGAAACAATCATAAACGTTGCCTGTATTGTAGCGCTTCTGGTTGTCCTGTTCGTGATGGAGCGGATGCTTCCCTCCACCAGCATGATTTTTACAGTTTTGAAAAAGGGAGCGATTTATGCTCTGGTCGCAGTTTCCATGAACCTGCTGAATGGATTTACCGGGCTGTTTTCTCTGGGCCAGGCAGGATTTATGCTTCTGGGCGCTTATACATACGGTATTCTCACCATTCCCGCGGAGGACCGCGCGAATGTGTTTATGTATTATGACGGCGGTATCGTTCAGTTCGCGGTTCCCGTGTTCGTTGGTATTCTGGCGGCAGGCGTGGTCGCGGCGATTTTTGCTTATCTGATCGGACTTCCGGTTCTGCGTCTGAAGAGCGACTATCTGGCAATCGCCACGCTGGGATTCGCAGAGATCATCCGCGCGTTTTTCCAGTGGGATAAGCTCGGACCCCTTACAAACGGTTCCAACCTTCTCAGAAGCTATCCTGCTTTTAAGAGCGTACTGTTTCCATTTGTGGTTTCCGGTATCTGCATCGCGGTGATCGTGATGATGATCAATTCCACCTACGGACGCGCCTTTAAGGCTATCCGGGACGATGAGATCGCGGCGGAGGCCATGGGAATTAACCTGGCTCATCACAAGAAGATCGCTTTTGTGGTAAGTTCCTTTTTCGCGGGGATTTCGGGAGCTCTTCTGGCGATGTACCAGACGACCATCCAGGCTTCTATGTTTAAATCCGCTATGACCTATGAGATCCTTCTCATTGTGGTAATCGGCGGGATCGGCTCCATTACCGGAAGCTGCATCAGTTCCTTTTTGTTTATAGCGCTGTCTGAATGGATCCTGCGTTTCCTGGACAACGATACCTACATCGGGGATTTCCATGTACCGTTTCTGCGGGCTGGATTCCGAATGGTCGTGTTCTCCGTTGTGATCATGATCGTGGTGCTGTTTTTCCGGAAGGGAATCATGGGCGATAAAGAATTTTCCGTGCGGGGTATCTATAATTTCTTTACAGGAAGATCAAAAAAGAAAACGTCTCAGGAGGTGAAGCCAAATGAGTGAAAGTGTTTTAAAAGTGGAAAATGTCACCATGCAGTTTGGCGGAGTCCTTGCTGTTGACAATATGAACATTGAAGTAAATAAAGGGGAGATCGTTTCTCTGATCGGCCCCAACGGCGCTGGAAAGACGACGGCGTTCAATGTCATTACCGGCGTGTACGCCCCCACAAACGGGGCCGTATATTTCAACGGAAACCGGATTATAGAGAACCATCCCCAGGGTAAAATGAAAAAGCTGTACCAGGGCGAGAACAACGGACGTTACAGTCACGCCGTCGCGCCTACCCCGGACAAGATCACCAAGCTCGGCATTGCAAGAACTTTTCAGAATATCCGTCTTTTTAAAAGCCAGACAGTGTTCGACAATATCCTTATTGCCAAGCATCTGCGCAGGACCAGCAATCTTTTTACCGCGACCTTCCATCTGAATGGAAAAGAGGAGGCGCAGATGCGCCGCGAGACGGAAGAGCTTCTTCATATTCTGGAGCTGGACGACGTGCGGAATGAACTGGCGACCTCTCTCCCCTACGGAAAGCAGCGCCGCCTGGAGATTGCCCGGGCGCTCGCCACAAAACCGGAGCTTCTGCTTCTGGATGAGCCGGCGGCCGGAATGAATCCCCAGGAGACAGATGAGCTGACCGCGTTCATCGGCAGGATCCGCGATGAATTCGGCCTGACGATCTTTATGATCGAGCATCATATGGATCTGGTTATGGAGATTTCCGACAGGATTTATGTTCTGGATTTCGGAAAACCTATCGCGGAGGGAACTCCGGAGGAAATTCAGAATAATCCGAGGGTAATTGAAGCATATCTGGGAGGTGCCGTAGATGAGTAACATATTGGAAGTAAAAGATCTGAGTGTGTCTTACGGCGGGATCAAGGCCGTGAAGGGGATCAGCTTTGAGGTGCCGAAAGGCGAGGTTGTGACGCTGATCGGCGCCAACGGAGCCGGAAAAAGTTCTACGCTGCGTTCTATCGTAGGGCTTGTGAAGCCTGCGGGCGGAAGCATTCTTTTAAACGGCGAGGAAATCGCGGGGAAAGCGCCGGAACAGATCGTGAAAAAGGGAATCACTCTGGTTCCTGAGGGAAGAAGGGTTTTCGCGGATCTGACAGTGCTGGAAAACCTGAAGATCGGCGCATATATGCGAAAGGATCATCTGGACGAGGATATCCGCTGGTGCTATGATCTGTTTCCGAGACTGAAAGAGCGGCACTGGCAGCTTGCCGGAACGCTTTCAGGAGGCGAACAGCAGATGCTCGCCATTGCCCGGGCGCTTATGAGCCGGCCGCAGATCATCATGATGGACGAACCGTCCCTGGGCCTGGCGCCTATCATTGTGCAGGGCGTATTCGATATTATCCGTGAGATCAACAAGCAGGGCGTGACGATCCTTCTTGTAGAGCAAAATGCGAATATGGCTCTTCACGCCGCCCATCACGGCTGTGTAATGGAGACCGGAGCCATCACCCTGAAGGGAACCGGAGCAGAGCTTGCGGCCAATGAGGATGTAAAGGCTGCGTACCTCGGAAAAGCCAGAAACAAAAAATGAAAAGGATATACCCAGCCCGGTTTCGCAGACCGGGCTGTTTTTCTGCAGCAGCGTCAGCACAGTAAGCACGCAGTGCGGTTTTACGAATGACGAGGGCTGAACTGCTGTGAGCTTTCTTATAAAATTCGGAAAAACACCTTGACAGGCGCATTTTTACGGGATATAATGAGCAGGCGTGCAGTGAAATGCAGTTTTTTTTGTGCGCATAAATCTGACAATAGCAACCGCGAAGCCCCGTGGGAACCCACGGAGAAATGAAATCGGGAGGTGAAATGGAATGCCAACATTCAATCAGTTAGTAAGAAAAGGACGTCAGACCACTGTAAAGAAATCTACAGCACCGGCTCTGCAGAGAACATTCAACTCTTTAAGAAAGAAAGCAGTAGAACAGTCTGCACCGCAGAAACGTGGCGTTTGTACAGCAGTTAAGACTGCTACCCCTAAAAAACCTAACTCTGCTCTTAGAAAGATCGCCAGAGTTCGTCTTTCCAACGGTATCGAGGTAACAAGCTATATTCCAGGAGAGGGTCACAACCTTCAGGAGCACAGCGTTGTTCTGATCCGTGGCGGAAGAGTTAAGGACCTGCCAGGTACCAGATATCACATCATCAGAGGTACACTGGATACTGCAGGCGTAGCCAACAGAAAACAGGCCCGCTCCAAATACGGCGCTAAGAGACCTAAGAAGAAGTAATTTCGCAGCGAAGCGGAGAAATTACTGATACTTCTCGATTACGGAGTAATTGAGAAGGTTCCAGTAAAGCAGCATAGCGGCAAAATTATTGATACTTCTCGATCGCGAAGCGATTGAGAAGGTTCCCGTCCTGCTGAAGCGCAGGGAAAATAGAAGGGATTCAATCTCGATTACGAAGTAATTGAGAAGGTTCCCGTCCTGCTGAAGGGCATATTGCCGCGGCAGAGGGACATATTTCTAATCAATCGAAAATTCACCATTAGCTATAAATTTTGTACGGTATTCCATATACCCTGTCGGTTGCGGGTTAAATATAGGACTTTACCAGTGCGAACACCTTAGTTTTTGAAGTGAGTACCGATGATATAATCAAAATGATTA
>DXEG01000025.1 GCA_019115125.1 Candidatus Blautia faecipullorum
AGGATGGGTGAACCATACTCATGGAATGTGGATAACTCATCTGGATTTTGTTGTATATGTGTTTTATATCACACAAATACAAAATCAGGATGAGAAACAATTGATTTTAATATTTTATTCTTTACCGCTGAGAATGGGAAAAAATGCTTTTCATGAATAAGGATATATGTTACAATGCTTTTGTATGGATATTTCACAATTATAAAGGTGTAAAAGGACGGCGGCGTTTTCAGTCGCTTTTACAATTTCTTTATTGTATTCAGAAACAAAGCAGTTTATAAGGAGTTCAGCATGATCAATGAAGAAAAAGTTAAGATAATGACGAAGATCGCCATGTATGAGCAGGGCGAAGGCAAAAAATATCTTCCGATCAGCAAATATTACAGAAGCGACTATATAGGGCTGGCGCTGATTAAGAATTTTTTCCTTGTGACGATTGGATATCTGCTTGTGATCGCCGCGGTGGCGGTGTACTTCGGGGAATATCTCATGGAAAATATCCATAAGATGAATCTGGTCGCGATGGGGATTTATGTGATCGCCGGTTATGTGGCCGCTCTGGTGCTGTATTCTGTGCTGACGTATATTCAATATTCCGTGAAGTATTATATGGCAAAAAAGAGTGTCAGAAATTATTACGCAGAGCTCACGGAGCTGACGAAAATGTACGGCCGTGAGGAAAAAAGAATGTCTGGAAGAGGAACAGCAGGAGGGCGTCGGAAATGACAGCATTACTGGAATTTAAGCAGAGGATGAAGGGGCTGTACGCAAAATACGAAATGTATTTGCTTCCCCTGTTCAAATTTATCTTGGCACTGGTCTATTTTATATGGATCAACACCAATATGGGCTATATGAAAGCGCTGAATAATGTATTCATCATGCTGATCCTGGCGCTGATCTGTTCCATCCTTCCGTCCGGAATGATGATCTTCGCGGGCTTTGCGCTGATGACAGGGCACTGCTACGCGCTTGGTATCGAGGTGGCGGGCATGATGGTGGTTCTGATCCTGTTTATGATGATCCTGTTTTTGAGATTCACCACAGGAAAGAACATCATCCTGGTTTTCACGCCTCTGGCCTTTGCCTTTGATCTGCCGGTGCTTCTGCCTGTGGGCTGCGGACTTTTGAGCAGCGCTCTTTCCGCCCTTCCTGCGGCTGGCGGCGTGATCATATATTATTTTGTCAGATTTATCAGAATGCAGTCTCAGATCCTCCAGTCTTCCGATATGGAGATCCTGGACCGGCTGACGCTTCTGACGGACGGCATGATGTCCAACGGCGAGATGTGGATCACGGTGGTGGCCTTTGTGGCAGTGGTGCTGGCCGTAAACCTGATCCGTACAAGGATGTTCGACTACGCGTGGCGTATCGCTATTGTAGCAGGCGGAGTTATTTATGTTGTGATCATGCTGGCGGGCAGTTTTTCTTTTGAAATTTCCATTTCTGTACCGTCGCTGATCATCTTCACAGTAGTTGCGGTTCTCATAGGAATCGTAGTGGAGTTTTTTGTGTTCGGGGGAGATTATACCAGAGCCGAGCGTCTGGAATATGAGGACGATGATTATTATTACTATGTAAAAGCCGTTCCCAAGGCGCTTGTGGCAACCTCTGAGAGAAATATCAAGAAAATTAACGGAGAGCCCGCCGGGGAGAACCGCAGGCCCCAGGAAAAGGTTGTGAATTATACGGAGCCTCTGTTCCAGGGAGAAGAACCGCCGGTTCCGAAAAAGTCTCAATCCCAGGACGCGGCGCCGGTGATCCGGAAAGCCGACATGAGCGACGTGGATCTCGAAAAGAAGCTGGAGGAGTCTCTGAAGGATCTGTAACCTGCAGAAAATATAAGGAGGGGAGTAATTATGCAGAACATCACGGATATATTAGACAGATATCTTTCGCATATTAATATGCCCTCCGTCAATTTTATTGACATCATAGAGATCATACTGATATCCTTTTTTGTGTACCAGTTTATGGTATGGATCAAATCCACCCGCGCTTATACGGTGCTGAAGGGTCTTCTGATCATAGTGGTCTTTCTGCTGATCGCCTATATTTTCAAGATGACTACAATCCTTTGGATCGTATCGAATCTTGCCAGCGCGCTGATTACGGCTGTTGTGGTGATCTTTCAGCCGGAGCTGCGCAAGGTGGTGGAGCAGCTTGGTCAGAAAAGGATCATGGCCGCCATCATTCCCTTTGATTCCGGCAGGGAAGTGAAGGAGCGCTTTACGGACAAGACAGTAAACGAACTGGTAAGAGCCTGCTTTGATATGGGCGAGGTCAAAACCGGCGCTCTCATAGTTATCGAGCAGGAAATACGCCTGGACGAGTACATCCGTACAGGGATCAATGTGGACGCGGTTCTGAGCAGCCAGCTTCTGATCAATATATTTGAGCATAATACACCGCTTCATGACGGGGCGGTGATCGTAAGGGGAAACAGAGTCGTTGCGGCCACCTGTTATCTGCCGCTCTCCGATAACATGGAGCTGAGCAAGCAGCTCGGAACCAGGCACAGAGCGGGAGTAGGAATCAGCGAGGTGACGGATTCCGTCACGATCATTGTTTCGGAAGAAACCGGACAGATATCTGTAGCTCAGGACGGCAGGCTGATGAGAGCGATCACCAGCTCGGATCTGAGAGATATTCTGGAAAAAGCCCAGAATAAAAAAGTAGTGGACAACAGTAAACTGAGGCAGCTTTTGAAGGGGAGGGTGAAGCATGAGGGAAAAACTGACAAATAATATCCTTCTGAAGTTCCTGTCTCTTGTCATTGCCTTTCTTGTCTGGCTGATCGTAGTAAACGCGGACAATCCTATTATTACGGAATCCTTTAACGTTACGGATGTACAGCTTCTGAACGAGGCTTACATAGACGCGGACGGAAAAATGTGCATGCAGGATGAGGAGCAGGCTCCCATCCGCGTGACAATCAAGGCGGAAAGGAAAATTCTGGACAAAATCTCCGCCGCGGATATCCGGGCAGTTGCGGATCTGCAGCAGGCGGTAAGTCTTGATACGGATCCGGTAATGGTTCCTGTCGTGGCATCCTGCGAAGGCATTGCCCAGGATGATATTCAGGTGTATCCCCAGAATCTGAGTCTTCATGTGGAGGATAAATCTACCCAGGAATTTGTGGTAAATGTGACAACGAACAACACAAGGCCGGACAGGGGCTATGAGGTGGGGGCGCTGACTTCTAATCCGGAGAAACTCAAAATTACAGGACCGGTTTCTCTGATTAATAAAATAGATAAAGTAAACGCCGCAGTGGATGTGGCCGATGCGTCGGAAGATGTGACGGCGGAGACAGAGGTGACCGTTATTGATAAAAACGGCGAGGCGTTTTCTGATGCGGATATGAGCTATCTGAACGTATCTCAGGTTTATGTGACCGCCAGATTGTGGAAGGTGCGTTCTGATGTGAAGATAAGGGCTGAATATTCCGGCGTTCCCGCGGACGGCTATGTAGCCGAAAGCGTGACTACCACTCCCAATGTGATCAGTGTGGCGGGAAGCAATTCAGCGCTGGAGACGCTGGAGGAGCAGAATAATACGATCTGGATACCTGCGGAGGCGGTTGATATTTCCGGCAAGAGTACTGATCACGAAGAGAAGGTAAATGTTTCCGATTATCTTCCGGAGGGGCTGAAGCTGACCGCGGATTCCAGCGAAGATCTTTTCGTGCGGGTGAATATCCTGCCCGAAGGAAGTACAGTTTGTGAGATTCCTACCAAGAACATTGTGGTGGAGAACGCTCCTGCCAGAATGCAGGTAGCCTTCGACACGGCGATGATCGAGGTTCGGATAAAAAAAGCAAGCGCGGATATGGATGAGCTGACAGAGAACGACATCAAGGCATCCATAGATATTGAAGAGCAGGGAGAGGGAAGCTATGAGCTGCCGGTGAAGATCAAACTCCCTGAAGGATATGAGCTTGTGGATGAGGTGACTACGGGCGTGGAGGTTTCCAGGATCTCCACCACAGATGAAACCAGCTAAACAGGAGACAGAAATATGGTCAGTCAGAAGATTACCATTATAAATCCGTCGGGGCTTCACCTGCGGCCCGCCGGAAATTTGTGCAACGAGGCTCTGAAATATAATTCAGCGATCACTTTTTCCTTTGACGGAGGAACCGCCAACGCGAAAAGTGTGTTGAGCGTACTTGGAGCCTGTGTGAAATGCGGGGACGAAATTGAGCTTATCTGTGAAGGCGCAGATGAGCGGGAGGCAATGGAAGCTTTGGCGGCTGCTATCAGCAGCGGCCTTGGTGAATAAAAATGCAGTATTTAAAGGGATAAGGAGGAAGTACGTTGAAAAAAAGAATTGTGGCGGTTCTGTTAAGCCTGACACTCAGTTCGGCTATGCTGACAGAAGCCGGTGCAGCAGCTTTACCCGACGTGACAGCGGAAGCTCAAACGGCGGATGACGGAATGTTTACCGATACGTCCGGCACCGGAACAGAGGCTGACACAGAATCAGTAACAGGAGACGAGAGAAATGATGTTGTTGATGCTGGAACCGGAACCGAAGTAATTACCGGGGACGGCGCGGCAGATGCGACAGAGCCATCTGTTGACGGCGAAGGAGAAATTATTGATGATTCTATAATCGTTGAAGAGGAAACCGGTGAAAAACAGGAGACTCCCGACGTGGAATCATCAGAGGTTCAGCCGGAAATAGAATTTACAGACGGTCTGTTTGTTTCAGAACCTGATGCTGTAAATCCTGACTTGAAGGCCGAGGAGGAGGATGCCCAGGCAGCGGCGGCTTCGGTGGAGGCTGAGGGCAAACTTCTTTATACACGCTGGCAGCAGCCATCCAGCGGCAAATGGAAGCTTCAGAAGCTTCCGGAAGCAGCGCCGGATGCACAGACAGCAGATACCGTTCAGGTATCCCAGGATGCGGCGGGAGCAGCGGATCAGGTTCTTGAGGACAGTGAAGCCGCGGCAGAAATTATCCCTGCGGCAGAGAACGAGGTTTCCGCGGCCGGAGAGACTGAGTCTCCGGATATGTCTGTACCCGCAGAGGAAAGTCTGACAGTGGAAGAGGACAGCGCAGCGGAGGCTGGGGATGAAGCGGCTGAAGAGTATTATACCGCTGCCGACGGTCTTGTTACGATCACCACGATCGATATGACCGGAAAGACTTTAGCTACAGGTACATATCTCTTTGACGAGAATGGGTATCTGGTAACCGGAAGAAAGGTTGTTAAAAAGGGAACGCCGGGATTCAGCTATGGTTCAGACGCTGAGTTTTATTTCCTTCCCGCGGCCAAGGCTACAGTGACGAACACCAATACAGAAGCGGGAAAAAATCTGACGCCCTATAATTCCAAGCTGGGGCAGATGCAGAAAAATGTAGACTGGCTCTGGGACGGCGGCGCTTTCCATAATTATGGTTCCGACGGACGGGCGGAGACGATCGCGGCGAATAAAATCTACAAAATCGGTTCAGACTATTATTACCTGCTTTCCGGCGGTAAACCCTATGTGGGTCAAAAGAAGACCACCTATAACAACAGAACAGGTCTGTATTATTTTGGAGCGGCTTCCAGTTCCACCGATATTCCCGGAAAGATGAAAAGGAATGCCTGGGTAAACCGCAGCATGCCAAAGGGAACACAGTGGCTCTATTTCGGAAATGACGGACGTTGGGAAAAGAAAGGCTGCGGCGCGTACAAGGTCCTTCCTTCCAGGGATGCGCTTTACCTGTTGGATAACAATGGATACCTAGTAAAAAACAAACAGGTTAAGGCTGCAAACGGATATTATTATATGTCCAACAAATATGCTCAGGTTTACAGAAACAGACTGATCAAAATCGGAAATTACAGATATTACTTTATCGGGGACGGACGCCGTGCTACTTATGTAAACCGTTGGGTTCGTCTGCCCGGTGCCGGAAACCGTTATTATTATTTCGGAAGTGTAAGAGGAAGAATTCAGGAAAAACGCGGCTTCCAGAAGATTACAGTCGGCGGTAAATTTATCGGCTGGTTCTACTTCTCAAATGCTGGAAACCACTATATTGACTATTTCTCCGGCGGAAGATATTTCCTTCCGGACGGCCGCATGGCCAGCGGTCTCTGCAAGGTGGACGGACGCTACTATTTCTTTGAGCGTTCTTCCAGTACCACATACCGTGGAAAGATGTACAAGGGAACCTGGATCAAGTATAATAACAAATATTATTATGCGGCAAGCAACGGCCTTCTGGCTACCAACGGATGGAGAACAATCGGCGGCTCCTACTATTATTTTAAGAATTGTACAGCTCTCACCAACTACAACATTAAGAAAGACAATGTATACGGACGTCTGGACAGCAGAGGCAAGTTTGTGACAGGATGGATGGTTGCAAATGACTCCAAGAACAGAGCCCGTTATATGGATCCTTCAACAGGAAGATTCCTGAAGAATACCTCCAAGAAGATTGACGGCCTGCTTTACTATTTCGACAGCAACGGTTACAGAAAGACAGACCTGACGAACATTTACAAGGGACCGTATTATCTGGAGGTTGACCGTGTAAACGGCGTTATGACGGCCTTTAACAGCAACAGGACAGTGCCTGTGAAGACTATCCGTGTTTCAGTAGGCCTGCCCTCTACTCCGACTCCGTTATCACCGGCAGGCTCCTATTATAAGGTTAAACGGGCTGACCGCTGGCAGCTTCTGATGGGACCGTCCTGGGGACAGTACGGAAGCCATGTAACAGGCGGCATCTACGTTCACTCTGTAGCGAGCGGATTGATGAACGCGAACAACCTTCCGGCAGGCGAGTATCTGAAGCTTGGAAGTCCGGCCTCTCACGGATGTATCCGCTGCTGCGTGGCGGACGCCAAGTGGGTATGGGAAAACTGCAACGGAGCGCGAATGAAAATTTTCGATGGCAAATACCAGGCTGACGAATGTTTCAAGGGACCGTTGGGAAGAAATCCGCTGACGCCATTAAGAGGAAGCGGCACCTTCGATCCTACAGACCCCATCTACAACTGATCAATAACAGCAAATAAAAATAAAACGCTCTCCCCAAGGGGAGGGCGTTTCTCAGGAGGAAGAAAATATGAGAACATACCTGGTAACAGGCGGAGCGGGATTTATCGGATCCAACTATATTCATTATATGTTCGAGAAATACGGAAATGAGATCCGCATCATCAATGTGGATAAGCTTACCTATGCGGGCAATCTGGAGAATCTGAAGGATATTGAGGACAGGGACAATTACACCTTTGTGAGAGCGGATATCTGCGACAGCGAAGCGATCATGAAGATTTTTGACGAGAACGATATTGACCGTGTGGTGCACTTTGCCGCGGAAAGTCATGTAGACAGAAGCATCCGCAACCCGGAGGTTTTTGTAAAGACAAATGTTCTCGGAACGCTGGTAATGCTGAACGCGGCCAAAGCGGCCTGGGAGCTGCCGGACGGAAGCTTTAAGCCGGGCAAGAAATTCCTTCATGTTTCCACAGACGAGGTGTACGGCTCCCTGGAGGATGAGGGCGGTTATTTTTATGAGACGACTCCCTATGATCCCCACAGCCCCTATTCCGCCAGCAAGGCTTCTTCAGATATGCTGGTGAAATCCTATATGGATACCTACAAATTCCCGGCGAATATCACCAACTGCAGCAACAATTACGGACCCTATCAGTTCCCGGAGAAGCTGATCCCGCTGATCATCAACAACGCCCTTCAGGGAAAGAAGCTTCCGGTATACGGAGACGGCAAGAACGTCCGCGACTGGCTGTACGTCATGGATCATGCAAAGGGAATCGACATGGTGCAGGAGAAGGGCCGTCTTTTTGAGACCTATAATATCGGCGGTCACAATGAAAAACAGAATATCCAGATCATTCATATTATTCTGGATACTCTGAAGGAAATGCTTCCCGAAAGCGATCCCAGAAGAGTTCATATCAGCGACGATCTGATCACCTATGTGGAGGACCGGAAGGGCCATGACCGCCGCTATGCCATTGCTCCGGACAAGATCAAAGAAGAGGTGGGCTGGTATCCGGAAACCTGCTTTGAGGATGGAATCCGTCTTACCATTCAGTGGTTCTTCGAGCACGAGGACTGGATGAGAAACGTAACCAGCGGAGACTACCAGAAATATTATGATGAAATGTACAAGACAAAATAAAACGCTCCGATAGAGTTCTTAGGAGAAAAGGGATGCTGCAGGTGTTCGGATTCATTCGGATGGTTGCAGCATTTCCTGTTTGGGAGAAATGATAAATGAAGAAAATTGTGATTATCGGAGCCAATGATTTTCAGAGGCCCCTGATACAGAAAGCCAAAGCGATGGGATATGAAACCCATGTGTTCGCATGGAGGGAGGGCGCCACAGGCGCCGCTGACGCCGATCATTTTTATGAGATCAGCATCACAGAAAAAGAAAAAATACTGGAGATCTGCCGGGATATCCGCCCGGACGCGGCGACGACGATCGGGTCGGACCTGGCGAATATAACAGTGCAGTATCTTGCGGAAAAGCTGGGACTTCCGGGAAACAGCCGGGAGTGCATCCTGAATTCCACAAACAAGTACGCAATGCGGCAGGCTTTTCAAAGAGCGGGTGTTCCGGTGCCGTATTTCCGGCTTGTCTCAGAAGGAGATAAGATTTTTCCGGAAACATATCCGGTGATCGTAAAGCCCACAGACCGTTCAGGCAGCCGGGCCATTACCAGAGTGGAACGGCCGGAGGAGCTGGAGGCGGCGGTCCGGGGCGCGGTCAGCCAGTCCTTCGAAAAAAAGGCCATTGTAGAAGAATACATTCAGGGAGCGGAGTATAGTGTGGAAACTATCAGCTTCCGGGGCCGTCATACCTGTCTGGCCATCACAAAAAAATTTACAACAGGAAATCCTCATTATATAGAAGTGGGACATCTGCAGCCGGCCCCCTTGCCGGAAGAGCTGCAGGAAAAGGTAAAAAGGACGGTTTTTCAGGCGCTGGACGCTCTGGGGATAGAAATGGGCGCGGGCCACAGCGAGCTGCGCATTGACCGGAAGGGACAGGTGCGGATCATTGAGATCGGCTCCAGAATGGGCGGAGACTGTATTGGCTCTGATCTGGTGCCTCTTTCCACAGGCTACGACTTTACAGGTATGGTGGTGGATACGGCGGCGGGAAATCCTCCTGTGTTCACAGAAAAGGAATCCCATATTTCCGCGGTGCGCTTTATCGTCAGCGAGAATGATCTGCGGCTTCTGGAGGATATCAGGAGAAATCATCCTCAATATCTGAAAAAAGTGGTGCTGGAGGAGGAACTCCGGTATACAGGGATTGTGGACAGCGGCTCCAGACCGGGATTTTTCATTCTTCAGACAGATACAATGGAGGAAATGGAGGGGCTGCTTCACCACGGCCCCTGGGAGAATCCGGTGGATATTTATGAAACGCCGGTGCAGAGACTCCGTTTCCATGAGGAAGGAGACGGAAACGTCTTCTATATGAAGAGGGACGATCTGCTGCCCTATTCCTTTGGAGGAAATAAGGTGCGGTTTGCCCGCAGGTTTATAGAGGATATGCAGAGAGAGCGCTGCGACAGTATGATCATTTATGGAAATTATCATTCCAATCTCTGCCGTATTCTGGCTTCCCTCTGTCATGAGCTGAAGCTGCCCTGCTATATGATACACAACACAGAGGATGTAAAGGACACCGGGGAGACCTGCAACAGCCGCATCATCCGGAGTATGGGAGTGACAGAGATTCCCTGCGCCAAGACGGGCATTGCGGGAGCAGTGCAGAGAGCCATGGACGAATTGACAGAAAAAGGATATCGTCCCTATTATATCTACGGAAATACAAAAGGGGAGGGAAAAGAATGGGTTCCCATGGAAGCCTATGAGGAGGCTTACGGAGAGATATGCTCTTATGAAAAACGTACGGGGATCCGTTTCGATTATATTTTCCTTGCGTCCAGCACCAACGCCACCCAGTCAGGACTTCTGGCAGGAAGCCTGAAAGCGGGGGACGGAAGAAAAATCGTAGGAATCTCTGTATCCAGAAATGAGAAGCGGGGAATAGAGGTGATCCGCCGCAATCTGGAAGAATACGCGGAAAAATTCGGATGGGAGCTTCCGGAGGATTATGGAGAACAGATCCTTTTTACCGCGGATTATATGGAGGGCGGATACGGCGCGTTTTCCGAAAATACAGCCGAAATCATCCGCCGGGTATATGGAAGCGACGGGATTTCCCTGGATATGACCTATACAGGAAAGGCATTTTATGGTATGGTAAAGTATCTGGAAGAAAATAAAATCCGGGACAAAAACATCCTTTTCCTCCACACAGGAGGAACGCCTTTGTTTTTTGATTTCCTGGAACAGGAGGATGGATTACAGTCATGCGCAAACTGATGATTCTTGGAGCCAGCTATTCGCAGCTTCCTTTGTATGAGGCGGCCCGACGGCTGGGCGTTTCCACTGTGGCAGTCAGCACCCCGGGAGACTGGCCGGGCTTCCAGGCTGCCGACGAGTTTTCCTATACAGATATCTCCGATCCCCAGGCGGTCCTCGCGGCGGCGGAGAAGTTCAAAATCGACGGTATCGCTACCTGCTGTCTGGACGCGGGCGTGCGCTCTATCGGCTATGTGTGCGAGCATATGGGGCTGAATGGAATGACGGCAGAGGCAGCGGAGATCAGCGGAAATAAATATAAAATGAAGGAGGCCTTCCAAAAAGGCGGAGTACGCTGCGCCCGGCATATCTGTGTCAGGGACAGAACCGAGCTTGAGGATGCTCTGGAGCAGCTTGCCTTTCCGGTGGTGGTAAAGGCAGTGGATCTCATGGGAAGCCGGGGGATCTTCCGCTGCAATACAAGAGAAGAGGCCCTTGCCAATTATGAAAAAACCATGGCGGCCACCCGGAAGGATTACTGTCTCGTGGAGGAGTTTATTGAGGGCGAGATCCTGGGATGCGAGGCTATGATATCCAACGGGGAGCTTCTTTACTGCCTGCCCAATAATATCGAAGCCTATCAGAGCCATGTCCCCACGCCGGTGGGACACTCCGTTCCCTACAGGAAGCTGGACGCTCTGGGCGGAG
This sequence comes from Candidatus Blautia faecipullorum, assembly GCA_019115125.1. Classification (GTDB taxonomy): domain Bacteria; phylum Bacillota; class Clostridia; order Lachnospirales; family Lachnospiraceae; genus Blautia_A; species Blautia_A faecipullorum. Next base: position 11,070 of record DXEG01000025.1, read on the forward strand.
AGGTGGAGCGGCAGGTACGGCTTGCCATCAAAGCCACGGGAATAGACAACTGCCCTGTAAACTGCGATCTCATCGAGAAGGACGGGCTCATCTATGTGATCGAGATTACAGGACGGGCGGGAGGGACCTGCCTGCCGGAGATGGTGGGCCTGTATTACGGGATTGATTATTACGAGGCGATCGCCCGCCTGGCCCTCTCCATGGAGCCGGAAAAAATGTTTCGGGAGGACGCACCCCATACCGCCAATTTATCCAGAACACTGACCTCCGGAAGAAACGGCGTTGTAAAAGCAGTCCACAATAGAAACGAGAAGGCGGCCGATCTTGTGGATCTTTCTTTTAATATCAAGCCGGGTGATTCTGTGAGACGGTATGAAAACGGGATCGACCGCATCGGCCAGGTGATCCTCACCGGAAAGGATCTGGACGCCTGTGAAAAGCGGCTGGAAGAGATTTTGTCGAAAATAAACATTGAATTTACGGAATGATTGTGAGAGAATAACATGAGAAATAGTGCTGCTTCAAAAAAAAGCATTTACTTTTTGCTGCATATCAGCCTTTTGTTCAGCTCCCTCAGCGGAGTCTGTTCAAAAATGGCCTCCCGGCATACCGGAAATATTTTTTCTCTTGAGTTTGTATTCTGGTTCGGCCTGGTATTTGTCATTATGTTCGGATACGCGGTGATCTGGCAGCAGATCCTCAAAAGGATGCCGCTGACCGTAGCCTACGCCAACCGCCCTGTGACGCTGATCTGGGGAATTGTCTGGGGAGCGCTTCTTTTCGGAGAGAAGATCACCTGGAATATGATCGCGGGGGCGGCAGTGATCTTTGCGGGAATTTACCTGGTGACAGGGGATCATACGGAGAAGGGCGGTGAGAGCTTATGAGCCGTCTGCAGATATCTGTGTGTATTCTGCTTTTATCAGTGTTTATTTCATCGGTTTCCCAGATTATCCTGAAAAAAGCCGCCGGAAAAACCTATGACAGCGCGCTGAAGGAATATCTGAATCCAATGGTGATCGGGGCCTACGGAATGTTTTTCTGTTCAGTGATTCTCACGATGCTTGCGCTGAAATACGTGCCGCTGTCCATGTCGCCTATTATTGAATCCACGGGCTATATTTTTGTGTCGGTGATGGGCTACTTTTTTCTGAAAGAAAGGTTTACCAGGCGAAAGCTGGCCGGATTTGCTCTGATCCTTGCGGGGATCGTTATATTTAATCTGTAGCGTCCCGGACGGAGGAGATGAGAAGACCTGAGCTGTTTAGGATTGCGAAGAAAACTACCATAGAAGGAAATGAGGAACGAAGAAGATGTTGGTATCCATTGTCATACCCTGTTATAATTCAGAGCACACTATCGGTAAGGTGGTTGAGCTGGCGATAGAAGAATTTGAGAAGCTGGATGATTATGAGTGTGAGTTCGTGCTGGTGAACGATTATTCCAGGGACGGCACTTGGAATTCCATCCATAAGCTGACACAGAAATATCCCAACGTAAAGGGGATCAATCTGGCCAAGAATTTTGGGCAGCACAACGCCATCATGGCGGGAATGAATTATACAGAAGGAGATCTGATCCTGGGGATGGACGACGATATGCAGAATCATCCCTCGCAGATTCCGCAATTCCTTGATAAGATGCAGGAGGGCTACGATATTGTTTTCGGCGTGTTTAAGCAGAGAAAATTTTCCTGGTTCAAGAATCTGACAGGATCCGTCAGCCGTTTTCTTCTCTGGCATCTTCTGGACCGTCCGAAGCATATACAGATGAGCAGCTTCTGGTGCTGCCGCCGCTATGTGCGGGACGAGGTGATAAAATACGACGGATACAATACCTTTCTGCAGGTGTTGTTTTTCCGTACTTCCCACAACATTGCAAATATTGAGATCGAGCATTTTGAGCGGGAGGTAGGAAGCTCTAATTATAACTTCCGCAGAGGGCTGAAGCTGTTTTTGTCCTGTCTTAATTTTACGGTGATCCCGCTGCGGGCGGCGACGCTTTTTGGAACTCTGTTTTCGGCGGCGGGGCTTATCGGAGCGGTGATCGTATTTATCCGGAAGCTTCTGGATCCCTCCGTTGCCATCGGCTGGTCATCCCTGATGTGCGGGATGCTGGCTCTGTTCGGGTTCAGCTTCCTGATGCTTGGGATTATCGGGGAATATCTGGGAAAACTGATGCTGAATGTGAATAAGACGCCTCAGTATGTGATCCGGGAGAAAGAAAATATTAAACCGGATACTCAGAAAAACAACGTCAGAAAAGAGGTCTCGGATCATGAAAATTGATTTTAACAGGCCCGCCATCGTAGGCAGGGAACTGGAATATATAAAGGACGCGGTGGATCAGGGAATGCTTTGCGGAGACGGCAAATATACGAAGCTCTGTTCCGCCTGGATGCGGGAGCATTTTCATGTGAATCAGGTGTTTCTCACCACCTCCTGTACCCACGCTCTGGAGATGGCGGCCTTTCTCTGCGATATCCAGCCAGGGGATGAGGTGATCATGCCCTCTTACACCTTTGTTTCCACGGCGGACGCTTTTGTACTCCGCGGGGCGAAGATCGTGTTTGTGGATATCCGCCCGGATACCATGAATCTGGATGAGAAGCTGATCGAGCAGGCCATTACAGACAAAACAAGGGCCATCGTACCGGTTCATTACGCGGGCGTCGCCTGCGAGATGGATACGATCATGGATATCGCCCGCAGATATCATCTGAAGGTGGTGGAGGACGCCGCTCAGGGAGTGGAAGCCTATTACCACGGAAAAGCTCTCGGGACCATAGGAGATTTCGGCTGTTACAGCTTCCATGAGACGAAGAATTATACTATGGGAGAGGGCGGCGCCATTGTTTTCCAGGATAATGCTTACCAGGAAAAGGCGGAGATCCTGAGAGAAAAGGGAACGGACAGAAGTAAGTATTTCCGCGGGCAGGTGGACAAATACAGGTGGATCGATTACGGCTCCTCCTATCTGCCAAGCGAGATGAACGCCGCTTATCTTTACGCGCAGCTTGAAGAGTGTGAGAAGATCAACCGGAAGCGCCATCAGATTTACGATTATTACCATGAGAATCTGAGGGAGCTGGAATTTGAAGGGAAAATTCAGAGACCCTTCGTGCCGGACGGGATCGAACATAACGCTCATATGTATTACATTAAGGTGAAGGATCTTGAGACCAGGAGCAGGCTGATCGCCTATCTGAAGGAAAACGGGATCTACAGCGCCTTTCACTATGTGCCGCTCCACAGCTCCCCCGCGGGAGAGAAGTTCGGCAGATTCAGCGGAGAGGACGTATATACCACCAGGGAAAGCGAACGCCTTCTGAGGCTTCCCATGTTCTACAACCTTTCTATGGAGGACGCGGCGTATATTGTAGAAAAGATTTTATGCTTTGATTTTTGACGGAGGATAGTCTGATGATAAAAAAAGTATGGCGTGCCGCCGTTCTGGGACTGGCGCTTTTTCTGGGTTCCGGAACGACCGTCCAGGCCGTAACTGTAAATTTCGGAACAGCCGCCGCGGTGGCTACAGATAACATCCAGGGCTGGCCAAAAGCCCCTGAGACAGCTTCGGAAACGGCTGTTCTGATCGACGCGGATACAGGAGCCGTTCTATATGATAAGGGAATGGACGAGTACCGTTATCCCGCCAGCACCACGAAGATCATGACGCTGCTGGTAGCCGTGGAGAACAGCTCTCCCCGGGACACGGTAACATTTACGGAAACCGGAGTCCGGGACGTCACCTGGGACAGCAGCAATATCGGCATGAAGCTTGGAGAGACTATCACCATGAAGGACTGCTGGTATGCGGCTATCATCGAGTCCGCCAATGAGGTGTGCGCCCAGATCGCGGAAACAGTAGGCGGCACAGAGGCGGAATTTATCAATATGATGAATGAAAAGGCAAAGGCCCTGGGCTGCAGCAGAACTCATTTTGCCAATGCCGGAGGGCTGCCGGACGCAAATCATTATACCACGGCCCATGACCTGGCGAAGATCATGAGAGCAGGGCTGAGCAACGCCAGATTCCGCAAGGTGATCAGCGGGGTAAATTACACCATTCCCGCCACGAATCTCAGCGAAGCCAGGGGAATGCACACGCATATGCCTCTTATGGCAAAAGAATCCAACCTTTACTATGAGGGCTGCATCGGCGGAAAAACAGGCTCCACCCAGGACGCGGGACATACTCTTGTAGTTGCGGCGGAAAGGAACGGCCGCACATATATCGCCGTTACTATGCGGACGCCGGATCTGGGAATGAACTGCACGGATTCCATTGCTCTTTTTGACTATGCCTTCAATAATTTTGATTCCATAGACGTAAACGGAACAAAGATGACGGTGCCTAAAGGCGTAACCGTCAGCGGCCTGACTACAGAAACTATGGAAAAAGGCGGAAATACCTTCAATCAGTATTATTATAACGGACAGTTTGTGGGATACGCCCAGGCTTCTTCCGTTACGCCCACAGCCGCCGGCAGTCAGGCTGATCCGGCTGCCTCTGAGAGCGGAGAAAATACCGCGGCGGTGCAGACCGCCCAGGGGGAAGAGAACGGACAGGCTGTGCAGGACAATACTTCTCAGGAAACAGGAGAAACCGTGGCAGATGAAGAGGAATCAGAGGGGCTTTCCCATACGGCGAAATATCTTCTGATCGCCATGGGCGCTATGGGAGTGCTTCTGATCGCGCTTCTGATCGCCCTGTATATCAAAAACGGCTGATTGCAATAATAAGGAGGACGTATATATGAAAGGAATTATTTTGGCGGGAGGCTCCGGAACAAGATTATATCCGCTGACAAAGGCGATCTCAAAACAGATCATGCCTGTTTATGACAAGCCGATGATCTATTATCCATTATCCACCCTGATGCTTTCCGGGATCCGGGAAGTGCTGATCATATCCACACCGAGAGATCTTCCGGTATTTCGTGAGCTCCTGGGGGACGGAGCCCAGTTGGGAATGAAATTTGAATACGCGGTGCAGGAGCAGCCCAGAGGGCTGGCGGACGCCTTTATCATCGGCGCGGACTTCATCGGCTCCGACGCGGTGGCGCTTGTGCTGGGCGACAATATCTTTTACGGGCAGAGCTTTACAAAGGTGCTGCGCAGTGTTTATGAGCGCACGGAGAATGAAAAGGGCGCCACGATCTTCGGTTATTATGTGAGAGATCCCAGAGAGTACGGAGTTGTGGAGTTCGACGAGACGGGAAAGGCTCTCTCCATCGAGGAGAAGCCGGAGCATCCGAAGTCCAACTATGCTGTGCCGGGACTTTACTTCTATGACAACGACGTTGTGGAGATCGCGAAAAATGTGAAGCCCTCCGCGAGAGGCGAGATCGAGATCACCAGCATCAATAACGAATACCTGAGAAGAGGAACCCTGAAGGTGGAGACTCTGGGACGGGGCTTCGCGTGGCTGGATACCGGAAATCACGATTCTCTTCTGGACGCGGCGGATTTTGTGGCCGCGTTCCAGAAGCGTCAGGGCTTATATATTTCCTGTATTGAGGAAATTGCCTACAAACGCGGATTTATCACAAAAGAGCAGTTGGTGGAGCTGGCTCAGCCGCTTCTGAAAACTGCCTATGGAAAATATCTGATCGAGATTGCGGAGGGATTATAAAAATGGGAAAGATTACAGTGGAAACCTGCCATATTGAAGGACTGAAGGTGATCACTCCCACAGTATTCGGCGATGAGCGGGGATACTTTATGGAGACGTACAATTATAACGACTACAAAGAAGCAGGGATCGATATGGAGTTTGTGCAGGACAACCAGTCCAGTTCCCGCAGGGGCGTTTTAAGAGGACTGCACTTTCAGATCCATTATCCCCAGGACAAGCTTGTCCGGGTGGTAAGCGGAGAGGTTTTTGACGTGGCTGTGGATCTGAGAGAGGGTTCCCCCACTTATGGACAGTGGTACGGGGTGCGTCTGTCGGCAAAAAACAAAAAGCAGTTCTTTATTCCGAAGAATTTTGCGCACGGCTTCCTTGTACTTTCTGAAACTGCGGAATTCGCGTATAAATGTACGGATTTTTATCATCCCAATGATGAAGGCGGGCTGGCCTACAACGATCCGGATATCGGAGTGGAATGGCCCGTACCGGAGGGAATGTCCCTGATCCTGTCCGAAAAGGACCAGAAGTGGGGAAGTTTCCGGGAATACTGTGAAAACAGGGGTAAAAAGGATTGAAAAAAGAAGCGTCTCTGCCAGAGGAGCTGTACCGGAACCGCCGGCTTGTGCTTTCCCTGGCGAAAAACGACTTTAAAACAAAATATGCAGGCTCTTACTTCGGAACGGTCTGGGCTTTTATCCAGCCTATCGTGACCATCTGCGTTTACTGGTTTGTGTTCGGGCTGGCGCTGCGAAACGGGGCGGACAGAGGAGTTCCCTTCGTTCTGTGGCTTGTGGCCGGCCTGGTTCCCTGGTTTTTTATCCAGGAGGGACTCACCGGAGGCACCAGCGCTCTTCTGGAGTATAATTATCTGGTGAAGAAGGTTGTGTTCAATATCCGTATCCTCCCGGTGGTGAAGGTGGTTTCGGCAGTATTTGTACACTGTTTTTTCATCGTGATCATTCTGGTGATCTATACCTGTATGGGATATCCACCGGATTTTTACGCTCTGCAGTTAATTTATTACAGCTTCTGTACTTTTATGCTGATCCTTGGACTGACTTATCTGACCAGCTCTGTGGTAGTATTTTTTCGGGATCTTACCCAGATGATCAACATCGCTCTTCAGGTAGGCGTATGGGTGACCCCGATCATGTGGGATTTCAGTGATCTGGGGCTGACCGGAGTTTTAACCACTATACTGAAGCTGAATCCTGTGTTTTATATTGTCCAGGGATACCGGGATTCCCTGATCGACAAGGTAGGGATCTGGGAGCATCCCGCCCTGACCCTGTATTTCTGGGTGTTTACCGCAGTTGTCTTTTTCCTGGGAACAAAGCTGTTTAAAAAACTTCAGGTACATTTTGCGGATGTACTGTAGACGGAGAATAAGATGAGTGAGTTTGCGATTCAGGTGAAGCACCTGGAAAAAATGTATAAACTGTACAATAAGCCTTCGGACAGGCTTCGGGAGACCCTGGGGCTGAAGGTCCCGGTGAAGGAACACTATGCCCTGAAGGACGTCAGCTTCGACGTACGGCGGGGGGAAACTGTGGGGATCATCGGAACCAACGGCTCCGGAAAATCCACCATTCTGAAAATCATCACCGGCGTGCTGAATCCCACCGCCGGAGAGGTGGCGGTTGACGGAAGGATATCCGCCCTGCTGGAGCTGGGAGCAGGCTTTAACCCAGAGTATTCCGGCGTGGAAAATGTATATCTGAACGGCACTATGATGGGATTTTCCAGAGAAGAGATCGACGCCAGACTTCAGGACATTCTGGATTTTGCGGATATCGGCGATTTTGTATATCAGCCGGTAAAATCCTATTCCAGCGGTATGTTCGTTCGTCTGGCTTTCGCTGTCGCTATCAATATTGATCCGGAGATCCTGATCGTGGACGAGGCGCTTTCCGTGGGAGACGTATTTTTCCAGGCAAAGTGCTACCGGAAATTTGAGGAATTTAAGGAGCAGGGCCGAACCATCCTTTTTGTGAGCCATGATCTCAGCAGTATCGCCCGTTACTGCGACAGGGTGATCCTTCTGAACAGGGGCGTGAAGCTGGAGGAGGGCTCTCCCAAACAGATGGTGGACATGTACAAGCAGCTTCTGGTAGGCCAGGAGCCTGCGAAGGCAGAGGAGAAGGAAGAAAAGCCGGGGGAAAACTGGCGGGGACAGTTCCAGGTGAATCCCAACATGCTGGAATATGGAAGCGGCCTGGCGGAGATCGTGGACTTTGCCGTAGTGGACGACAAGGGCAGATGCACAAATACCATAGAAAAGGGAAGCACCTTCCGTATCCGTATGAAGGTGGCTTTTCGTGAAAATCTCCAGGAGCCGATCCTGGCTTACACCTTTAAGGACATCAAAGGCACGGAGATCACAGGCACCAATACCCTGTTCGAAAAAATACTTGTGGAACATTCTGACGCCGGGGACGTATGCACCGTTACTTTTACCCAGGAGATGTATCTCCAGGGGGGAGAGTATCTTCTGTCCTTCGGCTGCACAGGCTACAAGGACGGGGAATTTACTGTTTTTCACAGGCTTTATGACGCCTGTAATGTAACAGTGGTTTCAGAAAAGAACACCGTAGGTTTTTATGATATGAACTCCCAGGTGGAGGTTCAGTATGGAGAAGAGGAATGAAAGAAAAAATCGGTCAGGTAATCCTGGATGATACTTATTATCCCGGGGAAGATTTATACAGCGACGGAGAGGTGGAGGACGAGCTTCTGGAAATTGCCAGAGCTTATCCGGAAAAGGAATGGAACCGCGTCATCGCCCAGCGCAAAAGCTGGCCGGTGCTGTACCATTATTCCCATATCAGAGAAAATATTATAAGCTGGCTGCCTTTTACCGGGGACGAGCATGTGCTGGAGATCGGTTCCGGCTGCGGTGCGGTGACAGGCGCCCTCTGCCGGAAAGCAAAAAAGGTCACCTGTATCGAGCTGTCCAGGAAGAGAAGTCTTATTAACGCGTGGCGTCACAGGGACTGCGGCAATCTGACGATCCTTATGGGGAATTTTCAGGAGATCGAGCATAGTCTTACAGAGCAGTATGACTATATCACTCTGATCGGCGTATTTGAATATGGGGAAAACTATATTGACAGCGCCAACCCCTTTGTGGATTTCTTAAGTACCGTCAGCAGGCATTTGAAGCCTGGCGGAAAGATCATCCTTGCCATAGAGAACCGTTTCGGGCTCAAATACTGGGCCGGCTGCACGGAGGATCATTCCGGGACTCTGTTCGAGGGACTGGAAGGCTATCCCGCCGCGAAAGGTGTAAAAACCTTTACGAAAAAGGAGCTTTCACGGATCATGGACCAGGCGGGGGGACTGAAGGCTTCCTGGTACTATCCCTTCCCGGATTATAAGCTGCCTATGACGATCTATTCAGACCGGCGCCTTCCTCTGAAGGGGGAGATGAACCGGATGGAAACAAACTTCGACCGCCTGCGGCTGCAGCTTTTTCAGGAATCTCCGGTTTACGATTCTCTTCTCGAAAACGAGCTGTTTCCGGAGTTTTCCAATTCCTTCCTTCTGCTGATCGGGAAAGAGGAAAGCGCTCCCCAGACCGTCTATGTAAAATATTCCAATGAGAGAGACAGACGGTTCTCTCTGCGTACAGAAATCCGTGAGACCGGAAGATACGCGAGAGTGGTCCGCAAAATCCCGGATACTCCGGCGGCGGAGGCGCACATCCGGAATATTGAAAATATCGAGAGAGAGCTTACCAGCCTTTATGAAAAGGAAGGCATGGAGCTGAACCGCTGTAGGCTGGAAAAAACAGAGGTCAGGCTGGAATACCTGGAGGGAAGTACCCTTGAGGAGCGGCTGGACAGCCTTCTGGCGGCTGGAGAGCCGGACAGGCTTGAGGAGCTTTTGTTTTTCTATGTAAAAAAGATCCGTAATCTGCACGACCGGAATGTTTTTCAGAAAACGCCGGAGTTTGTAAAGGTCTTCGGGGACGCGAACCTGCCGGGAGAGCTGCGCTGCGGAGGAATCTCCAATATAGATCTGGTTCCGGCGAATATCCTGATCCAGCCGGACAGGGCGGTGGTCCTGGACTATGAATGGACCTTCCGTTTCCCTGTGCCCTGCAATTTCATTATTTACCGGATGCTTCACTATTATCTGGAGAGCGACGGAAAGCGCCGGGCGCTGAAGGAACGGAATTTCTATGAAAAAGCAGGCATATCTCCGGAGGAGCAGGAGGCTTACGCCGGAATGGAAAGATGTTTTCAGGCATATATGGAAGGAAGCCATGCCTCCCTTCTGTCTATGTATGAGGAGATTTCACCGGGAAAGGTACAGATTCTTCCGCTATATGAGCAGATGCGGCTTGCCTGCGCCCAGCGAAGGCTGCAGGTATTTTATGACCGGGGAGCGGACTTCCGGGAGGAGGATTCCGCCGTTTATCCCATGGGGCGGCAGGGGCTGCGCCTGGAAATCGAGATTCCCAAGGGAGTGCGCAGGATCCGGCTGGATCCCGGAGAAGCGATTGGAGGGCTTGTGCTGAAAAAACTCTGCTATGAAAATGGAGCGGAGGCGGCGTATGCCTCCAATGGTTTTCCTTTAGGCCGGGGCGAATACTATTTCGGAGCGGGAGACCCTCAGTTCATTCTGGAAGACATTCCCGCCGGAAAAAGAAAAATTCAGATAGAAATAGAGATTATGAAGGAGCAGGAGGCCCGGGACGCCTTCTGGAAGGGATTTTCCCGGGTGTCCGCGGAGAAGGACAGGGAGATCCTTCATCTGAAGGAAAAGATCCGTCAGATGGAAAATACGAAGGTGTGGAAACTGTACCGGAGCTTCAAAAAAGATTAAACGCTGCCGGAACAGAAATATTTGGATGAGGATGGAACATGGACGAATTGCGCTTCAGCGTGGACGAAGAAAAATATGACGACCGGCACGGGCAGGTGCTGAGCCTGTCGGGATGGTACGCCGCGCCGGGAAACAGAGAATATGGCTTTTGCCTTCTGGGAGACGGAGAAGAAAAAATTCCGCTTCCTATGGCGGAACGCCGTCCGAGACAGGATGTGGGACAGGCTCTGGGGCTGGATTTCGGGGATTTTCTCCTTGGCTTTACGGTGCGGATCCCGGAGGCGGGAAGGCTGACGGAGCGGTTTCATACCCTGGAGCTTTTTCTGGAAGCAGGAGATCAGAGATCTTCCCTGTGGAAGAAAAGCCGTCAGGAGCTGGAGGCCTTTCTCAGGGACAGCCTGATCGAATATCATATAGACCGGGCGGAGCTTCTCTATGATACTATGCTGGAGATCCAGGGATGGGTCATCGATCAGAGAGGCGAGGCAGAGGCGGAGCTTCTCAACGAGGACGGAACTCCCGTTCCCTGCAGAATGAGCAGAGGGCGGAGGCCGGACGTTGTAGAAAGAAGGAATCTGGACGAGGAATATAAAACCCGGGAGATCGGGTTTCGGATCTCCGCCACAGCCCAGGATATCCAGGGCAGGAAGGCGGTGCTGAAATTTCGGGGAAGCTCCGGGGAGAAAAACTATCAGATAGACGTCCAGGAGCTGAGAAAAGAAAAAAAGCCCAGGGGCCTGCTGGGACGCTTTAAGAAAAGATCCGCCGGAGAAACTCAGGATTACGAGGAGTGGCTGAAGCGTCATTCCCTGAACCGCCGGCAGGCATTTAAGCAGAGGAGGACCTCTTTTCCGTCAAGCCCCCTGGTGAGCATCGTCGTTCCCCTGTATCATACGCCTCTTCCTTATCTGGAGGAGCTGGTGGAATCCGTGCGGAAGCAGACATACGGAAACTGGCAGCTTTGTCTGGCGGACGGAAGCGAAGACGACAAAGTCCGGGATTATATCCGAAAACACTACGGACGGGAGAAACGCGTCACATATAAAAAGCTGAAAAAGAACGGCGGGATCTCCTGGAACACCAATGGAGCCATAGCCCTTGCCAGGGGGGAGTTCCTGATGCTCTGCGACCATGACGATACGCTGGAGCCGGACGCTCTTTTTGAGATTGTGAAGGCAGTGAACGAGAATCCCCGGGCGGATGTGCTCTATACCGACGAGGATAAGGTGAGCATGGACGGACAGCATTATTTTGACCCGAATTTTAAGCCGGATTTCAACCTTTTCCGTCTGCGGGAAAATAATTATATCTGTCACATTTTTGTGGTAAGGCGGGCTGCGGCGGAAAAAGCCGGGTTCCTCCGGACGGAGTTTGACGGGGCCCAGGATTATGATTTTATTTTCCGGTGCTGCGAGCAGGCCAGGGAGATCGTCCATATTCCCCGGGTGCTGTATCACTGGCGGTGCCACATGGAATCTACGGCGGCGGATCCCTCCAGCAAAACCTATGCCTACGAGGCGGGAAGAAGAGCCGTGGAGGAGCATTATCAGCGGACGGGCACAGAAGCGGCGGTAGAAATGACAGAGCGCTGGGGATGGTACAGAAGCCGGGTGAAGATCCAGGGAGAGCCTCTGATCTCGGTCATCATTCCCAATAAGGATCACATTGAGGATCTTGAGCTGTGTCTCTCCTCTGTGGCGGAGCGCTCCACCTGGAAAAATTACGAGATCCTTGTGGTGGAAAACAACAGCGAACTGGAAGAAACCTTTGCCTTCTACAAAAGTATTCCTGAAAAATATCCAAAAGCCAGGGTGCTGAACTGGGAGAAGGAATTCAACTATTCCGCTATCAATAATTTCGCGGCGGAGAGGGCGAAGGGCGACTATCTCTTATTCCTGAACAACGACGTGGAGATCCTGACGCCAGGATGGATGGAGGAAATGCTGATGATCTGCCAGCAGGAGCAGGTAGCAGCGGTGGGAGCGAAGCTTTATTATCCTGACGATACCATCCAGCACGCGGGAGTGGTGCTGGGACTGGGAGGGATCGCCGGACATATTATGTGCCGGGCATCCAGAGAGGACGCCGGGTATTTCGGCAGAATGATCAGCGTCCAGGAGATCAGCGCGGTGACTGCGGCCTGTATGCTTGTAAAAAAGGCAGACTTTCAGGCGGCGGGAGGCTTCGACGAGAGCTTCCGGGTGGCTTTTAACGATATCGACTTCTGCATGAAGCTGAGGGAGAAACATAAAAAAATTGTCTTTACCCCCTATGCGGAGCTTTATCACTATGAATCCAAATCCAGAGGCCTGGAGGATACCCCGGAGAAACAGTTCCGATTCGACAAAGAGGTAAAGCGTTTTCAGGAAAAATGGGGAAAATGCCTTGAAAAAGGCGACCCCTACTATAATCCCAATCTGTCTGTGACAGAGGGGGACTGTTCTCTGAGAGAAAACTGAGAAATGAGGGTTTGATATGGCGAGAGAGATTTTCGAGGTAACAAAAGACCGGTTTCATCTGAAGGATCCCTGCTGTTACATCCTCCAGGGAACCTGGCCCAAGGAGGCGAAGATGCGGGCCTGCCTGGATAATTCCCAGGTAAAGGCAGAGATCCAGAAGCTGGAGGTTGTGAGCGCTCTGGAACGCTTCAAGGATCCCGACCTGATGCGGGGAGAAAGGATCACGGCCGCCGTACAGCTTCCGGAATCCCTGGAAGGCTTTCAGAAGCTTTCCGTATACGCGGACATGCCGGAAAAAACCGTGTGCTGGTTCTCGGTTCCGGTGAAGGAGCTGGAGAGACGCCGGGGAAAGCCTCAGTTTTTTATTGAAGAGGAAAAGGTGCAGCAGGGCTTTTTAAGGATCCGCGGCTGGGTGGTGGCGGACAGCCCTGTCCGCATTCAGATTTTTGATGAGAATAAGCAGAAGCTTTCGGCGGAGATCCTGAGGACAGAGCGGGTGGATGTGGAGCAGCTTTATGAGGAGATGGATATTCAGGACAAGACAGGCTTTTTTGTGGAGCTGACGAATCTCACCGGCAAGCTCCTCTACATGGTGTTTTACGCCGGGGAGACAAAATCCGTTCACATTGTCCATCTTCAGCCGGGAGTTGTTTTCAGAAGAAAAATTGAAAAATACGCAAAAAAGGGAATCCGTTACTGGCGGAGCCAGGGCGGCGCGGCTCTGGCCGGGAAGATCGTTTCCAAGGTAAAAACCGCCTCCACCAGGGAAATTCCCTATCAGAAGTGGATCCTGCGCCATCTCCCCAACGCCAGGGAGCTGGAAAAGCAGAGACGTGAAAAGTTTGAGTACCAGCCGAAAATTTCCATTGTGGTGCCGCTGTACAAAACGCCTGAGAAATATCTTCAGCAGCTTGTAGAATCTGTCAAGGCGCAGACCTATCCCAACTGGGAGCTTTGTCTCTCCGACGGCAGCGGACAGCCGTCCCCTCTTTCCAGAACTCTGGAGGCTCTGGCGAAGTCCGACGAGAGGATACGGATCGTTTCCGGACAGGAGCCTTTAAGGATCGCGGAGAATACCAACGCCGGAATGGAAGCGGCCACAGGAGATTACATCGCCTTTGCGGATCATGACGACGAGCTGACGCCCCACGCTCTTTTCCAGTGCGTGAAGGCTCTCAATGAAAACAGGGAGATTAAGCTTCTTTATTCGGATGAGGATAAGATGTCCATGGACGGACATAAATTCTTCCAGCCGCACTTTAAGCCGGACTATAATCTGGATCTTCTCTGTACGGTGAATTATATCTGTCATCTCTTTGTAGTAAAAAGAGATGTGATCGATCAGGTGGGGATGTTCCGCAGGGAGTACGACGGAGCCCAGGACTATGATTTTATTTTCCGCTGCGTGGAGTCCGTGAGACCGGAGGAAATCTATCATATTCCCAAGATCCTTTATCACTGGAGATGCCATGAGGATTCCACGGCCGAAAATCCCGAGAGCAAAACCTATGCCTTTGAAGCCGGAAAACGGGCTATAGAGGAGCATTACAGAAGAACGGGGATCCATGCGGAGGTGTATCAGGGAGAATTTCTGGGCCTTTACCGGACAAAATTTATCCGGGACTATGATCCGCTGATCTCCATTATCATCCCCAATAAAGATCACACGGACGATCTGAAGAGATGTATGGATTCCATAGACCAGCGATCTTCCTACCAGAATTATGAGTATATCATTGTGGAGAACAACAGCACGGAGGAAAAGACCTTCCAGTTCTATAAAGAGCTGGAGGAGACGAATCCCAAAGCCCATGTGGTGTACTGGGACAGAGAGTTCAATTATTCCGCCATCAATAATTACGGCGCTTCCTTCGCGAAGGGAGAGTATCTGCTGCTTTTGAACAACGATACGGAGATCATCAATGAGGATTGTCTGGAGGAGCTGCTGGGATACTGTATGCGCGGCGATGTGGGAGCCGTAGGTGCGAGAATGTACTACGAGGACGATACCATCCAGCACGCCGGAGTGGTGATCGGTTTCGGCGGGATCGCGGGACACTGCTTCGTGCTGCAGCCCAGAGGAACCACAGGCTACTGCCACAGGATCATCTGCGCCCAGGATTACAGCGCGGTGACGGCGGCCTGCATGATGGTGAAGAAGTCTGCTTTTGACCAGGTGGGAGGACTGACGGAGGAGCTTGCCGTTGCCTTCAACGACATTGATTTCTGTATGAAGCTGCGTGAGGCGGGCTATCTGATCGTATACAACCCTTACGCGGAGCTGTATCACTATGAGTCCAAATCCAGAGGGCTGGAGGACACTCCGGAAAAGGTGGCAAGATTTAACAAGGAGATCGCGACCTTTGAAAAACGCTGGCCGGATATTATGCGGAACGGAGATCCGTATTATAATCCCAATCTTACCCTGAAGAGCCAGGATTTTTCACTGAGACGGATATAGAGGAGGTTTTTCATGAGAGTATTAGTGACAGGCGTGAAAGGACAGCTTGGACATGACGTGATGAACGAGCTGGCGAAAAGAGGATATGAGGGGATCGGCGTGGACGTGGAGGAGATGGATATCACCGACGCGGAAGCGGTCCGCCGTGTAATGGAGGAGACGCGCCCCGACAAAGTGGTGCACTGCGCAGCGTGGACTGCGGTGGACGCCGCGGAGGATCAGACAGAGATCTGCCGGAGGGTCAATGTGGACGGCACGGAAAATATCGCCGGAATGTGTGGCGAGCTGGACATCCCCATGATCTACCTGAGCACGGATTATGTTTTTGACGGACAGGGAACCCGACCCTGGGAGCCGGACGATCCGGTGGTGCAGCCCTTGAACGTATACGGGCAGACCAAGTACGAGGGAGAGCTTGCGGTACAGAAGTATACCGATAAATACTATATTGTCCGCATTGCCTGGGTGTTCGGCGTAAATGGAAAGAACTTTATCAAGACCATGCTGAATCTTGGAAAGACCCACGATACCCTTACCGTGGTGGACGATCAGGTCGGAACGCCCACTTACACCTACGATCTTGCGGTGCTTCTCGTGGATATGCTGGAAAAAGAGGAGTACGGGATCTACCACGCCACCAACGGAGGCGGGTATATCTCCTGGTACGATTTTGCGGTGGAAATTTTCCGTCAGGCTGGAATGAAGGTAAATGTGAAGCCGGTGACCTCCGCGGAATATCCGGCAAAAGCAAAGCGGCCCTCCAACAGCCGTATGGAGAAGAAAAAGCTGGAAGAACACGGCTTCCGGATGCTTCCGGACTGGAAGGACGCTCTTGCGCGTTATCTGAAGGAGATCATGTAAGCACAGAGCGCTCTGCCCTTTGCCGTATTTTCTGTATCAGTGGGGATCCGGCGCCTAGAAAGGGGAAAGAATGAAAAAAATAACAGCGCCCGGAAGGGCGTTTACGGTGGAGGGACTGAAGAAAAGCAGATCCGCGGACTGCGCGCTGCTTCTGGCGCTTCTTTTGGTAAGCTGCGTAATCATATTTCACGACTATCTTTTCGGAGATCAGCTCATGATCTTTAACGATATCGGCAGCGATACCTGGCAGCAGTATATCATGAACTATACCAGCATCGTGAACCATCTGCGGGACGGGAGCTTTTCTCTCTGGGATTTTTCCAACGGGCTGGGAGTAAATATGTTTAATTTCAACCTGTTTGATCCTTTCCTGATGCTGCTGTACGGGATCGGCGCTGTGTTGGGGCCGGCCCACATGCTGATCTATATCAATGTGATCCAGGTGATGAAAATTCTGGCGGCGGGACTGGCCTTTTATTGGTTTTTGTCGCAGTTTACATTCAGCAGACAGGCAAAGCTTGCCGCTTCCTATGTGTATGGACTGAACGGCTTTCTTCTGGTGTGGGGGCAGCATTACCAGTTCGGAACGACGGTGGTCTATCTGCCCCTTCTGCTTTTGTTCTGCGAGAAGCTTATCCAGGGGAAAAAGGGCAGGAAGCTGCTTCCGGTGATGGTATTTCTCTGCGGGATCTACAGCGTGTATTTTACCTATATGTGCCTGGCGGCCGCCGGGCTGTATCTTCTTTTCCGGATACTGATGATCGAGGGACTCCGTACAAAGAAGCGCGTGCTGCTGTTCCTATCCGGCTGCAGGCAGATGCTTCTGGGGCTTGGGATGAGTCTGGTGATTTTCCTTCCCATGGCGGCGGTTCTTTTGAATGTATCCTCCAGACTGGACGGTGAGGGAACCGGATTTATAGAGTGGCTTAGAAACTGCTTTACCCCTTATTCCGGCAAATTTTATCTGTCCATGCTGAAAAGAATGTTTTCCAGCAATCTTCAGAATGGCTTCGGTCTCGCGAAAGGCCCCCAGGATTATGTGATGAATTATTATGAGGATCCGGTGCTGTTCTGTTCCGCGCTGGCCGTGTTTTTCAACGTGCAGTTCCTTGTGATCCTCAGAAAGGCGAATATGAAAAAAAGGGCCAGGAGAGTGCTGTACCTGGTTTCTCTGCTGATCCTTCTTGCGGCGGCCTTTCCTACAGGAGGAACGGTTTTTAACTATTTTACAAAGCCTACCCAGAGATATACCTTTGTGCTGATGCCGGCGATCCTGCTGGTGATGGCCTGGATGTGGGATTATCTGAGAAAGGGCGGCAGACTGAACCTGATCCTTCTTGCGGCGGTCGCCGCCCTGATGGGCTGGGCCTATTGGGAAGGCTGGCAGCAGGCGGGATTCGCGGAGTATAAGAGAAATATCCTGATCCTTGCCGCGGCGGGAATCGTGACTGTCCTCTGCCTTCTGGCTCTTACCCTCCTGAAAAGCCCCCGGCAGCGGAAGGTTATCATAGGAGTTCTCGGGGCGGCCCTGGCGGTGAATATGATCTCGGAAGGCGCTGTGAATTACCAGGCCAGAGTGACTATGAAAAAGACAGATACTCCGGTGGAGGCTATGGCGGCGGAAACAGAAAAATACGAGGCGGACAGGAGATCAGAGGATCTGGAGACCAGATACCGGGCGGAGATGGAAAAGCCCCAGGATTTTTTCAGGGAGATGTACCGGACGGATCTTCAGGACGCTCTGAACTATCTGGAGGAGAACGATGGGGAATTTTACCGCGTGGAAAAGGATTATATATCCGGCACGGTGGCAATGGATTCCTCGGCTCAGGGTTACCGGGGCGTTTCCGCCTATAATTCTGTGATGAACGGTTATGTGAAAGATTTTGTGGAGACCTGTGTTCCTGAGCTGTTTTTCGCGGACGAAAATCACTATACCTTCTGGAACCATGTGGAGGATAACCGCCTGGCGGCCTTTCTGGGGATCCGCTACATTTTATCCGGCGACGGCGAACCGGACGGGACTTCCTGGAAGCTGCTGGACAAGGTGGGAAGCCTTTACATCCACGAAAATGTATTGGAAGCGGAAACCGCCCATTTCTATACCGCGGCGATCTCGGAGGACAGCCTGCGGGAGCTGTGTACAGAGGAGACGAGAGAACGGCTCCTGGAAGGAGCCATTGCCCTGGAGGACGGGGAAGAGATAGAATCTATGGCGGAATTTGAGGAACTGACGGCTGACTCCGGAGGCGGAGAAGAAGCAGGATCCGCGTCAGAGTCTGAGGAGGCGACGGGCAAGAACGTGAATGAGGAAGGAGCCGGAAGTACGTCAGGTTCTGAGGAGCCTGAGGGCAAAGCCGGGGATGGAAAAGCCGGGAGTGCCGCGGAAGAGCCGTCCGGCGAGGAGGTTTCAGCGGCTTCCTACGCGGTTCTGTACGCCCCGGAGAAGGATTCCCGCATCACGGGAACCGTCCATGCGGAAACAGAGGGCTATGTTCTGTTTATGATCCCCTATGAGGACGGCTGGTCTCTTGCCATCGACGGAGAGGAGACAGAGCTCCTGCGGGGAGATATCGGTTTTCTGGCCTGCGAGGTACCGGAAGGAGACCATACGCTGGAGCTGACATTCCAGGCACCAGGACTGAAGGAAGGGGCCGTGGGAAGCGCTGTCTGCTGGGCCTTGTTCGCGGCGTGGTGTTCGGCGCCTCTTTGGAGGAAACGCAGAAATTCCGGCGTTTCTGAGGCTGGCGTCTGAGGAAAACGAAGAAGAAAGATTTGTGTACGTGATAAAAAAGAAAACCGCTGCAGATAAGCGGATAAAATAAACAAGCTCCGAACTGCGCGAAGCGCGTCCCGGAGCTTGTTTGTTTTATATGAGCGTCAGAGTCTGTCTGCGCTTATTTTAATGGTTAGTCCTTGAGAAATTTATTGATCACATACACAAGGATCGTCAGAATAATTATAACCGTGAAAATACTCAGCATCCCTTTCCACATGACTTCCAGGGCCTGCATAACAAGAGTCATATCCATATCACATACTCCTTTCCTGTTTGTAATGGAATAAGAAACATTACAGAATACTGGACACTACGCTTAAGATAACGCCGCCGGCCACAACAGAAGCGATCTGTCCGGAAACGTTCGTACCGGTAGCCTGCATGATCAGGACATTGCTGGGATCTTCCTTCAGGGCCATTCTCTGAACGACGCGGGCCGCCATTGGGAAGGCGGAAATACCGGCAGCGCCGATCATCGGGTTTACCTTTTCCTTTGTGAAGAGGTTCAGAAGCTTAGCGAAAAGCACGCCTGCGGCAGTATCGAAAATGAAAGCCGCCAGACCGATAAGCATGATCAGCAGAGTCTGCGGATTGACGAAGGTGTCTGCTTTCATGCTGAACGCGATGGTGATTCCCAGAAGCAGGGAAACCAGGTTGGAAAGTACGTTCTGGGCTGTGTCGGAAAGATTGTTCAGCACGCCGCATTCACGGAGAAGGTTTCCGAACATCAGGAATCCTACCAGAGAAACGGACATGGGCGCTACCAGTCCGGCGATAAAGGTAACAACGATTGGGAAGATGATCTTGGCCTTCCGTGATACGTTGACAGCCTTATATTCCATATGGATGCAGCGCTCTTTTTTTGTGGTGAGAAGCCTGATCACAACCGGCTGGATGATCGGTACAAGAGCCATGTACGAGTAGGCCACCACGGCGATGGGCCCGATATAATTGGAACCCAGCACCTGGGATACCAGGATGGAGGTGGGGCCGTCGGCAGCGCCGATGATACCGATGGAAGCGGCGTCCTTCAGATCAAAGCCAAGAAGTACAGCTACCAGGATAGCGGCGAAAATACCGAACTGCGCGGCAGCGCCGAACAGAAACAGCTTGGGATTGGAAAGCAGCGGGCCGAAATCGATCATGGCGCCGATTCCGATAAAAAGCAGAAGAGGCATTGCTTCAGAAGCCTCGATTCCCACATCGAACAGCCATTCAATGATACCGTTTGTCTCGCCGATTCCGGACAGGGTCTGGTTCAGTACGCCGGAATCCGGCAGGTTCACCAGAATCGCGCCGAAGCCCAGCGGAAGCAGGAGCACCGGTTCCAGATCTTTATTAATGGCAAGCCAGATCAGGACAGCGCCGATCACATACATGACGATCTGCTGCGGGGTGATAGATGTAATGCCTGAGATTAAAAAGTCCATAAAAGTTCCTCCTTCTTACTATATGGGAAATGCTGTATCCGCCAGCCGTCTCGTAGACCTGTTTCCCGGTCCGGGCGACTGCTTTTATCTCATGTGAAAACCGGGGATTAAAATAAATCCTGCAAATTTCTATGAAATAAAAAGGACCTGTGTTCTGCCATGAATGGAACACAGGTCTCGTCATATACCGGTAACTTCAAAGGTATAGATTAAGCCAGAGCTTACACTCATGAATGTTGACCTAATCGCACAAAAAACAGTGCTGGCTACTCCCCTATATCAAGTTGTATTTTACCGCATATACTGTATGTTTTCAAGGATTTTTTTGGTTTCTGGGACATTATTTGTAACAGTTCTGCCATACAGTGATCGGGAAGCATAAAACATGCTTGCATGTTTTTGCGAGCGGACATCTGTATGAGCTGAGCGCCCGCCGCTATGCCTTCGCCGTCCTGATGATGCCTGCCAGAAGAAGGATCAGCAGCAGCGCTCCGACCCCGCCGATAATATAATAAGGAACGTTTGTGTGAGAGGCGGAATAATCCTGGGCAGCGGCCAGATTCTGCTGACTCTGGTCTACCAGAGTGGTATCCTGCTTCTGAACCACGGCCATAACGGCGGTTCCTACAGGCGTTCCGCTGAAATAGTACTGGCGGTTAAGCTGGTCAGTTTCTCCCGGCGTATCCTCAGTGGTGAGAGCATCGGCGGCGCTTCCGGCAGGAACATAGACGTTTCCGCCTGAAAGCATATTAAAATCTGTATCTCCCAGAGACAGCATCTGGAAATTGTCAAAGCCGTAATTCAGAAGTCCCGCGGCCTCAGTGCCGGTTGTTCCGGAAGCGCCCTGAAGCACTACGGCGATCAGCGTGACGTCATTTTTCTGGGCTCCGCATACAAGCGTGCTGCCGGAGGCCTCGGTATATCCTTCCCGTCCGCCGAGACAATACTGATAATATGCGGCGTTGGTGCTGTCCATCATGGAAAAATTGTTTGTCAGCACACGCTCTCCCCCCGAAACATTTGTGGCCGGGATCGTATAGGAGGCAGTGCCGGCGATGGTCCGGAAGCTTTCGTTGTCAATGGCGGCCTTCATGATCAGCGCCATATCATGGGCGGTGGTATGCTGGTTTTCATCGGGAAGTCCCGTCGGGTTGGTAAATACGGTGTTGGTGCATCCAAGCTCAGAGGCCCTGGTATTCATCATCTGGACAAAAGAATCCACGGAACCGCCGATATGCTCCGCTACCTGCAGGGCGATATCGTTGGCGGAGGACAGCATCATGGCGTACAGGCACTGTTCCATGGTGAAAACCTCGTCAAGCTGGGCGGAAATATTCGCGCCTCCGTCCGTTACGCCGGACACGCCGGTGGCGGTCATTGTCACCTGGTCGGTGAGCTGGCTGTTCTCCAGAGCCAGAAGGGTGGTCATAACCTTTACGGTACCTCCCGGAAAAAGAGTCTGATCCATATTTTTGGCGTATACTACTGTGTCCGTACTATCCTCCATGACAACTGCGGCGGTGGAGGTGATCTCAGGTCCCTGGGGCCATCCGGAAATGCTGTTGGTGGTGATTCCGGACGCGGCTGCGGCACCGGCCGTTTCCTCCGCGGCCATGACCGGGGTGTGGATCATCAGTGAGAGAGAAAGGCCGGCTGTCAGCAGCCCGGCAAAAATTCTGCTTAATTTCATATTGTACTCCTGTTTTGTCCTGTTCTGCATTAGTAGTCTGTCAATTAGTATTCCGCAAAAATCAGAAAAAAATCGAATTTTACGCGGGATTGTCTTAAAACCTATCATATCCCATTTTTCCTCGTAATTCAACACCTTCTTGGTATTACCGTATATCTGGGGGTCTGCATAAGTGAAAATGTACAGGCCAGTATGAAAATTATGTTTACAGCCTTGCAAAATACAGGGTACAATGATAAAATAAATCCGGCTAAATGTAAAATATATGTAAATTTGATAATATCTGAGGAATTATAAATATGGATAAAAAACAGAATACAGGGGGCAGGATCCAATGGGGTCGCATTGTGAAGAAGCTGAATCCTTATACAGTGCAGAAGGGCTTCCGGTATTTGAAGCATTATGGTCCGAAGGAATTCTGGATCCGCCTTCATGAGCGTTTTGAGCCGGAGGAGGTTCCCTACGGCCCCTGGTATGAGGCCTATATTCCTGATGAGGCGGAGCTGAGCCGCCAGAGGCGGAGCAGGCTGGATTATGAACCCCTGATCAGTGTGGCGGTGCCGGCGTACCGCACACCGAAGCTGTTTCTTACACAGATGCTGGATTCCCTTCTGGCACAGACCTATAAGAACTGGGAGCTGTGTATCGCCAACGGCAGTCCGGAGGACGCGGAGATGAAAACAGTGCTGGATGCGTACTCTGCCCGTGACAAGCGGATCTGTGTACAGAACCTCCAGGAAAATCTCGGGATCGCCGGCAACACCAACGCGGCGCTTTCCATGGCGACTGGCGAGTTCGCGGGTATTCTGGACCATGACGATCTTCTCGCGCCCAACGCCCTCTATGAGCTGGCGAAGGCCCTGGGAAAGGACCGGGAGCTGGACGCGGTTTATACAGACGAGGATAAGGTTACGACAGATCTGGGAGAGCATTTTCAGCCTCATCTGAAGCCGGATTTTAATCTGGATCTTCTCCGTTCCAATAATTATATCTGTCATTTTTTTGTGGTAAGGCGCAGTGTGCTGGAAAAAGCGGGCGGATTCCGTCAGGAATTTGAAGGCGCCCAGGATTACGATTTTATTTTCCGCTGCGTGGAGCAGGCGAAAAAAGTGGGGCACATCCCGGAAATCCTCTATCACTGGCGGACGCACAAGGCTTCCACCGCGGACAATCCGGCAAGCAAGATGTATGCCTTTGACGCGGGAAAGCGGGCTATAGAAGCGCATCTGGAGAGAACAGGGGTGAAGGGGACGGTCAGCCATACGCCGGATCTGGGATTTTACCGGGTGACATATCCTGTTCAGGGCGAACCGCTGGTATCCATTATCATTCCCAATAAGGATGAGACGGAAACCCTAAGAGCCTGTATCGAATCTATCAAAAAGAAAACGGAATATCAGAATTATGAGATTCTGATCATAGAAAATAACAGTACCACAGAGGAGATCTTCCGTTATTACAGGGAATTGTCCGAAGATCCGAGGATCCGTCTGCTGAGGTGGAAAAAGGAGTTTAATTATTCAGCGATCAATAATTACGGAGTCCGCCAGGCAAAAGGACAGTACCTGCTGTTTCTGAATAATGATATGACAGTGATCACGTCCGGCTGGCTGAAGGAAATGCTGGGCGTCTGCCAGCGCTCTGAGGTGGGGGCTGTGGGCGTGAAGCTGCTTTATCCCGACAATACGATCCAGCACGCGGGCTGTGTCATCGGGATCGGGGGGATCGCGGGACACATGTTTGTAAACATGCCCGCCAACCGCACCGGATATCTCCACAAGGCGTCTCTTCTTCAGGATATGAGCGCCGTGACGGCGGCCTGTATGCTGATGAAGAGAGAGGCTTTTGAGAACGCCGGGGGATTTACGGAAAAACTGTCGGTAGCTTTTAATGATGTGGATCTCTGCCTGAAGGTGAGAGAAACGGGGAAACTGATCGTATACGATCCCTATGTACAGCTTTATCATGCGGAATCAAAGACAAGGGGCGCCGAGGACAGCAAAGAAAAAGTCAGGCGTTTTCAGGAGGAGATCGAGTATATGCGGAGCCAGTGGATCGGTATTCTGAAAAACGGAGATCCGTATTACAATAAAAATCTCTCTCTTACAAAATGGAATTATTCGCTTCGTCCCCTTCCGGGCATGATGAAGAAGGGGTAAGGAGGATATATGGAAGTATCGGTGATTATACCGAATTTTAATGGAATTGCTTTTCTGGACAGTGTTCTGGGAAGTCTGGAGGGCCAGACGACGCAGAATTTTGAGGTGATCCTTGTGGATAACGGCTCTTCCGACGGAAGCTGTTCCTTTGTGGCGGGAAGCTACCCATGGGTGCATATTCTGGAGCTTCCGGAAAACTTTGGCTTCTGCCGGGCGGTCAACGAAGGGATCCGGGCGTCAAAAGCGCCCTACGTGCTGCTTCTGAATAACGATACAGAGGTGACGGAGGATTTTGTGGAACAGATGCTGGCTGCTCTGAAAAGACACAAAAACGCCTTTTCCTGCGGAGCCAAAATGGTGCAGTACCACGACAGGGACAAGCTGGACGATGCGGGAAACTTCTACTGCGCGCTGGGATGGTCCTATGCAAGAGGGAAGGGAAAGGACGTCCACACCTATAAAAAAGAGGAGCGCGTCTTTGCCGCCTGCGGCGGGGCTGCGATCTACAGAAAACGGATACTGGAACAGATAGGCTGTTTTGACGAGGAACATTTTGCCTATCTGGAGGATATTGATATCGGATACCGGGCCAGGATTTACGGATACGAGAACTGGTACGCGCCGGAGGCGGTGGTGTATCATGTGGGCAGCGGAACCAGCGGATCCCGCTATAATCAGTTTAAAACAAGATATTCCTCAAGAAATAATATTTATCTGATCTACAAAAACATGCCGTTTCTGCAGATTCTTCTCAATCTGCCGTTCTTGATAGCGGGATTTGGAATAAAGCTTCTGTTTTTTGCGGCAAAGGGAATGGGAAGAGAATATCTCGCGGGGATAAAAAACGGATTTTCCATCAGCCGCAGGGAAAAAAAGGTACCGTTCACCCTGAAGCATCTTCCGAATTACGCGGCGGTCCAGGTGGAGCTGTGGATAAATATCATCCGGCGTTTCGCGGCGTAAGGAGAGTCTTACAGCAGTTTCATTTTAATTTTATAAAATAAACATTAAGATATTATTGATTTTGAAGTATAACTATTATAAGATTAACAGTATGAAATGGATTGAGGTGTCGGAGATTGATTCAGGATAATCAGAAGAATTTCAGTCGTCTTCAGATGCTGATTGATGCTTTTGTCATCGCCGCTTCCTATGTGATCGCGTGGATGATCCGGTTTATAGGTCCGTTTTCCTATTCCGCAGTTCGTGCGCTTACCTTTGAGCAGTATATGCTTGCTCTGGTTTTTATTATCCCCGGCTATCTGCTTTTGTATCAGGCGTTTACTCTGTATGAGCCGATGCATATGCAGGGGCGGAGACTTGTTCTGGCCAATGTGATCAAGGCCAATGTTCTGGGACTGCTCCTGATTGTATTTGCGCTGTACATGCTGGATGAAAGCGATTTTTCACGACTGACGGTTTATATTTTCTGCGTGATCAATATCATTGTGGAATGGACTGTCCGTATGCTGATCTTCGCGGCGCTGCGGGATATGCGCAGAAAGGGCCATAACCAGAAGCAGATGATATTGGTGGGATACAGCCGCGCGGCTGAGGAATATATAGACAGGATCCAGCAGAATCCTCAGTGGGGATATATCGTCAGAGGAATTCTGGACGACAACGTTCCTGCGGGAACCTTATATAAAGGTGTGAAGGTTATCGGCAGGATCGCCAATCTTATGGTGATCCTTCCCGCCAACAGGCTGGACGAAATAGCCATCACCCTGGGCCTCAGCGAATATTACCGTCTTGAAGAGATTGTTGCGATGTGTGAGAAATCGGGCGTTCATACGAAATTTATCCCCGATTACAATAAAATTATACCTACGAAACCATATACAGAAGATATTCTCGGCCTTCCGGTGATAAACATCCGCTATGTGCCTCTGAGCAATACCTTTAACGCCATGGTAAAAAGAGTGATGGATATTGTGGGCTCCATAGCGGCGATCATAGTATCTTCGCCGGTCATGCTTCTCATGTGCGTTCTGATCAAAGCAACGTCTCCCGGCCCGCTGATCTACAAGCAGGAGAGGGTCGGACTGCACAATAAAACATTCAGAATGTACAAATTCCGCTCCATGGAGATTCAGCCAGAGGCGGAAGAAAAGAAGGCCTGGACAGTGAAGGACGATCCCCGGGTTACGGGCATCGGAAAATTCATGCGCAGGACAAGCATTGACGAGCTTCCGCAGTTGTTTAACATTCTGCGGGGAGACATGAGTCTGGTTGGACCCAGACCGGAGCGGCCCTTTTTTGTGGAAAAATTCAGGGAGGAGATCCCGCGTTACATGGTGAAGCATCAGGTTCGTCCCGGGCTGACCGGATGGGCGCAGGTAAACGGCTACCGCGGCGATACTTCCATCAGAAAACGGATTGACTGCGACCTTTATTATATTGAAAACTGGACGATAGGGTTTGACATCAAAATATTGTTTTTAACATTTTTTAAAGGTTTCATCAATAAAAATGCATATTAAAGATAAGGGGAAAGAACATGGCAAAACCAAGATCAAAAACGAAAAAGATACTGTTTGCAGTGGAAATCATTGTTCTGCTTCTGTTCATCGGCGGTTTGTATGTTTACGGCCAGCTTAATTCCAAGCTGGATAAGGTAAACCAGCCGGTAGTGGACGACAGCAGGATTCAGGTCAACCAGGAAGTACAGAACGCGATTGATTCGGAAACCTCCAAATTAACCGGCTATACCACCTATGCCCTGTTCGGCATTGACCACAGGGATAAGAACCCTGCTCTTGGAACGGAGAACAGCGATACCATGATCGTTGCCAGTGTCAATAACGACACCAAGGATGTGAAGCTTGTGTCCATATACAGGGATACCCTGCTGAATCTGGGCGACGACACATATTCCAAAGCAAACGCGGCGTACGCCTACGGCGGACCGGAGCAGGCGATCACCATGCTCAACACCAATCTGGATCTGAATATTACAGATTACGCCACCGTAAATTTTGACGCGCTGGCAACTATTGTGGATTGTCTTGGCGGATTGGATATGGACATGTCCTACGCGGAGATCGTCCACATGAATAATTACTGTGTGGAGACCTCTGAGGAAACAGGCAAGTCCTATACGCCGATCGAGCTTCCGCCGGAACCGGAAGACATCGAAAAAATAGACTATCGTTATCATCTGAACGGCGTTCAGGTTACGTCCTACTGCCGTATCCGCTATACGGCAAGCCTTGATATGGGACGTACAGAGAGACAGAGAAAAGTCATCCAGATGATCGTCAGCAAGGCGAAGAGCGCCGGACTGAGCACGATTTTTGATATCATGGACGAGGTATTCCCAATGGTGACTACCTCTGTGAATAAAACGGAAATCCTTCAGCTTCTGCCGACCCTGATCGGATACAGTATTGACGATACGGTGGGCTTCCCGTCCAGCTTTAAATTTGCGAATGTAAAGGGCAGCGTGATCGTACCTACAGATCTGGAGTCAAACGTAGTAGAGCTTCACAAGTTCCTCTACGGTGACGAGGCATATACTCCTTCCGCTACAGTAAAGGAAAACAGCCAGGAGATTCTGGATATCGTGGGCGGCGCTGACAATCTGAATGATGTTCAGCCTGTTGTGACTGAGGAGACGGAGAACGACGCTTTCTTCTATCAGAATGACGGAAGCGGATGGTCAGAGACCCAGGTATCAGCAGATGATTCAGGGGACTACGGCGATTATGATAATTCCGGAACAGATGACGGCGGCTACACGGATCCTGGAACAGATGACGGCGGCTACACGGACCCTGGAACGGATGATGGCGGCTACACGGATCCTGGAACGGACGATGGCGGCTATACCGATCCTGGAACGGACGGCGGAGACTATACCGATCCTGGAACGGGCGGCGGAGACTATACCGATCCTGGAACGGACGGCGGAGACTATACCGATCCTGGAACGGGCGGCGGAGACTACACGGATCCTGGAACGGGCGGCGGAGATTATACCGATCCGGGAACCGGAGGAGGAGATACCGTAGACTCCGGCGGCGATACCGGCTATGTGGAGGAAGGCGGCGGTGACGCCGGTGGAAGCGCTGAGAGCGCTCCGGCGAGCGATCCTGCCGAAACCGTATAAATGAACGAATCAGGAGGGAATTTCTTGAATAAAGGAATTCCCTCCTGTCAGCATAGGAGAGAAGATTATGGAGACAAAAACCATTGATGTGATCATTCCCACATACCGCCCCGGAAGAGAGTTTGTCCATCTTCTGGAGAGACTGGAGAAACAGAGCAGGCCCGTAAGGAAGATTCTTGTCATGAATACAGAAAAGGAATTCTGGAATCCTCAATGGGAAAAATCCTTCCCTTCTGTGGAGGTGCATCACCTTCATAAAGCGGAATTTGATCACGGGGGGACAAGAAAAAGGGCGGCGGAGCTTACGGATGCCGGGATTATGGTATTTATGACCCAGGACGCCCTCCCCGCGGACAGAAATCTGATACAGAATCTCGCCGCGGCGCTGGAGAGCGACCCGGAGATTGGGGCAGCCTATGCACGGCAGCTTCCGAATACTTCCTGCAGTTATGTGGAAAGATATACAAGAGCTTTTAATTATCCTGAAGAATCATCCGTAAAATCCCGGGCGGATCTTCCCCGTTACGGTATAAAGACTTTTTTCTGCTCTAATGTCTGCGCCGCCTATAAAAAAGAAATTTATGAAGAGCTGGGCGGATTTACAGAGAGGACTGTTTTTAACGAGGATATGATCTACGCGGGAACTCTGATCCAAAACGGGTACAGTATCGCGTACGCCGCGGACGCGCGGGTGATCCATTCCCACAACTATTCCTGTATGCAGCAGTTTCGCAGGAATTTTGACCTCGGGGTCTCTCAGGCGGAATATCCGCAGATTTTTGACAGTGTGTCCTCAGAGGGCGAGGGTGTGCGCCTTGTAAAGAAAACGCTCGGGCATTTATGCAGAAAAGCTAAATTCTGGATGATTCCGGGATATGTTATGCAGACCGGCTTCAAATATGCAGGATATCTTGCGGGGAAGAATTTCAGAAGGCTCCCGGAAAAGGTGATTCTGCGATGCACTATGAACCGGGATTACTGGAAAAACTGACAACACGTATTTTTTAAAGAGTTGTCACATTTTGAACACAATTCCCTGCTACACTGATTTTTATAAGAAGAGAACAGAAGAAGGGAGCAGTAATATGAATGACGATAGATTATGGGATCAGGATGCTCCACGGAATCAGACCACAGAAATCTCAGAGGGCGACAGGCGCGGGGAGATCGGAAGATACGCACATTATCAGATGCATCAGAGAGCTTTCAGCGCAGAAAACAGATCTCCCCGCAGAAATATAAACAAAAAGAACCGTGTATGGAACAGACTGCCGGGCACCATCGCGCTGGCGGCCGTCTTCGGACTTGTGGCCGGGGGCGTTTTCCAGGGCGTCAATATGATTGCCGGCAGATATTCGGACAGTGACGCGCAGTCTGCGCTGACTGCGGCAGAGACTGCGGTTCAGAATGCTTCGGAGACGGTTCAGACAAATCCTGTTCAGACAGGATCCGTAGCGGGGGTAGCCGCCGCGGCCATGCCGTCTGTTGTTGCCATTACTTCTGTCAGCATCCAGGAAATACCAAGCTTCATCGGATTTTACGGGTTCGGAGGAACTCAGCGGTATTCCAGCGAGGGAAGCGGTTCCGGGATCATTGTAGGGGAAAATGAAGATGAACTTCTGATTGCTACGAATAATCATGTGATCGAAGGCGCGGACACTCTGAGCGTTTGTTTCATCGGAGACGATGGGGCTGACGCGGAGACGGAGACAGCGGCCCTTGCGGGAAGCGCCGACGATATTAATATAGAGGACGCGGTCAGCGCCGCGGTCAAGGGGACGGACAAGGCCAATGATCTTGCGGTGGTGGCAGTACAGAAGGCGGATATACCGGAGGACACCATGAGCCAGATTAAAATTGCCCAGATGGGAAGCTCTGATAATCTTCAGGTGGGAGAGCAGGTTGTAGCTATAGGAAACGCTCTCGGCTACGGACAGTCCGTGACCTCAGGATGGGTCAGCGCGCTGGACAGAAGCATCGAAACGGAAGACGGGACCAGCTCCGGGCTGATACAGACCGACGCGGCCATCAATCCCGGAAACAGCGGCGGAGCCCTTCTGAATATGAGCGGAGAGCTGATCGGCATCAATTCCGCGAAATATGCGGACAATGCCGTTGAAGGAATGGGTTACGCGATCCCCATCTCCACAGCGCAGCCGATTCTGGAAAATCTTATGAGCAGAGATAAGCTGGACGCTTCCCAGGCAGGATATCTTGGAGTGAATATCCTGGATTTATCCGCCCAGGCAATGAGCATGTACAATGTGCCGTCGGGAGCGCTGATCACCTATGTGGAAGAAGGTGGAGCCGCGTACAGCGCCGGGCTTCAGGCAAGGGACATTATTATGGAGTTTGACGGTCAGGCTGTCAGCGGCAAGGAGGATCTGGCGGAGAAGCTCCAGTACTACGCCGCCGGAGAAACCGTGGAAGTGGTAGTGGCCAGAGCTGAGAACGGCCAGTATGTGGAGAAGACTATACAGGTGACTATGGGAAACATGCCCTGAGCCGGCGGTTTACTTCTGCTGAAAATGCGCAGCCCAGAGGCAGCCGGAAGGATTTTTATAAAAAGTTTAGTTTACAGAGACATTGGTTATGTTATAATGAACGCATAGGCGGCAAGGCTCCTGATGAGGGCGGCTGTCTGTGCGTTCTGTATGTTTTGGCCGCCGTTCGCTTCTGGCATCTTCAATTGCCGAAAATGCGCGGGTCAGTATGAGAAACAGTTTTCGGGGGAAAGGAATTCTCTGTAAAACGAGATACAGAATGGAAAGGAGTTTTTATGACAGATAAATATAAGGATGAAATTATAACTGAGGAGGACCGGGAGCAGGACGACGAAAAACACGGGCCGGAGAAATTCTGTTCGCTCTGCCGCAGAACAGAAAGCCAGGCGGGGAAAATGATCGATCTTCCTAATAATATACATATTTGTTCAGACTGTATGCAGAAAAGCTTTGATATGATGAACCAGCAGATGAACAAAGGGAATTTCAATTATTCGGATCTTTTGAATATGCCGGGAGTCAGTATGATCGATCTGACCGGTCTGCAGAATCAGATGATGCAGCCGAAAAAGGCTCCGCAGAAGAAAAAGGAAAAGCAGAAGGAACCGGTCCTGGATCTGAAAAAAATCCCCGCTCCTCATAAAATAAAAGCTTCGCTGGATGAATATGTGATCGGCCAGGAATATGCCAAGAAGGTCATGTCTGTGGCGGTTTATAATCATTACAAGCGTGTGGCCACCGACACCATGGACGAGATCGAGATTGAGAAGTCCAATATGCTGATGATCGGGCCTACAGGATGCGGAAAGACCTATCTCGTGAAGACGCTGGCGAGGCTTTTGGACGTGCCGCTGGCTATTGCGGACGCTACCTCACTGACAGAGGCGGGATATATCGGGGACGATATAGAGAGCGTAGTGTCGAAGCTTCTCGCGGCTGCGGATAACGACGTTGAGAAGGCCGAGCACGGCATTATCTTTATAGACGAGATTGACAAAATAGCCAAGAAGAAAAACACAAATCAGAGAGACGTAAGCGGCGAAGCCGTTCAGCAGGGGATGCTGAAGCTTCTGGAGGGAAGCGACGTGGAGGTTCCGGTAGGAGCCAACAGCAAAAACGCCATGGTTCCCCTGGTCACTGTAAATACAAGGAATATTCTTTTTATCTGCGGAGGGGCTTTTCCAGATCTGGAAAATATTATCAAGGAGCGTCTGAACAAACAGGCGTCCATCGGCTTTTACGCGGATCTGAAGGACAAATACGACAATGATCCTCATCTTCTGGAGAAGGTGACGGTAGACGATCTCAGAAGCTTCGGGATGATCCCGGAATTTCTTGGACGGCTCCCGGTTATCTTTACCCTGGACGGGCTGTCGGAAGAAATGCTTGTGAAGATCCTCCGGGAGCCCAGAAACGCGATACTCAAGCAGTATCAGAAGCTGTTGGCGCTGGATGAGGTGAAGCTGGAATTTGACGAGGGCGCGCTTCATGCCATCGCGAAAATGGCCATGGAGAAGAAAACGGGAGCCCGTGCCTTAAGAGCGATCCTGGAGCAGTATATGCTGGATATTATGTATGAAATCCCAAAGGACGACAGTATCGGACAGGTGATCATCACCAGAGAGTATATCGAAGGTACCGGGGGTCCGAGAATTCTGCTGAGAGGCCAGGAGGTGCCGCTTTTGGAGGCGGCCCAATAAGGAAAACAAGCCTGATAAAACTGACAGATAAGGAGGATGGTTTATATGGGTAAGGATTTTTTTGACGGTTTGGGAGAGGCGATCACGAAGACGGCGAGAGAGCTGGGAGGGCGCGCGGAAACCCTCTATGAAACACAGAAAATGAAAAATAAAATTGCCGGTGAAGAACGCCAGATCCAGAAGATTATGGCCGAGCTGGGCAAAATTATCTACAAGCGTTATCTGGAGGGAGCCCCTCTGGAGGACGCGCAGAAAATCTTATGCGAGCAGATCGATCAGCGGATGCAGCGGATCTCCGCGTACAAAGAAAACCTGGCAGGTGTAAAAGGAAGAAAGATCTGCCCCTCCTGCGGAAGCAGCGTAGACGGAGACGCGTCCTTCTGTCCTCACTGCGGGGCGGCCTGCCCTACCCGTGAGACGGAAGCTGAGGCAGGAGATGTGGTAGACGGAACCGCGGAGGAGGTGGATCCTTCTGAGGATTCGGACGAGGAGACCTCCTGCGGGGAAGGAGAGAAGGCGTCTGAAACGGAGACCGGAGCGGACTCTGCTGAAAAGGATCTGCAGGAAACAGCCGGAGAAAAGGCGGAAGCCCCTGCTGAAAAGACAGACGGCGGGGAAGATTCTCAGCAAAAGGCTGAAAAAGTATGAGTTACAAAAATTCTGAAACAGAAATTTCAGCCGGGGAAGAAAAATGAAAACACAATGGCTAAAATTTGCAGATGAGAGACGAACCGGATTATTCTTTGCCGTGGGAGTGAACCTGCTGGCTATGGCGGCGATGGTGTGTCTTATGCGTCCGTCCTTTGAAACAAACGACGATATTGTTTTTGCGGAGCTGGGAAGCGGGCTGAGAGGAGTTAAAGACGCTCATTTTGTATTTCAGAATTATATTCTCGGACTGATCTGCCGGCTTCTGTACCAGGTGACGGGGAGGCTTCCGTGGTATACGCTCCTTCAGTATGCCGTGCTGCTGGCGGCCTTCAGCGCGGTAACTTATGTACTTATGAACAGGCTGGAAGGGTATTCCGGCCTGTATCTTTCTCTTGTTTTTTTATGCTGCTTTGGCTATGAGGCTTATATTCATATCCAGTTTACCAAGACTGGAGGCATTGCGGCGGCAGCGGCTGTTTTTCTTCTGCTGCATGTAATTGACCGGGAGAAATTTTTGGTATGGGAATTTTTCTGGGGGATCGGCCTTGGCCTTCTGGGATTTATGTACAGGGAGGATCAGTTCTGGGCCAGCAGCGCGCTGATGGCGGGAGCAGGCCTTTGTTTTCTGCTGACCCTGAAAAAAAGATATCCGGGCAGGGCGCTTAAGAAGCTGGCAGTCTGCGCCGGAAGCTTTCTGGTCCTGCTGCTGTCTGTAGCCGCGGCAGGAGTCTTCGATTCCTATATGTACAGCGGAGAAGAATGGCGGCAGTACCAGGAATTTAACGATCTGAGATCGAAGCTTCTGGATTACGGATTTCCTGACTATGACAGCAGCAGGGAAGTCTATCAGGAGCTGGGGATCACACAGGAAGCCTATGAGCTTTATAAAACATGGAATTTTAATGATCCTGAAAAATTTACAGCAGAAATGATGGAAAGGCTGGTGGAGGAAAAGGCAGGACGGACGTTTCACTGGGGACAGGTGCTGAACTTTCTCAAGTGGTTCCCCTCAGATCTGTCGAAGCTTCCGATGGCGTTTTTTGGAGCAGCTTTTCTGCTGCTCTGGCTGATATTCGGCAGGAAGAATTTCGCGGCAGTATTTTCCATTGTTTTTGAGGGTTTTCTGATCTGTGTATTATACTTTTACCTCTATTATCAGGGACGATATATGGTAAACCGCGTGGATGTTGGACTCTGGTGCAGTGTTTGCCTGACGATTCTCTGGATAATCTCAGAGAGAGAGCTGCCAACGGCTTCTCCGGAGAGTGGGAAATCTGAGAGAGAGCTGCCGGAGGATTCTCCAGAGAGCGGGAAATCTGAGAGAGAGCTGCCGGAGGATTCTCTGAAAGCCGTGAAATCTGAGAGAAAGCTGCCGACGGAGCGTCCGGAGACAGGGAGACACGAGGATGTCAAGCTCCGGATGGCGTTGCCTGGTGCCGCAGGGCTGAGAGGAAAGGCCGGGATTTTTCTCTGCGCCGCAGCTCTTTTGTGCAGTCAGTTTCTGTGGCACAGGGATTGGCGGATATCCACCGGTTCGATTCCTGAGGCGAGAGTCAGTCAGAGAGCTGTCCTGGAAACCATCGGGACGGACAAAGAGCATGTTTACCTGGCAAAAAGCGGAACCGTATCCGAGATCGTGTGTTATGGCCCCTTTGATCCTATGCCGGAAAATCTTCTGGATAATCTGTACTGGTTCGGAGGCTGGGAATGCCGTACGCCGGGATTTACTGAGGAAATGGAGGCCCACGGGATCGTAAACCCGTACAGGGATGCGATCGACAATGATAAGGTATATCTGATCGATAATAATATAGAGCTTACGATCGCCTATATCCGCCAGTACTATGACGAGGACGCGGAGGCCGTATTTGTCAGAACCCTGGGAAATGTGGATCTGTACCAGATAAAAGGATAGATGAGCAGCCTTTGCTGTTTGTAAATGAAAGAGAGACAGTTCTGTAAGATTCGGGTTATAAAAACCTGGATCCCGCAGGGCTGTTTTTTATAATTATAGGATTAGGGTGTCAAAAGCTAGTTCACGGATTGTTCCGCACTTCGTGCTCCCACAATCCTACCCGCCATTCGGAATCCGCGGGGTCCCCGCCCCACTACTTCCTCATGTCGGGGCGCGTCATAAAGTCATGTCCCCACTTATGTGCAAGCACAACGT
>DXEG01000026.1 GCA_019115125.1 Candidatus Blautia faecipullorum
TCATTCAGATAATTGTCGGTGTGGCTGTTTATGCCGTGGTTCTTCTATTACTGAGAGATGACTACTTGATAAGGTTCGGCAGACAGTTTGTTGAAAGATTGAGAGGAAAGATGATGAAGTAAATTCTCTTGCCGAAATGAGAATTGAACTAAGCAAAAAGTAAAGGCGGAACAATGCCTTGGTTAGGAGTGTATTATGATTCCATTGAAGATTGAATTACCGGAAGGATTTCTTGATGAAGAGGTTCGTTGCGGATATACAGTAACAAAGCAGATGAAAGAAGTCTGGGCAGTTGAACTTGATCTTGCTGTGCAGTTACTGGATGTTTGCAAAAGACATAATATTCAGGTTTTTGCGGAGGCAGGCACTCTTTTGGGAGCGGCTAGACATAAAGGGTTTATTCCATGGGATGATGACATGGACTTTTGCATGATGCGTAGCGAATATGATAAGTTTTGTAAAATTGCTCCTGCAGAATTTAAGGAACCATACTTCTTTCAGACAGGCTATACGGAGCCAGAGTGCATGAGAGGACATGCACAATTAAGAAATAGCATGACAACAGGAATTATAAAAGTTGAGGCAGGAATGCATGATTTTAATCAGGGAATCTTTATTGATATTTTTCCGTTGGACGAACTATATGATGATAATAAAGGGTTCAAGCAACAAAAAAAGAGGGCGGATCACGCACAGGATATGTTTCAACGCATTAATGATTATCTATATACAAAGCATAAAAAAAACTTTCTAAAACTTGTTTATTGTAAGATTGCAGATATGATGTGCAGTCGAGCAGACTGGTTTAACAAATATGAGCAGTCGTTGCAAGAAGCAAACGGAAAGGGAAATGAGCGTGTATCTCTTCTGTGTTTGATGCCTGTTGCTTTAAAATATGCTCGAATAAAAACTGCATACGATAAGGTTGAAATGCTTCCATTTGAAAATCTCACTTTTCCAGCACCAGCAGGTTATGAGAGCGTTTTGGCAGATTTATATGGAGACTGGCATAAGTTTGTTAAGGGATCATCAGTTCACGGCGGCGTCTATTATGATACTAGTAATTCGTATAAAAAATATCTCAGCGGTGAATTGGAAATTAAAAGCTTTGATAAGTAAATTTTTGAGGAGGGCATAAGCTTGAAACAAGGTTTTCTATTTGGAGCAGGGGCGGAAATTGATTATGACATGCCGTCCGGTGGCACCTTTGCCTTAGATATTTTCTGTCAGGATGAAACATCTGCAAAAGAGGAATTTAAGGCGATGCGTGATGCTATTGATCCCCGTCAAGATATGCGACTCAATGGTTGTCGCAGGATTATCGCACAAAAAACATCAACTGTTACGGCAAAGCAGTCTTTGAGAGCATCATTAAAGACACAATAGAACATAATCGGACGAAGATAATAGAGAATTTAAATAGATTCGACATCGGGGCAGTGTCTATAGTTGACAGGAAAGGAAAAGCGTAACCGCCAAATATTCCTGCGGATTTTCTTGTCCCAGTTTTTCTTTTTCATGAGACAAAGCATGTCACGAATATAACTGATTAATAGGAGGTACCCCGATGAACGCAATAATCTTAGCGGCTGGTAAGTCAAATCGATTCGCACCGTTTATATATGAGAAACCTAAAAGCCTATTCAGAGTGAAAGGTGAAATACTAATTGAACGGCAAATCGAGCAGCTTCATCAGGCAGGCATAAACGAGATTTATATTGTTGTCGGTTATATGAAGGAGAAGTTTTTCTATTTAGAGCAGAAATATGGTGTGCATCTTATACCGAATAATGAATTTGGAAGAAAAGGAAATCTGTATTCGCTCTATATGGCAAGAAAATATCTTTCCAATACTTTTGTATGCTGCGGCGATCATTATTTCGTGAATAATCCTTTTGATTTTACAAATGATGAAAACTGTTCATACCGAGCATGTGCGAGAATTGATGGCAAATTCCGTGAGTTTGGAGTTGAAATATCCGATGCCGATGTGATTACTTCGATTACCGTTGGTGGCTGCGATTCTTGGGCAATGGTGGGATATGCCTATTTTAATGAGAGATTTAGTAGGGAGTTCCGTGGTTTCATGGAACAGGAAATTAATGATTTTGGCGTCGCCCCAATGTTCTGGGAAGAATTTTATGGGAATCATATAAAGCAACTTACGCTCTACACCAAAAAGTATGAAGCTTGTGAGATGCTTGATTTTGATAGCATAGATGATTTGAGAACGTTCGATTCTGAGTTTTTGATTAACGTAGATTCGGAAATTATTTCAAACATCTGTGATACTCTGAAATGTGAGCCTAATGATATCAAAGATATTTCTGTAATCAATGCAGGGCTTACTAATGTTTCGTTTGCTTTTACGGTGGAATCTGGGTGGGGAGCAAAAGGGGAAAATTCCTCAATCAAATACGTTTACCGTCATCCAGGTGGAACCGCTGGCAACCTTATTGACCGTCAGGCTGAATTATTCGCGCAGATGTCTGCAAAGGATATCGGCATAGACAAGTCTGTTATCCACATGGAGCTTTCCGGTTGGAAGGTCTCGTATTTCGTCCATAATGCAAAAAACTGTAATTTTGAAAAATATGATGAACAGTTGAAAGTCGCGATGGAATATCTGCACAGGCTTCATGCTGTAAAGTCGGATAGCACTGTGAAAGTATTCGATGACGTTGCTGAAGGTAAGAAGCTCATGAACATTGCTTCTGCAACCAAGGGGAATCTTCAGAAAGAGTTTGCTGAAATTATAGAAAAGGTAGATAAGCTTTATCCACTGGTAAAGGCGGATGCAGAGCGTTTAGGCTATGTATTGGTCCTGTGTCATAACGACACCTATGAGCCAAACTACCTTTATGATGATAATGGCGAAATTTACCTGATTGACTGGGAATACGCAGGAATGAATTATGCAGCAAATGACATCGGCTGCATACTCTGCCGCTATGACTGGACAGATGCGCAGATTGAACGATATTTGAAAGCTTACGTTGGACGGGAACTGACAGAGGATGAACATAGATACTACATGGCATTTTTGCCAATCTCTGCATTCTATTGGTTCTGCTGGGGACTATATAAAGGCAGCGTCGGAGATGATGACAGCTTTTTCTTCCTGCCAGCTTATCGAAATCTTGTGAGATTCATTGATAAGGCTCTAGAAAGCTATGGTGCGTGATAAAGATGTGGTGTATAAGGAAGAGAAAATAAGGCGAATCGAGGGCAAGAAGATGAATGTAGCGATAATTCTGGCCGGTGGTACTGGAACACGAGTAGGTGCTGGTAGGCCAAAACAATTTATAGAAGTGCTTGGGAAGCCAGTTCTTGCATATACCTGTGAGATTTTCCAGGAGAATAAACGTATCGATGCTATTGAAGTTGTCTGCCATCATGACTGGATGGACTACTGCAAAGAGATGGTGGAAAAATATGAGCTGACTAAGTTAAAATGGATTGTTCCAGGCGGTGATACCTTCCAGGATTCTGTTATGAACGGGAAGCGGAACTTGGAAGGGCTTATTGGAAAAGAGTTAAGTCTTGACGATAATGTCTACATTCAGTATGGCGGTGCACCATTCACTAGTCAGAAAATAGTCAATGCTGTAATTGATATGACAGAAGAACGCGGAAGCGCTGTTACCGGCACGCCGTGTTATCAGTTGATGGCATTGAAAAATGATGGTGATGACACGAGAACAAGCAATTGGATAGATAGAGATAAATACACTCAGATTGCTTGCCCTTATGGTTTCCGTTTCTCCTATCTTTTGGATGTTTACAAGAGAGCCGAAGAACAGGGATTGATTGATAAGATTGAGCCGCATACCACAAGCTTGATGTTCGCACTTGGAGATACAATCAACTTGGCGTACGGAGACCAGACGAACATCAAGATAACGACGAAAGAGGATCTTGATATGTTCGTGGGGTATGTGCTGATGAAAGATAAATTAACAAAGGAGAATCACAATGAATAACGCATTTAACGACGTCAAAAATCAAATGGGGGATAGCTTTTTGCCGCTGCATTACACTGCAACAGCTTGAATTTGAGGCGTGTTATGGCCCCGATCTTTACCGAAGAACAACTGAACAGGGAGGACATACTCTCACTGGTAAAGATCATGTAGGATCATTATCAGAAACAGGAAACAAAAATCCAGCTCCTGGAAGAGAAAACAAAGGAACTGGAATTCCTGAACGCAATGCTCTCCGACCGTCTTACCCTTGCCCAGAGGAAACGGTTTGACGTATCCAGCGAAAAATATGCGGATGGATATACCCAGCTGAACCTGTTTAACGAAGCAGACCCGAATGTCCCGGAGCCGGACCTGGAAGATGTCCATCCGGGCTCCTATAGGAGGAAGAATCGTTCCGGAAAAAAAGAGGAGGATCTTTCTTCCTTTGGGACAACGGAAGTGATCGAGTATAAGTTGACCGGTGCTGACCGTTATTGCCCGGAATGCAATACGAAATACAAGGTTGTCACAAAGGAAACTGTAAAGCGCCTGAAATTCGTCCCTGCCCGGTTTGAAGTGATAGAGGAAGTGACATTTGTTTACAGCTGCCCAAAATGCGGCCTGATGAAAGAAGAGCTGCTCCGGAGTAACTATTTACACGGAGACGAGAGCAGGACCCAGGTGATCGATGAACTGGACCAGAAGGGTTCCACGCAGAACTGGATGTGGGTCTATCTCACGGATGGATACAGCGGCTCACCGCAGATGGTCCTCTTCCAGTACGAAAGGACCCGTGCAGGATACCATCCGGTGGAATTCCTTGGAGATTCGTTCCATGGATCTTTCACCTGCGATGAATACCAGGCATAAGGGCAGCAGCTTAGCCCACCACCTTATACAGTCCTTTGAGCCGCGGGAAGTTGATTACCAGACCGCCCATGAAATCGGGCGGCAGCTTGCCGACGCTGTAACCAAAGGACAGCATGAGTATGTTTTGACGACGCACATTGATAAAGGTCATATCCATAATCACATCATTTTTTGTGCTGCTAACTTCGTAGATCACCACAAGTACGTTTCCAACAGACGGACATATTACGGCATAAGCCCCGCTTCCTGCTGATAGTCAAGGCGGGTCAGGGCGCAATTATATTTCTGTGCGATACCCGCCGCCGCGAACACGTCATTTTCAAGTTTCTGCTTCGTGTCTGCCATGTTCACCACAAGGAACGTGAGTAAGAACATTCTTTCATTGCGGCTCTGTAAGTCCTGCAACAAATTCTTTGCTTCCGCGCCGAACGTGGCAAGGTCAGAGGGGATAATGTCCATGTCGTACCCGCTGCGGACGGCTTTTTTCTGTTCCTCGATTTTCATTTTGTCTAAGTCTGTTATCTTGCGTTTGATGGTCTTGATTGCTTCGGTCTGGTCGATACTCTTGATATGCAGATTGACAATCACGCCTGTTTCAAGGTCGAGAATGTCCGCAAGCATACGGTCGTTCAGCTCCGGCGCAAGTATCTGCAAGAACGATACCGCGCCGATTTTGCGCCCCATGCGGAATGTGCACCCCTCGCCAAAGCGGAAAGAGGACGGGGCGATAAAATCCTTTGTGGTAAGCCCGGACGGGGCAAGCCAAGCCCAATCAAAGGTGAACGGCTCGCCCTCCGGGTGGAATACGCCGTGTAAGGTCTGCAAGCGGTCATAGCCTGTCATGGGGCGGGCGGTCACGCCAAGCACTTTGAAATTGTTCAGTATGTCGGTTTCAATGCGGGCAAGCCGCGCCTTTGCTGCGTTCAGATTGTCGGCTTCGATACTGAATGTGATGTACTTGTGCTTTTCAAGCCCGTTGTTGCCCTTTGCAAGCTGATTTTTCAGCATATCCGCGTATTCGGTACGGATAGAGTTGAAAGCGTCGTCCTGCGGGGCAATGTCGATAGCCTTTTGCGCTTTTTCCTGCTGTGTCCCCTGATTGATGAAAGAGAGCTGCACCGACACGGAAGCGTCAAAGTAGTTTAAGAAGTCGCACCAGTTTTCAAAAATGGCGGTCTTGTCGTCTGCCTGTGCAAGCTGATAGTTAATGTCGTCGTACTCCATGCTTTTACTGTATTTTTTTGCCGATACCCGGCAGATACCGTCCGGGTACATCTGCAAATAGGGGATAGTCTGCTGCGCGGTGTGCGCCTTGCCGTTGCCCTTTGCCTGTTGGATAAGGGCGGCGATCTGTTTCTTTTCGGCGCGGGTCAGCTTGCGTTTAGCCTTTGCAGGGCTTACTTCCTGCGCCGCGCCTTGTTTCTTTGTGTGCTGTGCCTTTGACAATCGCTGATACCTCCTTTTCAAGTTTTCGTTGCCGTTCCAAAACGGCGTATAGGTTTTCTGTCTGGTAGGGTCGTTCCTTTGGTCAGACAAACTTTGTCTGAATGATGTTTTTTACCACCACTTCAAGGGGCTGTCCGTGTTTCTCATACATGGCAATGAGGAAACAGGGCAGCATGACAAGTATCATCACGAATGCCGCAAGGCTCGTTCCCGCACTGTCTTTGAGTAAAAAGAAAAGCGGCAGTCCGATAATGAGGGCTACCGCAAAACAAATGATTT
The DNA here is from genome assembly GCA_019115125.1 of Candidatus Blautia faecipullorum. GTDB lineage: Bacteria > Bacillota > Clostridia > Lachnospirales > Lachnospiraceae > Blautia_A > Blautia_A faecipullorum. Next base: position 6,561 of record DXEG01000026.1, read on the forward strand.
GACGTTTGGTAAGGTTTAAGGCAACCTTTGTCTTGATACGGGATAAGTCTTTCGGTACGGGTACATACGCCATTGAATACCTCCTTTCGCTGTTGGTTGTTGAAAGTTCCCCATGAGGTCTACAATCTCATTCAGACGGTCGCGGTCAATGCTGCTGTCCTGCAAGAGAAAGTCATACTCGATATTGTCCTTGATGATTTCCTCATAGATTTTGTATGCGTCACTCTTTCCTGTTTCTTTCCGTTCCGGCGGCGTAGCCGCTGTGTCCTGCTCCAAAGGCAGGGGATTTAGGGATGGATAGGAATGGAATGGGTACTTGATAAATCCGTTTTTGATAAATCGGTCTTTGGTAAGTCAGTTCTTTGTATCTCTTTATTTAATTGCGTTGGATTTGTACGGAAAAAGCAGCCGCAGGCGAGATGCTTCTTACGGCCTGTAAAGAATATCCGATGGCCGAGCCTGCGGAAATTGGTAGCTATCGTGGTTCAAACTGGAAGTTTTCTATGATACCTTCAATGCCTATTACTGTTTATATCTTTGCGGAAAGGCAAAGCACAAAGTAGATTTAGGTACTGATCCAATGGGTAGTCTGACCCGAAATATGGGCAGTATAATAAGTGTAGAATTGAAACTATCGGAGGTGAGAGCGGTGGCTGACGAGTTCAGATTTGAAACCTTTGTAGATGTCCACAGCAATATCTTTCGTGAATATCTAAGCTCCGTGATTGCGAAACTGTCGGAAAGCAATGAGGACCACCGAGCCATTCAGGAACAGATGGAAGCGATATTTCAACAATATCCCAAAGTGCTGGAGGCTGTTGATACCGAAACAGCAGCGGAATTATCCCAGCAGGAATGTGCGGCTTTGATTAAAGTCATGGAGCTTAGGAACAATCTTGCAGATATTGAAATGCAGACGGTTTACTTCCGTGGCTGTTATGATGGTATCGGGTATCTGAAAAAAGCAGGAATTTTATAACTGAATAATCAAAAAGGCGGCATTGGCGCAAATCCGATGCTGATTTTAAAAATAAAATGTATTAGAAATTGAACATATTATATTGTTTAAAGAATCTTTTGTTAGTATAATAGAATATAATCATTTCAGGAATCATTTCGGGGAGGTGCGTAATGGCTATTACATATAACAAGCTGTGGAAATTGTTGATTGATAAAGGAATGACAAAAGTACAATTGAAGGAAATTACTGGAATGGGTCCTGGTACGTTAGCTAAACTGGGAAAAAATCAACGAGTAAGTCTGGAAGTTTTAGAAAGAATATGTAAAGAACTTCATTGTAATTTTGGTGATATTATAGATTATAAAGAGGAGCACTAGCCATGAAAACTAATGAGGTAATAAAGAAAATTATTTTAGAGGGACAAAATAATAACTTAATAAAAATAAGTGATGATTCGTCTACAATTACATATATAAATCAAAACATATCTAGGAACTACAATAATCCCGAAGAAAAAGTGCAGGCGGAAACCTTTTGTGAACTGGTGCTGAAATATAATTATCCTGTTGAACAGGTTCGACAATATGTGAAGGTAACAGTGGGTTCCGATGTTAAAGAAGCAGATATTATAGTGTACAATGATAGTGCATGTAAAAAACCGCATATTATTGTCGAGTGTAAAAAAGAAGAGATAACAGAGCAAGAATTTAAACAGGCAGTTCGCCAAGCGTATGCATATGCCTTTGCTACTGCTGGAACTGTGAAATACATTTGGGTTACTTCTGGAATTAAAGATGAATACTATTCTTTTGATAAGGAAATAGATAGTAGAGAGAGTGTAACTGATATTCCACAATATAAAGTGGAGCGACTAGCAAGTTATAAATTTGCAAAAAATGGAGGGGTTACTGAAGATGGACAAAAACTTTCTCCATTATATACTGTTGAAGAGTCAGAACTAACTAATCGTTTTAAACAAGCACATCAAGCGTTATGGGGTGGGGGAGAATTAAATCCGTCAGAAGCCTTTGATGAACTTGATAAATTAATATTTTGTAAAATATTTGATGAAAAGAAAAAACGTAAAAATGGTGATCCTTATGATTTTCAAATTATTAAAGTTGAACCCAAAAGCAGAGATAAAAGGGATATTGAAAAGGCAGATAAAGAAACAAGCGAAAACCTTTTAAAACGACTAATTTCCTTATATGAAGAAGGCAAACAGATTGGTGAACGAAAAAATGATACTGAAATTTTTAGAGAAGGTATCAAGTTAAATGCAGTAAAAGCTCGTACTGTAGTAGGCTATCTTGAAGGTGTGGATTTATTACATACTGACCTTGACAGTAAAGGCAGAGCTTTTGAAACTTTTATGGGATCATTTTTCAGGGGAGATTTTGGACAATACTTTACCCCAAGAAATATCGTAAGCTTTATTGTTGATAGCTTGCCAATAGATGAAACCAAACGTGTTCTTGACACTTCATGTGGTAGTGGTGGATTTTTACTTCACGCTCTTGATAAAGTTAGAAAAGAGGTAAGAGCATTTTACGGCATAAAAGAAGGGGAAAGAGAAACCCAAGAATGTCATGACCAATGGCATGATTTTGCAGAGTATAACTTGTATGGTATTGAGATAAATGAGCAAATCTCAAGAACTGCCAAAATGAATATGATAATCCATGATGATGGACATACAAATGTTGTATCAGCAGATGGACTTATTTCTCCTAATGATTTACGTATAAAAACAAATAATGATGGGTTTAAAGAAAATTCATTTAATTACATTATTACTAATCCGCCATTTGGATCAATCGTGAAACAAACGGAAAAAGCATATTTACATCAATATAAGTTGGGAACTAAAGATATTGACTGGCTTAACCCAAATAGCAGAGCTTCTGAAAGACCTAGTCAAAGTACGGAGGTTTTATTTATTGAGCAAGCGGAAAAATATCTTGTTGAAGGTGGATATTTGGCTATTGTTGTACCTGATGGTATATTAACTAATTCAAGTATGCAATATGTACGAGATTATATTAGCGACACATTTAGAATTGTTGCTGTAATTTCTATGCCTCAAACTGCTTTTTCTGCGAATGGTGCTGGTGTAAAAAGTTTTGTAATGTTTTTGAAAAAATATTCTGCATTAGAGAAACAAATTCGTATTGATTTAAGAAATAATATACAGAACAATTTAATTTCTAATTCTGATGATGGGAATAGATTACTAGAACTCTTAAAGAAAAAGAAAGATAAAATCGGTAAAATAAATAAGCAAATCAAGCAGGAGGAAAAAGCAGAAAACAAATCAGAAGTTGAAATATTAAAAAATAGAAAGCAAGCAATTATCGAAGAGTATGATGAACAAATTGAGTTTACAAAAGAAAATCTCTCAGATGTATATTTAGAACAATACAAACAGAGGTTAAATGACTATCCTATTTTTATGGCCATCGCAGAGGATATAGGATATGATGCTACAGGTAAAGAAACAAACAGGAATGAGTTGCCTGCTATTTCAAAAGAATTGGCGAAATTTATCAAAACAATAGAAGAAGGAAAAGACCGTTTTTTTCAATAAGCCCCAATTTTGATCAAAACATGGTTTTTTTAAGAAATTGGGGCGACATTGACGAGCGTTTAGACCCTGCATTCTATCTAAATATAATGTTGTTTAATAAAAATATAGTTTCTAAATCTGCTCACCCAGTCAGTACATTTAAACAAAAAGTAAGAATGCAACGTGGACGTTTTGGACATAGACCAAGAAATGACCCAAGATATTATGATGGAGTGTATCCTTTTATACAAACTGGAAATATAGTCAAAGCAAGCACAACAAATGAAAAAATTGAGTATACACAGACACTAAATGAGTTAGGTCTTTCTACAAGTAGACTTTTTCATAAAAAAGTAGTAGTAATGACTATTGCTGCTAATATTGGATATTCTGCTATTCTTGATTATCCTGCATGTTTTCCTGATAGTCTTGTAGCACTTACATCTAAGGATAATTCCATATCGTTGGAGTATTTGAATGTGTATATACGTTTTATACGTGATTACATTGAGCGTCTTGCTCCACAAGCAGCTCAGAAGAACATTAACCTTAAACAGATGAGCAAGTTGCCTATCATTATTCCAAATAGGGATACACAAGATCTGATTGTTTCCATAATGGAAAAGGCATATACGGAAAAAGGCAAGAAAGAAAAAGAAGCTCAGGCTTTACTTGAAAGTATTGATAAATATTTATTGCAAGAACTTGGTATTACTATACCGTTAGAAAAAGAAAACACATTAAAAAGAGGAGTTTTTTATGTTGATTCAAGTATAATGTTAGGAACAAGATTTGATCCATATTATCATGAACCTGCTTTTTCAGATAATTTGAATGTAATAATCAATGGTAAGTTTTCTACTATTCCACTTCGCACTGCTATAGAAGGAGAATTAGTTAAAGGCATTTTACCAAATGAAATAGAAAAAGTAGGAGTAAGTAAAGTTGTGCAAATCAGCAATATTAATAATGATGGTACTATAGATTTGTCAAACAATATTACGGCTAAACCAATTTATTCTTCTAAGCACAAATTAGTAAAGGGTGATGTTCTCGTTGTAATCACGGGTGCCACTATAGGGAAAATTGGATTCTGGAACTGCGATAAGGAATATTACTTAGGAGGAGATCTTGTGAAATTTAATACAGGTAACTACTATCTAAACGAAATTTATGCGGCATTATTAAGAACTCTGCCATATCAATTACAAATTAAAAGGTGTGTAACAGGAGCAACAAACGGTCATCTTTCATTATTCGACATAGGACAATTACCTATGCCAGATATTTCTGATAAGACATTTCAAGAAAAAATAGCAAATAGAATAGAGAGGACTCATAAAAGTGTTGATGTACTAATAAATGATGGTAATGCTACTATATATAATGCAAAGAAATCAGTAGAAAAAATTCTATTAGGGAGGTAACATATGAGACTAACAGGAATTATTGATTACACAATGGATAATTTTTTGTGTGTTCGAGGATTTGCCTCTATGTTAGAATTGTCAGAAATATCAAAGCCTGATGAAGATATTCAAAGAGATTTGATAGATGACCACCGTGGAGAAATGGAAGCATTTTTATCCGGTGGTAGATTTACTTTTTTCCCTGAGGTCATTCTTGGAGCCAATATGTATGGAACAGAGTTAGATAAAGATAAAATAAATATTTTGAGAGAAACTGTCCGTGCAGAAAGTAAACCTTTAAGAACTACAATTAATAATATTAAGTACATTATTAAGCGTACTGCGGTTAAAAAAGAAAATAATGATCTGGCTTATGATGTCATTCAAACTATAATTATGGAGTTTGATAAGGCTTCTTTGGTTGGAAAAGAATTTTTACGCATTGATGGTAATCATCGATTAAGTGCTGTAAATAAACATTCTACTTATGCTCATAAGCGTATTCCATTTTGTCTTTTGTTATTCAGAGATGTAGAAGAAACAGATAAGTTTTGTAGGGCTTTGTTTTATAATATTAATACTAAACAGATACCTTTAAAAATGGAGCAAAACTTAAAAGTTATTATAGAAAGTGAGCAGGCTTTTGATGATGATACACTTTTAAATGATCCTTCTTTTGGCGAAAATTATTTCTTAACAAGACAGGTAATAAATCATATTGAGTTATCAGATTATCCTTTTTTAAAATTATTTATAGAGGATAGTAAATTTACATATTTTGTAGAAGTTCTAAAATTATTACTTGACAAAAAACTTATAAAAAAAGATGAAGAAGCTGTGTGTTCTGTAGTAACAGCACTTAAAGAAATTGATGATGCTTTAAAAACTGCGGTTTTAATTGAAGTTCCAAATAATTTAGCGGTAATTGGTGCCTTTTCATATTATAAGCTATTAGATGAACGAAAAGCAGATGAATTCCTAAAATGGGTAAAGAAAAATAATCTTACACAAATTTCAGATATTCATATTGGTGATGTTATCAATATTTACGATAAAATATATGATAACTCGCCTAAAAAAGTGTTTATGTCCATGTGGTACAATAAAAAAACAGAGGATACATATAATCAGGTGAAGGACGTTAAAGAAATTGTAGCGAGGGATTATAATGTTGAAATTGATATTATAAAAGTGGACGATCATAAAGATGGATATTCGGATGTAATTAGCAAAAGAATTATTGAGGGTATCGATAGTTGTGATTTACTTATTGCGGACTTATCATATGGAAATAAAAATGTTCATCATGAAATTGGTTATGCCCAGGGGAAAGGGAAAAAAGTTTTATTGATTTATCATAATAGAGAAGGTGTATCAGCATCAGATGAAATTGGTTCTAACCTTTCAATGCATGATCAATTAAGATTTACGACATATCATGAATTAAGAGAGGGACTGCTAAAAAAAATTAAAGATAGATTTTCTTTGTAAAATAAATTAGTGTGCGTTACGTAGCCGAGAGATTTTCATTACGTAAACGGTAGATAGTACGTACCTGGGCTGGTGCGATTATATATGAGACAATAGGCTATATTTCTATCACAGGTATTGAAAGTTAAGTATCAACTTTTGATACCGCATACGGAGGTAAGCCTATGCGTTTAGAAACAACCATGATTGCTGAACAATGGTAAACGGTGCACGGAGCAGCTCATTGATATTTTTTTATATCCGTCAATACCGGTAATATCTCCATTATCTTCAATACCGATAACAAGAGTTCCACCATCGGTATTCGCAAAAGCGATAATATGAATTGCTAGGGCCTTCGCATCTATTTTTGCACTTTTTGCAGATTCCACCGAAAAATACGGTTGTTCTTGAACAATCATGCAAACATGATGGAATGGAAGAGGTTGCCAATAGTGAATTTTTTTGAAAAAGTGTTGAGATTTCTTGCTGGAAAAGAGGTATGTGATGAGTAAACAGTATTCAATGAAAGTATATCCCGCTGGCAGAGGACGGGATGTTTATAGAAATATCGAAATCTGTGGGGATGAATCGCTGGACCGGTTGTGTGAGATTATCCTAGAAGCCTTTGATTTTATTGATGAACATCTGTATGAATTCTGTATGGACAAGCGTATGTATAGTGAAGATTCATATCAGTCAGATCCGGAAGGAGATGAACCGTCAACGGATATAATTCTTGATAAGATTGGACTTTATAAAGGGCAGAAATTTTCACTTCATTATGACTTCGGGGATGATTGGATGTTCACAATAGCAGTATCAAAAGTCAGTGAAGCAAAGGAAAGTTTTAAGCCACGTATAGTTAAGTCCAAAGGGTATATTCAGCAGTATCCAGATCTTGATGAAGAGGACTGGGACTATGAATAAAATAAGATGTAGATGCTACGAGAGTTAATTTTTGAGGAAAATGCTGCTGCTGGAAAGCGCAGTACAAAGTGTGAGAGTGGATGCGGGAAGGAGCGTGAGGATATGACACTTACTTTTAATGTGACAGGTTCCCGTGATCCAAAGTTCCATTATATGGTGGATATCACAGATAGGCTTGTGAGATTAAGGTGTTGATTGACAACGGTGATTATTTTGCCATCAATCGTGCAAGACAATATGGAAAGACAACTACGATTTGAAGAGATTTTTCAGGGTAAGGGTGAACGGTTTCTGGAGGAAGAAGGCAGAAGAAGAGGACAGATGGAAACAACGGACAGCAGCGGGGAGAGACTGAGCATAAAGAGAAGAACGGCGGTAAAACGCCTTCAGGAACAGTGTGAGACACTGATGGAAGAAAGAAAAAATTACGACGGGGACGCCTCATTCACTGTCGGCGGCCGGTCCGCAGTCAGTAATGCGTGCCAGGCGCTGTGGGATTGTATGATCGTTTTTGAGGATTTTCCTTTTGAGACGTCTTCCGGTCTGGCGTTTACCTACACATTTAAAACCAACCGGAAGGGTGAGAAGGGAAACGAGCTTCTCATCTCCCGGAAGGAAAAAACGATCACGCGGAGCACCGTGGAGGCCGCGTTTTATAAATTACTGGAACTGAGCAGGAACGGCGGCGCGGAGACGGCGGCAGGAAATTTTCCCGTTCCGCTGAAGGGGCCGAAACAGCTCGGCACCTTCGGCGCTTCGTATCTGTTCCCTGTGTTTATCCAATTTGGCCTTGTGGAGTATGTGAGGAAACCGGCGCGTACATCGTCCCTGTAAAGAGTTTTTCCAAAACCGAAAAAACAGATGACAAAAAACTGAAAATTCAGTTGACATGCCTGAGAGCTAAGACTTATACTTAAATTATAAAAATTCAGCGAGGTGGAAATAAATATTCTGTGATATGACGGAGAAGGATCTATCAAGGACTGGGCGAAAGACAGGTTATTTATCATTCACTGAACCACATGTGAAAAGGAGGAATTAACAATGTCAGTTATGGATGGGTGCGAGAGCCAGCACAGAACCTCAGTGTTGGAGGAAAGAGTTTGTCCGGAATGTGGAAAAGCAGTAGAGGTGTTCACCTCCCGGGGAAAGGTGATCGAGCCGACAGAGTGCTCCTGCGGCTATGTATTTGAGGCGGAGGAAGCCGTACCGCTGAAAACAGAACACAAGGAAAAGTAAAAATGCTTCAGGAATGAACCTGGCCGAAATCATGACATGAATCAAATGCTTCCTGCATATATTTGTAACAATACATGGGATTGTGTGAGTATATGCAAGGGGGCATTTTTTATGGAAAATTTTCAGGTTTACCGTGATATCCAGGCACGTACCGGCGGTGATATATACATAGGTGTAGTTGGCCCGGTCCGTACCGGGAAGTCAACATTTGTAAGGCGGTTTATGGAGCTGCTGGCGCTTCCGGGAATGGAACCGGAGAAGCAGGCTGAGGTGAGGGATCAGCTTCCGCTGAGCGGCTCCGGAAAGCTGATCACAACTGTGGAGCCGAAATTTATCCCCAAAGAGGCGGTTGCCGTAAAGCTTGGGGAAGACCAGAGCGTCAGAGTAAAACTGATCGACTGCGTGGGATTTCTGGTGAAGGATGCTTCCGGACATGTAGAAGAAGGCAGGGAGCGTATGGTAAAAACCCCCTGGTTTGAAAAAGCAATTCCTTTTCATGAAGCGGCGAAAATCGGAACAGGTAAGGTGATATCGGAACACTCTACCATAGGCCTGGTGGTCACGACAGACGGCAGCTTTGGGGAAATTCCCAGAGAAAATTTCGTGGAGGCAGAGGAGAGAACGGTAGAGGAGCTAAAAAAACAGGGAAAGCCTTTTTTGATCCTTCTGAATTCTCAGATGCCCTATAAAGAGGAAACTCTTCAGATGGCCGGAGAGCTTCAGGAGAAATATGGCGTCACAACTGTGACGGCAAACTGTGAGCAGCTCAGAAAAGAGGATATTACCAGAATTCTGGAGCATGTGCTGTATGAATTTCCCGTAAGCGAGATTCAGTTTTTTATTCCCAAATGGGTGGAAATGCTTCCGGCGGATCATGAGCTGAAGGCCCAGATCATCACTCAGATCAAGGAACTGATGAAAAAGATGGTCCATATCCGTGATGTTTCGAAGGATACGGTGAAGCTGGCCGGACCGTATGTACAGGATACGCTTCTTGACGACGTAAGTCTGTCAGACGGAATCGTCCGGCTGCGCCTGCAGATCAAAGACGAGTACTATTACCAGATACTCAGCGAGCTTTGCGGCGTCCATATGGAAAGTGAGTATGATCTGATCCATACCATGAAAGAGCTTGCTCAGATGAAGGAGCAGTATGTGAAAGTCCAGTCCGCGCTGGAGGCTGTACGCGGAACAGGATACGGCGTAGTGGTTCCGGAATTGTCGGAAATCCAGATCGAGGAGCCCTCTGTGATCAGACAGGGCAGTAAATTCGGTGTAAAGATCCGGTCCAAGAGTCCCTCCATTCATATGATCAAGGCAAATATAGAGACAGAAATCGCGCCTATCGTGGGGACAGAGCAGCAGGCGGAGGATCTGATCCATTATATCGGAGAAAGCGGCGAACGGGGAGAAAGTATCTGGGAGACTAATATTTTTGGAAAATCCATCGAGCAGCTTGTGCAGGACGGTATCAAAAATAAAATTGCGGCAATAGGAGAAGAAAGCCAGATAAAGCTGCAGGATACTATGCAGAAAATTGTCAACGACAGCAAAGGCGGTCTTGTATGTATTATTATCTGACAGCAGGTCGTAAAAGAATCCCTGTTTCGGCAGGGTGGGCCTTACAGCTTTTCGAAACAGACAACTAATATTTTCTGAAATAAACTTTTTTTAAAGAAAACTGTGATTTTTGTCGGTTTATCTCGTATAGTTTATGAAACCAATTTTAGAAAAACGAGGTAACGAAAATGAAAGAGCAGAAAATACTGTCCGAACGTATCCAGGAACTGTGCAGGGCCAGACGGATGTCCTATTACCTTCTGGCCTACAAATCCGGTGTTCCCATAACTACCGTTATGAATATTGTGCACTGCACCACAAAAAATCCTGGAATTTTTACCATTATTCGTCTGTGCGGCGCTCTGGGGGTGTCTGTCGGGGAGTTTTTTGATTCGGAAGAATTCAGAAGCATGGAAGAAAACTGGAAAGAGGGGCAGCAGTAATTTTATGCTCTGTTTCGATTTTCAGGAACAGGAAAAACTGGATAAAATTTATACATAAATAACATAGGAATTTCATTGACTTGACGCATAATACAAATTATAATGTAGCCAGATTCAAAGAGATCTCATGAATTTCTTTTGTAAACCTGTCCGCCTGCCGCGTTATTTATCGGGAGACAAGTTTTTTACTTCCGGTAAACGACAAAATTGAGCATTATTTGTACCTAATTGACAGGCTGACTTCGTTGACTTGCCGCATAATTCATTTTATAATATAAAAAATCGACTTTTTGGAGCTGGGTATATGTATAAAAAATCACCGCAGGGGTGGCTGAAGCACTGGGATTTTATTCTGCTTGATATCGTGAGTCTTCAGGCTGCCTTTATTATTGCGTATTTCATTAGATTCGGGCTGAAGAATCCATATGGGGAGTATTTCTACCGGAGCGAGGCTTTTGTTTTTGTTCTATGTCAGATTGCCGTACTTTTTTTTCTGCCTCCCTATCAGGGGATTCTCCGGAGAGGCTATTATGTAGAGCTCACAAAAACAGTGAAGCATGTGATGATGGTAATGCTTCTTGCTATGACATATCTGTTTGTCACACAGCAGTCCGCGCTGTATTCCAGGATGACCTTTTTTGGTACGTCAGGGCTGTATCTGATCATTGGCTATCTGTGCCGTATCCTTCGGAAATGGAGAGTACTTAATCAGAGCGATACCGCGGGGAAGCGTTCCGTGGTATTAGTGGCGGACTCAGGAGATGTCAGGAGCGTTCTGGAAAGACTTCTGAGCGAGCCGATCCAGGAATTTTTTATCGCGGGTATTGCCCTGCTGGATACAGATCTCACCGGGGATTACATTGAGGGGATACCGGTGGTAGGAGATGTAAATAATGTACGGGAGTACCTGTGTCATGAATGGGTGGACGAGGTGTTTATCAAGCTCAGTGAATCCGAGCCGTATCCCAGCCGCCTGATCGACGATCTTGTCATGATGGGGCTGACGGTGCATCTGAACCTGGATGCTGTAGAACGTCCCTTAAGCGGCAAGAAATACGTTGAGAGAATCGGAGATTTTACGGTTGTTACCTCCAGCATCAATATGACTTCACCCAAGCAGATGATGTACAAGCGTGTGATGGATATTATGGGAGGTATCGTGGGATGCCTGATCACCCTTGTACTGATCCTTGTGATTGGTCCCATGATCTATATAAAGTCTCCGGGCCCCATATTTTTCTCTCAGATCCGTATCGGAAGGAACGGCAAAAAATTCAAGATCTATAAGTTCCGGAGTATGTATATGGACGCGGAGGAGCGCAAGGCCGAGCTGATGAAGGATAATAAGATGAATGGTCTTATGTTTAAGATGGATTTTGATCCCCGTATCATCGGCAGCGAGAAATTGCGGAAGAACGGCAAACCCGGCGGGATCGGCAATTTTATCCGCAGAACCTCTCTTGACGAGTTTCCTCAGTTCTGGAATGTTCTTAAAGGCGAGATGAGTCTGGTGGGAACCAGACCGCCTACAGTGGACGAATGGGAAAAATATGAGCTCCATCACCGGATCCGCATGGCCACCAAGCCGGGTATCACCGGAATGTGGCAGGTGAGCGGACGGAGTGATATTACAGATTTTGAAGAGGTGGTCCGTCTTGACACAGAGTACATAGAAAACTGGTCAGTGGGCCTGGATATTAAGATCCTTTTGAAGACGGTGCTGGCGGTTGTCAGGAACGACGGAGCTGTCTGATCCTTACGCCACGCAGCGGACGGGTCAGGATCATCCGGAGCGCCGTCCTGTAATATAAAAAATCCCAGATGTACGCTTCTCTCGTACATCTGGGATTTTTTGCGTCATAGAAAAGTACTCAAAATTGTCCTAAACTGTATTATACAAGCTTTCCTATAATATAAACGCTCCGCTATGGATGCGTAAGAGAACGGCAATGTTTTATGTTTGATGCTTTTTCATCCAATTGCGGATATACTCAATCTGCTCCTTGTCAGAGATTTCCTGTGAGGCAGGGTCGTTTCCCGCCGCCAGACAGCAGAACAGCACAAAGGACTGCAGGCAGAAAAAAAGTAAAAGAAACAGGATCATGAAAAGCCCTCCTTTTCTGTTGATATCTTTCAGTATTGGCAAATCCATGAAAAATTATACCCTGTGCGCAAAAGCTTTTGTTTTGGAATACATTAAAATAAAACCTCTTTTTTGGAGTATATTCATGGAACAGTTGTCTTATACCGGGAAGGGCGTCGGGGTTGCTCTTCTGGATACAGGAATTTACCCTCATATAGATTTCAAAAACCGGATATGGGCATTTTCTGATTTTGTATCGTATAAATACAGGCCTTACGACGATAATGGACACGGTACTCATGTGGCCGGGATCCTGGCAGGAGACGGATCCGCGTCTCTGGGGAAATATAAAGGTGTGGCTCCCGGCTGCGGGATCACAGCCTTGAAGGTACTGGACAGGTATGGAAATGGAAGCAGAGAGAACGTGCTGCAGGCATTTCGATGGATATTGGAGAACTTCAGGAAATACAGGATCCGTATCGTAAATATATCTGTAGGAACTACCTATCGTACAAAGAGCGAGCAGGACATATTGATACAGGGAGTGGAAAAGCTGTGGGACGAAGGACTGATCGTTGTGGCAGCGGCGGGAAACCAGGGGCCAGAGCCGGGCAGCGTAACGGCTCCCGGCTGCAGCAAAAAGGTGATCACCGTGGGATCAAGCGACATGCTGTCAGGAAAGTCCGCTGTATCGGGCAGAGGTCCAACCTTCGAATGTGTCTGTAAGCCGGATCTGGTGGCGCCGGGGAATAAGATTATTTCCTGCGCCGCGGGAACAAAGGGCTCCTATGGAGTAAAAAGCGGTACATCGATGTCAACGCCGCTGATATCAGGAGCAGCGGCTCTGATGCTGGAGAAGAATCCGTATCTGACTAATGTGGAGATCAAAATGATGCTGAAAGAAAGTGCGGACGATATGGGGCTTCCCAGAAATCAGCAGGGATGGGGGAAATTTAATATCAGAAAATTTATGAGTCTCTGATTTTTAGGCACAGTAGGTCCGGGAGCCATTGACGGCCGCATAGTTTTCGATTACAATAAGAACGGCTGCTGATGAAATGCCGCCGGTTTAGAGGAAATATTTTTTAATGATCCAGCGCTGTGAGAAATAAAAACAGCCGGAAAGGAGAACATATATGGAAAAAATTCAAATGACGACGCCTCTTGTAGAGATGGACGGGGACGAGATGACAAGAATCCTCTGGAAAATGATCAAGGAGGAGCTTCTGCTTCCCTATATCGATCTGAATACAGAGTATTATGACCTGGGCCTTGTACACCGTAATGAGACAGAGGATCAGGTTACTGTTGACGCTGCGGAAGCCACCAAGAAATATGGCGTGGCGGTAAAATGCGCTACTATCACTCCCAATCATGCCCGGATGGACGAGTATGAGCTGAAAAAAATGTACAAAAGCCCCAACGGCACAATCCGCGCCATTCTGGACGGAACCGTATTCCGCGCCCCCATCGTGGTAAAAGGCATAGAACCCTGCGTCCGCAACTGGACGAAGCCTATTACCATTGCCCGTCACGCATACGGAGATATCTACAAAAACACAGAATTTCATGTAGAGAAACCAGGGAAGGCGGAGCTTGTCTATACTTCAGAGGACGGAGAGGAAAAGCGTGCGCTGATTCAGGAATTCCATGGTCCGGGCGTGGTAATGGGAATGCATAATATGGAGGCGTCCATCGCGAGCTTTGCCAGAAGCTGCTTTAACTATGCTCTGGATACCAGGCAGGATCTCTGGTTTGGGGCAAAGGATACCATTTCCAAAACCTATGACGCGAAATTCAAAGAAATATTCCAGAGAATTTATGACGAGGAATTTCAGGATAAATTCGACGCCGCAGGCCTTACTTATTTCTACAGCCTGATCGACGATATCGTTGCCCGGGTGATGAAATCTGAGGGCGGCTTTATCTGGGCCTGCAAGAATTATGACGGGGATGTGATGAGCGACATGGTTTCCTCCGCTTTCGGATCCCTTGCCATGATGACCTCCGTTCTGGTTTCTCCAAATGGATATTACGAATATGAAGCTGCTCACGGTACGGTGCAGAGACATTATTACCGTCATCTGGAGGGCAAGGAAACCTCCACCAACTCTGTGGCCACGATCTTTGCGTGGACAGGTGCGCTCCGCAAGAGAGGCGAGCTGGACGGCAATGAAGCCCTTGCGGCCTTCGCGGATAAGCTGGAGCAGGCTGTTGTCGATACCATTGAGGGAGGCAGAATGACAAAGGACCTGGCGGTGATCACCAGTCTGAAGCATCCGAAGGTTCTTTCAAGCCGCGACTTTATCCTTGCGGTGCGCGATACACTGGAAAAGCTTATTGAAGAATAGTACAGCGAAAAACGGGAGGCTCTCAGGCGAGAGTCTCCCATTTTTCGTAGAGGGCTTCCAGCTCCGTCTGGATGGCCTCCTTTTCCCGGCTCAGCTCTGTGCAGCGGGCCACATTGGTACAAACGTCCGGAAGGATCAGAGTTTCGTCAATTTCCTTATCTCTTGTTTCCAGCTCCTCAATGCGCTGTTCTGTCTTTTTCAGCTCGTTTTCCTGCTTGCGCCTCTGTGCCTGCTCCTCTTTTTGCTGCTGCCAGGAGAGCTTGTTTTCCGAAACTGTCCCGGAAGAATCGGCGGCTGTTCTTCTGTCGGAGGCGGAAGGCGCGTATTTTTCTGTCAGTTCTTCTTTTTTCTCAAGATAATAATCATAATCTCCAATATAATTGACCACGGCGCAGTTTGTCAGATCCAGGATCCTGGTGGCCGTCTGGTTGATAAAATAACGGTCGTGGGAAACGTACAGTACAGTTCCGGTGTAGCTGTTCAGAGCCTCCTCCAGGATTTCCTTGGAGGCGATGTCCAGATGGTTGGTGGGCTCGTCCAGAATCAGGAAATTAGCCTCGGAGAGCATGAGCTTCGCGAGAGAAACACGGCCGCGCTCCCCGCCGGAAAGAGAGGAGATTTCCTGGAAAACGTCGTCTCCGGTAAAAAGGAAAGCGGCCAGCATGTTCCGAATCTCCGTCTCGGTGAGCGTGGGATAGGCGTCGGATATTTCCTGGAAAATTGTTTTGTCGCTGTGAAGAACATGGTGTTCCTGATCGTAGTACCCAATTTGAACCTTTGATCCCAGGGAAAAGCTTCCGGCGTCGGCAGCCAGAAGACCATTCAGTATCTTTAGCATCGTCGTCTTTCCGGTGCCGTTGCTGCCGATCAGAGCCACTCTTTCACCGCGCTTGATCTGAAAGGAAACGTCATGAAACAGCGGCTGTCCGGGGAAGCTCTTGGCGAGGGATTCCACGGTCAGTACGTCGTTTCCGCTGACTGTTCTGGGTTCCAGGGAAAGACGCATCTGTGTCTGGATCTCCACAGGCTTTTCAATGCGCTGGAGCTTGTTCAGCATTTTTTCCCGGCTCTCTGCCCGGCGGATGGATTTTTCCCGGTTAAAGGATTTCAGTTTCACGATCACCGCTTCCTGATGTTTGATTTCTCTCTGTTGATTGAGATAGGCCTTGTATCTGGCTTCCCGAAGCTGGGCCTTTTTCTCCGCGAAGGAGGAGTAATTCCCAGGAAAGCAGGTCACCTGCCCGGCCTCGATCTCCACCACCTTGGTGACGACCTTATCCAGGAAATACCGGTCATGGGAAACAATAAAAACAGCTCCCGGATAATTCAGAAGATATGTTTCCAGCCAGGCAATGCTGTCCATATCCAGATGGTTGGTTGGCTCGTCCAGAAGAAGGATATCCGGTTTGGAAAGAAGCAGCTTTCCGAGGGCGATACGGGTTTTCTGGCCTCCGGAGAGGGTTTCCAGAGGCTGGCTGAAGTCTTCTTCGCTGAAACCAAGGCCCTTCAGAACTCCGGTAACCTCGCTTTTATATGCGTAGCCGTTCTCCAGCTCAAACTCATGGGTCAGCCGTGTGTAAGCGTTCATCAGCCGTTCCAGCTCCGCGCCCTCTGTGTGCTTCATTTCCTGCTCGATGGAGCGCATCCGTTTCTCCATGTCCAGAATATGCTGTTTCGTGGTGAGGAGTTCTTCGTAAATGGTAAGATGTCCCTGTATATCCTGATACTGCGCCAGATATCCGATGCGGCTGTCCTTTGCCAGAACAACATTTCCGGAATCAGCGGCAAGCTGGTTCATGATAATGCGGAGAAGCGTGGTTTTCCCGGCCCCGTTGCTGCCGATCAGCGCGGCTTTCTCCCGTTCTTCTATATGAAAAGAGGCATCTTTAAGGATCACCTTGTCTCCAAAGGCTTTGCAGATGCCCTGACATGCTAAGATCATATTTGCTCCTTTCATGGCGCACTGGATGCGCCAATAATGGTAGATTTGGAAGTTTGCTTCCAAACTTTATTCCTCCGGCGTATATTTCTGTAAAAAGCCATAACGGCACTATTTTAAAATTATATAGCCATTAAGGGCAGTTTGTAAAGAAAAAAGGGGAAATTTCTTACTCTTCCCGACAACTGTAATTGACATGAAAAAAACTATTCGTTATAATTATGAGGAAATCGTAAGGAGGGACATCTGTGGAGGCAAAACAAATATCTAAGGCAGTGATCAAAAGACTGCCGCGCTATTACCGTTATCTTGGGGAATTACTGGAAGAGAACGTAGAACGGATATCGTCCAATGATCTCAGCAGAAAAATGCATGTCACGGCGTCCCAGATTCGTCAGGATCTGAATAATTTCGGCGGATTCGGACAGCAGGGTTACGGATATAATGTAAAATACCTGTATACAGAAATTGGAAAGATTCTTGGACTGGACACGGTGCATCCGATGATCATCGTAGGCGCCGGTAATCTGGGTCAGGCGCTTGCCAACTATGTGGATTTTGAGAAACGTGGATTTAAGCTTGCAGGGATCTTTGATGTGAATCCGGTACTGGAGGGAATCGCCGTAAGAGGCATTGAAATCCAGATGATCAGCGACCTTCCCCTTTTTCTGAAAAATAATCAGATAGAGATTGCTATTTTGACACTGCCTAAAAACAAGGCGGGAGAAATGGCGGACATGTTGATTGAAAACGGAATTAAAGCAATCTGGAATTTTGCTCATATTGATCTGCGTACGCCGGAAGATGTGATTGTGGAGAACGTCCATCTTTCAGAAAGTCTTATGAGACTTTCCTATAACCTGAGTCAGTATCAGCGGGAACAGAACGAAAAAAAGAACGCATAGGCGACACAGGACAGACTGCTGCTTTGCCCCGGATTTTGTACATAGTATCGCGGGCAGTGCAGCAGTTTTTCCTGTATTAATATCAGGGGCAAAAATTTGAAACCATGCCATGCCTGCATGATAGTGGAAAAAGACCGGAGGTACATAAAAGATACGGAGGACGGCGGATGAAGATGAAGGAGATCGTAACCTGCGCAGAGATGAAGGCTCTCGATAAAATGACAATAGAAAATATAGGGATCCCCTCCTGTGTTCTGATGGAACGGGCCGCTTTAAAAACAGCGGAGGAGATGGAACGGGTTTTTGCCGGAAGGGGGCAAAAGGAGAGGATACTCTGCGTCTGCGGAAGCGGAAACAACGGCGGCGACGGCGCAGCGGCAGCAAGGATACTTTTTCTGCACGGATATCAGGCGGAAATTTTTTTGGCCGGAAGCCGCGACAGGCTTACAGAGGAGACAAAGCGGCAGCTTGAGATCGCCGCAAATTATCATGTGCCGACTGTGAATAACCCGAGATGGGATGAATATACTACTATAGTAGATGCCATTTTCGGCGTAGGGCTTAAAAGGCCGGTAGAGGGCCGTTACGCGGACCTGATCAGGCGGATGAACGCGGCGGATGCATGGAAGGTAGCTGTGGATATTCCCTCAGGTGTTGACGGGGATACAGGGATGGAGCTGGGAACAGCCTTCCGCGCGGATCTGACAGTAACCTTTGGTTTTGCGAAAGCAGGACTGTGCTTATACCCGGGACGTATGCTTGCCGGCAGGACGGTCACGGCGGATATCGGCATCTACCGGAAACGCGGATCCACGGCGAAATGCAGGTATATGGAAAAAGAAGACCTGGAGGAGCTTCCGGAAAGACTTCCTTATGGAAATAAGGGCACCTTCGGAAAAGTGCTTGCGGTGGCGGGAAGTCCCGGTATGTGCGGCGCGGCTTATTTCTGCGGCGCGGCCGCTTTTGCGGCAGGCGCGGGGATGGTGCGTATTTTTACCCCGGAGGAAAACAGAATCCCCCTTCAGACTCTGCTTCCTGAAGCGATTCTGTCCTGCGCACATAATGAAGAGGCTATGGAGGAGGCTTTTCGATGGAGCGATGTGCTGATCGTTGGACCGGGAATCGGAACCGGCCCGGACAGCTTCAGACAAGCCGGATGGTTTTTGAAAAAGGCATCTGAAGAGAAAAAACCGGTGATCCTGGATGCGGACGGTCTGAATCTTCTGGCCCGCTTTCCGGAATGGAGGGAATTTCTGAGAGGAAATGTGATCGTAACGCCTCATATGGGCGAGATGAGCAGACTTACCGGGAAATCCATAGAAGAGATCCAGAAAGACCGTATCAGAGCGGCTGTTTCTTTTGCCGCAGACACAGGCGCGGTGTGCGTGCTGAAGGACGCCTGCACGGTTGCGGCGGGACCCGACGGAGAAGTCTGGGTGAATCTTTCGGGAAACTCCGGAATGGCCTCTGCCGGAAGCGGAGATGTGCTGGCAGGCGTGCTGGCAGGAATCGTCTGCATGTACCGGAGCATTTCCGAGACAGACACGACTCTAGTGAAAATGGCCGCGGCGGGAGTGTTCCTTCACGGAACAGCCGGAGATCTGGCGGCGGAAAAAAAGGGACAGTACGGAATGAAGGCCGGGGACATGATCCCGGAAATTTCATATGCACTTAAACGGAGGAAGTCATGAAAAATTATGACAGAATTAAGGCTGTGGTATCGTTGGACGCCATTGCGCACAATTTTGAAGAAATGAGACAAAATATTTCTGAAGATACGAAGATCATCGCTGTGATCAAAGCAGACGGTTACGGGCACGGAGCCCTGGCGATTGCCCGCCTGGTTCAGGATTACGAGTATATCTGGGGCTTTGCCGTTGCCGCGCCGGAAGAGGCGCTGGAGCTCAGGAACGCCGGAGTAACAAAACCAGTGCTGATTCTCGGGATTGTTTTTGAAGAATATTTTTCTGAAATGATCGCCAGAGACGTCCGCCTGACCGTATGCAGCCTTTCTATGGCGGAGAAGCTTTCCAGAGAGGCAGTGCGGCAGAATAGGGAAGTACATATTCATCTGGCAGTTGACACCGGAATGAGCAGGATCGGGTTTGAGGATACAGAGAAAAGCGCGGAGGAGATCCGGGTAATATCCGGACTTAAAAACCTGTGCATTGAGGGAATGTTTACACATTTTGCCCGGGCTGATGAAAAAGACAAGGCTCCCGCCGAGGTTCAGCTCGGCCGTTATCTGAGGTTTTCAGAGCTTCTTCAGAGGAAGGGGATCACAATCCCTGTCAGACACTGCTCCAACAGCGCGGGGATCATCCGTATGCCCGAGGCCAATCTGAATGTGGTGCGGGCGGGGATCACCATTTACGGGATTTATCCTTCCGCGCAGGTGGAGCGGGATATTGTGAAGCTGGAGCCTGCAATGGAGATCGTCAGTCATGTAACGTTTGTGAAGAATATACCGGCCGGAACTGCTGTCAGCTATGGAGGAACCTTTGTGGCGCCAAAACCTATGAAAATCGCCACGATCCCGGCAGGGTACGCGGACGGCTACCCAAGAAGCCTGTCCAATAAGGGCTGGGTGCTGATCCGCGGAAAACGGGCTCCGATCCTGGGAAGAGTCTGCATGGATCAGTTTATGGTGGATGTAACGGATATTTCCGGCGTTTGTCCGGGTGACCAGGCGACGCTGATCGGAAGAGACGGGAAGGAGGAGATCACCATTGAAGAATTCGGCGATCTTTCAGGACGCTTTTCCTATGAATTTGCCTGCTGCGTTTCAAAAAGGGTACCCCGGATATATATAAAGGACGGGAAAGTATGGGGGGAACAGACTTTCTTTGAATAGACGTTAAATAGAAAAACCACGCATGTATACACAAGAAAAATCTGGAAATACTTAGACAGAGAAAACAGAATCGGAGTGTGAATTGTGTGGTAATTAAAAGAGGGGATATTTTTTATGCAGATTTAAGACCCGTGGTGGGCAGTGAGCAGGGCGGTATCCGGCCTGTGCTGATCATTCAGAATGATGTTGGGAACCGCCACAGTCCTACCGTGATCTGCGCGGCTATTACATCAAAAATGAATAAAGCGAAGCTGCCTACGCATATCGAAATCGACGCCTCGGAATACGGAATTGAGAAGGATTCCGTTATTCTGCTGGAGCAGCTCCGCACCATTGATAAAAGACGGCTGAAGGATAAGGTGTGCCACCTGGACCAGGGGATGCTGGACCGTGTGAACCACGCTCTGGAAATCAGCCTGGAACTGACTTTTTAAGGCGGAATTCTTGACGAACGGCGGGGAAAGTGCTATATTTTATCAGTAATTATGCAGATTCGCAGGTTTTCCTGCAGTAAAGCGCTGTATGGACAGCGGATTAGGAAGGAATAAGTGAATACGATATGGATGACGGCAGTCGAATGCCCCTTCTGGGGCTGATGATCCTGGTGATCCTGATCCTGCTGAACGGTATCCTTTATGGTTTTGCCGCGGCGATCAGAGATCTGAGTGAAAATGAAATACGAAAAATGGCGGAGGATGGCAGCAAAAAGGCCGCTCTTCTGAATAAACTGATTGAAGAACCGGTTCGGTATGTGAATGCCATTCCCCTGGTGGTAACAGCTTCGGGGATCCTTACAGGAATCCTGATACCGTCGCTTACCGGTTTCCTGCACCACTACATAGAACATTTTCCGCTGCTGGTGCCGATATATGTTCTCTGCGCGGTACTTTTCGCTTCCTTCGGCATCCTGATGTTCCGCAGGATCGGAACCTGCAGGCCGAAGCAGTACGCCTTCCGGTATGTGAGGCTTGTCTATGGAGTGGTGACGCTTCTTTATCCTGTTACCCGGCTGATCACCTGGCTCGCCCGGCTTGCGGCCGGACTTTTCGGTGTGGCTGTGGGAGAGCAGCAGGAGGCCGTGACAGAGGAAGAGATCATTTCCATTGTGGACGAGGCCCATGAACAGGGTGTGATCGAGAAGAACGAGGCGGAGATGATCCAGAACATCATTTCCTTCACAGACACCAAGGCGGGCGATATTATGACGCACAGAACCAGTGTGGCCGCCTTTGGACTGGACGAGGTCCTCAAAGATGTGGTTGACCGTATGCTGGAGGAAGGGGATTCCAGATATCCGGTCTACGGCGAGGATATGGACGATATCCGCGGCGTGATCCACTATAAGGATACGCTGAAATTTTCAACCCAGAATTCCTGGGCCAGATACAAGCCTCTGGGAGATCTTCCCGGACTGATACGCAAGGCCGCTTTTGTTCCTGAGACGGGCAGCATCAGCAACCTGTTCAAGTCCATGCAGACGAAGCATGATCATATCGCGGTCGTTGTAGATGAATACGGACAGACCGCCGGGATCGTCACAATGGAGGATATTCTGGAAGAAATCGTAGGCGACATCCAGGACGAATATGACGAGGACGAGGACGCGATCCGTACCCAGACGGACAACAGCATACTGATCGACGGCTTCGCGGAGCTGGAGGATGTCGGCGCGGAGCTGGGAATTGACTTCGGCGGCGTGGAGATGGAAACTCTGAACGGCTTTCTGACGGAAATGCTGGGACATATTCCGGCGGAGAGTGATCTGGATCATGAGATCACCGCATACGGTTACCGGTTTAAGATCCTTTCCCTTGGCAGCAGAACCATCGGAAAGGTGCGGGCCGAAAAAATAAACCATAAGGATACAAAAGGAGAAAATGAACAATGTCAGGACATTCAAAATTCGCAAACATAAAGCATAAGAAAGAAAAGAACGACGCGAAAAAAGGAAAAATTTTCACCGTGATCGGCCGTGAGATCGTTATGGCTGTAAAGGCCGGCGGCCCGGATCCCAACAATAACAGCAAGCTCCGCGATGTGATCGCGAAGGCAAAGGCCAACAACATGCCCAACGATACCATTGAGCGCGGCATTAAAAAGGCGGCCGGGGCAGATTCCGCGGACAATTACGAGCGCGCCACCTACGAAGGATACGGTCCCAACGGCGTCGCGATCATTGTGGAAACGCTTACCGACAACAAAAACCGTACCGCCAGCAATGTGAGAAACGCTTTTACAAAGGGCTACGGAAGCATTGGAACCCAGGGCTGCGTTTCTTTTATGTTCGACCAGAAGGGGCAGATCATCATTGACAAGGAAGAATGTGAGATGGATTCCGACGAGCTGATGATGGCGGCTCTCGACGCGGGTGCGGAGGATTTTTCCGAGGAAGAGGACAGCTATGAGGTGCTGACGGCTCCGGACGACTTCAGCGCGGTCCGCGAGGCTCTGGAGGAGGCGGGCGTGCCTATGGCGGAGGCCCAGGTAGCCATGGTTCCCCAGACCTATGTACAGCTTACAGACGAAAAAGATGTAAAGAATCTTCAGAAAACCCTGGATCTTCTGGATGAAGACGACGACGTAACCGACGTATGGCATAACTGGGAAGAATAATCAGGCGACAGCCTGATTATTCTTCCCCAGATTGACCTCGTGTCAATCTGTTTCCGTAAGTGCTTCCCCAGATTGACCTCGTGTCAATCTGTTTCCATAAGTGCTTCCCCAGATTGACCTATAGAGGCTGAATGAAATTTTATATTGCGGGAATAATACCTCCATGAATAAGAATGGAGGTATTTTTATGTCCGGAGACAGAAATGAAGAAGAAAAACAACAGATGCTGGATAAGGAGGATCGTCAGAACGATCAGATCAAGGAGATGGGGCAGGTGGTTCTCGACAAAAACTCCGGCAGGAGGAGAGTAGAGCTGCTGACCATCATCGGAGAGGTGGAGGGGCATGACTCCGCCCCTGCCCAGAGCAAGACCACTAAGTATGAGCATGTTCTCCCCAAGCTTGCGCTGGTGGAGGATGATCAAGATATTGAAGGGCTTCTGATCCTTCTGAATACGGTGGGCGGGGACGTGGAGGCAGGCCTGGCTATCGCCGAGATGATCGCTTCCCTCAGTATCCCCACCGTATCGCTTGTTCTGGGAGGCGGCCACTCCATAGGCGTTCCCATGGCTGTGTCTGCGGATTACTCCTTCGTAGTACCCAGCGCTACTATGGTGATCCATCCTGTGCGCAGCAGCGGGATGTTTATCGGCGTGGCCCAGACCTACCGCAATATGGAAAAGATACAGGACCGGATCACCACCTTTATCTCCAATCATTCCCATACGACTCAAAAACGTCTGGAAGAGTTGATGCTGGATACCACTCAGCTTGTGAAGGATGTGGGAACCATGCTGGAGGGAGAGGAGGCCGTCCGCGAGGGGCTCATTGACGAGGTGGGCGGAATCAGGGAGGCTCTCGCGAAGCTGTACGAGCTGATCGAAGCCGGCAAAAAGTAAAAATAGGTAAAAATCAGTAGATTTTTTAACGATTTTCTTCAAATTACCATACTTTTTTCTTTGACTGTCCCTCCATTTGTGGTATAATCTTATAGAATGAGCGGTAATATTCAAAAATATCTGTTCAGTTATGCTTTAAATTATTATACAGGAGGGACAAAACATATGAGCAATATGTGTGGATGTCAGAACAGCGGAAGCGGGTCATTCGCTGAATTGGCTCCGGTACTGGAAAAATATGCGAAAGTACCCGGAAGCCTGATCACCATTCTTCAGCAGACCCAGGATATTTACGGGTATCTTTCCATGGACGCGATCAATTACATTGCGGAAAGAACCGGGATCATGCCGGCGAAGATCTATGGCGTCGCAACGTTCTACGCACAGTTCCGTTTACAGCCTATCGGCAAATACCTGATCATGCTCTGCAAGGGTACGGCCTGTCATGTAAACGGATCTGATATGATCGAGGAAGCTGTCTGTGAACACCTTGGGATCAAGGACGGAGAGACTACGGAAGACGGGCTGTTTACGCTGAACAACGTAGCCTGTCTTGGATGCTGTTCCCTGGCGCCGGTTATGATGGTGAAATCCGCGGACGGAGAGGAAACATACGGAAACCTGACAAAATCTTCTGTTACGAAGATTCTTGACGACTATAAAGCAAAGAACGCATAGGAGGCAGAGATATGAAGGTTGTTGTAGGACAGGGAAGCTGTGGTATTGCTACCGGAGCGAAAAAGACCTCTAATGAGTTTGAGCGCATCACAGCAGAAAAAAATCTGACAAATGTTGTCATTGACAAAACAGGCTGTATCGGAACCTGTTATCTGGAGCCGATCGTAGACGTATACAACGACGAGGGCAGCCTGGAGGCAAGATATGTAAAATGTACCACCGACAAGGTGGAGGAGATCGTAAACGAGCATCTGATCGGCGGCAAGCCGGTAGAGAAATATATGATCCCGGAAGAGGATCAGGCGTTTCTTTCCCAGCAGCAGAGAATCGTACTGCGCAACTGCGGACAGATCAATCCCGAGAAGATCGACGAGTACATAGCCGCAGGCGGATATGAGGCCGCAAAAAAAGTAATCACCTCCATGACTCCGGACGAGGTGATCGAGGAGATCAAGGTTTCCGGACTTCGCGGACGAGGCGGCGCCGGATTCCCCACCTGGTTCAAGTGGAACGCCATCAAGTCCAACAAGGGCGCGCAGAAATACATGGTCTGCAACGCGGACGAGGGCGACCCGGGCGCGTTCATGGACCGTTCCGTACTGGAAGGCGATCCCCATTCCCTTCTGGAAGGTATGATTATCGGCGGTTTTGCTGCCGGAGCTACAGAAGGCATTATTTATTGCCGTGCCGAGTATCCTCTTGCCATCGCCCGTCTTGAGATCGCCATGGCTCAGGCCAGAGAAAAAGGCTTCCTGGGTAAAAACCTTTTCGGCACAGGTTTTGATTTTGACATTCGCATCAAGGCAGGCGCGGGCGCTTTTGTCTGCGGCGAGGAGACCGCTCTCATCGCGTCTCTGGAAGGCGAGAGAGGTATGCCCCGTCTGAAACCGCCGTTCCCGGCGGCAAAGGGCTACTGGAAGCTGCCTACCAATATCAATAACGTGGAGACCTACGCCAACGTAGCATGGATCATGGCCAACGGCGGACAGGCCTTCGCGGACAGAGGCTCCTCCAGCTCCAAAGGATCCAAGGTATTTGCCCTTGCAGGAAAGATCAAAAAAGGCGGCCTTGTGGAGGTGCCTATGGGTATGACTCTCCGCGAGGTTATCTACAACATCGGCGGCGGAATCAAAAACGACAAGGAATTCAAGGCTGTTCAGATGGGCGGTCCTTCCGGCGGATGTATTCCGGCAGAGCTGATCGATACACCTGTTACATACGAGGATATCAATAAGACCGGAGCGATCGTTGGTTCCGGCGGTATGATCGTTATGGACGAGGATACCTGTATGGTAGATATGGCCCGTTTCTTCCTGGATTTCACGAAGAAGGAGTCCTGCGGAAAATGTAACTACTGCCGTATCGGTACCAAGAGAATGCTGGAGATCCTTGAGAGAATCACCAGGGGAGAAGGAAAAGACGGAGACATCGAGCTTCTTGAGGAGCTGGCAGGAAAGATCAAGGACGGCGCTATGTGCGGACTTGGACAGACAGCCCCCAATCCGGTGCTTACCACCCTCCGTTATTTCCGCAATGAATACGAGGATCATATTTACAATCATAAATGTACTGCAAAATCCTGTAAGGCTCTCATCCACTATGAGATCACAGAGGACTGCAAGGGCTGTACAGCCTGCGCGAGACACTGTCCGGTGGGCGCGATCAGCGGCGAGAAGAAACAGCAGCATAAGATCGATCCCGCTGTCTGCATTAAGTGCGGCAAGTGTGAGGAATCCTGTAAATTTGGCGCAGTAAAGAGAGTTTAATAGGA
>DXEG01000027.1 GCA_019115125.1 Candidatus Blautia faecipullorum
ATTTCTGTTGCACTGGTCTGGGAGTCGCCTCCACCGGACGTTATCCGGCATCCTGCCCTGTGAAGCCCGGACTTTCCTCGTCTGCACCCTTTCGTCTGTACAGCCGCGATCACCTGTCCTGGTTGCGCAAAAGCTATTCTATCACGCTTTTATTTTGAAGTAAAGAAAAATTTATAATCTATACATCAAAGCAGCTTCCCCCGACGAATTCTCTCAGGATGGAGTTATGAGGCACTTCCTCGCTGGGCACCGCCACAAAATAATCAAAAAACTTCAGGAGGCGTTTGGCCTCCACATATTCCGGCTCTTCTTTACTGATGCTGAAAAGGAGCGGCTCCGCGTACAGCTTCAGACAGGCCAGCTCATATACGAGAGCGGAATTGAACATCACGTCCGCCTGCTCCTGGAAAGGGAAGATATTCTCCTCCTCTCCACGCCTCACAGAGGGCCATCGCGCGATAGTGTCCTTAGCGGAAATACCTCTTGTTCTGGCGTCCCTGACGATTCTCCGGATCAGCCGCCCGTCCGTTGTGGGAATTCTGTTATGCTCGTCAACAGAAAGCTGCGTCAGAGCACTGATATAAATTTTGAATTTGTTTTCCACAGGAAGCGCATAGCTGAGCTGATCATTCAGCCCGTGTATTCCCTCGATCACAAGAACGTCGTCTCTGCCAAGCGTGAGATAATCCCCTCTGTATTCCCTCAGCCCTGTCTTAAAATTAAAAACCGGAAGCTCTACACGCTCTCCGCTCAAAAGGGCCAGCATGTCTTTATTAAACTGTTCTACGTCGATGGCCTCCAGGCACTCGTAATTTTTTTCACCGTATTCATCCAGCGGGGTCTGGTCTCTGTTGACAAAATAATTATCCACCGCGATGGGATGCGGTCTCATTCCGTGGGCCATGAGCTGAATGGAAAGCCTGTGGGAGAAGGTTGTTTTCCCCGAGGAGGAGGGGCCCGCGATCATCACGAATTTTTTATTTCCCGCTTTTTTGATCTGCTCCGCAATATCGGAAATTTTGGCTTCCTGCAGCGCCTCCTGGACCAAAAGGATGCTCCGGATCCCCTCCCGGGTAATCCGGTCGTTCAGATCGCCCACACAGGAAATGTCCATTTTTTCTCCCCACTCCTTGGATTCCTTCTGCACCCGGAAAATTTTCTCCTCCGGGGCAAAAGGCGGGATCACATCCGGCGCGCTGCTCTCCGGCAGCTCCAGTACAAAGCCGTCGTCATAGAGCTTCAGGTCGAAATATTTGATATATCCGGAATGGTTGGCCATAAATCCGTAAAAATAATCCTCGTACTCTCCGATACTGTACAGATTCACTCTGGATACCCTGCGGTAACGGAACAGCTTCTCCTTATCATACATCCGGTGTCTGTGAAACCGGGCGATGGCCTCGTCCGTTCCCACCGAACGCTTGATGATCGGGATCTCCGCCCTCACGATCGCCTTCATCTGTTCCTTCACCTGATCCAGGAACCTCTGGTCAAGGACAACCGATCCCTCTATGGTAAAATAATACCCGGAACCTACGGAGTAGTGGATCACCACCTTGTCAATACAATGATGATCCGCCACGTCATAAATGGCCTTCAGCAGGATCAGGCAGGCGCTTCTTTTGTATGTTTTATGTCCGATCGGATCCCTTGTGGTCACAAACTCGATGGTACAGTCTTTTTTCAGTTTTTTATGAAGCTCCCTCAGTTTCCCGTTTACTGTAACAAGAATCACCGGCGCCTTTTCATCTGTCTGGTATTTCTTTACAATGTCCGCGTAGCTGGTTCCCAGGGGATACTCCTCTGTCCTTTCCCCGATCGTTACTTTTGCTGTCTGCTCCATATCGTCCTGAAACCTCCTGTTCTCACTCCTGACACAATACAGTATATGGGGCTCTGATCTTCGCGCATGATATTTTCAGCTCCGGATACCGCGCGCTCAAAGTTTTTTTCATGGCGTCCATAAAAATATATTCCGTGCCGTAATGACCAGCGTCGATGATCGCAAGTCCCTGGGCCACAGCGTCGATCCCGGTATGATAGTCAACATCCCCGGTGATGTACACCTGGGCGCCCTTTGCGAATACATCCCCAAGAAGGCTCTTTCCGCTTCCTGTGCACACCGCCGCCTTCTCCACCGGCATATCCGGATCACCATAAATCCGGACGTCGGGAAGAGCAAAGGCATCTTTTACAAATTCACCGCACTCACGCAGAGTCATCCTGCGCGGAAGAACGCCCACTCTTCCAAGGCCTTCCTGTCCGCTCCCGGTTTCTTCTGTAACAGTCAGCACCTGACGGTCCTTCAGCTTCAGATAGTCCGCGCTGAGCTCCGCCATTCCGAGAATATCATAATTGGTGTGCATGGCGTAATACTGGATCCCGCGGCGGATCAGCGTCAGAACCTTCCGGCCTGTAAAATCATGATTATTGATCTTTTTCATTCCATGAAAGATCATGGGATGATGGGTGATCACCATATCCGCCCCGGCCTCCAGCGCCTCCTCAAGGGTCTGTTCCGTCAAGTCCAGAGCAAGAAACACATGAGAGACCTCCGCGCTGTCGTCGCCTACAAGGAGCCCTACGTTGTCCCAATCCTCCGCCATCCGGCCTGGATATTGGTTTTCCAGCCAGGCTGTCAGTTCATTCACTTTCATATTGATTTAAGGCGGCAAGAATCTGCCGTTTTTCCTCCTCTACTTCTATTTTTCGCTTCCGGGCGTCTCCGCTGAGAGACACGGCGCCGGTAAGCTGATCCAGGATCTCCTGACGGATCCTCAGCTCCCGCCGGAGGTACTCCTTCAGTACGGGGTGCTTTCCCCGCAGAAGAAACCGGCCGAACAAAAGCTCCTCCTCCGTCCAGTCGTCTGCATTCTCCCTCTCGCCATCCTTCCCATATACAGGAACAGCTTTCATAATGGGATAAAATTTTCCTTCTTCCCGGACAAACTCCTCCCGGACGATCTGAAAACCCTTCTCCAGTAGAAAGCGGCGAAGATGAGGCACGTCCGACTGGGGCTGCAGGATCAGCTCCCGGAAGCCGGAGAGAGCTTCTTTTCCCTCCCCAAGGATGCGCTCCATCAAGGGGCCGCCCATCCCCGCGAGGACCAGGGTGTCGCCCTCATCACAGCCGATTCCGTGAAGGCCGTCGCAAAGTCTTGTTTCTATGTACGCTCCCAGTCCATACCTGCCGATATGCTCCTGCGCTCTGGACAAAGGGCCTTTTCCCACATCCGCGGCGATCGCGGAGGGAATTCTATTATTCAGTATCAGGTACACCGGCAGATATCCATGATCACATCCCACATCTACCAGCCGGTTTCCTTCCGTCACCATATCCGCAACAGCGGACAGTCTTAAAGATAACTGCATCCCTGTGCCCCTTAATCCAGATAATCCTTCAGCTTCCGGCTGCGGCTGGGATGGCGCAGCTTGCGGAGCGCCTTGGCCTCGATCTGACGGATTCTCTCGCGGGTAACGTTAAATTCCTTTCCAACCTCTTCCAGAGTGCGGGCCCGTCCGTCGTCAAGTCCGAAACGGAGGCGCAGAACCTTCTGTTCTCTCTCTGTAAGAGTTCCCAGAACCTCAATGAGCTGCTCCTTCAAAAGGGTAAAGGCCGCCGCGTCGGCAGGAACCGGAACATTATCGTCCTGGATAAAGTCGCCCAGATGACTGTCCTCCTCCTCGCCGATAGGCGTTTCCAGAGAAACCGGCTCCTGGGAAATTTTGAGGATTTCACGGACGCGGTCCACCGACATATCCATCTCCTCGGCGATCTCCTCCGGGGTAGGTTCACGCCCGAGCTCCTGCAGGAGCTGACGGGACACGCGGATCAGCTTGTTGATGGTTTCCACCATATGCACCGGAATACGGATGGTTCTGGCCTGGTCGGCAATAGCTCTGGTAATGGCCTGACGGATCCACCAGGTCGCGTAGGTGCTGAATTTATATCCTTTGCGGTAATCAAATTTTTCCACCGCCTTAATCAGGCCCAGATTTCCTTCCTGGATCAGATCCAGGAACAGCATACCGCGTCCCACATAACGCTTCGCGATGCTCACCACCAGACGGAGATTGGCTTCCGCCAGGCGCTTTTTGGCCGCCTCGTCGCCCTGCTCCATGCGCTTTGCCAGCTCGATCTCCTCATCCGCGGTAAGAAGGCTCACCTTTCCGATTTCTTTCAGATACATGCGGACAGGATCCTCAATGCTCACTCCCTCGGGAACAGAAAGGTCGATCTTGTCCAGCTCCACCTCTTCCTCTTCATCCAGCTTATCCATATCCACGTCGTCGTCCAAGATCAGCTCTTCGTCACTCCCTGCAAAGCGAAGAACATCCACTCCGCTGGCTTCCAGAAAGTCAAAGACCTTTTCCATCTGGCTGACTTCCAGAGGCTGATCCTTAAAAAAATCGTTGATCTCCTGATATTCCAGCACATTCTTTTTCTTTTTTGCCAGCTCCAGAAGTTCTACCAGTTTTTCACTGAATTTACCCATATTCATTTCCATAGGTACCTAATCCCTCCATATAGTGTTTATATTTTATCCTTATTCAAAAGAAATATGCAGTTCCCGGCGTTTCCGCCCAAGTTCTTCCAATTCTTTTTTTGCTTTTAAAAGTTCCTGCAGGCCCTGAAGATCTGTCGGATCCCATCTGCGGTTTTTTTCGGCAAGACTTTCTGTTTTGATCCGCAGAAGCGTATCCGCGAATGCCTGCTCCTGCTCTTTTTGATTTTCCAGATGAATGGATGTGTTAAACAGAGACGCCGCCTCCCGCTGCTCGTCGCTGTCCGGAAAGCTGTTCAGAAGCCTGGCCGGATTCACATCTCCCTGCTTTTTCTGTTCGAAAAGCATTTCCGCCACCTCACGGTATAAGGGCACTGTAAAATCCTCCGGGGAAAGATATTTTTCGGCTTCGTCAAAAATTCCGGGATATGTCACAAGCCAGGTCAGCATCAGCTTCTGAGCCTGGGCGGAAGCTGAATCTCTTTTCTTTTTCTCGGAAGAGGACGGCTTTGGACGGAGCCTGTTCTCTGCCGGCGTCCCCTTCAGGGCAAGAGTGTTTACCCTTCTCCTCAGATCCTCGCTGCTGATCCCGTAGCGTCCTCCGTATTCTTTTACCACAGCGTCAATATACAGATTCCGTTCCAGCTCGTCCCTCAGCTCCAGAAGCATCTCCGCGCACCGCTCAAAGAAACGGTTTTGTCCCTGAGGCTCTGCCATGGGAAATTCCCCTTCCGCCACACGGACACGGAACATGAAACTGTCGGAAGCCTGGTTCAGTCGTTCCTCAAAGGCCGCTGCTCCCATATTTTTGATGAACTCGTCGGGATCCTTATAGGGCTTCAGATCCACTACCCGGGAGCTGACTCCGGCCTCCCTGAGAATGGGGATTCCTCTCAGCGCCGCCCGGACGCCCGCCTCGTCGCTGTCATAAAGAAGAAGGACCTCCTGGGTATAGCGTTTCAAAAGGCTGGCGTGCCCGGATGTGAGAGCCGTTCCCAGAGAAGCCACCGCGTTGGTGAAGCCCGCCTGATGCATGGAAATCACATCCATATAGCCCTCGCAGAGGATCATGTAACTCTTTCTGGTTTTTCTCGCAACATTCAGTCCGTATAGATTGCGGCTTTTGTCAAAAATCCTGGTCTCCGGAGAATTGAGATATTTCGGTTTCCCGTCTCCCATCACTCTTCCGCCGAACCCGATCACCCGGTTATTTACGTCCATGATGGGAAAGATCACCCGGTTCCAGAACTTATCGTACATGCCGTGGCGCTCGTCCACATTGAAAAGTCCGGATTCCCTTAAACGTTCGTCCTTATATCCCTTTGATTTCAGATAGCGGTACAGACCGCCGCTGATTCTGTCCGAATATCCCAGGCCGAAGCTGCGCATAGTCTCCTCGGTAAGCCCTCTGTCGGTGAGATACCGAAGCCCCGCCGCCCCCTTTTCCGT
Organism: Candidatus Blautia faecipullorum; assembly: GCA_019115125.1. Taxonomy (GTDB): domain Bacteria; phylum Bacillota; class Clostridia; order Lachnospirales; family Lachnospiraceae; genus Blautia_A; species Blautia_A faecipullorum. Next base: position 5,955 of record DXEG01000027.1, read on the forward strand.
GCGAAGCTGGTAATAATAATACTGCGCGGCCTGTTTATTAATGTCAAGGAGCTCCGCCTTTTCCTGGGCTTTTTCCCTGACCTCTCTGGAATATTCCATCTTAGGGAGCTCTACTCCCGCCCTGTCCGCCAGATGCTTCAGCGCTTCCCCAAAGGTAAAATTCTCATATTCCATAATAAAATTGAAAACATTTCCTCCTGCTCCGCAGCCGAAGCAATAATACATCTGCTTGCCCGGAGTTACGGAAAAGGAAGGCGTTTTCTCATTATGGAAGGGGCAGAGCCCGAAATATGAGCTTCCCTTCCTTGTCAGCTTTACATATTGGGATACTACGTCTACAATATCATTTTTGCTCCGCACTTCCTCAATGATATCGTCTGAATACCGCATTACCCTTCCTCCTCTTCATTTCAATATACCTCCCACGACTGCGGTATGTACAGTTCTCTGAATTTCGCCATAGAATACTGATCCGTCATACCGGAAATATAATCGCAGACAGTCTGCTCCCTGGATTCTCCCCGTCTCAGAAGATCCCGGTACTCTCTCGACATAGATTCCGGATGCTCTGTGTAGTACTGATAGAGCTGCCTCAGCACATTTACCGCCTTTTTCTCCTCCCTCTTGGCCTCGTTGTTGGTATACACGCTCCGAAACATCAGCGTTCTCAGCTCCGTCAGCCCTTCCTGTATCTCAGGAGACATCTGGATACTGTCCTTTTCCAGGCTGTTCTCAATAATATCGTGAACAAAGGTATTCAGCCTCTCTCTTGTCGTATAGCCCAGAAGCATTCTGAGCGTAATGGGAATATTATCCTCGGTAATGATCCCGGCCCGCTGGGCGTCGTCCATATCATGGTGAAGATAGGCGATCTTGTCGGAAAAGCGCACTACCTGTCCTTCAAGAGTAGCCGGGCTTCCGCTGGTGCGGTGGTTCAGAATCCCGTCCCTTACCTCCCAGGTAAGATTCAGCCCCTCGCCGTCCTTCTCCAGAACCTGTACCACGCGGATACTCTGCTTATAATGAGCGAAGCCTCCGGGATGTATCTGATCCAGAGCGTGCTCGCCGGCATGTCCGAAGGGCGTATGACCCAGATCATGTCCCAGGGCAATGGCTTCTACCAGATCCTCATTCAGGCGGAGCGCCTTGGCAATGGTGCGGGCAATCTGCGAAACCTCCAGCGTATGGGTGAGGCGGTTTCTGTAGTGATCTCCCTGAGGAGCAAGAAACACCTGCGTCTTATCCTTCAGACGGCGGAACGCTTTGCAGTGCAGTATCCTGTCTCTGTCCCGCTGATAGACCGTCCTCACGTCGCACTCCTCCTCCGGCCGCTCTCTTCCCCGTGAATGAATACTGTGGGAAGCATAGGGGCTCAGAAGCTCAAATTCCCTCTGTTCCATGGTTTCTCTGATATTCATAGGCAATTCCTCCACAGACTGACAAAATACCTCTTATTAATTATATTCTACACAAAGTCTCAAATTCCTCTTTTTTTCAAAAAAATCAGCATGGAAATTTCAGCATGGAAATTTTGACCGCCTGGGGGCATGACAAAAGCCAAGGCAAACACAAAAACATGTGTTATACCTATTGGCAAATATTTTTATATGTGTTATATTATATTTGTCAGGAGGAACAACTACATGAAAAGTTATTCATCACGGGAGGTCTTGAAAATACTAAAGGCTGATGGATGGTATGAAGTGAATTGCGTAGGAAGTCACCACCAATTCAAGCACCCAACCAAAAATGGGCGTGTAACCTTAAAACATCCTGACAAGGACATACCCAGAAAAACGCTTGATAGCATTGAAAGACAGTCAGGGCTACTATTCCGGTAGCCCCGGCACTCCCCAAAATTAATAGATAGGAGATGTAAGCCCATGAAAAAAGTAGAACGCTATTTCTATCCGGCTGTATTTACTTATGAACCAGAACAAGAGATTGCAGTTACTTTTCCAGATTTAGATGTTGCCACAAGCGGAGAAAATGAAGATGACGCGCTTATCTCTGCCCGCGAACTGCTTGGCCTTTCTCTTTATGGTATGGAAGAAGACGGGGAACATATCCCCGCACCTACACCACTTTCAAAGATTGAAACAAAGGAAAATGAGCGCGTTGTACTTGTTGATGTATATATGCCCTCTATTCGCATGGCACAAGTAAACCGTTCTGTAAACCGTACTGTAACACTTCCGGCATGGTTAAACGCTGCCGCTCTGGAAAGGAACGTGAATTTTTCTCAAATTCTTCAAGATGCACTGAAAAAAGAACTCCATCTTGGTTGACACTCCCCATAGCTGAGGTTATAAAAGCAGAGAAAGCACTTTATACTTTCCCTGCTTTTATTTATACCTTTATTTCAGGCAAAAGAAAAAACCCTTGAAACCAAGGGTTTTTGACTGCGGAAGATGGGACTTGAACCCACACGAGCGCATTGCTCACAAGATCCTTAGTCTTGCTCGTCTGCCAGTTCCGACACTTCCGCAAATCGCATTTCTTTGGGATTCTTTTTTTCTCCCTCGCGACAAGTGATAGTATAGCAAAGCCGGCAGACAAAGTCAACACTTTTTTTGAAAATTTTTCAATTTTTTTTTAAATCTAGTTCAGCTCCGCGATCCGGCTTACCGCCACATAGATTTCCTGTATCTTGTACCAGGTGGGATAATCTACAATTCCTGTAACCGGAAGGCCGAAAATACTCTGAAATTTCTCAACCGCGTCCCTGGTTCTCTCTCCGTAAATTCCATCCGCGCCGATCCTGGGCAGCGCCGGGTAAGAACCGGCGATGGTATTCAACTGCTCCTGAAGCTGGCGCACCTTTTGCCCCGTGGCCCCGATATCCAGATCATATCCCGGCCAGGACGCCGGAATTCCCGAAACAGCCTCCGCCACATTGATATACATATCATTTCCATAAAAATTCCTGAGTATCTCTATGGCGGAATATCCTCGGTCTCCGAGTGTCTTGCTTCCCCACTGAGTCATCCAGCCTCTGTCCAGACACTGCACCATTCTTCCGTCGCAGTACTGAGTCAGGATCGGCTGGCGCACGTCAGGTCTTGAAAGATAATTTTCAAACAGCTCATCCACGATCCTGGAGATCGTATCAAAAATATTCCTTCCGTAAATCCACTTGTGATCATAGGCGGTGGATGAGGTGATGGTAAAATCATAGCCTTTATTCCGATACCATTCTGTGTAAACCCTGTTCAGGGTGAAGGACATGATCGCCAGTACGTTGGCTCGTATGGTATCGTCCGGCCAGGTAGCGTAAATTTCACTGCTGGCAACATTTTTTATATAATCTCTGTAGCGGACATAGTAATTAGATGCCTGAGCGTCCCCCACAGGGCCGTCATGAACGACTACATATTCCGGGATCACCACACGGCTGAGCACGATCTCGCCCGTTTCATCCACCGGCTTTATTTCCGCTTCCGGTATCTTTGGAGGATATTTCTCAAACAAAGTGTGAGGACCGATCACAATCCTCTCAAATTCCCCTGCGGCGCGAAGTCTCAGCCGCACAGGCTGCTGCGCAAGAACATCCGGGAGAACCTCTGTTCCCGCTACTTCCTCCGGCTCAAAGCCCTCCGCCTCGATCTGAACCGTATATTCCGCATAGGGCTGTTCCTCCGAAGGCTCCAGGCTGTATTCCAGAGGAGGTGTTTTCAGATCCAGAACCGGCGTCTGGCCGGATGAATCTGTCCTTATCTCTTCCAGAGTACTGTCCGGCACTCCGGTATAGGAAATCCTCACCAGAGCGTTTTCCACCGGCTTTGCTCCGTCCTCTGTCAGTACGGTTACCTGAAGCCCGCCTCTGTCTGTCTGTTCCTGCTGGGCCCGCACCTCTCTATTTCTGCTGAATGGATATTTTTGATACATTCCGTTCTCCTGAAATGCTCTTACAGGATTCTATGCGCGACCTCTGCTCAATATCACACCACAGAAAACAGTTCATCCTCAAAAAATCTTTAAAACATCATTGTACATGACAACGATCATCAGTACCATCAAAAGCATCAGGCCGGCGAAATGGATCATACCTTCCACCTCCCGGTTGACCGGCTTTCTGCGGACGGCCTCCACCAGAAGGAACACCAGCCTTCCGCCGTCCAGCGCGGGCAGAGGAAGAAGATTCATCACTCCAAGGTTCGCGGACAGCAGGACCGCCATATTCAGAAGGTTCATCCACACCATCAGAGCCCCTTCGTCTTTACTTTCTTCATAAGCGGTTCCGATAGCGTCCACAACGCCTACCGGGCCGCTGAGATCTTTTACGCCCAGTCCTCCCGTAACCAGCTCCTTCAGGCTCAGCACGGTGGTCCTGATCATATATTTTACATCCAGAGCCGCGTATTTCAGCACCTGGAAGCCCTCTGTCTTTATATATCCTACATTGTAGGAAAAGCCCAGCTCAGGAGTCCGGTATTCTCTTGGTGTGATCTCAGCGGTATATTCCAGACCGTTTCTCTCATAGGTGATCTCCAGAGGTTCGTCTGAGAGAGGGTGCTCCTCCAGATACGCGTCATAGGCCGATCCGTCGGGAGTGGGCGTCCCTCCCACAGAGGTGATCACATCTCCCGGCTCCAGTCCCGCCTCCTGCAGGGGCATCCCCTCGATCAGAGATACCACCTCCATGGAATCTGCGTCCGAACGGTTAAAGCCCAGGAGATACCGGACGTTCACATCCGGTTCAAAGGTCACCGTACGCTCTTCTCCGCCGCGCTTCACTTTAACCGTGACAGGCTCCTCCGTCAGTTCGTTCAGGTAAGAATAGACGTACAGATCCCGCGCCAGATCAATATGATAGCCGTTATACTCTGTAATGATATCGCCTTTCTGAAGTCCAGCCTGCTCCGCCGAGGATCCCGCTTTCACCTCCATGATCTCCGCCGGGTCGTAGCCTACAAAGGCAGTAATGATCACCGACAGCACAAAAGCCAGAATAAAATTGAAAACAGGTCCGGCCGCGACCACCGAAACTCTTCCCCAGACCGGCGCCGCGTTGAAGGTTCCGGGAAGCTCGTCTTCACCTGTATCTTCTCCCAGCATAGCGCAGGATCCGCCGATGGGAAAAAGCTTGATGGAATAACGGGTTCCGCCCTTCTGGGTACTGACAAGTCTCGGCCCCATGCCAAGAGAAAACTCCGTCACCACAATGCCGTTTTTCTTTGCCAGAAGAAAATGTCCCAGCTCATGTATCAGGATAATCGCGCTGAATATGATCACAGCAATCAGAATTTTCAATTTACCACCTGCTTTCAATCCACTGATATGTCTCGTTCTCTGCTGCCAGGATTTCCTCAAGATCTGGTTGCTCTATCTTTCTGTGTCTTTCCATAGACTGCCCGATAATCTCGTAAATATCCAAAAATCCAATCTCTCCGTGAAGGAACTTCTTCACAGCGAGCTCATTGGCGGCGTTAAGCACCGTAGGCATGGAGCCCCCTTCTTTTGCCGCCCGTACCGCCATGGGAAGCCCCAGGAAGGTCTCCGTGTCCGGTTCCTCAAAGGTGATCTGTCCCAGAGACGCGAAATCAAGCCGGTCGCCTTCCAGATACCGCCTGTTGGGATAATACAGCGCGTACTGAATAGGAAGGCGCATATCAGGCGTTCCAAGCTGCGCCATAATTCCGCCGTCCTGAAATTCCACCATGGAATGAATTACACTCTGGGGCTGCACCACTACCTGGATCTGATCCAGATCCACATCGAAAAGCCAGCGGGCCTCCATGACCTCCAGTCCTTTATTGACAAGGGTCGCGGAATCCACAGTGATCTTCTGTCCCATAACCCAATTCGGATGCTTCAGCGTATCCGCCACTGTGACATGGGCAAGTTCCGCTCTCTTCCTGCCCCGGAAAGGCCCTCCCGACGCTGTGATCAGCAGCTTATGTATCTCCCGGGGATTCTCTCCGTTCAGCGCCTGAAAAACAGCGCTGTGTTCGCTGTCCACCGGAAGGATGCGCACGCCGTATTCTTTTGCCATAGGCATGATCAGATGTCCCGCTGTGACCAGAGTCTCTTTATTGGCAAGGGCAATATCCTTTCCCGCCCGGATGGCCTCGATGGTCGGACGGATCCCCAGCATCCCTACGATAGCAGTGACAAGAATTTCCGGTCCATCCATGGAGGCAAGCTCCAGAAGGCCGTCCATACCGCAGACCACCCTGGTATCCGTATCCCGGATCTTCACCGCCAGCTCTTCCGCCTTTTTCTCATCCCATACTGCCGCCAGCTTCGGCGAAAACTCCCTGATCTGCGCCTCAAGCTTCTCTATATTTCTTCCTGCGCTGAGCCCGAGGACTTCAATGTCGCCATTGGCGCGGACAACGTCCAGCGTCTGTGTCCCAATGGAGCCTGTAGAGCCCAAAATCGCGATTTTCTTCATAATATCCTCCTCACTGCAGTTTCTCCCGCCGCCTGTACCGCCCTAGCGGCCCAGCAGAAACAGCGCCATATAATAAATAACGGGGGCTGTAAAGATCACACTGTCAAAACGGTCAAGGATCCCTCCATGGCCCGGGATCAGTTTGCCGTAATCTTTAATCCCCTGGTTTCTCTTGATCGCGGACGCGGCCAGATCGCCAACCATGGAGATCAGCGCTCCTACCGCGCAGATCACCGCGTATTCCGCCGCCGGCTCATGGAATACCGCCGCGTAAGCCGCGCCAAGGGCCGCGGCCCCAAGCACGCCGCCCACAGCGCCTTCCACGGATTTTTTCGGGCTCAGCACGGGAGCCATCTTGTGCTTCCCGATCAACATTCCCACACAGTAGGCGCAGGTATCGCAGCCCCATGAGCAGATGAAGATCAGCCAGACGATATATTTGCCGTCCGGAAGATCACGCGCAAGATAAATAAAGGAAAGCATCACACCCACATACAGAATGCCAAAAAACGCGGCCATCACCTGGGACGCCTGGTATTTCGGGTAGGTAAACACATATACAAACATCAGCAGTACGACAGACAGGACTGCCGCCATCATGCCGTACCGTTCAAAATCCAGGACAACCGCTCCATAGTATAAGAGGATCCCGAGATACCCGGCCATCTCCAGCAGACCATAGCCGTCCTTGTGTACCCCCATAGCCAGGTACAGCTCCCCCGCGCCGATCAAAGAAATGCCCAGAAGCACTGCCAGCAGCAAGGCGCCCCCGTTTATGATCGTCACAAGCGCTATTACAACCAAAAGGATTCCGCTTAAGAGCCTCGTCTTAAACATCCCTATTCCTCCTTCACTCCCCCGTATCTACGGTCTCTTTCATTGTATTTCTCAATGGCCTTCATTAATTCCGGTTTATGGAAATCCGGCCACGCCACATCAGTGAAATAAAACTCTGTATAGGCAAGCTGCCACAACAGGAAATTGGACAGTCTCTGCTCTCCGCTGGTCCGGATCATGAGATCAGGATCCGGAATTCCCGCAGTATCAAGATAGCTCTCAAAAACAGCGTCGTCAATGTCCTCCGGAATAAGCCTGCCCTCCGCCGCGTCCCGTGCCAGGCGGCGCATTCCGCGGACAATTTCATCTCTGCTTCCATAATTCAGGGCGATCTGAAAAAACAGCTCGTCATAATCCTTTGAAAATTCTTCCAGTTCTTTTATTTTTTGCCGGATGTCGTCGTCAAAGGCCGTTGTATCCCCGATCACCTTTACTCTCATTTTGTTTTTTTCCGCGCTCCGCATACATTTCTTCAGATAGCTGCGGAAAAGCTTCATCAGCCCCTCCACTTCCTCTCTGGAGCGTTTCCAGTTTTCTGTGGAAAAAGCATAAACCGTCAGATATTTCACACCAAGATCCTTGATATCATCACAGATGGATTCCAGGTTCGCACAGCCTTTTACATGGCCGTAGCCCCGCGGCATTCCCTTTGCCTTCGCCCATCGCCCGTTGCCGTCCAGAATAATGGCAATGTGATTCGGTACTCTCATACAAACTCCTCTCTGCAATCCGAAAGAGTCTCCGCCCCTTCGTATGCTCTGCAACAGAAGGAGAGCCTCTGTTTCACGGCTCTCCTTCTTATCCGTTCCCGCTTATACAGTCAGGATTTCTTTTGATTTTTTCTCTACAGCAGCATCAATTTCCTTGATATATTTATCTGTCAGCTTCTGAACCTCATCGCTTAAATCCTTCACTTCATCCTCAGAAACATCCTGCTTAACAAGCTTTTTGAAAGCATCGTTGGCATCGCGGCGGATATTGCGGACAGCCACCTTCGCGGCCTCTCCCTTTTTCTTTACGTCCTTCACCAGCTCTTTACGGCGTTCCTCTGTAAGCTCCGGAAGAACAAGACGGATGATCTTGCCGTCATTGCTGGGATTCAGTCCCAGGTCAGAGGTAAGGATTGCTTTTTCAATAGCCTTGATCAGGCTGGATTCCCATGGCTGGATCTGGATCATACGTGCTTCCGGAACCGTGATATTCGCCACCTGCTGCAGCGGCGTGGGGCTTCCATAATAATCTACGGTGATCTTATCAAGAATATGTGGGTTTGCGCGTCCCGCGCGGATAGTTGTCAGTTCTGCTTCCAGTCCATTTAAGGTTTTTGTCATTTTCCCATCATACTTCTGCACTCTTTCATTCATTTGTCAATTCTCCCTCTTCTTATTTTCGCTGTTAACGTTTTTTGTGTTAAACCGATAACAGTTCAGCCGGCTGAACTGTTACTGCAAAAATCCATCTAAAATCGCCTTCGGCGATGGGATTTTTGCACTCCTGCATCACGTTCTTACGCCTCAAACAGCAAGTGCTTGAGGCTGCTGTGAATGGCAACGTTAAACCGTTACTTTCGTACCGGAAAACTTACCATGGACAGCATTCACAATGCTGTTTTCTTCCTCCAGGCCAAAGACAAGCATGGGCATTTTCTGCTCCAGACACATGATAGACGCCGTGAGATCCATCGCCGCAAGCTTCTTATCCACCACCTCTTCAATAGAGATCTCGTCATATTTTACCGCAGCAGGGTTCGTCTTAGGATCGCTGTCATAAATTCCGTCCACAGCCTTCGCCAGAAGGATCGCTTCCGCCTCAATCTCCACAGCTCTCAGAACGGTTGCCGTATCAGTGGAAAAATACGGATGTCCCGTACCGCCGGCAAAAAACAGGATCCTGCCGTCAGCAAAGGCCTCCTCCACCGCGTCCTTGGAATACAGCTTCGTGAAGGCGCCGCAGACAAACGGTGTGAATATTTCTGTTGAAAGCCCCAGATATCTGCAGATATCTGATACATAAATACAGTTCATCACTGTAGCCAGCATCCCGATCTGATCCGCCTTGCTGCGGTTGATCGTCTCGCTGGTACGTCCTCTCCAGAAATTTCCGCCGCCGATCACGATCCCCACCTGGGTTCCCTCCCGGACGATCGTCCTGATCTGTTCCGCCACAGCAAGAACTGTACTCTCGTCAAATCCTGTCTTTTTTGGTCCTGCAAGAGCTTCTCCGCTCAGCTTCAATAGTATACGCTTCATACTTTCATCCTTTCCCTTATATAAAGAGCAGTATTTTACCAGATTCCGGCAACTGTTTCATTGCCGTACTCATCCACCTCTGTGGATACTGTGAAATTTGAATAATAATGATAACCGGTCCGGCCCATTTCAGGCTCGTCCACATATTCGTTGGACTGCGCTTCCCCGATAGCGCTGGCCAGATCATCAAAGGACTGGCCGATATAGCCTTCCGCCTCAGTGATCTTGTCGTCTGTAGGTGTGGGGTCCTCCGTATCTGAAGGCTGTTCCGGAGCGCTGGTCGGCTCAGGAGCGCTGGTCGGTTCCGGAGCTTCCGTCGGATCGGCTTCTTCCGGCGCCGGGGTCGGCGTTACGTCCTCATCATTATCGCTGTCTTCCTCACTGTCCTCATCAGAGATACCAAGCCGTTCCTTCACCGCTTTCAGAGTGGAAATCTCCTTCGTATTCGTGCCTGTCATATAAGTAGCGTACGGAATGGCGTCCTCTCCGGTTCCGTCTATCCGGAGGGTAATGCGGCTCATGGAGCCCAACGGCAGGTCACGGAAGAAATATTCGTTTTTTCCTTCTTCCGTAAAGGTGACGCGGATATCATAGGTCGTACCGGAATTCGATGGTTTTTCAAAGTAATAAACAGCCTCGTCTCCCTTTGCCATGGTAAACAGTCCGTCAACCAGATCGTCTCCCCACTCGTCGTCCTCATCATCCTCAGGATGCACACGAACATAAATAGCTCCAATCTCACCGTCCGTACGGTTGATGATCGTCACCTTGGACGCCGCGGCCGTCTTCTCTCCTATCACATTTTTTTCCTCTGCAACTTCCATATCAACAAGATCCGCAGCTTCAGTAACTGTCGGCTCCGGCGTGGGAGTCACCTGTATATTCTCTGCCTCCTGCTTATCGTTATCCTTACCGCAGCCTGCCGCCGCCAGAGCAAATACAAGCAGGCCCGCCATTGCTAAATATCGTTTTTTCATTATAATTAAACCTCCCGTTATAATGGAATTCCCGATATGATAGTTTCATTATATTAATTATACTAAGTATCAGATTCTTGTCAACCAAACTGTGATGAAATTCATACAATTTTTAGACTTCATGTTGTTACAGATTTCTGATTTTGAATTCTCTTTCCGCTTCGCGCTTCTGATCCTTCTTTGCTATGTCCTGTCTTTTGTCGTATAATTTCTTGCCCCGGGCCACGCCGATCTCAACTTTCGCAAGGCTGTCCTTAAAATACACCTTCAGCGGAACAAGGGTAAGTCCCTTTTCCTTTAATTTTCCTTCTATTTTGTTGATCTCATGCCTGTGAAGCAGCAGCTTGCGCACCCGCAGAGGATCCTTGTTAAAAATGTTTCCTTTTTCGTAGGGACTGATATGCATCCCGTAAATGTATACCTCTCCCTGCTCAACCCGGACAAAAGACTCCTTAATGCTGCACTTGCCTGTACGAAGAGATTTTACCTCTGTCCCGGCCAGGGCGATCCCCGCCTCATAAGTATCCTCAATAAAATAATCATGAAACGCCTTTTTATTATTGGCGATCAGTCTGATTCCGGTTTTCTTCGGCATCTGTATCACTTCCTTCCCCTTCTGCCAGCGTAAACTCCACTGTTCTTTTCAGCGGGTCCGCGTCGGATGTCCTTACCCTTACCCGCTGCCCTAAATAATAAACCTTTTTTGTCAGTTCCCCGCGCAGCTCCATATTCTCCTGATCATAAGAATAATAATCGTCCCTCAGCGAAGAGATATGAACCAGGCCCTCCACCGTATTGTCCAGCTCCACATAGAAGCCATAGCCCGCGACTCCTGAAATGATCCCGTCAAATTCTTCTCCCAGATGATAGGACATATACTCTGCTTTTTTCATTTTATCAGACTCACGCTCCGCCTCCTGGGCTCTTCTCTCGCAGACACTGGACTGGCGCGCCACTTCCTCCAGGATTTCTCTGTAGTGCTCTGTCCTTCCCTCCCGCTGGAGCCGTCCTCTCAGATTGTCGCGGATGATCCTGTGGATCTGGAGGTCCGGATACCGCCGGATGGGAGATGTAAAATGGCAGTAATATCTTGCGGCAAGACCGAAATGGCCGCTGCATTCTGTTGTATATTTTGCCTGCTTCATGGTTCTGAGCGTCATGCGGCTGATCATTCCTTCATTTGGAAGCCCCTGGATCTTCTCCAGGATCTCCTGGATTTCCTTGGAGGTGATCTCTTCTCCGGATTTTTGCACCTTAACACCCTGATGGCGCAGAAGGCTGAGAAGGCCTTCTACTTTTTCCGGATCAGGATTCTCGTGGGTTCTGTACACAAAAGGATACTCTCCTCTGCAGTATTCTCTGGCCACAGTCTCATTGGCCAGGAGCATAAAATCCTCAATGATCTCCGTAGCCGCATTGGATTCATAGGGCTGTACGTCAATGGCTCTTCCCGCGCCGTTAAGCGTGATTTTGCTCTCCGGAAAATCAAAGTCAATGGAGCCTCTGTTATGGCGATGGCTCCTGAGGATCCCGGACAGCTCCTTCATCAGGAAAAACATCGGTACAAATTCCCGGTACTCTCTGCTGGTTTCCGTCTCTCCGTCCTCCAGGATGCGCCGCACCTGACTGTAGCTCATGCGCCGGTCCACACAGATCACGGATTCTACAATTCTGTGATCTGTCACATTTCCCTTTTCATCAATATCCATCAGGCAGCTTAAGGTCAGACGGTCCACTCCCTGATTCAGGGAACAGATTCCGTTGGACAGTCTCTCCGGAAGCATAGGGATCACGCGGTCCGCCAGATAAACACTCGTTCCCCGCTTAAGCGCCTCCTTATCCAGCGCGCTTCCTCCCTGCACATAGTTGCTCACATCCGCGATGTGTACTCCCAGATGATAAATACCGTTTTCTTTTGTAAGAGACACCGCGTCGTCCAGATCTTTTGCGTCCTCACCGTCAATAGTCACCGTCATCAGTCCGGTGAGATCCTCCCGTCCGCTCCGATCGGCCTCCTGCACATGATCCGGCACTCTCATCGCCTGATTCAGCACTCTCTCCGGAAATTCCGAGGGGATCTGATAGCTTTTCACAATGGCAAGAATATCCGCTCCCGGCGAATGAAGATTACCCAGCTTCTCCGTGATCCTGCCCTCCGGCTTCCGTCTGGAAGAGCCGTAGTCTGTGATCTCGGCCACCACCTTTTCTCCATCGCGGATTCCTTTGGAGTTTTTTGGGGAAATATATACGTCCTTTGAAAACTTCTGATTGTCACAGAGAACAAAGCCGTAATCCGCCTCTCTCTGAAAGGTTCCCACAATCTCCTTTGTTCCCCGTTCCAGGATCTTTACAACTGTCCCCTCACGGCGTCTGCCCTGTTTTTCATCTCTGCCTACAAGCACCTGCACCCGGTCTCCGTGGAGAGCCGTCCCCGTATCGTCGGCGGGAATAAAAATATCTTCCTCGTCCTCTCCTGTTTCCACAAAGCCGAAGCCTCTGGAATTTCCGATAAAGATACCTTCACGGAGTATACCCATTTTTTTCAGGCTCTTAAGATTTTTCTTTTTAACTGTTCGTTTTTCTTTTGAAAAATTTTTCTTTTTTTCCCAGATTTTTTTTCTGCTCACTGAAACTCCTCTGACATACTCTTATATACTTTCGTACATTAATGCAACAAAGTATCTCCTATGATTATGATATAACAAAGTGTGCATCCCCCGAAGGGTTTTTATATCATAGGAAAGTCAATACTTTCATATATTAACGCAACAAGGTATTTCCTATGATATAAAAAACACTCTTGCGAATATACAAGAGTGTTTCCGTTTTGCTCTAAATAATTCTTAATAAATGATATTTAACACAAGGGCCAGAACAAAGAACAACACTGCCATCAGGGTCGTTGCCTTCACAAGGCCTCCCTCCATAGAACGTCCCTTATTTCTTCCCCAGTAGGTATCCGCAACGCCTGCGATGGTTCCCAGACCCTGCTGCTTACCTTCCTGCATCAGTACGACTGCGGTAAGGGCTATACAATCTATGGCAAAGATTATAGTCAGGATAATCTTCAATATCTGCACTTCGGTTACACCTCCTAATCAACTATTGCCTATTGTATCATAAGCATTTGCCAATTTCAAGAATTTTCTTCATAATCCCCCTGTAAGAATCTTCACAGAAATTCTTGACAAATCCCCTTCTATCATAGATGATAATTTGTGATGAATTAAATTTAGAAAAGGAATGAGTACCATGAAACCATCAACAAACAAGATTACGGCTTTTCTTGTATCTCTCTTGATTTCCTTCGGCTTCGCGGCCTGCTGTCTGAAAATCCCTTCCGTGTCCGCGACAGTGAGCTCGCTGGGAAATCTTAATCTTCTCACTTACGCAATGACAGTGATTTTATTCTGTGTTTCCTACCTTGTTTTATGTCTAGTGACGAATCGCACGAAGAAAAAGAGTATTTTGGATAATCCCTCCGCGGCCTTCGCTCTGTCGGCTGTTCTTTTCGCGGGGAACCTTATCTTTCTGGCGGCTATGTATATTCTTGAGACCAACGTTTACGGCTCCGTATCCGCCAGATATATCTGGCACACCATGCCCCTGTGGCTTGTGATGCTGGCGTTGGCCTGCGGATCGCTTTTTTTCCTTGCTTTTATAAGGAAAACCTCTGTATCCGTCAGGGATCACGCCTTGTTTCCCCTGTACGGGATACTGACAGTTCTGGCGGGCTATAATTTTTATACGCCGGCAGTATTTCTCCGCGACGAGCCTGACCGCCTCCATATGGACGCATATTTTAACTCTGTATATAATGTCCTTCACGGCAGTCCCTACACGGAAAACACAACGAGCATCTACGGCCACTACGCGATTTTATATAAGCTTCCGATGAAGCTTTTGGGCGGAGATCTGATCGATTTTATCCTCCTGAATTCCATGATAGGCGCGCTGTGCTTTCTGGCCGCTTTTCTGGCTCTTCACTTTATGGTAAAAAACAATGTGCTCAGATTTCTCGGCGCTGTAGCCATGACCTTTCCAGTTCTCGCCATGAGAAGCGGCATCTACTGGCAGCTCTGGCCCCACAGGATTCTTTTTATGAGTCTCATGCTCTGCTACGCCGCATTCTGCGTACGCTATAAAAAACTCAGCAGAATCTTCTGTATTCTTGGATATCTTCTTTCATTTATCGCTATTCTATGGAATACGGAAAGCGGGATTTTCTGCGCGGCAGCCTGGGCCGGCTTCTGGATCCTGCGGCTGTTCTGTGATAAAACGAAAAACACCCTTTCCCTGATCCGGGGTGTACTTGTCCATTTGGCCGGCATTATCCTTGCCTTTCTGGGCGCCTATGCTGTTGTAGAGCTGTACAATATCCAAAGCGAGGGGACTGTCACCAGCATCAGGGAATTTCTTTTTCCTCTGCTGCAGTCTTCTTATATGGACGATCTGCTGCGTGTGGATCTTCCGTATTTTCCGTCCGCTTATATGGTGATCCTGATTCTGTTCTTCCTGGCTGCCGCCTGGGGAATTTCCCATATGCGCTGGCTCAGGGAAAAGCAGGACATTCTCAGCAGCCAGGTACTGATCCCCTGTTTTGCTTTTTTGACGGCGGTGCTGTCTCTTGGGCAGATCACCTACTTTATCAACCGCGCCGCCTATCACAATCTGGAAATCTGTCATCTGCCGGCTGTTCTGCTTCTCTGCATTTTCGCGGAAAAGGGATTTTCCGCCTTCAGAAGCTTCCGTCTGAAGAATCTGAAGGGGTTCGCTCCTCAGCAGATTTTTTACGGAGCCTTCACGACTACGGCCCTGATCGTACTGCTCACCGTCTGCACAGGCAACCTGATCCAGTACGGCCTGAATACCGGTCTCAGAGCCGAGCTGCACGACAAAACCGATATCACAGATTTTGCAGCCCATGTCGCGGCAAATATTCCCGAGAACACCTATGCTTTCGGCATCGGCGTCCCGGAAATTTATGCGATCCTCCGCTGGGATACCCAATGCTACACTCTGGATCTGGCAGACCTTTCCCTGCGCCCCCAGGCCGGGGACTACATCATGGACGATATCCGTGAGAAAGATCTCCCCGGATTCCTGGCCGGCGAGGGAACGATGGAAAGACTGGGAAAATACAGTTCCAAAGAAAAATATCAGTGGATCAAGGACAATTATAAGATATCACAGACCTTTGAATTCAAAGGAGCCGTTCTCCGGTACTTTACGAAAAAATAACCAGGCGCTGGGGCTCATTTTACGTGCCGGACGCGGACTGACACTGACAGTCATGACTTCACAGGTCAGGCTTTACTGATTTTCAAAAGGATTTCTATATACAGCCAGCTCTCCAAGATTCTCATTGATTCTGAGGAGCTGGTTGTATTTTGCGTTTCTGTCCGAACGGCAGGGCGCTCCTGTTTTTATCTGTCCGGCTCCGACGGCCACAGACAGATCCGCGATAAAGGAGTCCTCTGTCTCGCCGGAGCGGTGGGATATCACAGCCCGGTAGCCTGCATGCTGCGCCATTTCCACCGCGTCCATGGCCTCGCTGAGCGTCCCGATCTGATTCACCTTTACCAGGATCGCATTTGCCGCATGGAGACGGATTCCGCAGCTCAGCCGTTTGATATTGGTGACAAACAGATCGTCGCCAACGAGCTGGATGCGTTTTCCCAGACGTTCTGTCATTTCTTTCCAGCCTTCCCAGTCGTCCTCCTCCAGGCCGTCCTCTATAGAAACGATCGGATAGGTTTCCAGAAGATCTTCATAATACTCAATCATTTCCCTGGAATCTCTGTATACGTCCTCCCCCTTCATCTGGCTCTCTCCGGGGAAATAGTATACGCCTCTTTCTCCGTCATAAAGCTCGCTGGCCGCCGCGTCGATGGCAATGACCACCTGGGCGCCCGGCTCGTAGCCTGCTCTCTGTATCGCCTGGACAATGAGCTCCAGCACGTCTCTGGAATCAGCCAGATCCGGAGCGAAGCCGCCTTCATCTCCGACTGCGGTGGATAATTTCTTTTCTTTCAGAAGGATTTTCAGAAACTGATAGATTTCCGCGCAGATACGGATCCCCTCCGCAAAACAGCACACGCCTGCCGGCATGATCATAAATTCCTGGAGATCCACCGTATTGTCGGCATGTTTTCCACCGTTCAGAATATTCATCATGGGCACAGGCATTTTCCTGGTATGACAGCCGCCCAGATATTGATACAGGGGAATCCGCAGCGCCATAGCTGCCGCCCGTGCTACCGCCATGGACACGCCCAGTGTTGCGTTGGCGCCCACGCTGCTTTTGTTATCCGTTCCGTCCGCCTCGATCAGAAGATGGTCAATATAGGACTGATCCAGCGCATTCTCACCTAAAATCGCTTCCGCGAGCTTTGTATTTACATTCGCAACCGCTTTCTCCACACCGAGCCCCAGATATTTTTCTTTGTCATTGTCTCTCAGCTCCACCGCCTCAAATTTTCCGGTAGATGCTCCTGAAGGAACCATTGCGCTTGCTGTATATCCGTCAATTCCCACAACTCCCTCGCCTACGGTTACTTCCACTTCCACAGTGGGATTGCCCCGGGAGTCAAGAATTTGTCTGGCGTGAACCCTGCGTACAGGCAAATATCGAAACATGATTTTACCTCCTAATTACTTGATACAGCTATGATTTCCTGAAAAGAACTTTTCTATTCATCACTAATTTTCAGTTTATTTATATAATTTATACTTTTTAACTGTCTCATAAAAATTATTTTTTATTTTTTCAGTTTTTATGCTTGACATTTTCCATCCCATCTGTTATAGTAAGTTCATAAAACAAAAGGGAAAAGAAAAATTACAAAGGAGCGTGAAACCACCGAAAACGTAAGTAATTCTTCATAATCTAAGAAAGGGAGGTACAGACCGCCAAAAACATAAGCTTAATTCCATCATAATCTAAGAAAGGAAGGTACGGACCACCGAGAGTATAAGATTTTAAATCCCAAAACTGTTTTATAAAATACATCAGGAGGTAAATCCATTGGACAATGAACAGTAAAAAGAGCTGGCAGAAAAATGAATCTGACAGCTCTTTTTTTAATGTATCCCTCGATATTGTTGTGCCGCGCTTCTCAAATGTGAATATACCCTCTCTTTGCAAGAGCACACACGGTTCTTGTAAAGAGAGGGTATATTCATTACCGGGAGGTCATATAATAAAGCGAACATCTGACAGGAGTACTATATGAAAGTTTCTCCGGGAAAATATGCGGCATCTCTGATTTCTTCTATCTTACGTCCAAAACTCCCATGGATCTTCGTCGGCGCGTTCCTGTTCGGAGCATGCGCCGGACAGCTCTCCACATGGATCGTCTCCTCTCAGAAATCCGAGGGAACTGCCGGGGAGTATTCCGGGACAGACGTCTCCTCCGCCTCTTCCGCAGGCCTGTCTATGGAATCACAGAGCTGGGGACTCAGCTTCCAGCAGGATGGACAGCGGCCCGCGGGCAACGCCACTCCAGAGGAGCTGAAGCAGTACGACGCCTACTACGCCTCAGATACCCAGGATAAGGTTCTTTATATTACCTTTGACGCCGGATATGAAAACGGCAATACTCCGGCTATTCTGGAAGCGCTGAAAAAGCACAGTGCCCCGGCAGCTTTTTTTGTGGTGGGAAATTTTATTGAGGATAATCCTGATCTGGTAAAACGCATTGTCTCGGAGGGGCATACTATTGGCAACCATACCATGACCCATCCCGACATGTCCGGAATATCCACTCTGGAATCCTTTCGGCAGGAGCTGAAGGGAGTGGAGACCTTGTATGAGGAGCTTACAGGGGAACCTATGACCAAATTCTACCGTCCTCCCCGGGGCGTCTACAGTACGGAAAACCTTTCCATGGCGAAAGAGCTTGGCTACAGTACCTTTTTCTGGAGCCTTGCCTACGTTGACTGGATCCAGGATCAGCAGCCCACAAAGGAGGAAGCCTTCAGTAAGCTCCTTACGCGGGTACATCCTGGATGTATCGTACTGCTGCACAGCACCTCCTCCACCAACGCGGCCATTCTCGACGAGCTTCTGACAAAATGGGAGGATATGGGCTATCACTTCGCCTCCTTAAACGAACTGACCGGAGCGTAAGCCCCGGCCAGTTCTGTTTTTCGCCTTATTCTTTTTTGTCTGTGTGCAGATCCTCTTTGATCTGGCTGCTGGAAATCTCAGGAGTACGGGGAAGGTAAACCACCTCGCAGCCTTCCTCCCTCAGAAAATCAAATTTCCCTTTCCAGTCGTCTCCCATCACAAAGGTATCTACATGATATTCCTTCACATCTGTTCTTTTTTGCTCCCAGTTTTCCTCCGGGATCACAAGATCCACATAGCGGATCGCCTCCAGAAGCTGTCTGCGTTCCTCATAAGTAAAATAGCACTTTTTCCCTTTTTCCTTCCAGTTGAACTCATCTGTGGACAGCGCTACGATCAGATAATCGCCCTGCTGCTTTGCTCTGCGCAAAAGATTGATGTGTCCATAATGAAGCAGATCAAAGGTTCCATATGTGATAACACGTCTCATTCATCAGTTTCCTCTTTCACTGTTTTTCAGTGATGCACTTATCTGTTCAAAAAACGGATACAGTAGTCATAAATACGAAGATAAGTCTCGTTGGAATAATGAAGGCCGTCATAGATGCCCGCATTGTGACGATTACTGATCCAGCCATATTTCTGAAGATTCGTACAGGTATTGATATAAGTAAAATACCTGTTATTTCCTGAACACAGATACTGATAAATCCTTCTGTTAAAAAGCGCCACCTGATTTTCCGTCCTGTCTCCGGCGCCATAGCTTCTGATCATGGCGCTGTTCACAGGATTTACCGACATATAATACATAGTGCAGTTATAATTACTTCTCAGATTGATCGCCAGTCTCTTCATGTATTGGATATATGCGCTGAGATTCTGGTAATCATTTACTCCAAGATTGACCACAACCGCCTTTTTCATCCGTTTCGGCTGCTTTTTCAGCTCAAGAAGAAGCTGTCTGTATCCGCCGTCGCCAGTCGTCTGCTGCAGCCAGCTCAATCCGCCGCCGCCCTTATAGATGAATTTCACATTAGAAGGTACCCGGCTTCCAAGGACTTCCTCCATTCCAGCAGTCCTGGAATCGCCTACAAAATATACCATGCCGTACTTTTCCGGTGTGTTCAGATAAGCAGGCGCCTTATCCCTGCTCTGGGTAAACACCACCATATAATAATTTCCGGACTTTGTAGGAATTTTATCTCCTGCATAATATTCCGGCTGAGATGTCTTCCCTCTTGTCCGCGACCATCCCAGACACATGTTTCCGCTGCCCAGATTTACGGAAGGAAATACTGCCGCGGAAGTACCGTTGGTGGGCAGAACGCGCCACAGGGTGCCGTTCACAGTCCTCAGGTTTACCCCCGTCACTTTCTGCATGACTGCATAAAATTTCATGTTGCCTGTTACCCGTATTTTACTGCCTGCATTACTGTAGGTACTGGCATTCGCAGATGTCTTCCAGCCTACGATCTGATAGCTGCTGGTACTGGCAACTCTAGGCAGGGTAATGTATTCTCCGGCTATTGCCTCCTGACGGGAGCTAACGTACTCCTTTCCATTAGCTGTCATAAAACGGATATTGTACAGCTTATAGCGATAAAGACAGAATTTTGTATTTTTCGTAACTCTGAAGTTTGCTCCCGGAAAATATTTCCGGGATGTATCCCCGGATTTCAAAACCCAATAACATTCATAGCCATCCTGCGAAAACTCAGGAAGCTTGATCCATTCTCCAGATTTTACTACTTTTCCCCAATTACGGTAGGTACTAGTGGAAACCACTCCGCTCGCATTCGCAAAAACGACTCTGCATTTCGCTGAATTCACCGGATCTGCTGAAACCTTCCTGCTTCCTCCAAATAAAAACAAAGCTGACAGCATCAGTAAGCATAGCATCCATTTCCATTTGCCTGCAACCTGTCTCATAAAAATATCTAACTCCTTATTTCACTTTTTAGAAACTTAATTATCCCTTATGATTCTTTTTTAATATATCAGCTTTCCCAGGGGAGTGCAATACAATTTTTATGTGTTTTTCACATTTTCGTCATATTTTCGAAAACTTTATCTTCCTAAATTTTTATCTAACTACCTTACGCCCAATAGAATCATAGGTAATCCCCGTCCCTCTGAACTGATCAAGAGAATAGCAGTTTCTTCCGTCTAAAACAATCGGTTTTCTCATTAGCTGACGGTATTTCTCAACATCTAGTTCACGAATCTCCTTCCATTCCGTAAAAATGAAGCAGATATCCGCGTCTTTTAACACATCTTCAATTTTTTCACAATAAGCAATCTCTTTTGGATAATACTTTTTGTAATTTTTTACCCCAATAGGATCCCAGGCATAAACCTCTGCCCCTTCATCTAATATAATAGGAATATTTACAAGAGAAGGCGCCTCCCTGAGATCGTCCGTATCTGGTTTGAAGGTGAGGCCCAAAACGGCTACTTTCAGCCCATCCATAGATTCATAATATTTTTTGCTTTTCTTGATGAGCCGAAGTTTCTGGCTGTCGTTTACCTCGATCGCCGCCTTCACTGTTTTCATTTCTTTTTCATAATAGTTGGAAACCCAGTGAAGCGCTTTTGTATCCTTAGGGAAGCAGGAGCCGCCGTAGCCGATCCCCGCCTTCAGGAACTTGCCGCCGATTCTGCTGTCATAGCCCATTCCCTCGGCCACATCCTCAATATTTGCCCCAAGCATCTCACAGAGATTGGCAATTTCATTAATATAGGAAATTTTCAAAGCAAGAAAATCATTGGAGGCATATTTGATCATTTCCGCGCTTCTTCTGTCTGTGATCACAAAAGGCTGGTGGAAATTCTCATACACTTTCATCATAGTCTCCCGGGCGCGGTCTGACTCTACGCCGATCACAATTCTTGCCGCGTGAAGCGTATCTTTCACTGCCGTTCCCTGAGAAAGGAATTCAGGATTGGAAGCGATCTCCACCCATACGTCCTCCTTCAGAGAATCCTTCAGCCTCTTTTCCAGCTTATCGTTGGTTCCTATGGGAACTGTAGATTTGATAACAACCACGCAGTCTCTCTTTACACTCTGGGCGATCTGATCCACTACCTGGTTCACATAGCTCAGATTCGCAGAGCCGTCTTTCTTCTCCGGCGTACCCACGCCTACGAAGATAACCTCCGCATCCTCATAGGCAGACTGATAATCCGTAGTAAAGGAAAGTCTTTCCATATTATCACGCATCAGTTCTTCCAGTCCCGGCTCATAAATCGGAGAAATCCCTTTGCGCATGGTCTCAATCTTCTGAGGATCCACGTCCACACAAGTCACCTGATGTCCGGCGTTCGCCAGCGCGACTCCTGTCACAAGTCCTACATATCCTGTTCCTGCTACCGCTATCTTCATTCTCTTCACCTTCCCGTATGACATAACGTAATATAATCTCTATATTTTATCAATGTTAAAATATATCACAGGAAATATTTTCCTGTCAAATATGTTCTGCTGCATTTCGCGGTTCAGCTTACATTGTGCATAAAAACTTTAAACTTTCTGATGTTACCATAAATGTATCTTTGTTTCCCCTGTACACACCTGTACAAAAACTGATGGCATTATTTTTTAAAATTGTCTTCAATATTTCAATCATATTCCGCTCTGCCTCGCGATTATAGTCATCCAGAAGGATTACAAAATCCTTATTCAAACATTCCGGCAGAAGCTGAAGCACATCCATACGGGAATAGGTCAAAGTATTCCCGCCAAAGGGGGCGTCAATAGAAATAAGATCAAACTTTTTTCCACGAAATTCATCCAAAAATCCCATATATACTGTAGTCGGTTCTGTCTCATAAAAAGATTTTTTTCCGAGCTCCAGCTTTATGACTTCCGAGTTCTCACTTAAATGAAAATCTCGGTTAAAAATTTCTATCCAATCCTGATCATGCTCCACTACAAAATGTCGGCAGTCTTTTTCGTATTCCGCATACTGACCGATCATACGCGTCGTTTGTCCCAATCCCAGCTCCAGAATGTTCATCGGATGCATCTCATTTAAAGTTCGGTACAGAACATACAAAAACGGATATCCAGCCGCCCACCGCCCAGGATAAAACTGCTTTCTTTTCAGCCATGTGCTCTCAAGGATCGCATCATGGAAAACTTCAGCCCATACCGCCTCATTAGACGCGCGAAGGATCGCCCGCTCCTGCTTGTCAACGGTTTTAAAATTTTCCATCATACTGCCGAGACATTTTTCAATATCTTTTACTCTATTTTCCAATTCTTTCAGAATCTGCTGCTGATGTACTATCTCATTTTTCAGTTCTGACTGCCCGCTTTTTGCATCTTTTTTCATTCCGCCTATTTTTTTCTCAACAGACGAAACATGACTCTGCACTGTCTGTATCTGCTTTTTTAAGGCTTCCGTCTTTTCATTCACCTGATTCTTAGATGAAGGCATTACCCTTCCATACAACTCCCCCATAAAGGCTCCTTTCTTTTTGGATATTTTTTTTAATAAAATCACCTGTTATTTTGTCTATTTGGTATATAAAATATATTTTCCTATTTTAGGTATATGATTTATCAGATAGGCAACCGGAAAGCTGCAGCCTGCAACCAGCAAATACAACAGCAGAACCTTCGTTGGCCTGCTTGTTGGCAAGGCAAGAACCGGTGTCATAAACAATCTTCTGAATATGTTATGAATCAGGTAAACGGCAAAAGAATAATTTGCTATAAAACGAACAACCTTATAGCATAATACTCTTTTCATTCCTGAAAAAATTTCGAATACTGCCAAAGCGCCCAGACATAAGCCTGGGAATGTATACCATAATTTATACGTAAATCCTGCATAAAACGCCCAAAGCTGAAAAATAACCGTAATTCCCAAACACACCGTCATAGCTGCGGCGCACATATTATTTTTATATTTCTGAAACCATCCCTTTTTCACCAGATAGCCAAGAATAAAATAAATCCCATATGTACCGCCGCTGAATCCAAAAGAAAATTGTAAACTTAAGCTATGTTTTATCCCCAATATCCCATATACAGCTGCCACAGCAGGATAGATAAAGGCAAATCCCCCGTAAATGATCAACGGCCACCTCAGCAGTTTGATATCTGTCGCCCGCAAAGCATTTGCAGCTACTGGAACCAAAAGGTATATCCCAAGAATCATCGGCATATACCACAAATGACTGGAGCTGTTTTCCCGAATAAAAAACATTTCTTCCAACAGCACCCCGAGGTTCAATGAACGATCCCCGTAAACACTCAAAAAAACCCTGTAAACAACAATCCATATCTCCGTACATACGAAAAGATGCAGCCATTTATTTTTCCAAAATCCCAGGCATTGCTCATAAGTATATTCCCGGTCTAAAAGCAAATAACCTGAAATCATCAGAAAAAAAGGCACCCCCAATCTTCCTACAGTGAAACAAATGACCGCAAATACTTCCGATACCGGAAAAATGTCCGACATATGGACGGCATCAATCTCATAAACTGCCTCCGTACAATGGCACAAAATCACACAAAGAACCGCCAGCGCCCTGATACCGTCAATCCATTTTATCCTTTCTTTATTCGGCAGCTCTGTATCCCTACTCTTCAAAACACAAATTTCTTCCTTTGTCAGATTTTCTCGTTTGTAAGCTGAATATACTGTTGATATTCTGATTTTATATAAAAATAATTTTCATTCCTGCCCGTAATTCCAAGCTCACGGAACCATTCCTTTAACAGCTTTTCCTTTAAAAGTGTCTTTGTTGGTTCTGCAAGGGTATTTAAATTCCACAGACTGAAATGAAGAGCATAGTTAATATAATCTCTCTCCACTTCTTCATAAATACCCTCATTTTTCAGACGCTTTTTCAAAGCTGTCAGCGCGTCATAAAAGCATCCCCAGGATTTTTCGCGGGTCTTTGAAAGAGAATCCTTTGCGTCTCTTCTCTGATGAGCCAGGATATCATCTATAACTGCAATCCTTTTTGCCAGTACCACCGCGCTGAAAACAAAAAGAAGATCATTGCTGGTTCTCTGCTCCTGAAAAGCAAGATTTTTTTCTTCAACAAAGGATTTTAAAAACAGTTTATCCCATGCCCAGCCTACAAAAACTTTAAAAATATTATCTGTCATCTGCCTGTGGTTAAAAGGCGCATAGGGAGGAACCTCCCGCATCCGCAAAGTCCACAGCATTGGCTGAAATTCTTCTTTTTCTGTTAAATACTGATCCGAGCGGAAGACTACCAATTCTGCCTGATATTGTTCTGCCTGACAATACGCTTTTTCCAGCATATCTGTTTCAAAAAAATCATCACTATCCAAAAAAGAAAGATATTTCCCGCCGGCATACTGCATACCAAGATTGCGGGCCGCCCCGGCCCCGGCATTTTTCTGATGAAAAACCTTGATTCTCCGATCCTTTTTTGCATATTCATCCAATATTTGCGCGGAGCTGTCAGTCGAGCCATCATCCACGCAGATGATCTCGATTTCTCTGAGAGTCTGACCTGTTATCGTATCCAGACATTTTCTCAGGTAGTTTTCCACATTATAAACTGGAAGAATTACCGAAACTTTTTTACTTGCCATAATCTGCACCTTAATCGTTTTTAATCAGCTTTTTTACCTGTTTCTTTACTGCAATAGGCAGAAACATAATTGCTTTTCCTATACGGAATGTCGTGGAACTCCGTACCTCATCCACTTCTTTTTCCAATTTCTCGACTTTTCTTTCAAGAATACGTTCATTCTTGCTCTGAAGGCAGAACTTCGTGTAATAGCCTACGGGATCCTTGATCATAAACATCAGATTCTCCCATTCCTGTCCGCGGAACACCTCAGGCGCCAGTTCTCCTTTGTCTCTGGCTCTTTTAAATTCACGGCTTATCCTTTCCACATATTCTTTTTTAAATTCATCCCCAATACGTCCCAAAGTGAAGTTATAGTTATGGAATTTTTTCAGGGAATACATATATTTGAAATTTTCCCAGACCTCTGGCTCTGCCATAAGTATTTCCCGAATATAGTCATACTCCACATTCATACAGTACACCTTTTCTTTGTTATTTACAGAAGAATTCGGGTTATCTCTGCGGTTCATATAGTAGGGTCTGTCAATAATCATTGCCCGTTTCGCGCGAATAAAAGTCTGGAAAAAAAAGCCGTTGTCCTGGAAAGACGCTCCCGGAGTCTCATTATGACGGATATGATGTTTTTCCAGAAACTCTCTTCTATATATTCCGCTCCATGTATTCATGATAAAGCGAATGGACTCGGGTTCGCTGCTGGCATCAAAAACCTTTCCATACCAGGTGTTTGTTTTATCCAGATGATTATACACAAGGGACATATTTCCGGTTTCCATATCTCTGGTAAAACGATAAAAGTCCGCTTTTATCATATCGAGATCATGCTCTTTTGCCGTATTGTACAAATCTTCATACATGGATAAGGGAACAAAATCATCGGGTTCCACAATCCCGATATACTCGCCAGTGGCCTTATCCAGACCTATATTCATTGCTTTGCCGTATCCGCCGTTTTCCTTATCGATAATAACGAATCGAGGATCCCCCTCCGCATACTTTTTGATAATGGAAAGCGAATGATCTGTGGATCCGTCATTTACACAGATAATCTCAATATCCTGTAATGTCTGACGTTTCACACTTTCCAGACATTCGTCCAGATACATTTCGACATTATATGTTGGTATAATTATAGATACTTTCGCGGAAGTCATCTATTTTCCTCCTTATCACCAGATTTTGTCAGTTCTCTATCCACTGCCTCCAAAGAAGCCGCAATAACCTTATCCATATCATAATACCGGTAAGCGCCCAGTCTTCCTCCGAAGATCACATTTTCACTTTTTGCTGCCAGTTCACGGTATTTCGCAGCAGCTTTTTCATTTTTTTCATCATTTACCGGATAATAAGGCTCCTGACCCAACTCCCATTCACTGGAATATTCCCTGGAAATCACTGTTACCGGCTGTTTGCCAAACTCAAAATGTTTGTGTTCAATAATACGGGTATACGGAATGTCTCTGTCAGTATAATTCACTACAGCATTCCCCTGATAGTTTTCTATATTAAGCTTTTCTGTTTCAAAACGTACGGACCGATACTGCAAAATTCCATATTTATAATCAAAATACTTATCCAGCATTCCTGTGTAAACCACTTTTTCAGCAATGTCCGCATTTTCTCTATGATATTCAAAATAATCTGTATTAAGAAGGATATCGGAATCCTTCAGCATTTTTTCTACAATTCCAGTATAACCGCCTACCGGAATTCCCTGATATCTATCGTTAAAGTAATTATTGTCATATACAAAACGCAGAGGAAGACGTCTGATAATAAATGCAGGAAGATCTTTGCAGTCTCTCCCCCACTGCTTTTCCGTATAGCCTTTTACAAGCTTTTCATATACAGATCTTCCCACAAGGGAAAGCGCCTGCTCCTCCAGATTTTTCGGATCTTTAATCCCCAGCTCGGCAATCTCTTCCCGTATCTTTCTCTTTGCCTCTTCCGGGGTTCTGACATGAAACATTTTACTGAAAGTATTCATGTTAAACGGAAGATTGTATACCTCGTCCTTGTAGACCGCCACAGGTGAATTTACATAATTATTAAACTCCGCAAACTGATTCACATACTCCCATATGTTTTTATCAGAGGTATGAAAAATATGCGCGCCATATTTATGCACCTGAATTCCGTCCACATTTTCTGTATAAATATTTCCGCCAATATGATCTCTTCTGTCGATCACAAGACAGGTTTTTCCCCTTTTTGTCATTTCATGTGCAAAAACCGCCCCGAACAGACCGGCTCCCACAATCAGATAATTATATGGTTTCATTTGTTTATCTCCTCATATTCACATGTTAATCACTGTTTTTTAAAACCTTTTTTATTTTTCTCGGCACTGAAAGAAGCGTTTTTCCCGTTTTAAATGTAATACTGTCCTTTACATCCTTTATATCTTTTTCTGCTTTTTTCGCCCTTTTTACCCAATAAGATTTTTCCTGCCTCAGCTTCATGATTTGCAGAAACAAATACTGCTGGACATCATATTGCTTCATATCCATGTAAATTGCGTATTTTTTTTCATTGTAAGTATAACAATCTTCTTTTTTGAAATCATCAAGTCCAAATTCGCTGAAGATTTCGGTCTTAAGCCTATTATATACCTCAGAGAATGTCTCTGACGTTTTCAGCGAGCACAAGTTGTAGATACTGACTCCAAAAACCATATTTTTAAAACTTTTCTCGACCTCATCATAGATTTCCCGCCGTTTCAGTTCCTGATATAAAGACTGCAGGGCTTCATACCAATCCCAGGGAGTTTTTGCGTTATTCGCCTGAAGGCTTTCTCCGGACTGACGGTAATTTACAAACACCTTAGGCAGAATTGTAATTCTCTTCGCCAAGGCAAGGGCCATAAAAATAAAATAAACATCATTGCTTCTATGCAGAGCCATAAACTGGAGATTATTCTGCTCTATCAGCGTTTTTCTGATCAGCTTGCTCCAGGGACATCCTGTCGTGATATTAAAAATATACGGTGAAGTTTTCCCTTCAAAAGGAATCTCCTGCGGAAAGTAATCTTTCTGCAGAATGTAGTCGATTTCTTTATAAATTTTGGTCTTCTCATTGTACAGCCTTGCGTCAAACAAACAAATATCTGCCTGATCTGCTTTTGCTTTCGCCAGGCTTTCTTTCAGCATATCCTTCTCAAAAAAGTCATCGCCATCCAGAAAAAGACAATATTCTCCCCTGGCATATTTCATGCCCTCGTTCCTCATAACGCCGGCTTTTCCGCAGTGAGGCCGCTCTATCAGCCGGATTCTTTCATCAGAAGACATGTATTCTTTTATAATATCCGCCGTTCTGTCATCAGAACCATCATCCACGCAGATAATCTCAAACAAAGAATACGACTGATTCAGCAGACTTTCCAGGCATTGGCCGATATATTTTTCTACATTGAATACAGGAATAATGACAGAAACAGCCGGCTCCGCTGATTTCTGTACAGCATCTGCCTGTCCCATATTTTTTCTCCTTTGGCTAAATTTTCATCTTTTCGTAGTATAGCATAGAACAGGGAGATTGGCAAATACAAGGCCGCCCTGCACTTCAGGAATAACATCATGATTTTTTCAGTTCTTTTTTTAAATTATGGAAGTCTCCCAGGGCATTCCACCCAATCCTGATGATTTTTCTGATATTAACAGAAGTTTTGCCGCCCTGTCTTTGCTGAAATGTAATATTCACAAACAGTGTTTTTTCTTTAAAATAAACAAAATACGTCGTCAGCATCACATTTGGAAGATTAAAATTCTCCGGCATTTTCCGGATATATTTGTCCACCAGATCTATTTTCATCAGACGGAAAGGCGCGTTGGCGTCCGGCACATTTACTCCGAAAACACATCGAAGAATCAGGCGCAGTATGTCTTCGACAAATTTTCTTGATATGCCATCCTGCCGCTGACGACGATTACCTAAAATCACATCATACTCTTTTCTTTTTTCCCAAAAATAATCAAATTCCTCTGGCAGAGTCTGACCATCCGAATCTGTCTGAAAAATATAATCCGCACCGTTTTTTATCGCATAACGGTATCCATAGAGCAGTGTTTGGCCATGTCCGCCGTTTTCTTTTGTCAATGGTTCCAAAAGCGGGCGCGACTCAGCACATTTTTTCAAAATAGTATATGTATCATCTGTACTTCCATCATTAATCACCACCAGACGTGATTCTCCGCCGCCATTGCATCGCTCAATTACCGGATACCAGTCATCAATTAACTTTTCAATATTTTCCGCCTCATTATAGGCTGGTACAATAATATACAATTTTTCCATATTTTATAAACTTTCTTTCACTTTCTGTAATACAATTTATCGTCTGCAATACTTAGGGCTTTTATACATCCTTTGCATCAGGAAACACAAAACGGTCAGGACGGCAATATCATTTTACTATCATATCCTATGTTACAGCAGATTGCAACCAAAAGGAGACTTTCGATAAAATCAAATGATTATTAATTATATATTATATTTTTGTAATATGTACACAAAATCTCTTTTTTTATGATATCATGATCTTAGTACAGTCAGATACCGACGCGATCAAAATATAAGGAGTATACCGATGAACAAATCAAGTAATGAATCCTATCGATTTTCCATCATTACAGCAGTATACAATTCAGAGCCATATTTGGAAGAAGCAATCGAAAGCATTTTATGTCAGGATATCGGCTTCGAAAATTTTGTGGAACTAATTCTCATTGACGATGGTTCTACAGACGGTTCCGGAGCTATCTGTGATGCATATATGAAAAAATTCCCCTGCAATATTAAAGTTATACACCAGAAAAACGGCGGTGCTTCTGCCGCAAGAAATGCAGGAATTCCGCTTGCTACAGGAAAATATGTAAATTTTATGGATTCGGACGACAAGCTTAGCAATAATACTCTCTCCGAGGTATACCGTTACTTTTCCAGGGTTGATCAGGAGGTTGATTTTGTATCTGTTCCCATTTATTTTTTTGAAAAAAAGGAAATACCTCACCGGCTGAATTACAAATACGATTCCAGATATAATCTTATAATAGACCTGTGGAAACAGTATTCCTATGTGCAGATGCACGCTTCCTCAGCTTTTTTTAAAAGAGAAGTTCTTACTCCAAATTTTTTTGACACTTCTCTTCGTTATGCCGAGGATGCAAAAGCCATTATGGAACTCCTTTTAAAAAAGGCACGTTATGGAATCGTACCGGGCGGACGCTACTTTTATCGTTTTCGCAACAGCATGGACTCAGCTTTGAATGAATCCAAACAGCACAGAGAATGGTATCTGGATTGCCTGAAAAATTATATTTTATGGACAGCTGAGGCGGCAGAAAAGGAATTGGGGGTTATCCCCAGGTTTGTCCAGTATACAATGATGTATGATCTTCAAAGCCGTTTTCGGATGGAGGAATTTCCTGAGAACGTTCTAACTCCGGAAGAAAAAAAAGAATTTTGGAATCTGCTGAAACAAGCTCTCAGCTATATCGACGACTCCGTAATTCTGGAACAAAAAAATCTTTCCAAAGAGCAAAAAGATTTCATTATCAGCATGAAAAAAAATCCCGGCTCCGGGATCTTTGAATATTTCAATGAAGATGCCAGAATCCGTTATGGGGATACAGTTACTTTCTCCCTGTCATCTTACGTTTTAAAATTGCAGGCCGTTGATTTTTGTGATGAAAAAATTGTCTTTCACGGCTCCGCAAAACTTAACTGCAAATTTCCTGAACCCTCAGAAATTTATGCCCGTCTGAGTTCCGGTGACAAAACAGAAATTATTGCCTGCAGCATCCAAAAAAATCCTGAAAAGGTTTTTTCTTCCATGAGCACAAAACTGGCGCAGTTTATTGATTTTGAGTTTTCTGTTCTCCGTCGGTCCATCAAAGGCAGCTCAAAACTGGAATTTTGTATGACCTGCGACTCACATACCATTCGATTTCGTAATCTGACTACTGACCAAAACTTTCCTGTTCCAGATGGTCAAAATCAGATTTACCTGCCCCAGCAGCACCTGATACTCAAAAAAAGCCAGCAGAATCTGATTTTAGAGCAGGTTGGATTAAAAAAACATCTAAAAATGCAGTGCTGTCATTACCGTAAAAAAATCAGAGAAAGTCTCCTGCCGACGGGCCGCTCTACCAGATAATATGTCAAAATTCCCAGCAAAACCGCGGCCAGAAGAGACATTCCTAAACAGCATACGGCATTATTTTCTACAAACTCTTTATGTTTCCACAGAGTATTTTTGAGGATATAAAATGCTGTTTCCTGCATGACATATATTGAATAGGCATACTTTCCTAAACTGCACAGTCTGCTTACACTGATCAGGCGGGAAAGTATGCCTTTTTCTGTAAGCATACACATCAGCAAAAAAGAAAACAGTACCACAACAAGAAATTGATTTTCGTAGGCTGCCTTTCCGTAAAAAAAATCTTTTATAAGCAAAACAAAGCTTACAGCCTCCAATATAGAAATCAACAGCGTCCACATTTTCTTCTGAGAAGATTTCCCGGTATCTCTCCACTTGGCAGACAGTACCTCATAGGCTTCCCCTATCAGACAGCCAAGCCCTATCCCGGCCAAAGCGCGAGCCATGGCCAGGCTGAACACACCATAAACTACTTTTCTCCCGAACTCTCCTCCTGTAACCGTAAGATTCAGGCTGTACCCAAAATACGCCAGAAGACAGATTATAAGATGCCTCGCGGAAGAATTTTTTACAGCCTTATATAGCAGGAAATAAAAAATCTCTCCAAAAAAGAACGCAGATACATACCAGTTCAGACCTTTCCAGTCTGTCGCCAGTCCGGTGGACTGAAGAAAGCAAAGATTTATAACTGCGGAATACACAGACTTATTCATAAACATCACAGATATCACAGCAGAACAAGCCAGAACCGGCCACAGGCGGGCAATTTTTCCCCAGACAAACTCTCCCAGTCCTCTTTCTTTATGTTTCATCGTGGATTGATAAAGGAAACAGCCTGATATAATAAAAAAACACTCTACAATATATTTTGTATATTTTGATTGCTCCGCAAGATACCGATAAATCTCTGCATCTCCCGTATACGGCATCAACGCTGAATGAAGAAGATGGAAATAAACAATACTCACAGCAAAAGCGAAGCGTAAAAATTCAATATTATTCAGTTTTTTTCCTGTTTTTTGATTTTCCATCCTGCTGTCCTCTTTCAGCTTATACGAGTTATTAGTGGAATTCTTTTTACTATAATCCAAACCCTTCCCGCACCTCGGCAAATGTTTTTACCCTTCCCGGCGCTTCTCTGTGTTCTCCAAGCATTTTTTCCATGCACACCATATTATACCAGCGATCAAATTTGTATCCGCACTGAAAAACCTCTCCGGCCAGGCGGTATCCCATTCTCTCATGAAAACGGATGCTGTCCCTGGTGAGATACTCGTCCTCTTCCGCCGCACTGGCGATCCGGGCGTACAGGTTCAATATGTTCTGTTTTTTTAAAACGGCTTCCAGCTCTGTGTAGAGGGCCCGCCCTATTCCGCCGCGCTTTTTGTCCTGCCTGATATAAATGGAGGTTTCCGCAGTCCATCCGTAGGCGGCCCTGGGATGAAAAGAACCCGCGTAGGCATATCCCACGATTTCTCCCTCCGATTCCGCTGCCAGATAAGGATATTTCTCAAGGGTACGGATGATCCTCTGCCGGAATTCCTCCTCTGAAGGCACTGTGTATTCAAAGGTAACGGCTGTATTTTCCACATAGGGCGCGTAAACCGCCAGTAAAGCCTCTGCGTCCTCCGGCCCGGCGGCTCTGATCCTGATCTCATTCATTCTGTTCTTCTCCCTTTTCTCTCTGAAATCCGGCCGGACGCCGGAATATCGCTGATATATTTTTCCAGATCTCCAAGCTTTCTTGGGATTGGCAGCTCCGGGCTCAGTATTCCCTTTTCACAGAGAGCGTTAAATAGCTCCAATACCGCGGGCTGCTCCAGATTGGTTTCCCGAAGGATTTCCTTATCGGCAAAAACCTGTTCCGGCGTTCCGGATCCCAGCACCTTTCCCTCCTTAAAAAGAAATATCTGATCTGCCCAGCGCATGGCGTAATCTACGTCATGAGTGGCCATCATCACTGTTATTCCCTGATCTGTAAGCTGGTCAACAATTCCATTGACCATTTTTGTATGTCTTGGATCCAAGGCGGCGGCCGGCTCGTCCAATATAATAATATCCGGATGCATCACAAGAATATCCGCGATGGAAACCTGCTTTTTCTGGCCTCCGCTCAATGCGTGAGTAGGCTTATGGCGAAACGGCGAAATCTCCAGACGGCCGATCACCTCCTCAACCTCCCTTTCCGCCTCCTCCCGGGAAACTCCCAAATTCAAAATCCCAA
This sequence comes from Candidatus Blautia faecipullorum, assembly GCA_019115125.1. GTDB lineage: Bacteria > Bacillota > Clostridia > Lachnospirales > Lachnospiraceae > Blautia_A > Blautia_A faecipullorum. Next base: position 39,452 of record DXEG01000027.1, read on the forward strand.
AGGAAATTTCCTGATATACGCTGGCGGAAAAAAGCTGATTATCCGGATCCTGAAAAACAATCCCCACTCTCTGACGAAGCTTTAAAAGTCCTTTTCTGGAATAATCATAGGGCTCCCCATCCAGATAAAGACATCCTTCTGAAGGCTTCAGTATTCCGTTGCAGCATAAAAAAAAGGTGGATTTGCCTGAACCGTTGGCTCCCATAAACGCAATTTTCTTCCCTCTCTCAATTTCCAGGGACAGACCGTTTAAGGAATGGCTTCTTTCCCCTTCATACGCGAAATGCAGATTTTCCGCCTTCAAGATAAGATCTTTCATCTGTTGTCCCTTCCTGCTAAAGCTTTTCTATAATCACAAATCCATACAATACAGCTTCAAAAATACAAATCCATACAATCTCCCTCCTCCGCGGAGGAAAATTTTCGTTCAGAACACGGATATCTCCATTATAGCACCGCGCCTCCATGGCATTGTACAGGGCGTCTGATTTTTTCATCGCCCGGATAAACAGCGCCGATGCCATAGCGCTGAAGGATTTTACCGAGGTTTTATAATTCCTGTTCCCCAGTCTGGAATTCTGGGAAACTCGGATAGAATGAGCCGCCTCAAACAACACAAAGATGAAGCGGTAGATCAGCAGCATCAGCTCCAGTATCAGCTTCGGACAGTGAAGCCGGCGCAGAACATTCAGGATATCCGGCACAGGCGTATGGAAGGAAAGAAAATACAGACAGGACACGCTGGAAAGTGCGGTCAGCATCAGCTCCGACGCATAAACCAGAGAGGCTCTGCTGCCGGTAATATAAAATCCGCCGATACTCACCGCGAAAAGATCCAGGGGCGTCCGGGAAACGTTTACCACAATAGCCAGGCTACTCAGAAGAAGGAATATCAAAGGAACGCTCAGATAACGCAGATAACAGGAAAAGGGAATCCCCCCCTTCCATACGCTGAGGATTCCCATGACTGCCAGAACAAAACAGGATACCACCGCGGAACGGCTGATCACACAGGCGCACAGGGCCAGAACCGCGAAGGCAAACTTTTCACCTGCATTTATATATCTGAGTTTTGAATTATAGCACAGCCTGTCAATGGTAATCATCTTCTGTCTGTCATTCCCCTCGTCCCTGTTTTTTCCGTTCCACGAATCTTCCCATAAAGAAAGCCACAATTCCTACGCCGATACCGGTCTGTATACAGAAAAACAAGCTTTCCACTTCACCAGGAAGCTCTCCGCCAAGGATCACCTCCAAAACCGGTGCGGTCCAGACTTCATAACCGGAATCCACTTCCTCCACCACTGTACTTCCCGCGTCGTCTGATCCGCCGAACTCCGCATCCTTCAGCAAAAACAACGGAATAAAAGCAATCAGTATAACAGCAATGATCAATGCGATTACCGTTCCCTTTTTCATATCAGCGATCCTCCTTTATAAAGCCAGCGGCACGAAGCTCCGGTTTCGCGTAGGTTTCCAGAGCGGCTATGATCAGCACCGTAAGAATACCCTCGATCACAGCCAGCGGTATCTGCGTAGGCGCAAATACTGCCAGAAACTTCGCAAAAGCTCTGCCGATGGATACATCTGAATGATGAGCGAAAGCCAGCTGAAAGGCAGTTACGCAGTATGTAAAAACATCTCCCAGCGCCGCTGCCAGAAAAACTGCCAGTCTCTTATTTACGCCGCCCTTCTGACAGAGACGGTATACACCATAGGAAACAAACGGGCCCGCCACTGCCATGGAAAATACATTTGCCCCCAGCGTGGTAAGACCGCCGTGAGCCAACAGGATCGCCTGAAACAGGAGAACGATCAGTCCCAGGATGCTTACAGCGCCGGGACCGAACAGCAGCGCGCCCAGTCCTGTGCCTGTCATATGAGAACAGCTTCCTGTCACGGAAGGTATCTTCAGTGAAGAGATTACAAATATAAAAGCTCCAGACATAGCCAGCAAAGGAAGTAATCTGCGGTTTTCATTTAAGGCTTTTCGTATAGAACGAAATCCCATCCACAAAAACGGAAGGCACAGAACTCCCCAGGCAATGCAGAAACCTCCCGGAAGATATCCCTCCATAATGTGCATCGCGCTCACGTTCTGACTCAGAGCAAATGTCAGGATCATAACTACGGTAATCAATATACGGTATCTTTGTTTCTTTGTCATCTTCTGTCTCCTTTTGTATGTGGCATAAAAAAACCGCCTTACGGCAGGATGCAAAGGCAGGCCTTCTGACCCGGGCGTCACTGCTGCGGCACGAATATGGTCTTATTATATTCGCCGGGTATCTGTTTTGTCAAGAAAATATAGACTATTCTTTCATTCTGCAGGGCGTCAAAAAGTGCCGCAGTCCTTAGAACCACGGCACTTTTCAGTGTTTGACTTATGAATTTGAAAAAGTATGCTTTAGAAATTGCCAGCCTTAGCAGCTTCCTCAATGGCAACTGCAACTGCAACAGTCATACCAACCATGGGGTTGTTGCCTGCGCCGATCAGACCCATCATTTCTACATGAGCCGGTACGGAAGAGGAGCCTGCAAACTGAGCGTCAGAGTGCATACGTCCAAGAGTATCGGTCATACCGTAGGAAGCCGGGCCGGCTGCCATGTTGTCCGGGTGAAGGGTACGGCCTGTACCGCCGCCGGAAGCAACAGAGAAATACTTCTTGCCTTTTTCGTTGCATTCCTTCTTATAGGTACCTGCAACCGGATGCTGGAAACGTGTGGGGTTGGTGGAGTTTCCGGTGATGGAAACGTCAACGCCCTCTTTCCACATGATCGCAACGCCCTCCTGAACGCTGTTCGCGCCGTAGCAGTTTACTTTCGCGCGGAGTCCCTCGGAATAAGCCTTGCGGAATACTTCCTTTACTTCGTTTGTGTAGGGATTATATTCTGTCTCAACATATGTAAATCCATTGATTCTGGCGATGATCTGAGCGGCGTCTTTTCCAAGACCGTTCAGGATAACGCGCAGCGGTTTCTGACGAACCTTGTTTGCCTTCTCAGCGATACCGATAGCGCCCTCTGCCGCCGCGAAGGACTCATGTCCGGCCAGGAACGCGAAGCACTCGGTCTCTTCCTCCAGAAGCATTTTTCCAAGGTTTCCGTGACCAAGACCTACCTTACGGGTGTCTGCAACAGATCCGGGAATACAGAATGCCTGAAGGCCTTCTCCGATTGCCGCAGCCGCGTCAGCCGCTCTTCTGCAGCCTTTTTTGATCGCGATAGCCGCGCCGGTGATATATGCCCAGCATGCGTTCTCAAAACAGATCGGCTGGATGCCTTTGATCTGATCGTATACGTTCAGGCCTGCGTCTTTGGTGATTTTTTCTGCCTCTTCCAGGGAAGCGATTCCATAACTGTTTAAAACAGAATTGATCTTGTCAATTCGTCTCTCGTATGATTCAAATAAAGCCATTTACTTATCCTCCTGATTTTTCATCTAAATAATATCTAAAACGATCACTCTTTTCTCGGGTCAATGATCTTCACTGCGTCTGCAACACGGCCATACTGACCTTTTGCTTTTTCCCATGCAGTGTTCGGGTCGTCACCCTTTTTGATGAAATCAGTCATTTTGCCAAGGCTTACGAACTGATATCCGATAATTTCATCATCTTCGTCAAGCGCGATACCGGTTACATAGCCTTCTGCCATTTCCAGATAACGAGGTCCTTTTTTCAGAGTTCCGTACATAGTACCAACCTGAGAGCGAAGTCCTTTTCCAAGGTCTTCCAGTCCGGCTCCTACAGGAAGTCCGTCTTCTGAGAACGCGGACTGGGAACGTCCGTAAACGATCTGCAGGAACAGCTCTCTCATAGCTGTATTAATCGCATCACAAACCAAGTCTGTGTTCAGCGCTTCCATTACGGTAAGTCCCGGAAGGATCTCGGAAGCCATAGCTGCGGAATGAGTCATACCGGAACATCCGATAGTCTCTACAAGAGCTTCCTGGATGATACCCTCTTTTACATTCAGAGTCAGCTTGCAGGCGCCCTGCTGAGGTGCGCACCAGCCCACACCGTGTGTCAGACCGGAGATATCCTTAACTTCTTTTGCCTGTACCCATTTCGCTTCTTCCGGGATTGGAGCAGCGCCATGATGAACGCCCTGTGCCACTGGACACATTTCTTCTACTTCGCGTGAATAAATCATTGTAAAACTCCTTTCAAGTATAGATTTACTATAATGTTGTTAAAGAATCACCTAACAACCTGAGAATATTTTCTCATAAAACTGCTCAATAGTCCAGTCAAAATTTGTAAAAAAACAAACTCTTTTCTTGTCATATCTCACATTTCAGGATATCCTGATAAAATTCATCCATTTCTTTTCTTGTGCGGAAAACGCCGATATAAATCTGGTTTCCCATTGCGGAGGCCAGCACCTCCGGCAGGCGCTTCGTCATTTTGATCCGGCTTCCGTATTTGGACATGATCTCCTCGTGGCTCAAGAGGAAACGTTTGCCGTCTCTTCTCCCCGCGAAAGCGCAGTACTGCCTCTCGCCGGGACGCATGTCTGTTTTATCAAAAGCGATCATATCCGCCCAGATCTTGTATACGTCCGTAGTGCCGGCGAAATTCATCATATCCGGAGTGAACCCTCCGCACGGACGCATGTTGACCTCAAGTCCTGTCAGATCTCCCTTCCGTCCCAGACCCTCCTGATCCTTCAGCAGACGGAAAAATTCAAAATGGACAAACCGGCTTTTCACACCGAAGCTTTTTACGGTGGAACGCCCTGCCTGCCTTGTGTCTCCTGGAAGATTTTTCAGGATATAAAACACCGCGTTGTCCTCGTTGTTTACAATGTCCATAATGGATACGGGAGTTACGTTGCCCGTTTCAAACAACGGATTTCCATTGGAATCAATGACCGCGTCGTAGGAATTCACCTCCGCCCAGACGTATTCCTCCATGATATAGGAAATCTCCGGATCCTTGCTCTGAAAGAACTCCTTCAGCTCCTTCTCATTTTCCAGGCGGTATGTATGGCTGGCGCCCACGCCGTTATCAGGCTTCACCACCACAGGATATCCTGTTTCTTCGATAAACTCCAGACAGCCCTCCAGGGTATCCACAAGATGATATCTTGCTGTGGGGATCCCGGCGCGGGCATAGAATTCTTTCATTTTGGATTTGTATTTTACACGGGGAATATCCTCCTCCTGAAAACCGCTCGTAATATGAAAGGCGGTTCGCAGTCTGGCGTCCCGCTCCAGCCAGTACTCATTGTTCGACTCCAGCCAGTCGATTTTTCCATGCTTGAAGATCAGAAAGGCGACCGCTCTGTACACTTCGTCGTCATTTTCCAGGTTATTCACCTTGTAATATTCGCAGAGACTGTTCTTCAGATCCTCGCTGAGCTCCTCATATGGCTGATCTCCAATCCCCAGCACATTAAGACCGTTCTTCTTCAGTTCCCGGCAGAACAGCCAGTAGTTTTCGGGAAAGTTCGGAGAAATAAAAACAAAATTTTTCATATGCTTCTTCCTCTTTTTCTCTAACAATCGTTATCCAGCAGCCAGGGAAGGAAATACTCTGTCTGCTTATACCACCAGTACCAGTCATGGGAGCAGTCGTACCCCCAGTAATCCACCCAGGCTTTGATCCCCTTATCCCTCAGGATCCCTTCAAGCTGCCTTGTGGAGTCGGGAAGCTCCCAGGCTCCCTGCCCCGCGCAGATCACTGCCTTTTTCAGATTATATTCTCTGATATAGGGATGCTCCGGCGGCATGCCGCCCAGATAATGAATAGGAGAATTCTGATAAACCACCTCATCCATATAGCTGCCGAAACCAAATTCAGAGCTGTAAATCCCGCTGAGAGCCAGAAGGCGGTCAAAAAGATCCGGCCGGCGGAAATAAAGATTGGCAGCGTGGGAGGCGCCCAGGCTGCATCCGCAGACCATCACTCCCGGATAGCCCGTCCAGCCGTTGCGCTCGTTGACCATCTCCCGCATGAAGGGCACCAGCTCTTCCGTAATATACCGGATCCACTGTTCGTAGCGGCGGATCCTCCATGCCGGATCCCCGCCGTAATCAGACCACGTCTCCCTGTCTATGGTGTCAATGGAAAAAACCATCGCCTCGCCGGATTCCAGCCAGGGTTTCCAGGTGTCTGTCATATGGAAATTCTCAAAATCGAAAAACCTGCCGTCCTGACAGGGGATAAAGAGAACCGGGCGGCCCCTGTGTCCATATATTTTACATTCCATATCCCGGCCCAGGGCGGGACTATACTGTTTTACATACTGTATCTCCATATCTGACCTCCTCCCAACAGGATTCCTTCCAAAAGATTTTCTTCCTCACCAGGACTGCTTCGGAAGCCTTTTTCCAGACTCATTTCTCGTATAAAAATGTTTCCATGAAGAAAGGGATCTGCCTTTCCCAGCTTGCCTCGCAGTGGGTTCCGCCGGGAACGATCCGGCAATGCAGCAGCACCTTTTTTTCCAGGAAAACTGTAGTCAGGGCTTCCAGATGCTTTCTCACCTCCGGCCTTGACTCCAGCTCTCTGGAGCCGTAATCCATATATATGACTGTATCCGGACGGATGTGGACTCTGCGGATCATCTGCTCCAGCTTCACGGGAGCGGTCCAGACTGAAGGCGAAAGGGCCGCCGCTTTGCCGAATATATGATTGTACTGCGTCGCCGCGTAAAGGCTCATCAGTCCTCCCATGGAGCTTCCGGCAATGCAGGTATGTTCACGATCCGGAATTGTACGGAACTCCCGATCTATCAATGGTTTAAACGTATGTACCAGCCACTCCATCGTCATATGACCCATAGCGGTAATGCTGCCGCACTGTCTGTCACGGAAGCTGAAAGGCGCATACTCCTTCAGCCTTCCGTGCTCCGGGCTGTGATTGCACTCCACGGCGGCAATGATCATCTGTGTTTCCGTACGGTCCATATACTCCTTCATTCCCCAGCTCTTCCCATAAGTGGCGTCGGAGTCAAAAAAAACATTATGTCCGTCAAACATGTACAGGACAGGATAGCGGGTCTCCGAATCCTCATCATAGGAATCCGGCAGGTAAACGTATACATTCCGTTCTTCATCACCGGTAAGCTCCGGAATCGTAATCTTCCATTTGCGCACCATAGGCTCACCCTCCAATCAACTGATTTCATTTGATACAGGTACATTCTGATCTTTTTTCCTGATATCTGTATTTTAATAACAGTTCAGCCCGCGCCATTCGTAAAACCGCACTGCGTGCTTACTGTGGCTGCCGCCACTGTTTTACTCATAAACGGGCGCTCAGCTCATACAGATGTCCGCTCGCAAAAACATGCAAGCATGTTTTATGCTTCCCGACCACTGTATGGCTGAACTATTATGTACTTTAATATAGCACAGTAAAAGAGTTCTGGCAATCCCCGGTGGGATATGATACACTAGAGAAAACCAAAAAAGGAGAATCATATGACAGGATATCTTCCACCTTCGTTTCTTCCGCGGCGTTTTCAGGTTTTGAGCGGCAGCGCCCTGAAAATGATCGCCATTATCACCATGCTGATCGACCACACGGCGGCGGTGCTTCTCAGCATATATCCTCCGGCTATGACGCCGCTTTTTTATATGGGAGGAAAGGGCTACAGCGTTTACCGCATCTGCCGGGATGTGGGAAGAGTGGCTTTCCCTATTTTCTGTTTTCTTCTGGCAGAGGGGTTTATTCACACAAGAAACCGGGTAAGGTACGGCCGGAATCTCTTTCTCTTCGCCCTGATATCAGAAATCCCCTGGAATTTCATGTTTTCCGATACATGGACCTATGTGAAGCAGAATGTATTTTTCACTCTGTTTCTGGGATATCTGGGACTCTGCGCTCTGGAATATTTCCGCAAGACGCCCTGGATGCAGCTTCTGAGCCTGCTGGCCCTTCTGCTGGCCGCCGTGAAGCTGAACGCGGACTACGGCTGGAAGGGATATATTTTTGTGCTCCTTATTTACCTGCTGCGAAATGAAAAAGCTGCCCAGGCCGTTGTGGGAAGCTGCTGGCTGTCTTATGAGTGGAAGGCCTGCTTTGCCTTTCTTTCCATCAATATGTACAACGGGGAGCGGGGTTTTATCCGGGGAAAGGCCTCCAAATATCTTTTCTACGCCTTTTACCCGGTACATATCGCAGTGCTGGTTATTATAAGGCGCCTGTTTTTTTAACTGCCGCAGGCAGTCACAATTCCACATACATCTGTCCGCATCTACAGCGGAGCGTTTATATTACAGGAAAGCTTGCACCTTCTCCGTACAAGAGCATATACAGTCCTTGTACAGAGAGGGTATATTACAGCTTAGAACAATTTACGATACTTCCCTATATAAAAAGCCGCGTCAGAACAGGATCATTTCCTGCGCTGATACGGCTTCTTCTTTACTGTTTGGTATTACTACTCGCTCTTTCTGACGATCTCCTCTGCGTTTTTGTAGATGCTGTCCGCCGGAATACAGCCCCTTACCGGAGAAAGGGGATAAATATTGGTGTTTCTTCCGATCACGGTTCCCGGATTCAGCACAGAGCCGCAGCCTACCTCCACATGGTCTCCAAGCATGGCGCCGAACTTTTTCAGCCCGGTCTCCACCTGCTCTTCTCCGTTTTTCACCACTACCAGCTTTTTGTCAGATTTCACATTGGAGCAGATCGAACCGGCGCCCATATGAGATTTATATCCCAGGACAGAGTCTCCTACATAATTATAATGAGGCACCTGCACACAGTTAAAAAGCACCACATTTTTCAGTTCTGTGGAATTTCCCACCACTGATCCTTCTCCGACTATGGCGTTGCCCCGGATAAAAGCACAGTGACGGATCTCCGCGTCTTTTCCGATAATGGCCGGACCGTTGATACAGGCAGTGGGCGCTACCCTGGCGGATCTGGCGATCCAGACATCTCCCTCTCTGTATTCATATTCCTCCGGGTCAAGAGCCGCTCCCAGTTTCCTGATAAAGCCGCCGATCTCCGGAAGCACCTCCCAGGGATATGTCTTTCCCTCAAAAAGCTCCGCTGCTATCGTCTCATTCAGATCAAGCATACGTTCAATGGCAAATTCTTTCATTTTTTCTCCTTTCCTCCTCGCTTGGAAGCTGTAGGCTTATTTTTATAGTTTTGCGCCGCCGCGTCAAAAAACTGCCGCAGAGCGTACTGATAACTGCTTCTCTCCACCTGCTCTGTACGGACGCGGACAAAATGCTCCAGTTTATCCATATACTCCTGGGAAGTAATACTTCCCTCCGCGACATAGGTCAGCCCTTTTTCCCAGCTTGCCGTAAGCTCGGGATTCAGAAGCTGGCGGATGGAGCAGTTGACCACATCAAAGATCATCTCGCCCAGAAGTGTGGGCGTGATCACCTGTGTTTTTTTGTTCAGAGTCAGATACTTTATGGTAAACAGCTTTTTCAGGATTTCTGCCCTTGTGGCGCTGGTACCGATGCCGCTTCCCTTGATCTGAGCTCTCAGTTCCTCGTCCTCGATAAGCTGGCCGGCATTTTCCATGGCAAGTATCATGGAACCTGAATTGTATCTCTTTGGCGGAGAGGTTTCCCCTTCCTTGATATCCAGGGAATCCACCGCCAGTATATCATTCTTTTTCAGCTTCTGCAACGCCAGGAGAAGCGAAGCGCCGCAGACGGTCTCCTTCCCTTCCTCTGACTCGCCCTCTTTCCCCGGCTGAGAAGCTTTCTGGGAAGAAAAGGAATTCGACGCGATTTTCAGATACCCCTCCTCCTGAAGTACCCGGAAGGAAGAAAAGAAGGACTCCTTCTGGATCACCGTCACCAGGCTCACCTTCTGATAAACGGCCGGCGGATAAAAAATACAGAGAAACCGCCGCACAATGGTCTCATACACTCTCTGGGATGTCAGCGGAAGAGAATTCAGTGCGCTCAGCCCCTGGCCGGTGGGTATGATGGCGTAATGATCCGTGATCTGTTTATCATTCACATAACGGGTTTTCGCAATGCTTTTGTAGCTTCCCATCTCCAGAACCTCCCCGGCGGCGTTTCCGATCTGGGGATACCTTCTGAGTCCGGAGATATTTTTGTATATTTCCTTCGCCACAGCGCCGGACAGCACTCTGGCGTCTGTCCTGGGATATGTCACCAGCTTCTTCTCATACAGCTCCTGGACGATCCTCAGCGTTTCATCGGGGCTGATCTTAAAGAGCCTGGAACAGACATTCTGAAGCTCCGCCAGATTAAAGAGCAGAGGAGGATTTTTATTTTCCTTTTTCCGTTCTATCTTCTCCACCCGGCAGGTAAGAGGCTGCTCTTCACTGAGGATACGGATCAGTTCCTCCGCGTCCTTTTTTTCTTTAAATCCGTTTTCTTTATAAAGACGGGGAGACTGGAAGTATCTGCTTCCCTCCACGGCCCGCCATTCACCCTCGAACTTTTCTCCCTCAAGGGAAATCCTGCTCAGCACCCGGTAGAAAGGCGTTTTTACAAAGGTGCGGATTTCCCGCTCCCTGCGCACCACCATTCCCAGGACGCAGGTCATCACTCTTCCCACGGAAATGGCCTGGTATTTGGATTTCAGATAATTGGAGATACTGTTTCCGTACCGGAGAGTCAGGACTCTGGAAAAATTGATTCCCATAAGATAATCCTCCTTGGCCCTGAGGTAGGCGGAGGCGGAGAGATTATCGTAGGCGGAAAGATCCTTTGCCTCGCGGATCCCCCGCAGGATCTCCTCCTCCGTCTGGGAATCGATCCAGACTCTTTTTTGATTTTTATTTTTCACGCCCGACATCTGGGCTACCAGACGGTAGATATATTCTCCCTCCCGTCCGGAGTCCGTACAGACGTAGATGGTCTCCACATCAGGACGGTTGAGCAGTCCTTTTACGATATTAAACTGCTTCTGCACCCCGGGGATCACCTCGTACTTGAATTCACGCGGCAAAAAAGGCAGGGTATCCAAACTCCACCTTTTATACTTTTCATCGTATTTTTCGGGATAGCTCATAGTGACAAGATGCCCTACGCACCAGGTCACTATACTGTCTTCCGACTCAAGATACCCGTCTTTTCTCTGCCCGTTGATTTTTAATGCCTTTGCAAATTCCTGCGCCACACTGGGCTTTTCTGCTATGTATAATGCTTTTGTCATAATACTACTGATCTGCACTCATCTTTCTCAGCGGCCATGCGAGAAGCAGCGCGCCGCCTGCAATATTTCCTATTGTAACTATCAACATGCTTCTGAGCATCGCCCCCAGGGAAAGTCCCGGCACCACCGCGAATCCCACCGTAAATGTAGCCATATTCGCGACACAGTGCTCGAACCCGCTTACTACGAATCCTGAAATACACACCGTGATCATCAGGATCCTGGCCGCCTCACTCTTCAGCTTAATGCCGCAGAGCACGCCAAGGCAGACGAAGAAATTACACAAAACCGCCCGAAAAAACATCTGCCCTGCCGGAAGGGAAATCTTGGTCTCCATAAACCCGGCGAAATAATCCTGAGTGCCGGAAGCTCCCGCCCAGACAAAAAACAGGGACAGAAGCAGACATCCCACAAAGTTTCCGATATAGCTGACGGCCCATACCTTTCCCACGTCCTTCCAGCTTACTTTTTTATCAAAGGCTCCAAAGGCCATCACCATATTATTCCCGGTGAACAGCTCTCCTCCCACCAGAGAGATCAAGAGCACGGCGATCGAAAAGACAACGGCGCCTAAAAATTTCCCCCAGGCGGGAAAGCCGTCGGAAGCAAAAATGCTTCCCACCACATTAGAAAAAATCATCGCAATGGCGATAAAAAAGCCTGCCATAACCGCTCTGATAAAATATCTGCCTTTATTGGACGCTAATAAATTTGCCTTTCCCGCCGCCGCATTTGATAACTTCTGTACATCTTCATAGTTCATGCGAACACCTCCTGTAATGCCAGGCGGCCTGCAGTAAATGCAGATTGACGCACAAGAATCAACGATTGTTAATATTATAACATTGTACCTCTGAAAATACAAGGAATTAAATTATCGTCAGAGAGGCGTATAGCAGTTGCCGCTTCCTCCACGGACAAATCCGTACATAAGTATCCCCTTTGCTCCGGCCGTTTTTACGGCTTCCGAGGTGACGGCCGCCCTGGAGACCACAACGGAAACTCCCGCGCGGATAATTTTTTCCAGATAATCGCCGGAAATCCTTCCGCTTGTAAAGACCACGGCCTCAGATAGGGAAAGATTCTTTTTCAGGGCGCTTCCAATGACCTTATCCAGCGCGTTGTGCCGGCCGATATCCTCAAACCGGCAGACCACCTGTCCATCAAGATACAGCGCGCAGGAATGAGCGCAGCCGGTATCCCGGAACAGCTCTCCAGGATTTTCAAAAATCTCCTCCGCGATCTGAAAGAGCCTCTGTGGTTCAGGAACGGATACTTTCTTCCGGTTATCTGTATTTTTATATCCCGCCCTGGTGAACGAGGTGATTTTGCTGTTTAATCCCACCTGAATTTCTCCCTGCTCCCAGAGGATCCGGATACCCTTCACCTGCTTTTTTTCATGGATAAATCCGCCGGTATACAGACGTCCCAGCACAAGCTCCTCCAGAAATTCCGGCGTACAGCTCAGACTAAATGTCTTTTCCCCGTTCAGCTTTACAGAAAAATGCTTTTCCAAAGCCACCTCGTCCTCCGCGTGAAAACATTTTCCGTTTTTTATCTTCAGAACTGGTATTATTTCTTTTTTCATAGACAATTTCACTTCTTCCTGCTATAATAAAAAAAGTCTGGGTGTCGTTGGGTAACTGGTGTGCCCCCTGGTCTTCAAAACCTGTGCTGGACGTTAACAGCGCCCTGGGTGAGTTCGATTCTCACAGGCACCCGCCAAATAAGCTTTAAAATCATTCAGCTCTTTCTCGGATATTGTCCGCATGTCGAGTATTACCCTGTCATTTTTTATATGCGCGATGATCGGCACCGGAAGCGCCGCCAGACGGTGTACAAGCTCTTCCGCGCTTTCGTGTTTCGGTTCTATCACTACCGCATAGCTTGGAATTTCTTCCAGGGGCATGGAACCGCCTCCCAGCATGGATATACTTTTCTCCACTGAAATTCCCGCATCCCCGAGTCTTGACGAGAGATCCCAGGCAACCTCCCTGGCCTGAGCCATCAGCTCTTCTTCACTTCTGGAAAGCATCTGCAAAACCGGAATGTTTTCACAGGCGCCCTCCTCGTTCAGGTATTCCCGGAATGTAGCCGCCAGCGCTCCGATGGTACACTTGTCCAGCCGGAACGCCCTCATCAGAGGATGATTCTCCATGGCTTTAATATATGTCTGCCGGCCCGCGATAATGCCGGCCTGGGGACCTCCCAGAAGCTTATCGCCGGAAAAGCACACAAGATCCGCGCCCTTTTTCAGGATTTCCTGCACTGTGGGCTCATGAGAAAGGCCGAATTTTTCCAGATCGACCAGCACCCCGCTTCCGAGATCCACGATCACCGGGAGCTGATACTTTTCTCCCAGTCTGACCAGCTCTTCTATGGAGGCCTCCTCAGTAAATCCCAGAATCCTGTAATTACTTGTGTGTACTTTGAGAAGGGCTCCAGTATTTTCGGTTATGGCCCGCTCATAATCACTGATCCTGGTCCGGTTGGTGCATCCTGTCTCCCTGAGGACGGCGCCGCTCTGTTCCATAACCTCCGGAATCCGGAAGCGGCCGCCGATCTCGATCAGCTCGCCCCGGGAAACGATCACTTCCTTTCCCCTTGCAATGGTGCTCAGGATCAGCGTCACCGCCGCCGCGTTATTATTTACCGCTATGGCTCCCTCCGATCCCGTCACTCTGCTGATCAGCCCGGTGTAATGCTCCCAGCGCTTTCCGCGTTTTCCCTCCAGAAGATTATATTCCAGATTGGAGTAGCCGCTCATAGCTTCAAAAGCCGCTTCCATCTGCCGTTCTCCCAGAGGCGCCCGTCCAAGATTCGTGTGGAGGATAATCCCTGTGGCATTGAACACCTTCCTGAGGGAAAGTTCCCACCGCTCCTCAAGGCGGAGCGCCGCCCCCTCTGTCACCGCCGCCGCGGATACCGCCGGAAAGGGGCCGTTTTCTGAAGCCTTTATGATCTGTTCCCTCAGGCAGTCCAGTTCCTCCCGGACTGCCCGCAGGGTCTCTTTTTTTCCGTATATCCCAGAGAGTGTCAGGACGGCCGGCTCCTTCATCAGGTCGTCCACCCTGGGTATCGTTCTCAATATCTGATTCCTGTCCATCCTATACTCCCGCCGCATACGCCGCGGCAATCTGATCATACGAAAACAAGATATTTCTCCTGTTTTCCGGTTACTTCTCCGATGACGGCGGAAGGCAGCTCCAGACCGGAAAGCAGCTTCATCAGCTCCGGCGCTTCCTCCTGGGGAACTGCCAGAAGCAGTCCTCCTGAGGTCTGAGGATCAAAAAGAACATCCTCCCTCCAGCCCTCCGTCCGGCTTTCCATGCCGCTTTCCAGAAACTCTCTGTTCCGGTAAGCTCCTGCCGGTATCAGCCCCATTTCCGCGTATTCCTGTACGCCCGGAAGAACCGGCAGCTTCTCCGTCTCAATAACCAGGGTCGCTTCGCTGCCCTTAGCCATTTCCATGGCATGGCCTGCCAGACCGAAGCCTGTAATATCCGTACAGCTATGCACGCTGAAATTCGCCGCCAGATCTCTCGCGTATTTATTCAGCGTCGTCATGACCTTTACCGCTTCCCTGAGTTCTTCTTCAGAAGCAAGCTCCCCTTTTACGGCGGTAGAGATAATACCGCTCCCCAGAGGCTTTGTTAGAATCAGGGAGTCCCCCGGTCTCGCACCGTAATTCTTCCACATTTTCTCAGGGTGGACAAATCCGGTGACACAGAGGCCGTATTTTGGCTCCTCGTCGGAAATGGTATGTCCGCCGGCCAGCACGGCCCCGGCTTCCATTACCTTATCGGCGCCTCCCCGGAGAATTTCCCCAAGGATCTCAATGTCCAGACAATTCGGAAAGGCGGCAAGATTCAGAGCCAGCTTCGGCTCGCCTCCCATGGCGTATACGTCGCTGAGGGCATTGGCGGCCGCAATCTGTCCGAACAGATAGGGATCGTCCACTACAGGAGTGAAAAAATCCACTGTCTGAATGATCGCCAGCTCTTTGCCGACCTGATAAACAGCCGCGTCATCAGAGGTTTCGGTTCCCACTAAAAGCATGGGATCCTGAAATTTCGGCAGCTTACCCAAAACTTGGGCAAGGGTCCCAGGACCTATTTTCGCCGCTCACCCGGCGGATGCCGACATCTGTGTCAGACGGATCTTATCATCAGCCATACCCTCACCTCCTTTCACGTTACGGAACAGGATTCTTCAGAACCCTTCCTCCTTCTGTTTTTCTGGTATAACCGTTTTTATCGAAATGCTCCAAAAGGGCCACCGCTACCTTTCTCGAGCAGCCCAGATAATCCCTGTATTCTCCCAGGACGACCTCCGGACACCGGGAAGCCATTTCAGCAAAAGCCTTTTTTGCCTTCTCGTAATACTCTCTGTGTACGCAGTACTGCCCGTCCAGACGGATCAGCACCTTTTTGTTCAGGAGAGAAGTAAATACTGCCTGGAATTTTTTCTGATTCCGGTGTTCCTTCGTATACAGCTCCGTCGCCAGCGGCGCAAAGCCCGCCTCCAGATAATGCCGTATGATCTCCTGCACGATCGCGTCCTCATCCTCCTTAAGCACCACCCGGAAACGCTTTTTGCTGAGAAAACCGTTCGCTTCTTTTATCACCTTTTCATCCTTCAGTACAGAAAAAATTTCATCTGTCCTTCTGCTGTCGGATAAGCCCAGGCGGCTCCGGGCCTCCTGGGCGCCCATTCCTTCTTTTAACGGATAGGCTCTGTGGAATTCATCCAGGAACTTTTCTGTTTTTCTGCGGTAATAGTCAAATTCGTCTCTGTGGATATAAAGATTCTCCTCCAGCGGGACCAGACGCTTTTTTTCCGCCAGCTTCACAGCCGTATTTTTCAGGCTGGAACGGTTCAGCGAGCTTCTTGCCGCAAGCTCCTCCAGCGTACAGAAGCACCCCCAGTGCTCCAGAGCGGAAAGCTCCAGCAGTTCCTCTGCCGTTCCCTTTTCTTTCACCCGGAAAGCTTCAAGCACCTTTTCATCCCTGCGGCGGTGCTTCCGGGGACAGGCATCCAGCACCTCTCCCCCGCCGATGGTTTCCGCCGGGGAGTAAAAACGGATCACAAAGCGGTCTCCCTTGCGCAGGACCGTCTCCTCCTCCAGACGAAGCTGGGCGTAGCAGCTTTCTCCTGCCTTTAATTCCTCACGGTCCAGAAGGACAGCCTTGCCCAGAAGCTCTCTGGTACCGTGGTAAATATGCACACGGCTTCCGTTTTTTACAGTACGGTCTGTGTGGCGCAGCACGGTTAGGATCACATCCGCCATGCGGGTGGGATATAAGCTGTTTTTTGTGGCGAGCACATCTCCCCGGAAGACCTCTTCCCTGGTGCGGTCAGGAATATTTACCGCTACTCTCTGTCCTGAATAAGCCGTTTCCTCCGTCTGTCCGTGTACCTGAATACTGCGGATCTTCACAGGACGGTTTTCGGGATAGAGCACCACCTCCTGATCTCTGCGGATCTTACCCTCAGAAAGGGTTCCGGTAACGACTGTCCCGAAGCCCTTCATGGTAAATACACGGTCTATGGGAAGCCGGAAACAGGTTCCCTCTTTCCGGTCAGGAAGCTTCCGGTACATTTCGTACAGAACCTCCTTCAGACGGTCCAGGCCCCGATTCTCGTATACAGACACGGGGACTGCCGGAGCGTCCTCAAGAAATGTTCCTTTTACAAGCTCCCGGATATCCTCCTCCACCAGATCCACCAGATCGGGATCCGCCAGATCGGTCTTGGTGATCACAATGACGCCCCGCCGGATACCCAAAATAGACAGAATATCCAGATGCTCTACGGTCTGGGGCATGACTCCCTCGTCCGCCGCCACCACCAGCATCACAAGATCCATGCCGCCGGCTCCCGCTAGCATATTTTTTACAAACTTTTCATGTCCGGGCACATCCACGATCCCCACTCTGCCGCCCTCCGGAAGCTCCAGCCAGGCAAACCCCAGTTCAATGGTGATCCCCCGCTTTTTTTCTTCCTTCAGACGGTCTGTGTCGATTCCTGTCAGCGCCTGGATCAGGCAGGTTTTTCCATGATCCACATGTCCTGCCGTTCCGATAATTCCATATCTCATAGACTTCTACGCTCCGCTAAGAATATCTGCTCCTTATTCTACCACACGGAAGGAACGGCGTAAAGGAGACTTGTGGCAATCGTTTCCCAGCAGGTTACTGAAAATTATAGAATCCTTCCGAAAAAACACCTGAAAATGCCTCTGTGCCGGGCCTTTCCGGCACAATATACATTCTCAGGTGTTAAAAAAATCAAAAATATGTGATTGACGCCCTCTTAATCAATGCAGTAGGTAGTATGGAGCAGGTGATGGGCGATATGGCTGTTGGGTTCCTCCAGAAACTCCTCATAAATCTTCTTGATGGCAGGATTTTCGTGGGATTTCCGGTAGGTCAGCTCTCTGTCATGGGCGAAGGTCGCCGCTCTTCTGGCCGCGTATGCCTCGGGCTGATCAGTGTCCATCAAAAGCTTCGGCTGCCCGCCTCCGCTGACACAGCCCTCCGGACAGGTCATCACTTCTATAAAATGCAGATCCAGTGTGCCGTTCTTTACGGCCTCCAGCACAGGGATCACATTTTTCAGCCCCGTTACAATGCCGACCCTCAGGTTCAGGTCGCCCACTTTCAGGGTGGACATACGGAACCCCTCGGTTCCCCGCACCGCGGTTACCTCCACATCCGGAATCGGCTGTCCTGTCACAAGCTCATAGCCGGTACGGATGGCCGCCTCCATAACGCCTCCGGTAACGCCGAAGATCGTTCCGGCCCCGGTATAAAGGCCAAGAGGCTGGTCAAACTCCATTTCTTCCAGGCTGTCCCAGTCAATTCCCATATCACGGATCAGCCAGGCCAGGTCTCTTGTGGTGATCGCCACATCTACGTCGCGGTAACCGCTGTCCTTCATTTCCGGCCGGCTGCACTCAAATTCTTTGCAGGTACAGGGCATCACGGAAACGCTGTAAATGCAGGAGCCGTCTTTTCCCTCTAGCTGGGCTCCGTAGGTCTTGAAAATCGCGCCTCCGATCTGCTGGGGGCTTTTGGCTGTGGACAGATGATCCTTCAGCTCAGGATAATTGTTTTCCATGAATTTCACCCATGCCGGACAGCAGGAGGTAAACATGGGAAGGACTCCGCCCTCTGTGATCCTTTTAATAAGCTCTGTTCCTTCCTCCATGATCGTTACGTCCGCCGGGAAATTGGTATCGTAAACACGGTCGAAGCCCAGGGCGTGGAGAGCCGCGGAAAGTCTGCCGGGAGTCAGAGAGCCCAGCTCCGCGCCGAATTCCTCCGCTATGGCTACCCGGACCGCGGGCGCGCACTGTACGACGGTGAATTTTTCCTTGTCCGCGAGAGCCGCCTTCACCTTATCCACATTACAGACCGCGTGGGCCGCAAACAGCGGTTCCTGCACACAATCGGGAATATTTCTTTCTTTTTTTACTCTTTCGTACGCCTGTTTTCCGTGAGTCAGCACAGAAACATAAGATTTACATTTCTGCACGCACTGCCCGCATTTCACGCATCTGCTCTCGTCAATGGTCTGAGGCTCTCCCTGCTCTCCCACAATGGCATAGGCAGGACAAACCTCCGCGCACTCGCGGCAGCCGGTACAAATATTCTTATCTATTTCTATTATCATGAATTTTGTCCTCCCTTATCTCCAGTTTTTTGTCAGGAGCAGAGCTTCTGCCGCCTTAATATTTTTTTCTTCCCGTTCCGCTTCCGGATCTACCAGACGAAGAGCCTGATGGGGACAGACGCGTACGCAGGCCGGGCCGCCCTCGATTCCCGCGCACAGATCGCATTTGGAGGCGAATACCTTCGGTTCGTCCGCCATTGGCTGAGCAACCAGTCTGCCGTCCTTCGCATAGGGAAGGAGAGCGATGGCTCCGAAGGGACAGGCCTGCATACAGTCTTTGCAGCCGATACATTTTTCCGCGTCCACGATCACCTGATGATCGACGCGGCTGATAGCGCCCTTGGTGCAGGCGTTCAGGCAGGGAGCGTCCTCACAGTGCTTGCACTGGATCGGCATGCATCCCTCCTCAAATTTAGTCAGGAACAATCTGGGTACCACAGGGACAGTGACTGTCCCTGTGGTTTTTCCCACATGATTACTTTTTCGGTTATGGACTGTGAAGCAGGCAAGCTCACATGCTTTGCAGCCTGTACATTTCGTACTGTCACCCACTACGAAGCATCCTAGTTCCTTTTTCATAATTTTCTGTCCTCCTATTCCTGTGGATGAGTCTCTCTGTATGCGTTTCTGGCCGCTTCCGCGCGCTTCCGCTCCATTGCCCCTTCCAGTTCCTCCTCCGTCACGAGAGAGAGAGCTTCTGTAGGACAAACTCTCACGCAGGCCGGACCGCCCGGCAGTCCGTAGCAGAGATCACACTTATTGGCGGTTTTCTGCAAACTGCCGTCCGCCTGAACGCGGCCCTTTTTTTCGGTCATGTTAATGGCGCCGAAGGGACAGGCGTCCATACAGGATTTGCAGCCCATGCATTTGTTCTCGTCGATCACCACGCAGTGATCCTTCGTAGAAATCGCTCCCACCGGACACACTGCCATACAGGCCGGATTCTCACAGTGCTTGCACTGAACAGGAACACTCAGACGCACCGTTCTCACCACATGGAGCCTGGGATTGAAATCATAGGAATCCGGATCCACCTCAAAAATATGCTTGCCCTCATGAGCAACCACGCACCCGATCATACAGGTACGGCAGCCGATACAAAGGTCAGGGTTTCCTTTCACAAAGTAGTTCATGCTTCCGCCCCCTTTCCCGGATCAATGCCCATCTGGGCGCGGATATCGTCATAAAGCTCCTCCACATGGCGTTCCGCCCATTCCTGGTCCTCGATCTTTTCTACCCGGCACGCGCAGTATTTGTACTCGGGAGTATTGCTGATGGGATCCAGCTTGGCTGTTGTAAGCTCGTTGCAGGCTCCGATCCACCACTGATAGGTCATATAGGTTGCTCCCGGTTTTACGCGGTCCGTGGGAAGACACCTGGTAATACAGTAGCCTCTCTTGGAAAGGATCTTCACAAGCTCTCCCTTTTTCAGTCCCATCCGCTGGCAGTCGCCGGTATTCATCTGCACCCATCCGGGCTCGTCCTCCAGATTGCGCAGCGTCCGGCAGTTTCCTGTCATAGTACGCACAGAGTAATGGCCTACCTCCCGAACTGTGGAAAGCGTCATGGGATACTCGTCGTTTTCAAGCTCCACCGGCGGATGCCAGTCTGTGCCGTAAAACAGGGCCTTGTGATCTGCGGTGGCGAATACGCCGTTTTTATGAAGATAAGGAGTTCCCTTATCCTCCATGGATTTGTCACGGCAGGGCCACTGCACGCAGCCGTATTTTTCAATTTTTTCGTAGGTAGCTCCCTTGAAGCTCGGGCAGAGCTCGATCAGCTCGTTCCAGATCTCCTCTGTATTTTTGTAATTCATGGGATATCCCATGGCAGTGGATATCTCCGCGATGATCTTCCAGTCAGGAAGCACGTCTCCCTCTGGCTCCACCAGCTTGCGGACTCTCTGGAAGCCTCTGTCCGCGCAGGTATAAACGCCTTCGTTTTCTCCCCAGGCAGCCGCCGGAAGAATCACGTCCGCATAGAGACCTGTTTTGTTCATGTAAATATCCTGCATCACTACAAAATCACACTTGTCCAGAGCCTCCCGGACTTCCGCCAGATCCGGATCCGACTGAGCCGGATCCTCGCCGAATATGTAATATGCATGGATTCGTTTCTTTTCGTCCTTTTCGTGAAGGATCCTGTGAGGCACATGAGTGATAGGACATCCGACCTCACCGGGAAGAGATACTCCCCAGGCTTTTTCAAATTTTGCCCTTGCCGCTGGATCTGTCACGTTCTGGTATCCGGGATAAGAGTTGGGAAGCGCTCCCATATCGCAGGCTCCCTGTACATTGTTCTGTCCGCGGACAGGTCCGATACCCATAGACGGACCGCCGAAATTACCTGTCATCAGCGCCAGATTGGCAAGTCCCTTCACCACATCCACC
Organism: Candidatus Blautia faecipullorum; assembly: GCA_019115125.1. Classification (GTDB taxonomy): domain Bacteria; phylum Bacillota; class Clostridia; order Lachnospirales; family Lachnospiraceae; genus Blautia_A; species Blautia_A faecipullorum. The sequence goes on from DXEG01000027.1 coordinate 60,633, forward strand.
GCCTGGGTAAACTGACAGACACCCATACCGTAAAGGATCATAGCCGGTTTCGTTGTGGCGTACATTCTCGCGGCCTCACGGATAGTCTCCGCCGGAATGTGGGTAATAGGCTCCGCATATTCCGGAGTGTACTTCTCGATCACCTTCAGGAATTCGTCAAATCCTTTGGTATGCTCCCGGATAAATTGTTCGTCTGCCAGACCTTCATTCCAGATCACGTTGGCGATGGCGTTCACCAGGGCCAGATTCGACCCGCCCTTCAACTGGAGATGAATGTCTGAGATACGCGCGGTTTCCGTTACACGGGGATCCGCGCAGATAATTTTCATTCCCTTCTGACGTCCGCGGACAATACGTCTCGCGACGATGGGATGAGAGTCTGCTCCATTATAGCCGAAGCAGAGTAAACAGCCTGCATCCTCGATCTCCGGGATGCCCATTGACATTGCGCCTGAACCTAAAGAATACAGTAGACCCGCTACCGAAGGCGCATGTCATATTCGCGCGCAGTGATCGACGTTGTTGGTGCCGATACACGCGCGCATAAATTTCTGCATAAGATAATTGGCCTCGTTCCCGGCGCCTCTGGCGGAACCGGTACCCATAATAGAATCCGGGCCGAACTTCTCCTTGATCTCTCCAAGTCTTTTTGCCACATAGGAAATCGCCTCCTGCCAGGAAACCTCCTCCAGAGGCGCTTTCTTTCCGCCTTTGCGGATCATCGGCCTGCGCAGACGCTTGGTAAGTATCTGGGGATCATTCAGATAATCCCAGCCGTAATGACCCTTCAGGCACAGAGTTCCATCGTTTGTCCTGCCCTTGGCAGGCACTGCTTCCACGATCTTATTCGCTTCAGGATCGACCGTGAACATAATCTGGCATCCCGCGCCGCAATAGGGGCAGGTTGTCTGAACCTGTTTTAAAGCCATAAATGTTCCTCCTCCATAAAAATATTTACTATTCGTCTTTATTTTAACATTGATACTTTTTCTCAGCAAGAAAAAAGCAGTAGATTCTTATATTTTTTTCTGTTTTTTATGTTTTTCTATCTCCTTCTGGAGAATGTCGGCGCATTTTCCGATATCTTCCATTCCGATAGACGGAATTCCGGAAATTATGAGGTCTGTATCTGTTACCAGGCCGAGAAGTGTTTCCGCTTCACAGACACTTTCCCGGGAATTTACTTTTCTTACGATTTCGAATTTAGGATAAGAGGATTCCTTCATTCCCTCCAGAAGGATGATATCCGCCTCAGGAAAAAGAAAGGCCAGCCTTTCCGGATCCATATTTTTCTCTTCCTTCACCGCCATCCATTTATTTCCGGAGAAGATGCAGGTTCCGTAAGCTCCCGCCTCTCTGAGCCGGAAGGTGTCCGTCCCCTCTGTATCCGCCGCGAAGTCGTGGCCGTCATGCTTGACCACAGCCACCCGGTATCCTCTGCGGTCCAGCTCCTGGATCAGCTTTTCCAGAAAGGTGGTCTTCCCGGAATTTTTCACCCCGCTCACCGCCGCCATATAGGGGTTTACAGCATCCATACTCTCACCTGCTCTCCCGCTGCCAGAGACTGGGTTCCCGCGGGAATATCCAGAAGGCAGTTGCAGCCCCTGAGCGTCCCTATTGCGCCTGAAGAATAAATCCCCTGTGGAAACGTCACCTTTCCGTCTCTGTATACCGCTCTTACAAACCGCCGCATTTTACTTTTCTTCGAAAAATCCGCCGCCATTACGCCCTGTCTCTGCTCCATCTGACAGCCCGGATCCCCCGTCAGCTTCGCGAGGGCAGGACGGAAAAGCAGCTCCAGATTCGCCATGGCTCCGAAAGGATTCCCGGAAAGAGAAAGTATGCAGGTCCGTCCGTATACAGAAAAAATCGTAGGCGTACCCGGCTGGAGCTTCACCCGCCAGAAAAGCTTTTCCGCTCCCAGCTTCTCCAGCGCACCGTGAAGAATATCCTTTTTTCCCACGGAAACGCCCCCTGTTGTAATAATAAAGTCCGCGCCCCGGGCGGCTTCCTCCAATACTCCGGCCAGCTTTTCCTCGCTGTCCGGCTGATGACAGACGGACTTTGCCGGAACACCCAGCTCTCTGAGCCGCGCGGACACCATCATCCCATTTGAATCATAAATTTTTCCCGGAGCCAGCGGACGTCCCGGAGGACACAGCTCGTCACCGGTGGTAATCACCCGGATCACAGGCCTGCGGAACACCTTTACCTTTTCCCGTCCGATGCCGGATAAGATCCCCTGCTCCGCAAAGGTGAGCCTGGTTCCCTTCGCCAGAAGAAGGCTGTCCTTTTTGTAGTCCTCTCCCTGAAAGCAGTAGTTGTCGTAGGCTCTCTGACTCTTATAAATCTTTACGGTCTTTTCCCCGTAATCCGTATCCTCCTGCTTCACCGCAGCATCCGCTCCGGCCGGGAATGGGGCGCCCGTCATAATACGCCAGGCTTCTCCCGGCTTTATGGAGCGGGACTGTCCGTCGTCCCCCGCGTAAACGCACCCTGCCACCTTCAGTACCGCTGGACGCTCCCTGTCCGCCCCGCCAATATCCTCCGCCCTCACTGCGTAGCCGTCCACAGGGGAACGCGGAAAAGGCGGATTATCCAGCGGCGCGTACACATCCTCCGCCAGGCGGCAGCCTCCCGCTTCGCTGACCTCTGTTTCTGTGATATCCGTAATCCCTGTCACTCTCTCCAGGATCAGTTCCAGGGCGTTTTCCAGCATAATTCCTTCTATCATTCTGTTTTTCCTCTTTTCCTCAGCGCCGTCAGTCTCTGATAATCCTCCGGGGTATTGATATTTTCCAGTTCCCATTCCTCCGCCGAAACCCGGCAGATATCATATCCGGTCTCATCAAGGAGCCGGAACACCGGAGCGGCTTTGTTTTCAATCAGCCTTCCGATCCGCTCTCCCAGCGCCGTGGGATAAATCCCGATCAGGGGCTCCGTGCGGTCTCCGTGGGCGAGCAGCAGCGGTCTTCCGCTTCCGGGATTTTTTCCCTGAGGACAGTCCTCAGACGGCGCGCAGCCGGACAATTTTTCTTCGTGAGCCTGCAGAAGTCTCTCCAGTATCTGAAGCGGTATCTGCGGCATATCCACCGGAAGCACAAGGGCATAGGGAGTGTCCATGGCAGGCATACAGGAATACATTCCTCCCAGCGGCCCCCTCTCCCTGTAACGGTCAGGAACCTCATGGACTATGGCTCCCCCTTCATTCCATCCATGGCCGGACAGGTAGATCTCTCTGATCCCCAGCTTTGCGCCTTTTTCAATGATACAGGACAAAAAGCTTCTGCCTTCCAGCAAAAGCTCCGCCTTGTCTCTTCCCATCCGGCTGCTCTTTCCTCCTGCCAGGAGAAGAAGCGAATAGTTCTCTTCCCTGCTTCCCGGCGGAGATTTCTTTCTATAGTTTTTCATAAAGCGATCTCCTTCTGCATGACTATATATTACTCCCGCAGACGGTCAAAAGCAATGTAAATACATTTAGACAAATAAAAAAAGCCCCGGCCGTTCTCCCTTTCTGAACAGCCGGAAACTTTTTTTCATGTATTGTGATTATTTCTTTGTAATATAGCCTTTTGCCTTCAGTGTCTCCGCACAGAGAACAGCGCCGCCGGCAGCTCCTCTTACTGTGTTGTGGGAAAGACCGATGAATTTATAATCATAAACGGTATCCTCACGGAGACGTCCCACAGACACGCCCATTCCGCGCTCATAGTTCACATCCTCTGTAACCTGGGGACGGTTATCCTCCTCCAGATACTGGATAAACTGCTTGGGAGCGTTCGGAAGCTCAAGCTCCTGGGGGATTCCGCGGAAGTTTTTCAGCGCCTCAATCAACTGCTCTTTTGTTGGTTTTTTGCGGAATTTTACGAATACGGCGGCAGTATGTCCGTTCAGAACCGGAACGCGGACGCACTGGCAGGTGATCACCGGCTCCGCGGCGGGAACGATCTCGCCGTTTTCGATTTTGCCCCACAGCTTTAAGGGCTCTTTCTCACTCTTCTCTTCCTCTCCTCCGATATACGGGATAATGTTATGCTCCATTTCCGGCCAGTCCTTAAAGGTCTTTCCTGCGCCGGAGATCGCCTGATAGGTCGTAGCCACTACCTCGTACGGCTCAAATTCCTTCCATGCGGTGAGAACAGGCGCGTAGCTCTGGATCGAGCAGTTCGGCTTAACGGCAATGAACCCTCTTGTGGTTCCAAGACGCTTCTTCTGATCCGCGATAATGTCGAAATGCTCAGGATTGATTTCCGGAACTACCATAGGAACATCCGGCGTCCAGCGGTGAGCGCTGTTGTTGGAGACAACAGGCGTTTCTGTCTTGGCGTACGCTTCCTCAATAGCCTTGATCTCTTCCTTGGACATGTCTACCGCTGAAAATACAAAATCAACCGTAGCGGCGACTTTCTCCACCTCATTCACGTTCATGACAACGATCTTCTTCACAGCCTCCGGCATGGGAGTGTCCATTTTCCATCTTCCGCCTACGGCCTCCTCGTAGGTCTTGCCCGCACTTCTGGCGCTTGCGGCCAGAGTTACCACCTCAAACCACGGATGGTTTTCCAGAAGGGAAATAAATCTCTGTCCTACCATTCCGGTAGCTCCTAAAATACCGACTTTTAATTTTTCACTCATAATATCTCTCCTCGTTCCATGTCTTTGTTTTTGTGTCTTTGCACAGCACACATTTGTTTTTCTAGTAAATACTATAACACTTTTCCCGAAAATGCAAGTATTTTTTTATGATTTTTCCGGCGCTTTTCAATTTTTTTCCAGATACTCTCTGTTTTCCGCGATCACCTTTTTCATGACCTCCGGTCCCGGCGCGCCGTAGGTTTCCCGTTTTTCCACGCAGGTCTTCATGCTGACCGCCTCATAGATATCCTCCTCAAAGGCCGGACTGAGCTTCTTATATTCGGAAAGCGGAAGCTCGTCCAGAGAAATCCCACGGTCAATGCAGAGAAGCACCAGCCGTCCCACGATCCCGTGAGCGTCGCGGAAGGGAACGCCGTGATTCACCAGGTAGTCGGCCGCGTCCGTGGCGTTGGTAAATCCGTTTTTCGCGCTGGACTCCATGGTTCCTTTCCGGAATTCCATCGTGGAGATCATGCCCGCGAAAAGCCTGAGACAGCCTTTTACCGTATCAATAGCGTCAAAGGTCAGCTCCTTATCCTCCTGCATATCCTTATTGTATGCCAGAGGGATCCCCTTCATGGTGGTCAGTATGGACATCAGCGCGCCGTAAACCCGTCCCGTCTTGCCCCGGAGAAGCTCCGCGATGTCCGGGTTTTTCTTCTGGGGCATGATGCTGCTTCCGGTGCTGTAGGCGTCGTCGATCTCCACAAATCCGTATTCATTGGAGTTCCAGAGGATGATTTCCTCAGAAAAGCGGCTGAGATGCATCATAACTGTAGAAAGAGCTGACAGAAGCTCGATCACATAGTCTCTGTCCGACACCGAATCCATACTGTTCCTTGTAGGCCCGTCAAAGCCCAGAAGCTTTGCGGTGTATTCTCTGTCCAGAGGATAGGTGGTTCCGGCAAGAGCCCCTGCTCCCAGCGGGCAGAGATTCATCCTCCTGCGGATATCCGCCATCCGCTCTCTGTCTCTTCTGAACATCTCAAAGTACGCCCCGATATGGTGGGCCAGAGTCACCGGCTGGGCTTTCTGGAGATGCGTAAAGCCCGGCATATAGGTGTCCACATTTTTTTCCATCAGGGAGAGCAGCTCCTCCAGAAGTGTTCTCAGCTCCCCGTCGATCTCGTCGATCTCGTCTCTCACATAAAGCTTCATGTCGAGCGCCACCTGGTCGTTGCGGCTCCGTCCTGTGTGAAGCTTTTTGCCCGGATCTCCGATACGGCTGATCAGATTCGCTTCCACGAAGCTGTGGATATCCTCGTACTCGGAGGTAATGACAAGGCTGCCGTTCTCCACATCCCGGAGGATCCCCTCCAGGCCCTGAAGGATCTGGTCCCGCTCCTCCTCTGTGAGAATCCCCTGCTTCGCCAGCATCCTCACATGGGCTTTGCTTCCCATAATATCCTGTTTATAAAATTTCTGGTCAAATGAGATCGACGCGTTGAAATTGTAAACCAGCTTGTCCGTTTCTTTTGTAAAACGGCCTCCCCATAACTGTGCCATATATTTTCCTCATTTCTGTATTTTATTGATTTTGACGCCGCGGCTGCTCCGCGCCTTCGCGGCGGTCTCTGAATAATATCTTTCAGTGTACCACACTTCTCCCGAAATTCAAAGATGCTTCCTGCCTTTCCCGTTCCTTTTTTCTTCTCTCCTGTTCTTTTTTTGAGAAAACACATCCGCAGTAATCCTGCCGGTAGAGTCCGTATTCTGCCGAAAGCTGGACGGAACGCTTATAGCCGTCCCTTTTTTTGAAATCCGACGGAAGATGAGATACTCCGTATATTTCTCCCAGCTCTTCTCCGATCTCGTTGAGCTTCGGCGCGTTCTTCAGAGGGCTGATCGACAGCGTCGTGGTAAAATAATCGTATCCGCCCTCCTTCGCCAGCTTCGCCGCTTCCCCAAGTCTGAGGCGGTAACAGCGAAAGCATCTCTCGCCTCCTTCCGGAACCTCCTCCAGGCCCCTGGCCATCTGGTAGAACTCCTCCGGGCGGTACGCTCCCTCCAGGACACGGACCGGATAACGGAAATTCATTTCTTCCGTCATCCGGCGGAGCTCCCGTACTCTCTTCCTGTACTCCTCTTCAGGAGAAATATTAGGGTTGTAAAAAAATACCGTAATCTCAAAATATTCCGACAGATATTCCAGCACATAGCTGCTGCAGGGCGCGCAGCAGCTATGAAGAAATAGTCTCGGAACCTTCTCTTCTTTTTTTATATTTTCTATCAGCCTGTCCAGCTCTTTCTGATAATTCCTGTTCACTCCATTTCCCTCCGGTTCACTTTTCCTCTCCTGATATCATAACACAAGAATCTGTGAAAGCATATCATAAACATATACAAAACATGGAGGTAGTTACATGGATACACTGCTGGAAGTAAGAGACCTGTCTCTTTCTTATCATACGCCATCCGGGGAAACCAACGCCCTTTCTCATATATCCTTCGATCTGATGCCTGGTGAATTTCTCGCCGTGGTGGGACCCTCCGGCTGCGGAAAATCCACGCTCCTGAATGTGATCTGCGGCCTTTTAAAGCCTGAAAAGGGGACGGTCCTTATGAACGGAACGCCTGTGTCCCGTGGGGATTCCCGCATCGGATACATGCTTCAGAAGGACCACCTCCTGGAATGGCGCAGCGTCTACAGGAACATTCTTCTTGGTCTTGAGATCCGAAAGGAGATCACCCCGGAAAAGCTTTCTTACATCGAGTCCATGCTCCGCACCTACGGTTTGGACAAATTCCGTACTTCAAGGCCGTCCCAGCTTTCAGGCGGCATGAGACAGCGGGCCGCCCTGATCCGCACTCTGGCATTAAAGCCGGAGCTTCTCCTTCTGGATGAGCCTTTCTCCGCGCTGGATTACCAGACACGGCTGAATGTAAGCGACGACATCGGCATTATTCTGAAAAAGGAGAAAAAGCCGGCTATTCTGGTAACTCATGATATTTCCGAGGCCATCAGCATGGCGGACCGGGTCATCATCCTGACAAAAAGGCCCGCAAAAATTTCCGCCATCGTACCCATAAATCTGGATATAGAGGACAGAACGCCCCTTTCCTCCAGAAACGCCCCGAATTTTAAATCATATTTTAATCTGATCTGGAAGGAGCTGAACGAACATGCGTGAACCTTCAGAGGCGCAGAAGCAATATCTGACGAAAAGAAAACGGGAGAAATATATGATCATCCTGTCCAGGATCCTGATCTTCCTGGGTTTTCTGCTTTTATGGGAGGTTTCGGCCCGGAAAGGCTGGATCGATTCCTTTATATTCAGCAGCCCAACCGCTGTCGTCCGCAATTTCATTGAAATGAGCAGCAGCCAGGAGCTGTTCACCCACATAGGCGTCACAGTCGCCGAGACCCTCCTCAGCTTCTTTTTGGTTGTGGTTCTTGGCGCCGGAGCCGCAGTCCTTCTGTGGGCCTGTCCGAGGCTCTCCAGAATCCTTGAGCCCTACCTGGTAGTCCTGAACAGCCTTCCGAAATCCGCCCTGGCGCCTCTTCTGATCGTCTGGCTGGGCGCCAACATGCGGACCATTGTGGTGGCCGGAATGTCTGTGGCCATTTTCGGCTCCATTATCAATCTGTATACCGGCTTTCATGAAACAGATCCGGAAAAATGCAAACTGATCGCCACTCTGGGCGGAACAAAAAGAGATGAGCTGACGAAGATCGTCCTTCCCTCCTCTGTTCCGCTGATTTTAAGCGTAATGAAGGTGAATATCGGTCTCTGCCTGGTGGGTGTGATCATCGGAGAATTTATCGGCGCGAGACAGGGACTGGGATATCTGATCATATACTCCAGTCAGACCTTTAAGCTCACCACCGTACTGATGTCCATACTGATCCTCTGTATCATCGCCATGATCCTGTACGGTATTCTGAATCTGGTGGAAAAGCACTGTCTGAAAAGCCGTTGAACCGGCGGAAACGACCGTACGGTAAGGTACAGCAAAAAAACAGCCGGATAAGATACGGGGAAGGACGCTTCTGCACCTTCACCGTCCCGTCCGGCAGGCGTCAATGACCGCCAAGGATCCGCTTTTCTGTTTCACAGGAGGGCTCTGTACTGTCAGAAAATGCCTTTTCCTGTCTCAGGGATGGAGCCATCCTCCGTCCAGCTTCGCCAGCAGCCTCGCGTTATGATAGGCCATTTTCAGAGTGAGGCATGTCCGGCCCAGATACTTTTTGTTGTCCGCAGTTTTCACACAGGCAAGAGCCAGATCCGCTTTTCCCGGACTCTGGAGACAGACAGGCAGCAAAAGCTGTATTCCGTGATTGTAGTACTGAGGAACTGCCGTGCGGTAATCAGCCTCTAGCATATGCTTTGTCTGACGGAGCGCACCGTCAAAAAGCTGAACCCTCATTCTGCTGGTACGCACGTTCTCCGGCAGCCTCTGCGCGTTTTCTTCCTCTCCGAAAATATGCTCATACTGGGGAACAATATCCAGATGGGCGTCAAACACAAGATCAGCGGGGTCTTTTACATATTCCGCCCGCTCCGGAAGATTTACGATTCCTGATTTCAAAAGATAATATTCCGTATAAAAGCCCTCGAGAAACCATTTCTGTCTGTCCGGCACCAGATTGGGAACAAAATAAGCGTACACAGGCTGATAATAGTGATTAAAAAGCCCTGTGTTGAAAATAGCGTACTTCTCCTTTTCCAGTACCTTGCCTTCTTCATACAGTCTCTGAAAGGTGTGCTCCAGATAACCCTTCAGGATACCGTTGTCGTCCGCTCCGTCAAAGCTCCATTTTTCCGGCACCATTCTGGCAAGCTTCTGTATCTGGCGATTATAATTTCCGCAATAGGTGAAATCAAATAAATTCATAGCATCCTCCTGTTTCAGATATCTCCGCGCTCCCATAGCTGTATTTCTCTATATATTTTATTTGAAAAATCCACAGACAGAACTTTTTGTATCAGTTCTGTCATACAGTGGTCGGGAAGCATAAAACATGCTTGCATGTTTTTGCGAGCGGACATCTGTATGAGCTGAGCGCCCGTTTATGAGTAAAACAGTGGCGTCAGCCACAGTAAGCACGCAGTGCGGTTTTACGAATGGCGCGGGCTGAACTGTTACAACTTTTTCACGATTATAAATGATAGCGCTTTTTCTGCGCGCATGGTATACTAAATAAGCCATTTACAAAAAATGCGGATTTTCAGTAATAATTCAGCCGGCAGCAACAGGATAAGGCAGAATGCGCAGGTTTACCTGCAGCAGGCTGTATTATCCTGTTGATATGGGCGGAACGCCTATTAAGCCCCGGACAAAAGTTGCGTCAGCAACGAAGAGTCGGCAAAGCCGACGGATCTGGGGCCTGCTGGCTGAAATAAATAACTACTCAGCCGTCAGGCCGAATAGTTACGATTTTTATATAAAACAGGAGGCAGATATATTGACAAGAGATGAATTTCAAAAGCTTACACAGAAAGTTGTTATTCTCGACGGCGCTACCGGATCCAATCTGATGGCTCAGGGTATGCCCAGGGGGATCTGCACGGAGCAGTGGGTGATCGATCATAAAGACGTAATCCAAAAACTGCAGAAGGCTTATATGGAAGCCGGAAGCCAGATCATTTACGCTCCCACCTTCGGAGGGAACCGGATCAATCTTGAAAAGCACGGCCTGGAGGACAGGATCCGGGAGATCAACCGGACTCTGGTCTCCTATTCCAGGGAAACGGCAGGAACTCGCTGCTATGTGGCCGGCGACATCACCACCTCAGGGCAGTTTATCACTTCAGATGGGGATTATACCTTTGAGACGGCGTATGAAATGTATCAGGAGCAGATCCGTATACTGAAGGACGCCGGGGTGGATCTCATCGCCGCGGAAACCATGATCAATATTGAGGAAACGCTGGCGGCTGTAGACGCGGCCCGTTCTGTGTGCGATCTCCCCATTATGTGCACCGTCACCGTGGAGGCTGACGGAAGCATCTTCAGCGGCGGAAACGCAGCGGAGGCGGCCGCGGCCCTGGAGAGCGCCGGCGCCGACGCGGTAGGCATCAACTGCTCCGTAGGGCCGGATCAGCTTGTTTCCGTCGTCCGCAGTATCCGGGAGGCCGTATCCATCCCGGTCATCGCGAAGCCAAACGCGGGAATGCCGGCCATCGACGATCAGGGAAACGCCGTCTACAGTATGACGCCCTCTGATTTTGCCCGCCATATGAAGGTTCTTGTGGAAAACGGCGCTTCCATCATAGGCGGATGCTGCGGCACCACTCCCGACTATATCCGGGAATTGGTTCACATACTGTAGCCCGGGCGCGGACTGCCGCAGGCAGCCATAATGCCGCCGGGAAAGCAAAAAAAGGATGCCCCTGTCTGTACTGATGAACGGCCGAAGACAGGAGCATCCTTTTTTATTTTACCTTGATGGCACGTTCCGGGCACATCTCCTGACAGCAGAAGCAGCGGATACACTTCTTGTAATCGTATACAGGCGGTTTTGTTCTTCCTTTTTTGAATTCTACCGCCTTCCCCGGCACCGGACAGCTCTTCACGCAGACGCCGCATTTGATACAGAGGCTTTCGTCGATATATGGCTTTTTCTGAAAAATATTCAGGGCTTTTGCCATCCGCTCCCAGAGGCCGCTGCGCACTGCTCTGCGGTCCACGCGAAAGCCGGAATTTCCATACCGTGCCGCCGCTTCCTTCACAGATATTTCCCCCTGGGGAGTGATCACACGGATTTCCTCCTCCTTCCAGGTTCCAAGCCCCATTTTTTCTCCGTGATAGTTGGTGGGGACCATCTGGGGCTTCAGATGAATCAGATGGCAGAACACACTGTCCAGAGCTACCGGATCTGTGGATAAAAGAAGCACGTTCATGGAGACAGGATCTCCCGATCCTGGCCCGTTCCCCTCCATGGCGGTGATCCCGTCCATCACATACAGTCTCGGTTTTACCAGACGGTTCAGATCCACCAGCATCCTGGCAAAGCTGTCCGCGCTGGGATACTGGGTATGCCCCTTCGCTTTATGCAGCCCGTACACAAAGCCGTAGCTGTTTTTTACAGCGCCCGTGATCCGTTCCAGGGCATGTGTTTTCATTTTGCAGACAGAGATCACGCAGTCGCTGTCCAGGAGCTCCTTTGCCAAGATAAATTCCCTGGCCTGAGTACCTTCCGGATACTCCACTCTCACTCCCTTTGAAAAATCTACAGCCGGAACCTGATACTTCTTCAGATAATCATCCATTCCGGTTCCGCTTATGACTCTCGATGTGGTTCCCACCCCGCAGGAATCTCCCAGGACGATCTTCTCATATCCCTCTTTCCTTAAAAGCCTTACAAGCATTCCCGCCACAGCAGGATGGGTAATGACCGGGCGGCTGTTCTCCGCCTTCTTCAGAAGATTGGGCTTTATAAAAACGGACTCCTCTTTTCCTATGAGGCTCTCAAGGCCTCCCAGGAGCTCCGCGCCTTTTTTCAGGCTCTCATAAACAAACTCTTCCCTGTAGGAGCTACAGGGAAGAAGAATTACCTTGCTTTTTTCTTTCATAATCATCCTCATTCTTTGCTGAGATCTGTTTCTCTCAGCGCCTTCCTCACCGGAAGGATACATGCCGGAACTACGGACAGAAAATCAACGCCCATTTTCAGGAAGGTTTCTGTCAGCACGGTATCCGCGGCAATCTCACCGCAGATCCCCGCCTTCCGTCCCTCCGCATGAGCCGCCTCCACCACCATACGGATCATTCTCAATACCGCGGGATGATGATCGTCATATTTATCCTTGAGCAGAGGATTCTGCCTGTCCATGGCAAGTGTGTACTGTGTCAGATCGTTGGTTCCGATACTGAGAAAATCTACCCGGCGGGCCAGTTCCCGGCTGATCATTACCGCTGCCGGAGTTTCGATCATGATCCCCGTCCTGATCTCCCGGAAGGGGACATTTTTTTCACGCAGATTTTCCTTTACTTCCCGGATCAGCGCCTCAATCTCATCCATTTCCTTCTCCGAGGAAACCATGGGGTACATCATAGCCAGATTGCCGTAAGCGCTGGCCCGGTAGATCGCTCTGAGCTGGGCTCTGAACATTTTTTTGCGGTCAAGACAAAAACGGATCCCCCTGTTTCCCATGACTGGATTGGTTTCCCCTGGAATATCCAGATAGTCCGCCTGCTTATCTGCTCCCAGATCCGCCGTACGTATCACAGTGGGCCGGTCTCCCATTGTTTCCGCGATTTTTTTATAGGCCAGGAACAGCTCGCTCTCCCTGGGATAATTTTCTCTTCCCAGATACTGAAACTCACTGCGCAGCAGACCGATTCCCGCGGCGCCGTAAAAGAGGACGTTGTTCAGATCGCTCATATTGCCGATATTGGCGTAAAGACCGATACTTTTGCCGTCGGCAGTCATGTCCTTCTGATTTTTCAGCTTCAGGAGCTCCTCCTTCTCTTTTTTATCCGCTTCCAGACGGATTTTATATTCCTTTTGTATTTCCTCATCAGGATTCAGATACAATGTGCCGGTATATCCGTCCACGATCGCGGACATTCCGTCCCATTCGTCATCCGCCACAATATCTACCAGCGTTGGGATCTCCATAGTTCTGGCCATAATTGAAGTATGGGAAACAACGGAACCGTGGTGCATCACCACCGCCAGAAGCTTATCGTTATCCATCTCCATGATCTCCGCCGGAGAGAGAGATTCCGTCACAAGGATCACCGGCTCCTCCCCGAGATTGATCCTTATAGAGGCTCCTCCCAGGATCTGGATCAGCCGGTTTGATATCTCACGGATATCCGAAATACGTTTTTGTATCACAGGCTCCTCCAGATTGCGGAAGGTCTCCGTCATCTCGTCCCTGTTGGTCATCACCGCGTAGGCGGCGTTTACCTTTTCGGAAGAAATGCAGCTCTCGATAGCGCGCTGAAAGTTTTCTGATTCCAAAAGCTTTTTCTGCGCAGAAAAGGAGTTCGCCTCCTGTTCATCCAGGAGGCGCGTTTTTTCGTATAATCCCTGAAGAGTCTCCGACGCCCGGTCCGACGCTTTCCGGAATTCTTCTATTTCCTTTTTGACATTGCTTACGAGAGACTGACGTATCTGATATTCTCCACGGCTGTAATACAGTATTTTTCCGATGGCAATTCCTGAAAAGGTAGCGGTACCTTTAAAAACCTCCATCCTGTATCCCCCTTATATTTATCAGTCGCAGGCAGCTCTGAATTCTGTCCAGTTCTTATTATACTGATCGTTGGCTTCAGCGCTTACATTCTGGACGATCTCACCGCTTGTAACGGAATCCGGCACTACCAGATCCGGATTTACCAGCTCGTCAGCGGCCTTGTTGGTGCAGTAGTATCCGATATAATCAAAGCACTGCGCGGCCACCTCCGGCTGAAGAATATAATCCATGAACTGATATGCCCCGTCCTTATTGGGCGCCTGGCTTGGAATGAACATTCCCATGATGCCGAAGCCAAGCCCCTCCTCCGGATATACCACTTCAAGGTCCGGGTTTTCAGCGAGAGCTGCCATTACCTGAGACGTATAAAGGAAAGCAACGCTGGCCTCCCCGTTCAGAAGGGAATTCTGTGTGTTGTCGTCCTGGATCAGACGTACATTGGGCGCAAGCTCCAGAAGCTTCTCTCCTGTCTCCGCGATGGAATCCACATCCTCCTCATTCATGCTCTTGCCAAGAGCAAGATTGGTAATTCCGTTGATCACGCGATAGTTGGCGGTCAGAGCGATGCTGTCCTCAAGAGACTCGTCCCAGAGATCATTGTATCCCTTAATCTCAATGTCCACCATTTCAGGATCATAAACGATCAGGGGGATACCCGCTCCGTAGGGAACCGTGTACGCGTCGTCAGGATCATAGAACTGTCCCTGATAAAGAGGATTGATATTCTCGAATCCGGAAAGCTTCGAGGTATCCAGCTTCTCGGCAAGGCCCTCCTGGATCACGCTTTCCAGAATATAGTCGTCGGCAATTACGATATCATAATCTCCGCCTTCAGCCATGGAAAGCTTCTCCAGCATCGTTTCATCCGTGTCGAAATTGGAATATATGATCTTGATTCCCGTTTCTTCTTCAAAACCGTCAAGTACCTCCTGGGGAAACATACTCTCCCAGGTAAACAGCACCAGCTCCTCTGAATCCGCGCTGACCGGCACCGCAGCAGCGGGAACCGCCAGAGCCGCACAAAGCGCGGCAGCCAATAATTTTTTCATATCTTCTCTCCTTTTTTTATTTTCAGTCCTTCGGGGAAGAATCTGTAGCTACAGTATAACTTACTTTTGCTTTGTTGAAAAGAGCCTATTCTTTCCTTTTGCGATTTTCCCGGCAAATGTATAAATAAGCAGAACGGCAATGGTAAAGGCCAGCATCAGCGTACACAGCGCGTTGATCTCCGGCGTTACTCCTGTCTTCAGCTGCGTATAAACCCTGATGGGAAGGGTAGATACTCTGGGACTGTTTACAAAAATACTGATCACCACATCATCCATAGACATGGCGAAGGCAAGAAGGGATCCCGACAGCACCGCCGGCATGATCAGCGGAAGCGTAATATCCCAGAATGCCCGGAAGGCCCCCGCCCCCAGATCTCTTGCGGCCTCCTCCAGCGACGGATCCATGCCCGCCAGCCGGGCCTTTACCTCCATCAGAATATATGGCACGCAGAACACCGTATGTCCCAGAAGCAGCGTCAGCATACCGAAAGGAATATTCAAAAGGTAAAAAAAGGCCATAAGGACCATACCAAGGATAATTTCCGGTATCATCAGAGGAAGGATGGAGATGTACTCCATGATCCCTTTTGTTTTCCAATGTATCCTGGACAGTCCAACCGCTCCCAGCGTACCGATGACAGCGGAGAGCAGGCAGCTTGACACGCCAAGGATCAGGCTGTTTACCAGCGCCTCCAGCATATCCTCATCCTGAAAAAGCTCCTGGTACCATTTTGTGGAAAATCCGCTGAAGCGGACAGGCAGCTTCGATTCATTAAAGGAAAATATGATCACTACCGCCACAGGCAGGTACATCAGAATAAACACAAGGACAAGATATATCCCGGAGAGCTTTGAATTCTTTTTCATCCGATTCCCTCCAATTCTTTTACATTCGTGATTCTGCGGTACAAAACAATCATGATCGTCGTGAGGAGCATCAGCACCACCGCCAGAGCAGCCGCGAAGGGCCAGTTATTTCCCCTGGTCATCTGTTCCTGGATCAGGCTTCCCACAAGAACGATCTTGTTCC
Source organism: Candidatus Blautia faecipullorum (assembly GCA_019115125.1). Taxonomy (GTDB): domain Bacteria; phylum Bacillota; class Clostridia; order Lachnospirales; family Lachnospiraceae; genus Blautia_A; species Blautia_A faecipullorum. The sequence continues at coordinate 76,496 of DXEG01000027.1, forward strand.
CGCCCAGTATGTCGGCAATAAAGAATAGTCCCATGGAAGGAATGAAGGTCAGGATAATTCCTGATAAAAGTCCCGGAAGGGTCAGCTTAAAGGACACCGTCCAGAAGGCCCTGGCTTTGGAAGCTCCAAGATCCCTGGCCGCCTCCACAAGAGACCAGTCCAGCTTCTCAGCGCTGGAATATACGGACAGGATCATAAAGGGAAGCAGCACGTAGATCATTCCCACCACGATAGCCGGATAGCTGTAAAGAATCCTCAGAGGCTTCTCAATGATTCCCAGCTTCTTCAGTATAAAATTCAGCACTCCCTTGTTTTGAAGGATAATGATCCATCCATAAAGGCGGATCAGAGAATTCACCCAGAATGGAAGCATCAGCGCCAGCATCGCTTTTTTCTTCCATCCGTCTGAAAGCTTCGCCATAAAATAGCCGAAGGGATAGCCGATCAGACAGATGGCCGCCGTACTTGTCAGCGCAAGCTGGAAGGATTCCGCAAAGGTCTGAAGATATACAGGATCCAGGATCTTTTTGTAGTTTTCCAGGGTGAAAGCCCACTCCACGCCGAACCCGTCCGCGGATTGCGAAAAGCTCAGGGCCACCATATAAATGAGAGGGCCCGCCACAAAAATCAACGTAAAGAGGTACAGAGGAAGAATCATCCAGACGGCGCTGGATCCGCGCCTACGCATTTTCTTCCTCCCCGGCCGGCCCCGCCGCGTCCGGTCTGTCAACCAGAACCGCGTCCTCCGGCTCAAAGCTTACAAACAGCTTCTGTCCCGGCTGCACGGCGGCATCGATCCCATAACGGCTGGCGGTCAGTTCCGTGCCGTCCGAAAGCTTCAGAACGACTCTCAAAAGTCCCCCTGCGAAACTTTTCTCCGCTACTTCCGCTTCCAGGCCTCTGTCTCCCTCAAGCCTGATATTCTCGCTTCTCACCGCCAGGGTGATTTCTTCTCCCGGCCTTAACTGTCTGCCTTCTGTATTTATCAGCATCTCTCCTCCCGGAAACGCCGCGCGGCATACATTCCCGCCGTCCATCTCCCGCACCCTGCCTTTGAGTATGTTGGCGTTCCCCACAAAGGTCGCCACATAGCTTGTACGGGGATGATTGTATATTTCATCAGGAGTTCCGATCTGTTCGAATTTTCCTCCGTTCATAACGGCGATCCGGTCGGACATATTGATCGCCTCCTCCTGGTCGTGGGTAATATAAATAAACGTAATTCCAAGCTTTTTCTGGAGGCGTTTCAGCTCGATCTGCATCGCCCGCCGAAGCTGCAGATCCAAAGCTCCCAGGGGCTCGTCAAGAAGCAGCACCTTGGGATTATTGACAAGAGCTCTGGCAATGGCTACCCTCTGCTTTTGTCCTCCGGACAGCTCGGAGGGCTTTCTCTTTTCGTACCCGGAAAGCTGCACAAGCTCCAGCATTTCTTTTACTCTGCGGCGGATTTCCGCCTTTGGGGTTTTTCTCAGTTTCAGCCCGTAGCCAATATTATCCGCCACATTCATATGCGGAAACAGCGCGTAATTCTGAAAAACAGTATTCACGTCTCTCGCCTCAGGCTCCAGGGATGTCACATCCTTCCCGTCCAGGAATACCTGCCCGCCGTCCGGCAGCTCAAGTCCCGCGATAATCCGAAGCGTGGTCGTTTTCCCGCAGCCAGAGGATCCAAGAAGCGTGATAAACTCTCCCTTTCCGATGGAAAGGCTGATCCCTCTTAAAACGTCTGTCTCCTTTTCAAATCCTTTTCTGATGTTCTTTAATTCCAAACAAATCTCTGCCATTCTCTTTTCCTATAAAAACCTCCTGCTTTTATTTTCTCTATTACAGTAAATTATCTTCTCATTTCTCACTGAGGAGTTCCTCCACATACCGGACGTAGCCCCGGACGTCAAAAACCGGTTTATATGAGTTTTTGATCTCCTGCGCCTTACCGCCGCCGTTTTTCAGCAGCTTACAGGCCGTCAGCGCCAGAAGCTTCGCCGGAAGGATATAAGCGGTCTCGGGATCCGTAATTTTAAAATCCGCTCCGTGAAGCCTGCCCTCAAAGCCTTTGAAGGTAAAATTCACAACAGGGAACAACTGGCTCAGATCTCCTACATCCGTGCAGGCGTTATTAAAGTCTCCCGGCTTCACCGTCCGGAAGGAAAGCCCAAGCTCCCGGGCCGCCTCCACAAGAACTTCGTCCGCTTCTCTCGGAAGAATCGGCATATATCCCTGCAGAACCTCCCTCTCGATCTTTCCGCCGAAAGCGTAGGCCGCTCCGTCGTATGCACGGTGTACCTTCTCACGGATCTCCTGGATCTTCTCCAGGGATGCGGCTCTGACCTTGGTCTCGATCACCGCCTCGTCCGGCACGCTGTTCAGCACGTCCCCTGCTTTTCGTATGACATTGTGAAGGCGCACATGGTCCTCCTCCCGGAAGGTCTCCCGCATCAGTCCCATCATCTGGATGGCGCTTGTGGCAATGCTCAGGGCATTGACGCCGTTCCAGGGATCCACCGCGGCATGGGCGGCTTTTCCCCTCACGGTCACCCGCTCCGCGGTATAGCCGTTGCAGGCCGGATTCCCCAGGTAAAAATCCTCCTCCACAGGAACCATATGTACATGAGTCGTCATCACAATATCCGTCCTGTCAAAAACGCCTCTTCGGATCAGTTCGCTTTTTCCTGAGGCGAATTTCACGCCCTTTTCCCTCAGAACAGGTCTCTTATCCGCGTCAATGTATTCCTCCGCGGGAACCGCCAAAAAGGTCAGGGAACCGGCAAGCGCCTTCTGAACCTCCGGATCCGCAAAAGCAAAGGCCGCTCCCATCATGGCCGCCATCTGCGCGTGATGCCCGCAGGCATGAGCCGCGCCTGTGACGGGATCCGCCATGGGGTGCGTTTTGCAGCCTATGGCGTCCAGCTCGCCGATAATGGTAAGATTCGGCCCCTTCTCTGCTCCCCACTGGCCTTTTACGCCTGTGAGGGCAAGTCCCGCGCTCACGTCATAGCCCAGCTCTTTTAACAGTGTCTCTGTCTTTGCCGCCGTTCTGTTTTCTTCAAAGCCCGGCTCCGGGTGAGCCGCGATATCCTCCGCGAACGCAATGATCCTGTCCCTGTTTTGATCGATCAGTTCAAGAATCCTCTGTTCCGTTCTGTCCATGGAATTCATCTCCTTCTTATGCAAAAAAGACCAGGAACGCGATAAGGTTCCCGGTCAGTCAAAAGCTGGAAAAGAGACTCGAACTCTCGACCCCTTCATTACGAGTGAAGTGCTCTACCGACTGAGCTATTCCAGCCTGTGCGACAAATCGCCTTTGATTTAATTGGATAACCATAAGGTGACTCATTGACACGAATCATATTTTAACAACGTATATAACGAATGTCAAGCTTTTTTTTAAATTTTATGTCTCAGTTCAGCCATACAGTGATCGGGAAGCATAAAACATGCTTGCATGTTTTTGCGAGCGGACATCTGTATGAGCTGAGCGCCCGTTTATGAGTAAAACAGTGGCGTTAGCCACAGTAAGCACGCAGTGCGGTTTTACGAATGGCGGGGGCTGAACTGTTACATCAGTTCATATCAGTTCAGCCCCCGGTTTCCCGTAAGGAATCCGGGGGGCATGTGCCTGTCATTCCGGTTATTTTTTTGCCGTGCTCTCTTTTTTCACTGCCGCCTGCTTTTTGGATGCTGGTTTCTTAGGGCTTTTCTTCTCTACAGCGGCTTCTCCGGCAGGGACTTTTTCCGCAGCCGCTTTTGCTGTACTCTCTTTCTCTGGGGCGGCTTTCTTCCCTCTCGCGGTTTTCGCGGCCGCCGTTTTCTTTACCGCGGTCCTGCCTGCCGCCTTCTTCTCCTTCTTTTCCTCCGGCATGCAGGAAAAGACTGCTGCGCCGAGAGCAGGCACGGTGATCCTGATAGATTCCTCCCGCTCGTCGCACTCTTCCGCCTTGCTGGTCTTTACTCTTGGATTCGTCATGCCGCGGCCTCCGTACTCCTTACGGTCGCTGTTGAAAATTTCTTTATACTTTCCATGGAAGGGCACGCCTACCTGATATTTCTCATAAGGAATTCCCGCAAAATTAAATACCGCCAGCAGTGTTTCCTCCGGTTTGTCTGTTTTTCTGAGGAAGGTCAGCACATTTTCTTCATACTTCATAAGCTGAACCCACTCAAATCCGTCATATTCGTCATCCTTAGCGTAAAGAGCCGGATGACTTTTATATAACTCATTCAAAGCGCCGATAAACGCCGCCAGCTCATCCGGCAGTTCCTTATCAGGAGCAGTCATCTTGCAGCCCGGATGAAGAGTCAGGTAAGCGTACGCGGCCCGTACCTGATCGTACTTCTGCTCTGTATTTCCCGGAAGGAGCTCCATAAACTCCGCAAGGTTTCCCACATCCCTGGTTCCGAGAGTCAGGATATAATGCTCGCAGTACGCGTAAACCATAGAAAGGGTCAGCTGGTCGTGAACCGTCTTTCTCTCCAGAGGATCTTTGGAAAGGTAATCCAGAAAATCTCTTGTCCATCCCTGGTTCCATTTATAATCAAAGCCAGGATGGTCGTCCTCCACACTGGACGTCAGCTCCGGCCAGAGTCCGTCCTCCTGGGCGATCACCAGAGCGCCGGGAATCTGCTTTTTCACAACGGAATTCAGATGCTTCAAAAACTCCACTGCCGCCAGGTTTTCATTTGTCCCGTATATATTGGGTTTCCACTGACCCGGCTCTCTTCCGTAATCCAGATACAGCATAGCGTCCACGTCATCCAGCCTGAGTCCGTCCACATGACAGTCCTCCAGCCAGTAAAAGGCGTTGGCGATCAGAAAATCCACCACCATAGGGCTTTCGTAGTTATAGAGAAGAGTTCCCCACATAGGATGTACGGCCGCTGACGGATCCGCCGCCTCATAAAGGGGCGTGCCGTCGAACAGCTCCAGTCCTTCCTCCTCTCTGGGGAAGGAAGCCGGCGTCCAGTCCAGGATCACTCCGATCTCCGCCTTATGCAGCTCGTTGACAAGGCTGCGGAAGGCCTCCGGCGTCCCGAACCGGCGGTCCACCGCGTAATATCCATAAGCAGAGTAGGGACCGGACGCGTCGCTTAAATATGCCGTGACCGGATGCAGCTCCACATGGGTATAACCAAGCTTTTTGGCGTAGGCAGCCAGCTCCGCGCCGTTCTCCCACTGCTCCGCGCTGGTCTCATAGACGGACAGCGGCTGCTTCCTGTCCGCGTATTTCTTCCGGTTCCTGATCCAGGCGCCGTCCTCCCAGGCAAAGGCGGACGTGTCTGTCACCACGGAAGCGCTGGCCGGAGGAAGCTCTATTCCCGACCCGTACGGATCTGTTTTCAGCTTCTTTTCTCCGCTTCTGATCTTAATCTCATATTTGTAGAGATCTCCCTTTTTCGCTCCCGGAACAAACAGCTCGAAGATGCCGGACATAGGCATACGGTGCATGATGTGGCACCTTCCGTCCCAGTTATTGAAATCACCCACGACGCTGACGCTGACCGCATTGGGCGCCCATACCGCAAAGCTGACTCCTTCCGTTCCTCTGACTGTCAGAGGATGAGCCCCCAGCTTCTCGTAGGCATGATAATATACGCCCGCGCAGAAGGCCTTCTCTTCCTCCTCGGTGATCTGTCCCGCAAAAGCGTAGGGATCCGCAAACTCATCCGTTTTCTCGCCCCATGTCACGCGGAAAAGGTATTCCGGGATCCGGCGTCCGGGGATCAGAACGGCGAAGTAGCCCGCTTCGTCCTCCTGCTCCATAGGATAAGTCTTCTTTCCCGCAAGCACTTCCGCTTTTTCCGCTTCCGGAAAGTATCCCTGTATCAAAACGCCCTCGGTTGTAAGTCTCGGCCCCATAACGTCTCTTGGAGAGGTCTCTTCCCCGTAAACAACCGCCTCGATCCTGGGCCAGTCCATATAATCATAAGCTTTTCCGTCCATATCTCCTACCTCCAGTTTTCTGATCTGTATCTCCGGCAGCGCCGGTTTCCTTCTCTGTTGACGCCAGGGACAAAAGCCCCGGCTGTAACGCTTACGGATTGTTCCGCGCCGCACGCTCCCACAATCCTTTATGCTTAGTTTATCATTTTTTTCGGGAAAAATAAAGAATATCAGGAAATTTGTTTGACAAAGACTCCGGCCTACGCTAAATTGGTAGTAGCATCCGCTTTCCTGTCTGAATGAAGGAGGCGTGAAATTTTAAGGAGGGATTCTTACCATGAATAAAAAATCATTTGACGTCACAGCTCTGGGCGAGCTGCTGATCGACTTTACAGAAAACGGAACAAGCTCTCAGGGCAATCCTCTGATGGAAGCCAATCCCGGCGGCGCTCCCTGCAACGTTCTCGCCATGCTGGAACGCCTCGGCAAAAAAACCGCTTTTATCGGAAAGGTCGGCAGGGATATGTTCGGCGAACAGTTGAAAACCGCCGTACAGGAAGTGGGGATCGACACCAGGAATCTCATTATGGACGAAACGGTGCACACCACTCTGGCCTTTGTCCATACATATCCTGACGGAGACAGGGATTTTTCCTTTTACCGTAATCCCGGGGCAGATATGATGCTCACAAAGGACGAGGTGCAGAAGGATCTGATCGAAAGTTCCCGGATCTTCCATTTCGGAACGCTTTCCTCCACTCACGCGGGAGTACGGGAGGCCACCCGCCACGCCATCGAGCTGGCCAAAGCCGCCGGATGCATTGTCACCTTTGACCCCAATCTCCGTCCCCCTCTCTGGAATTCCCTCGAGGACGCGAAAGCGGAGATTGAATATGGAATGACGAAATGTGACGTACTGAAAATCTCCGACAACGAAGTAGAATTTCTTTTCGGAACCTCCGACTATGACAAGGGGGCGGCCATGATCCGTGAAAAATACAACATTCCTCTTGTTCTCATCACTATGGGAAAAGAAGGAAGCCGCGCTTATTATAAGGACCTCCGCGTTGAGGCGGCTCCGTTCCTCCAGGAAAACACCATCGAGACCACAGGGGCGGGCGACACCTTCTGCGCAAGCACGCTGAACTATGTTCTGGATCACGGACTCGAAAATCTTACAGAAGAGAATTTAAAAGAGCTTCTGACTTTCGCAAACGCCGCAGCATCCCTGATCACCACAAGAAAGGGAGCCCTCCGCGTAATGCCTGACCGCCAGGAGGTGCTGGATTTTATCGCGTCCAGACAGTAATTTCTGCCCGTGCAAGCACAGCAGCCGCTTGCAGGACATATCGCACAAAAAAGGAAGAGCCTCGCTGCGCTATGCGGAAGGCTCTTCCTTTTTCTGGCTGAACTTTTACTTTATTTTACCACGCGGACCTTGGCGACGCCCTCCACTGCCTGAAGCTCATCCAGCGCCTGTCTGGAAGCGGCGCTTTCCAGATCGATCAGAGTATAGGCATGACCGCCCTTGCTCTTATTCGTCATATCCGCGATATTCAGCCCCTCGCTTCCCAGAATCTTCGTGAACTGGCTGATCATATTGGGAACGTTTTTATGGGTGATGGCGATCCTTCCCACAGATACGCAGATTCCCATATCGCAGTTCGGGAAATTCACGGAATTTTTGATATTTCCGTTTTCCAGGAAATCTCTCAGCTCTTTTACAGCCATCACGGCGCAGTTCTCCTCAGATTCCTCGGTGGAAGCTCCCAGGTGGGGCGTTACCAGGATCCCCTCCCGGCCGGCCACCAGCGGGTTGGCAAAATCTGTTACATATTTTTTTACTTTTCCGTTTTCCAGAGCCTCGATCAGAGCCTCCTCGTCCACCAGAAGATCTCTGGCGAAGTTCAGAAGAACCACCCCGTCTTTCATCTTTGAGAAAGCGTCACGGTCGATCATTTTTCTCGTACTGTCAAGAAGCGGCACATGGATAGTGATATAGTCGCACTGGCTGTAAATCTCATCCAGAGTTTTGCTGTGTTTGATGGTTCTGGAAAGATTCCACGCGGCGTCAATGGAGATATAGGGATCGTATCCGTAAACCTCCATTCCAAGATGTGTGGCGGAATTGGCGACCATAGCTCCGATGGCTCCCAGACCGATGATACCCAGCTTTTTCCCGCTGATCTCGCAGCCCGCAAACTGCTTCTTCTGCTTTTCCGCCAGTTTGTCAATGTTTTCCTTATCCTCCTGCTGGGCAACCCACTCGATTCCTCCCACGATATCACGGGAAGCAAGGAGCATGCCTGCCAGCACAAGCTCTTTCACCCCATTGGCGTTGGCGCCCGGCGTATTAAATACAACAATTCCTTTTTCCGCATACTCGTCAACGGGAATGTTATTGACGCCGGCTCCGGCGCGGGCTACCGCCACAACAGAATCCGGCACCTCCATATCGTGCATTTTGGCGCTTCTTACAAGAACCGCGTCCGCATCCTGCACCGTATCTGTTTTTCTATAATCGCTGCTGAATAAATTCAATCCTGTTTCTGAAATAGGATTCAGGCAATGATACTGGAACATTACACATTCTCCTCCTCAAATTTTTTCATAAAGGCCACCAGCGCTTCCACGCCCTCTTTCGGCATCGCGTTATAAATGCTGGCGCGCATACCGCCTACGGTCCTGTGGCCCTTCAGATTCACAAATCCGGCCTCTTTCGCCTCTTTTACAAATTTCGCGTCGAGATCCTTGTCCCCTGTGACAAAAGGAACGTTCATCAGAGAACGTGACGCCGGCTCCACAGTTCCTTTGAAAAGCTTACTCTGGTCGAGATAATCGTAGAGGATCTTCGCCTTCTCCTCGTTGCGTCTCTTCATCTCCTCCAGACCGCCCATGGATTTCAGCCATTTGAAGACCTTACCGCAGATGTAAATGCAGTAGCTGTTGGGGGTATTATAGAGAGAGCCTGCGTCCGCATGAGTCTTATAGGTCAGCATGGTGGGAGTCCCCGGAAGGACATCCTCTGTGATCAGATCCTCGCGGATGATCACGATCACCATTCCGGCGGGGCCGATATTTTTCTGAACGCCGCCGTAAATAATGCCGTATTTGCTTACATCCATCGGTTCTGACAGAAAACAGGAGGAAACGTCCGCGACAAGAGTTTTTCCCTTTGTATTCGGAAGCTCCTTGAATTTTGTTCCATAAATGGTGTTGTTTTCACAAATATATACATAATCTGCATCCGGGCTTACAGGAAGATCGCTGCAGTCCGGAATATAGGAAAAAGTTTTGTCCTCAGAGGAGGCGATTTTATTGACCTTGCCGTATTTCTGCGCTTCCTGGTAAGCCTTCTTTGCCCACTGTCCGGTCACGATATAATCGGCAACCTTATTCTTCATAAGGTTCATGGGGATCATAGCGAACTGCTGGGACGCGCCGCCCTGCAGGAACAGCACCTTATAATTGTCCGGGATCTGCATCAGATCTCTCAGATCCTGCTCCGCCTCGTCAATAATCTGCTGAAACTCCGGGCTTCTGTGGCTCATTTCCATAACGGACATTCCACTCCCCTTATAATTCAGCATTTCCTCCGCTGCCTCTTTCAGCACAGGCTCCGGCAGTACCGCCGGGCCGGCTGAAAAATTATAAACTCTTTCCATTTTTCAAATCCTCCTCGTCAAACACATCGTCAATATTTTCTCCTGCCGGAACCATGGGGAATACACAGAGATCCTGATCGATCCAGCAGTCCAGCACAACCGGGCCCTCAGACGCCAGCGCATCCTTCAGAGCGGGCTCAACCTCTTCCATCTTTGTCACGCGGACAGCCTTTGCCCCCATTCCTTCCGCGATCTTCACGAAGTCCATAGCGTCGTTTAATACTGTATGTGAATATCTGTGGTCATAGAACAGCGTCTGCCACTGACGCACCATGCCAAGCACATGATTGTTCAGTACAATCTGTACAAGAGGATTCCCGCAGCGTACAGCCGTCGCGATCTCGTTCATATTCATTCGGAAGCAGCCGTCTCCCGCAATGTTTACTACTGTCCTGTCCGGGCATCCCATCTTGGCTCCGATAGCGGCTCCAAGGCCGTAGCCCATGGTGCCGAGTCCCCCTGAGGTCAGGAAGGTTCTGGGCTCCTTATATTTGAAATACTGCGCTGCCCACATCTGATGCTGGCCCACGTCAGTGGTAATAACAGCGTCGCCGCCGGTAAGCTCGTAAAGCTTCTCGATAATGTACGGGCCGGTAAGCTGCGTGTGATCATAATTCAGCGGATATTTCGCTTTTAATTCCTGAATGTGCTCCACCCACTCCGGATGCTGTTTCTCAGGAATCTCCTCAAGAAGCCTTCTCAGGGATTCCCTGAGATCTCCCTCTACGTAAGCGTCCACGATCACATTTTTGTTGATCTCCGCGGCGTCAATATCCAACTGGAGGATCTTGGCCTGCTTCGCGAAGGTCTTGGCGTTTCCGGTCACACGGTCGCTGAATCTGGCCCCAAGCACGATCAGAAGGTCGCACTGGCTTACGCCCAGGTTGGAGGCCTTTGTTCCATGCATTCCCAACATTCCTGTATAAAGGGGATCCTCGCCCGAAAACGCGCCCTTGCCCATAAGGCTGTCGCATACCGGCGCCTGGATCCTATGCGCCAGCTCTGTGATCTCCTTTGACGCGCCAGATATTACGCCTCCGCCGCCCACAAAGATAAATGGCTTCTCCGCCGCCCGGATCATGTCCGCCGCGGTCTGCACATCCTCTCTGCGGAGCTCGCTGGTTTCTCTGTTCACAGTGGCGGGACGGCGGGGAGAATATTCATATTTCGCTCCCGTCACATCCTTCGTCACGTCCACAAGAACCGGTCCCGGCCGTCCGCTCTTGGCGATATAAAAGGCTTTGCGGATGGTATCCGCAAGTTTCGTGATATCCTTGACAATATAGCTGTGCTTTGTCACCGGCATTACGATACCGGCGATATCCACCTCCTGAAAGGAATCCTTTCCCAGAAGGGATCTTCCCACATTTGCGGTGATCGCCACAATGGGGACAGAGTCCATATAAGCGGTGGCGATTCCTGTGACAAGGTTCGTAGCTCCCGGACCGGAGGTAGCCATACAGACGCCTACCTTTCCGGTAGCGCGGGCATATCCGTCCGCCGCGTGGGACGCTCCCTGCTCATGGGAAGTCAAAACATGGGTAATCTGATCTCTGTATTCATAAAGAGCGTCATATACATTGAGGATGGCTCCGCCCGGGTAACCGAACACGGTGTCCACTCCCTGCTCCTTCAGACATTCTACAATAATTTCTGCACCTGTAAGCTGCATTCCGTTCCCTCCTTATTCTGCCTTTGGTATTTCCAGAATAGCTCCTCTGTTGCCGGATGTGACCATAGACGCGTATCTTGCCAGATATCCTGTAGTCACCTTCGGCTGACGGGGCTGCCATTTTTCTTTCCGCGCTTTCATTTCTTCATCTGAAACCTTCACTTCCAGCTTAAGATTAGGAATATCAATGCTGACGATATCCCCCTCCTGGATCAGAGCGATGGGACCGCCTACCGCCGCTTCAGGAGAAACATGTCCGATGGAAGCGCCTCTGGAAGCTCCGCTGAAGCGTCCGTCCGTAATAAGGGCCACTGAGGAGCCAAGTCCCATTCCCGCAATGGCTGAGGTGGGATTCAGCATTTCTCTCATTCCGGGGCCGCCCTTGGGTCCTTCGTAGCGGATCACCACCACGTCGCCCTCAACGATCCTTCCGCCTTTGATTGCCTCGATGGCGTCCTCCTCGCAGTCAAACACTCTTGCCGGGCCCTCGTGTACCATCATCTCTTCCACTACAGCGGAGCGCTTCACCACGCCGCCGTCCGGAGCAAGATTGCCCTTCAGCACCGCAAGCCCGCCGGTTTCACTGTAAGGATTGTCAATGGGACGGATCACCTCGGGGTTCAGATTTATACAATCCTGAATATTCTCTCCCACAGTCTTTCCTGTCACCGTCATGCAGTCTGTGTGGAGCAGTCCTTTTTTGTTCAGCTCGTTCATTACCGCATAGACGCCGCCCGCTTCGTTGAGATCTTCCATATAAGTAGGACCTGCCGGGGCAAGGTGACAGAGGTTCGGGGTTTTTTCGCTGATCTCATTCGCAAAACTGATATCAAAATCCATTCCGATCTCATGAGCGATAGCCGGAAGATGCAGCATACTGTTCGTAGAACATCCAAGGGCCATATCCACAGTAAGCGCGTTGAGAATGGCTTTCTCCGTCATAATATCTCTGGGACGGATATTCTTCCGGTACATCTCCATTACCTGCATACCCGCATGCTTTGCCAGACGGATACGTTCGGAATATACCGCCGGGATCGTTCCGTTGCCTCTGAGACCCATGCCGAGAGCTTCTGTAAGACAGTTCATGGAATTCGCCGTATACATGCCCGAACAGGAGCCGCAGGTGGGGCAGGCTTTGTTTTCAAATTCTGTAAGCTCGTCTTCTGAGATTTTTCCGGCGGCATAGGAGCCCACCGCCTCAAACATACTGGAAAGACTCGTTTTATGTCCGTGAATGTGGCCTGCCATCATAGGGCCGCCGCTGACAAACACAGTAGGAACATTGATCCTTGCCGCCGCCATCAGAAGGCCCGGAACATTTTTATCACAGTTAGGCACCATCACCAGAGCGTCAAACTGATGGGCAATAGCCATTGCCTCTGTGGAATCCGCGATGAGATCCCTTGTCACAAGGGAATACTTCATTCCGATATGGCCCATGGCGATGCCGTCGCAGACCGCGATAGCCGGAAATACTACCGGAGTCCCTCCCGCCATGGCAACGCCCTGCTTCACGGCGTTTACGATTTTGTCCAGATTCATGTGTCCGGGTACGATCTCATTGTAAGAGCTTACAATACCTACCAGAGGCCGTTCCATTTCTTCTTTTGTCATTCCCAGTGCATTGAACAGGGATCTATGGGGAGCCTGCTGAGACCCCTTTTTTACTGCGTCGCTTTTCATCTTTCATCTCTCCTTTGTCTGCTGCTGTTCTATCATATCTTCGGGACATTTTCCATGTGCCGCGCCGGAGGCGGCCATGGCTGACGTCCCTTCTTTAACATTCCTGTTTCTCCGGGATACTGCCGCCCTGCTCAGACAGCCTCCGCAATCAGATCTCCCATCTTCGAGGTTCCCACCTCCGTACAGCCCTCCGACATAATGTCGCAGGTGCGGTATCCTTCTGTGAGGACCTTCTGCACGGCGGCCTCTACTGCGTCCGCCTCCTTATCAAGATCCAGAGAATAACGCAGCATCATGGCTGCCGACAGGATCGTGGCGATGGGATTGGCTTTATCCTGTCCCGCGATATCCGGCGCGGAGCCGTGGCTGGGCTCATAGAGTCCGAATTTCGTATCGTTGAGACTCGCGGAGGAAAGCATCCCGATGGATCCGGTCACCATGCTGGCCTCGTCAGACAAAATGTCTCCGAACATATTCTCCGTCAGGATCACGTCAAACTGCCCGGGATTATGCACAAGCTGCATGGCGCAGTTGTCCACCAGCATATGCTCCAGAGTCACCTCCGGATAATCTGCCGCTACTTCCTCCACTACCTTTCTCCACAGCCGTGAGGAATCGAGGACATTGGCCTTATCAACGCTCGTCACCTTCTTTGAACGCTTCATAGCGATATCAAAGGCTTTCACCGCGATGCGGCGGATCTCATTTTCATTATATGTAAGGGTATCAACGGCCGTCTTTACGCCGTTTTCTTCCGTGGTCTTTCTTTCTCCGAAATAAAGCCCGCCGGTGAGCTCCCGGACAATGATCATGTCAAAGCCGTCCCCGATCACCTCTTCCTTCAGGGGGCAGGCCTTCTGAAGTTCTTTATATAGATAGGCGGGACGCAGATTTGCGAAAAGATTCAGCGCCTTGCGGATTGCCAGAAGTCCTGCCTCAGGCCGTCTGGACGGTTCAAGCTGATACCAGGGAGAGGTTTTGGCATCCCCTCCTATGGATCCCATCAGAACCGCGTCGGAGGCTTTCGCCCGGGCCACAGCGTCTTCTGTCAGCGGCACTCCATGTACGTCAATGGAGGCTCCGCCTAACAGAACCTCCGAATAGGTAAAGGTATGATGATATTTCCGGCAGACTGCGTCCAGTACCTTTTTGGCCTCTTTTACAATCTCCGGTCCGATCCCGTCTCCGGGAATTAAAGCAATGCTATAGTCCATTTTTTCATTTCCTCTCTTTATTCCGCGGGCCGGCCCGCGGATTCTTTCAGCATATTGTTATTATAATAACGCACTTTAGGATATATTTCAACCTGATAAAGCGAAAAATCGTTAAATTCCATCTTTATCCGTATACAAAAATAAGTGCCGCATCTGCAGCACTTATTTTTCCGCGGTTACGCAGACGCCTGTTCTGCCTTCTCCACTTCCGCGATCGCCTGTTTTCTCATAGGGATACGGCAGTTCTTGTTATTGCCGAATTCTACAATGACATCTTCCTCTGTCATATCGATAATAACTCCGTAAAAACCGCTTGTCGTCACGATACTGTCTCCAACCTCCATGCTGTTAAGCATAGCCTGGACTCTTTTCTGTTCTTTTTTCTGAGGACGGATCATCAGAAAATACATAACTCCGAAAAGAACCACGATCCACAGAATCATCACACCCATACTGGCTGTTCCGCTGGCTTCCATTCTAATTCCTCCTGTTTCAAAACTGTCTTTGCCTCCGGTTCCATGACCGGAAGCCTCTTCCGTCAGGCTCCATACAGATACAGATTCCCGCTTTTGGCAGGCGCTGTACCGGATATTTACTGACGCTATTCTTTATCATACACAAAAAAGGGCTTTTCTTCAAGTGCTTTTGTTATTTTTCTCCCTGACAGAAGCCCTCCAGGCGCATTTTTTTATATTCCGCGAAATTTCCGCTGTCAAGAGCGTCCCTGATCTCCTCCATCAGATGGTTGTAGAAATAGAGATTGTGGAGTACGCAGAGACGCATTCCCAGCATTTCTTTCGCCTTCAGAAGATGACGGATGTAGGCCCTGCTGTAATGACGGCAGGCCGGACAGCCGCAGCCCTCCTCAATGGGTCTCGTATCCAGCTCATATTTCGCGTTGAACATATTCATCTTACCGTGATTGGTGTACACGTGTCCATGACGCCCGTTCCTGGTGGGATATACGCAGTCGAAGAAATCCACCCCTCGTTCCACGCCCTCCAGTATATTCGCGGGAGTTCCCACTCCCATCAGATAGGTAGGCTTATTCTGCGGCAGATAAGGCACTACCGCGTCCAGGATGCGGTACATTTCCTCATGGGTCTCCCCCACCGCCAGACCTCCCACAGCATATCCGTCCAGATCAAGCTCCGAGATCTGCTGGGCGTGGGCGATCCTGATATCCTCATAGATTCCGCCCTGATTAATACCGAAAAGAAGCTGGTTTTTATTGATCGTATCAGGCAGGCTGTTCAGTCTCGCCATCTCCTCTTTGCATCTTTTCAGCCAGCGCGCGGTCCTGGCCACAGACTTCTGCACATAATCCCGCTCCGCCACGCTGCTGGGACATTCATCAAAAGCCATGGCGATGGTGGAAGCCAGATTGGACTGGATCTGCATACTTTCCTCCGGCCCCATAAAAATCCTGTGGCCGTCAATATGCGACTGAAAATGCACGCCCTCCTCCTTGATTCTGCGGAGCTTCGCCAGAGAAAACACCTGGAATCCGCCGGAATCCGTCAGAATAGGCTTGTCCCAGACCATGAATTTATGGAGGCCTCCAAGCTGCTTCACGATCTTATCCCCGGGACGCACATGCAGGTGGTAGGTGTTGGACAGCTCCACCTGGGTGCCGATCTCATGAAGATCCATGGTGGAAACAGCCCCCTTGATAGCGCCGATGGTGCCTACATTCATAAACACAGGCGTCTGGATCACCCCGTGAACCGTATGGAACTCCGCTCTTTTCGCGCGGCCCTCTGTTTTCAGCAATTTATATTCTGCCATTTTCCGTCCTCTTTCTGTTTCTTTCTTTTTCCGTCAAGTATAACTTGAATTTCCCGAAATGTAAAGTGCAGGAAAGAAAGATAAATCAGGACAAAAAAAGGAGATTTTTCCCATAAGGATTGTTGAAGTTTTACATTGTCATTTTAAAAACTTTGTCGTATAATGTTACAGAATCAGGATCTTTCTGTATTACATTTAATAAGAAAGAACAGAATTACATCCGTTTTACAGATCATATGCATTTTAAAATAAAAAGGAGATGATTCATTTTAATGAATACATACACATTGGGAATTGATATCGGATCGACCACTGTAAAGATCGCGATTCTTAATGAAGATGAAAAGCTGCTGTTCGCTGATTATGAACGGCATTTCGCAAATATCCAGGAAACCCTGGCAGACCTTCTCCAGAAAGCCTACGACCAGTTGGGGGAAAGTACGCTCCATCCGGTGATCACCGGTTCCGGCGGCCTGACCCTTGCCAATCATCTGGAGATTCCTTTTGTCCAGGAGGTTATCGCTGTTTCCACATCCCTGCAGAAGATCGCGCCTCAGACAGACGTGGCTATTGAGCTGGGCGGCGAGGACGCTAAGATCATTTATTTTGAGGGGGGCAATATCGAGCAGCGTATGAACGGGATCTGCGCGGGCGGCACCGGCTCCTTTATCGACCAGATGGCTTCCCTCCTGCAGACCGACGCCTCAGGACTGAACGAATACGCCAAAAATTACAAGGCTCTTTATCCTATCGCGGCCCGCTGCGGCGTGTTCGCAAAGACAGATATCCAGCCGCTTATCAACGAAGGCGCTACCAAGGAGGATCTCTCCGCCTCTATTTTCCAGGCTGTGGTAAACCAGACCATCTCCGGTCTTGCCTGCGGCAAGCCCATCCGCGGCCACGTGGCGTTTTTGGGCGGTCCTCTTCACTTTTTGTCGGAGCTGAAATCCGCCTTTATCCGTACCCTCAAGCTGGACGACGAGCACACCATTGTCCCTGAGAACTCGCATCTTTTCGCGGCTATGGGCTCCGCCATGAACGCCAAAGACGAGGTTTCCGTTTCCCTGACTGAACTGAAGGAACGGCTCCGCAAGTCCATCAAGCTGGATTTTGAGGTAGAGCGTATGGAGCCTCTCTTTTCCTCAGAGGAGGATTACCAGGCTTTCCATGAACGGCAGGCGGCTTACCAGGTATCCACCGGGGATCTGGCTTCCTATAAGGGAAACTGCTATCTGGGGATCGACGCCGGAAGCACCACCACAAAAACGGCCCTGGTGGGTGAGGACGGAAGCCTTCTTTACTCCTTCTACAGCAATAACAACGGCAGTCCGCTGAAAACGGCGATCCGCTCCATCCAGGAAATCTATTCACAGCTTCCAAAGGACGCCCGCATTGCCTACTCCTGTTCCACCGGATACGGGGAGGCCCTTGTAAAGGCGGCTCTTCTTCTGGACGAGGGGGAAGTAGAGACTGTCTCCCATTATTACGCGGCCGCCTTCTTCGACCCTGAGGTGGACTGTATTCTGGATATCGGCGGCCAGGATATGAAATGCATCAAAATCAAAAACCAGACCGTAGACAGCGTGCAGCTTAACGAGGCATGCTCCTCCGGCTGCGGCTCCTTTATCGAAACCTTCGCGAAATCTCTGAATTACAGCGTACAGGATTTTGCAAAAGCCGCTCTCTTCGCGGAGCATCCCATCGACCTTGGCACCAGATGCACCGTATTTATGAATTCCAAGGTAAAGCAGGCGCAGAAGGAGGGCGCGGAGGTTTCCGATATCTCCGCCGGCCTAGCCTACTCCGTCATCAAAAACGCGCTTTATAAGGTAATCAAGGTTTCCGACGCCTCCGAGCTTGGGAAGCATATTGTGGTGCAGGGCGGAACCTTCTACAACGACGCGGTTCTCAGAAGCTTTGAAAAAATTGCCGACTGCGAGGCTATCCGTCCGGACATCGCCGGGATCATGGGTGCTTTCGGCGCGGCTCTTATCGCCCGGGAACGCTATGAAGAGGGAAAAGAGACCTCCATGCTCCCCATTGATAAGATCAACACCCTTAAATACACCACCTCCATGGCAAACTGCCGGGGTTGCACCAATAACTGCCGCCTTACCATCAATAAATTTTCCGGCGGCCGTCAGTTCGTCAGCGGAAACCGCTGCGAGCGGGGCATCGGCAAGGAGAAAAACAAAGACCGGGTGCCGAACCTTTACGAATACAAGTATAAACGGCTGTTTTCCTACGAGCCGCTCACCGCGGACAAGGCGGTGCGGGGACAGGTGGGTATCCCCCGTGTCCTGAATATGTTTGAAAATTATCCTTTCTGGTTCACCTTCTTCACAAAGCTGAAATACCAGGTAGTGCTTTCACCTACCTCCACCAGAAAGATCTATGAGCTGGGCATCGAATCCATTCCCAGCGAGTCGGAATGTTATCCGGCCAAGCTGGCCCACGGCCACATCAGCTGGCTGATCAAAAAAGGCGTAAAATTTATTTTTTATCCCTGTATCCCCTATGAGAGGAACGAATTCCCGGACGCGGTCAACCATTACAACTGCCCCATCGTTACCTCCTACGCGGAAAACATCAAAAACAACGTGGACGAGCTGCGGGATCCGGACATTGATTTCCGCAATCCCTTCCTGGCCTTTACCTCTGAAGGGATCCTCACCGACCGTCTGACGGAGATCTTTTCGGACATACCCGCCCAGGAGGTCAGAGACGCGGCCCACGCGGCCTGGGAGGAGCTTGACAGCGTACACAGGGACGTACAGAAAAAGGGTGAGGAAACCCTTGCCTATCTGAAGGAAACAGGAAGAAGAGGCATCGTTCTTGCAGGCCGCCCCTATCATATTGATCCTGAGATCCACCACGGAATACCGGATCTGATCAACAGCTACGGCATCGCCGTACTGACGGAGGATTCTGTATCGCACCTGGCTGAGATCGAACGTCCGCTCCGGGTCAACGACCAGTGGATGTACCATTCCCGTCTGTACGCGGCGGCAAACTTTGTCAAGACCAGGGAAGATCTGGATCTCATCCAGCTCAATTCCTTCGGCTGCGGTCTGGACGCCGTTACCACCGACGAGGTATATGAAATCCTGGACGGAAGCGGAAAAATCTATACCTGTCTGAAGATCGACGAGGTAAACAATCTGGGAGCGGCCCGTATCCGTGTCCGTTCTCTTCTCGCCGCTATCCGGGCAAAGGAGAAGCAGGACAAACAGCGCGCGATCCGTCCGGCCGCTATTGACAAGGTGGTCTTTACAAAGGAGATGCGCAAGGATTACACAATTTTGTGTCCCCAGATGTCGCCCTTCCACTTCGGAATCCTTCAGGCCGCCTTCAATACCTGCGGCTACCACCTGGAGGTGCTGCCAAACGACAACAAGGGGGCTGTGGACGTGGGACTGAAATATGTCAACAACGACGCCTGTTATCCTTCCCTGATCGTAGTGGGACAGATCATGGACGCCCTTTTGTCCGGCAAATACGACCTGAATAAAACGGCCGTCATCATGTCCCAGACAGGAGGCGGCTGCCGTGCCTCCAACTATATCGCCTTTATCCGCCGCGCGCTGAAAAAGGCGAATATGGAGCAGGTTCCTGTGATCTCCGCCAATTTGAGCGGACTGGAAAGCAATCCCGGCTTTAAGCTTACCCTGCCTCTGATCAAACGTGTGGTCTACGGAGCCGTATTCGGAGATATCCTGATGAAATGCGTTTACCGGATGCGTCCCTACGAGCTGGAAAAAGGAATTGTCAACAGAAAGCATAAGATCTGGGAGCAGCGGGTGATCTCCTTCCTGGAGGGAGGCAGCGTCAGCCACAGCCAATTTAAGAAAATGTGCCGGGACATGGTCCATGAATTTGACCTGATCCCCATCAGCAATGAAAAGAAGCCCCGCGTAGGAATCGTAGGCGAGATTCTTGTAAAATTCCTCCCGGCAGCCAACAATCATCTTGCGGATCTTCTGGAGGAAGAGGGCGCCGAGGCAGTCTGCCCGGATCTGATCGATTTTATCAGCTACTGCTTCTTTAACCAGAACTTTAAATCCCAGTATCTTGGATTCAAAAAATCCAAGGCCACCATTGCCAACTGGGGGATCAAGGGCATCGACTGGATCCGCAAGACAGCCAACGAGGCGCTTTCACAGAGCCGTCACTTTACGCCAGCGGCGGATATCCGTGATCTCGCGAAGATGGCGGAGCCCATCGTATCTCCCGGCAACCAGACCGGCGAGGGCTGGTTCCTCACAGGAGAAATGATGGAGCTGATCCATGCCGGGGTGCCGAATATTGTATGCATCCAGCCCTTCGGCTGCCTGCCTAACCATATTGTAGGCAAAGGCGTTATCAAAGAGATCCGCAGATCTCATCCCGAGGCTAATATCGTAGCCATCGACTACGATCCCGGCGCCAGCGAGGTAAATCAGCTGAACCGTATCAAGCTGATGCTCTCCACCGCCGTAAAAAACCTTAACAAAGAAAACAAAAAAGACGCCTGATAAAGCGTCTGGTAAGGGATATGATATAAGGTCTGATAAAGGGCCTGCCGCACGAAATGATTATATCGTTAATGCGGCAGGCCCTTTGGTTTTCTGCGGACTCCTGCCGGAGGCCGCGTGTTCTATAGTGATTCTGTACATACACTCACTTCCGTCATTGTACTAAAAGTGTAGTACATTCCGAAGTCACAAAAAATACGACGAACTTTTGTGGTTTGATTACATTTTTTACAACGATTAATGTTTTTCAGATATCAAGGCAAAGAATAGCCAGGTGATTTTCTATTGAAGACCATCTGGCTATGTACTCATTCTATATTGAATTCTTATTTTACACTCAATTATATGTTAATTACTATGTTCTTTTTCCCATTTGTCACACTCAATCTCCAGCTTTTTAAAATCACAGCAAACTTTATTAAAAAACTGATAGTTTCTTGACTCTTTATCGTATCGTTCCCGATAAATAGTAATGGATTTCATATTTATTGACACCCAGTTCTTTCTTATCTGTCTTTCTTCATTCGCCAGATATGTGTCTACCTCTGGATCAATCTGTATACGTTTTATCTGATTCTCTGGTACTGGGAACATATTATTGTGGAGCAGATTCGCTATTTCCTCACCAGCCACCTTAATAAAAGTGGTGATTGCTGCGCTTCTTTTCCTTTTCCCTCGTGCGGCCCTTTCTTTTGTTGTCTGTGATGTCAATGGTACTACATACATTCTTCCATTGATCCTCACGGCTAAGCCTACAAATTTCCTCTTGTATTTTATGCTTACACGCCAGTCTGCATCGTGCATATATTTGATATAATCCCTGTGAATTTCGCAAAGAATAGGTTTTGTACTTTTGATATCCTGCTCCAATGATTTCATTTGTCTCCTTTGAAAATAGCCGCTTTTCAGCGGCTATTTCTCTCCCACTAAGTAGGGAATCACTCATTTTGAATCGTCCACTAAGCAGGACCACGCTCATTTTGAATCGTCCACTAAGCAGGACCACGCTCATTACTTCTCTATCATTTCCCATTTCATAATCTCTAGGATTATATTCTCAGGCAGGGAAACGCCTCTCTTTAATTGTAATTATACACAGTTTCAGGCTGCTGTCAAGATACCCGGAAAGCTATTTTTAATACCAAACTTTTTCCTGTGTACTTACTTTAGTATATGCCAGAACAAATAAAAATACATTTTGTATTTTTTCTAACACTTTTCAACCTATAAGTTAATAGGAATCATCCAGTATAATTTAGCATTTTTACTGTCTTGTATCGCAAAAAATGTGGTCTGTAATTTTCCTTATTGCTCATCAAATACTTGTCTTGTACCATATCAAAAATTTCATCTTTGATATGATAAGAGTATCCCTGTTTTATCTCCATTATTTCTCCTTGTGAAAAATCGTGAAAAATCCCCATCAGAAACTGACGGGGACTCATTTACGCACTATACTATTTCTATCCCACCTGTATAGCAAGTGGCAATCATTTACATACCGAATCATTTCTATCCCACACCATCGGTAAGTGGTAAAAATACTTATTATATATCTTATACCCCGTCGTATAACAAACGGCAAACATTTACTTCTACACATAGAATCGTAAAATTTGTATTATAGCTCTTCCCATCTGAAGCAGTTATTCGAAATTTTCGAATAACTGTCTTCTATATAACTACGGACATAATTCACAGCCCCTCAATCCAGGGAATCACATCCAACAGAGACTCTAAGAGACATTCGGTCTTTTGGATAAATTCCTCCCCCGGCTTTTTCAGGTCAGGAATGCAGATTACCGGAATACCGGCTGCAAAGGCCGCCTGTACGCCAGCCTCGCTGTCCTCCAGAACGAGGCAGTTTTCCGGCTTTTCCCCGATTTTGGCGCAAGCCCGCAAAAAAATGTCCGGGGAGGGCTTCCCATGTTCCACCTCGTATCCATATGCAAAAGCGTCAAAGCACTCTCTGATTCCAAGACATGTCAGGATCTTCAGCGCTCTGTCCTCTGTGCTGGAGGTGGCCAGCGCAGTCTTGAAATGCCGCTCCTTCAAATAATCCAGCAATTCTCTGGCCCCGGGCTTTAAATCCACACTTTTATACAGGAGCTCCCTTTCCAGGGCAGACACCTTTTCCAGCCCTTCCTCCAGGGTCCAGGGCAGATCGTACGCCCGGATCAAATTCCCTACGTTCATAGCCTCCGTCTTTCCGCTGTACTGACGCGCATACTCCTGTATAGAAAAATCAATCCCCTGGGGAGCAAGCAGCTTCACGATAATTTCATAAGATATCTTTTCACTGTCTATCAAAAGACCGTCAAGGTCAAAAATAACCGCGTTCATAACTCCAACGCTCCTTTTTCTTATTTTTCCTCTCTGCAGCTATATTCAACCTCTATGAGCCTTCTCGCCGTCTTTTCATCCAGAAACAGACTGGTAATATAACCGTTCTTCAAAGCCGCGTAGAGCGCCTCCGCCTTCGTCTCCGAGGCAACCACCGCGATACGGTAATCCTTCTGCTTAATCTCCTCCAGCTCGATTCCCATGATCCGCTCGTTAAACCCATTATCTCCGGGGCTTCCGTCCTCCCGGAAAAATCGTCCTCCGATATCCCCCACATATCCGTCGCTTTTTAGTTTTTCGAATTCACTCTCTGTAAAACCGCCGTACCGTACCATGGTAGAATCCAAAGCCATCCCTCCCAGGCCGAAGACTACAATATTCGCCTGATGGATCAGATCAAAAACCTGCTTCAGATGAGAGTCCTTTTTCAGCATCCGGGCCGCTTCCGCACTGTCAACCGACACTGGGACCATCAGACGGTATCCCGCAGCATTAAAATTCCGTGAAAATTTTTCAATAATATCCTCCGCCCCAATACTTGTATTATTCTGTATCAGGCCTCCATTGATGCCTACGATCTTTCCGTCCTTAATATTATGAGGCTTCAGTCCGTTGGCAACCTTCGACATGGTATATCCCCAGGCCACACCCAGGATATCTCCGTCCCGTACAATATAGTTCAGATAATCGCCCACACAAATAGAAATATCTCTTAGAATAATATCCAGATCGTCCAGATCCACCTTCGTCACGGAGACGAATTTCAGGCCGAACAGCTCCTGGATCTTATGCTCCATCTCCACAACGTTTCCACCTGGAAATTTCAGGGTAAACTCTACATACCCCTTGTCCACTGCCCCGGCTATGATCCTTGACACCGTAGCCGTAGAGAGCCCCTCACTTCTGGCGATATCCTTCTGGCTCATACGCATTAAATAATGTTTTTTTATTACTCTGAAAATCTGTTCTTTGTCTTTTCCCATATATTTATACTTGACGGATTTGCCGCGCCCGGTTCTTTTCCGGGCGGAAATCCTTCTGCTGTCTCCTTTGTTCCAATACTGCCGCGGAGCTCGTGTTGTTTCTCCCTGCAATTTTAGTATAATCCAAATAACCGGATTCCGCAATAAAGAGTGTTCGGGAAGCAGACCGGAAGCAGACATCTTAAACAACCTTAAATAACGAAGAGAAGCAGAATGCCGCACGCTACATTCTGCTTCTCTGAAATAATAATCAGACTTTTGGGAATATCTGATATTTATTCCTCAGCTTCTGCCGTCTCCTCGGTTGCTTCCGCCTCTTCAGTCTCTGCTGTCTCGTCGGCTTCTGCCGCTTCCTCAGTCTCGGCTGTCTCCTCAGCCGCTCCCTCTAATCCTGACTCAGGGCTGATATAATCTGCCGGCGGTCCAAGAATAACCGCTTTTTCATCCTGTACTTCAATTTTGCCCCATCCTTCTACATCCATACCGTCTTCCAGTGTATTTCCGTCAAGAAGAGATTTGGCAACACATACTGTTAAATAACCCAGATCATGGCAGGACCACAGACAGCCAACATCAAGAGAACCGTCAGATAAAACATCCTGCACATCCTCTTCTACCGCATTTGCAATAAGGGAAACCTCGTCCTGAAGTCCCAGATCACGGATCGCAAGTCCGCAGCCAGGGCCTGTAGGCGTTGAGAATCCAAGAATACCTTTTACGTCAGGATATGCTCTGAGAAGATCCTGAGTAGTGGAATAAGCCACATCCTGTTTCTCATCTGTCGGATACGGATCTGCAACAAGGGTCAGATTCGGATAGTTTGCTTCTGCGTATTCCGTCGCGTATTTTATCCATGTATTCAGGTTCTCCGCTGAAAGACCTCCGGTAACAATTGCGTATTCCGCTTCGTCCGTTCCCATACATTCAACCAGAAGCTGCATCATATGCTCGCCGAATGTCTTATCGTCAATATTATGGATAGACGCGTCTACCAGAGAGGGATCCGCCTGTGTATCCCAGTCAAGTACCACAATCCCCGCATCCTTCGCTCTCTGAAGCACAGACTGCATAGCCGCGGGATCGTTTGGAGCGACACAGATCGCGTCCACACCCTGGGAAATATAGTCTTCAATCATAGTAACCTGCTGCGCGGCGTCCGCAGTCGTAGGTCCATTATAAATCACTTCCACGCCCAGATCTTTTCCCGCTTCCTCAGCTCCTTCTCCTGTCTGCTGGAAATACGGAATACTTGTCAGCTTCGGCATTACAACAATTTTATATGTATCGTCACTCGCCATTACTGTAGCAGGAAATGCCCCCGCACATACTGCCGCCGCCATTAATACGCTGATCCATCTTTTTTTGTTCATCAAAATACCCTCCTTCTGCATAATACATTTTTGATTTATTCATCCAGGGTTAAACGTGCGCCGCCCCATAATGAACATATTCAAGCCGTTTTGCTGCTCTGTAAAGCCCGCTCCCGGATTTTCTTCCTATCGATCACAACCTGCGTCAGATAACGGATTGCCAGCACGACGATCAGAATCACACCTGTGATAATATTTACGATATTCCGGTTAATGCCATAGATATTAAATCCTGTTGACACGGTCTGGATGATCATTACCGCTATGACAGTTCCCGCCACAGTACCGGTTCCTCCCGCAATACTGGTTCCTCCAAGTACAACCGCCGTCAAAGCCTGCATCAGATAAGAGGAGCCGTAATCTGTTTTTGCGGAACAATATCTCGACGCGATCAGAATACCAGCAACACCGTACATCAGACCGGAATAAATATATACTTTCAAAAGCGTTGCCTTTGTATTGATCCCGGAAAACCGTGTGGCTGTTTCATTGCATCCGATCATATATACCTCCATCCCCCATCTGCTGCGTTCAAAGAGGAAATAGCTCAGGATAACAAAGATAACAAATATAATAAGTGTATACGGAATCCCCAGGAAAGTACCGCTTCCGATCTTGTTGAAATATTCCGGAAAACCGGATACGGAGCTTCCCTTTGTAAATTGGAGCCCAAGTCCTTCAAACAAGGTTTTCGTCCCCAATGTCACCAGCATGGGAGCAACGCCTATATACGCGATAATCGCTCCATTAAGTACACCTGTCATACATGCGATAAAAATCGTCATAAGCACTGCCAGAAGCGTGCCGAGCGCCGGATTCTTCTGGACAAATTCCGTTCTCATAAAAAAGCCGGCGATAATTGTGGCTAATGTGGAACCGGTAATAATAGAAAGATTCATTCCTCCAGTCAGAACAGCTATCATCATTGCCAGCGCCATCAGACCAAACTCCGGCATCTGGAAGAGCATTGTCTGAAGATTTGTTGCCGACAGAAATTTATCCGGCGATAAAACAGACATCACAACAAAAAGAGCTGCGAATATTCCAAACAGAACCATTTCGTTGGGATACCTTGAACGAATATCTTTTAAAAATTTCATACCGCTTATATCCCCCTATTCTTCAACATCCACGCGGACAAGTTTTGCCTGCTCCCGTTTTCGGTTTATCACATCTGCTGAAATTGTAATGAGAATGATAAGGCCCATCACTACCTTTTGCCAATAAGTAGGAACTCTCGCAAGCACCAATCCGTTTTTGATGACAGCCATCAATATTACGCCCAATACCGTGCCGAACACATTTCCGACTCCGCCCATAACACTGGCGCCGCCTAATACAACTACTGAAATAACATCCATTTCGTAATTAAGATATGTATTCGGATCAACCTGCCCTACTATTGAAATATTCGCGATAGCTGCTAATCCTGTCATGAGGCCTGCGTATACATAGATAAATATTTCAATGCGGTCTACATTATAGCCGATACGCAGAGCTGACCGCCGGTTTCCTCCTATTGCGTAAATCCCTCTGCCTGTCAGAGTAAATTTCAGAATCAGCCAGGTAA
Organism: Candidatus Blautia faecipullorum; assembly: GCA_019115125.1. Classification (GTDB taxonomy): domain Bacteria; phylum Bacillota; class Clostridia; order Lachnospirales; family Lachnospiraceae; genus Blautia_A; species Blautia_A faecipullorum. The sequence goes on from DXEG01000027.1 coordinate 103,179, forward strand.
CAAACGCCGCCGCAAACATTAAAATTGCCTGTGTAGAAATTCCGACAGTCTTGCCCGCACTATCTATGGCACCAAGCTGAAATTTTCCAAAATCAATAAACCATTGCGGCAGTCCTGAAATCCACATACCGTTGGTATACAACAGAACTCCGGCCAGGATAATCGTCTGTGTCCCCAGGGTTGTAACTATGGGAGGAATTTTAAGCTTCGTGATAATAAGCCCATTGATCAGTCCCATAAATCCGCCGAGAAGCATGATCAAAAAGACAACCAGAAGAGGATTCATTTCAGGATTACCCGCCATCATATAGCCTGCTACAACAGCACACAGTGAAATTACAGAGGAACAGGAAAGATCAATCCCTCCTGAAATCAGTACCGGCAGCATTCCAAAAGCCATAATGCCGATCGTAGCGTTGCTGCGCAGAAAATCAAATATGTTGTCCAGCGTAAGAAAACTGCTGTTCACAATCGTTATGAGCGCGGAGAGAATAAGAATCATCAAAAGAACTCCCAACTCTTTTTTCTTGGTGATTTTCTCTATTATCTTCTGCATTTTCATCCCTCCTAGACAATCGCTTTATTCATGATCATTTCCTGCGTGATGTCTCTATTTTCGAATTCTCCTGAAATACGGCCTCTTCTCATCACCAGGATCCTGTCGCTTACTGAAAGGATTTCAGGAAGCTCAGAAGAAATAACTATTACTGCTGTTCCCTCTACCGCTAGCTTCCTCAGAATTTTATGTATTTCATCCTTTGCGCCGATATCTACACCATTCGTAGGCTCATCTACAATCAATATCTTTGCCTGAGTGGATATCCATTTCGCAAGAACAACCTTCTGCTGATTTCCTCCTGACAACTGCAAAGCAGGCATATCCGGATTGTTGGGCCGGACATCCAGCATGTCCACCCATTGATCCACGTTTTCTCTCTGGCGGCGGCGGTCTATGATACCCAGCTTATTACAGAACTTTTTTAAAACAGGAAGTGTAATATTGCTCGCCACTGTTTTTTGAAGAACAAGTCCCTGAGTCTGCCTGCTTTCCGGTATATATGCAATTCCATGGGTAAGTGCATCGCTTGGAGAATGGATCATAACTTCCTTACCGTCTATATAGACCTTCCCGGAATCAGCTTTCATAATGCCGAAGATACTCTGCATAACCTCGCTTCGCCCGGCGCCCACCAATCCAGTGACACCAACCACTTCGCCTTCCCTCACTTCAAACGTGACATCTTTGTAATTACCTTTTTTAGAAAGCATTTCTACTTTCAGCACAACCGGCCCTTTTTCCTCAAGATTGGCATACTGTTTAATTTGTATCTTACGGCCTACCATCATGGCCACCAGCTCTGCCTCTGTGATCTTATCCTTCTCCACAGTATCTACATATTGTCCGTCGCGGAACACAGTAAAACGGTCTGCAACTCTGAACAGTTCGTCCATCTTATGACTGACGAACATGATCGCCACACCCTTCGCCTTAAGAGTGTCTATAATTTCATATAAATGCTCAACCTCGCCTTTTGAAAGAGCTGATGTTGGTTCATCCATAATTATCATTTTAGCATCCTGTGCCACCGCGCTGGCGATCGCCACCATTTGCTGTCTGGCTACCGAAAGGTTCTCGACTATAGCCTGAGAGGAAAAGTCAGCCCCGATAAATTTCAGCGCTTCTTCCGCTTTTTTATAGATACGGCTCCAATTTAGAATTTTCTGTTTTTTCTCAAGTACTTCATTGATTCCAATATTTTCCGCTACAGTAAGGTTTGTAAATAAACTGAAATCCTGATAGATAACAGATATCCCTTGTTTAATGGAATCCATCGCGTTTTTCAGATTCGTTGCCACTCCGTTAATCTTTATGACACCGCCTGCATCCGGGGGCTGTACACCGGCCAATATTTTAATCAGTGTTGATTTGCCAGCGCCGTTTTCCCCCACAAGAGCATGAACCTCTCCGGGATAAATATCAAACTTCACTGAATCAAGCGCCTTCACTCCCGGAAATGTTTTACTGATATTCTCGATTTCGAGAAATGGCTGCTTCATTGCCGCACCTCCTTTTGGAATATATTTCATATCAGAAATATATTTCTTATAGTGCAATTATACCATAAGCATATTGATTGTCAATAATTCTTTAGTTAAAATGCATAGTTTTTGCCGTTTTCTATCTTTTTATTGTTAATATTTCTAGTCTATAACATATAAAAGAGAATATTATTTCAAATATAGCGTATTTTATTATCAATTTATATTACACGAAGACCTCCGTCAGCAAGCATACAGCGTCTCCTCCGGGTAAAGCTTCTGGCACAGGTCAGCCCCTCTCCTGTCGGTCCCGCTATCGTCATCGTAGTATGCCCTTCTCCGCCAATTCCTACGCCTACAAGAGTCGCCGCGTTTTTTGTGAAAATGGTAGTTTCGATTTCTTTTGCAAATCTTGTCATATGATCTACATTTTTTGAAAACATGGACGCTGTATGACGGTTTCCATTTTCCGCGATCACTGCATATTTTATACATTCCTCAAACGTTTTACAGCGAACCACAGGCAATACCGGCATAAGCTGCTCCACTAATACAAAAGGATGATCATGAGGCACCTGGCAAATCACAAGCCGCGTATCCATATTGTGGATTCCTATACTTTCCAGAATGACGCCGGCATCTTTGCCCACCCATTTTTTGTTTACAGAATATTCTCCATTTTTCTTTATAAAAACAATATCCAAAAGCCGCTCTGTTTCTTCCGCAGTCATCAGATATGCGCCTTCCTCACGCATTTTTCTGATCAGCTCGTCGGCTGCTTCTTCCATGACAAATACCTCTTTTTCCGCAAGACACAGGAGGTTATTGTCAAAAGAAGCTCCTCTGTAAATTTCTTTCGCCGCTTTTTCGATATCGGCCGTATTATCCACGATCACGGGCGGATTTCCCGCACCTGCGCCGATTGTCTTTTTTCCGGATCTCAGAAGCGCGTTTACCATTCCCATGCCGCCGGTTCCGACCATAAGGCGGATTTTGGGGCTCGACGTCATTTTATTGACTGCCTCCATGTCCGGCTCTCGCTGCATGGTAATCAGATTTTCCGGGCCGCCGTTCTCAACGATCGTCCTGTGCAAGATCTGCAGGCACACCGCGCAGACCTTTTTCGCTCCGGGATGGACGTTAAATACGACAGCGTTCCCGCCGCCGATCATACTGATCGTATTATTGATAATCGTCTCTGTGGGATTGGTGGACGGGGTAATCGCGCCGATCACTCCGTAAGGAGCAAGCTCCTCTATCATTAATCCTGAATCTCCCGATATGGCGTCTGTTGTCAGGCACTCTACTCCCGGCGTTTTATCAATCACGGCAAGATTTTTTATAACCTTGTCCTCATACCTCCCCATTCCGGTCTCATCCCGGATCATCCTGGCAAACATTTCCGCATTTTTTCTCGCCGCCGTGCGTACAGCCTCGATAATACGCCGCCGATCCTCAACTTTATATTTTATGTACCATTCTCTCTGAGCTGCGTACGCCGCGTCGATGGCGTCTTCAACCCGCTCAAACACGCCCTGATCCCCTGAGACCCCTTCTAAGGAAATTCCTGATTTATTTATGATCTCCCGGACAATTTCTTCTATTATTTTTTCGTTCATATAGTTTCCCCAATCATTTATATTTTCAGACCAGCGGTGCTGCTGTTTATGGCCTTACAAGCACCTTCATTGCGTTCCTGTCCCTTATTTCCTCAAATCCTTTCTGGATGTCCTCTAGTTCATATATATCCGAGACATATTTCTCAAGATTCAACTTACCTTCTGACACATAGTCCATGATTTTTTTCATCATCTCTGCTGTAGTTGCATGTACGCCATGCATGGACAATTCTTTATAATGAATCAGATTACTGTCCAAATATCCTTTCCCTTCACCGGCAATTCCGCCAAAAAGACTGATCCGTCCCATCTTTGCGGCAATTTTCTGAGCTTCCGTATGTACGGAGGGTACAGAAAGCGCCGTGATAACTACATTCGCCCCTCTGCCTCCGGTAATTCTTCTTACCTCTTCCACTGTGTCCTGTTCCTTGGGATTGATCAGAATAATCCCTGGAATCATTTTCCTGGCGATCTCGGCCCGCGGCTTCGCGATTTCTACCATAATGATCTTCGACGCGCCGGCCAGCCTGGCAAGCTCCGCATGAATACATCCAATATAGCCGCTCCCGTAAATCACCACATAATCGTCCGGACGTATATTCAAATAGGTCTGTGCATTATAAGCGCAGGCCGCAGGCTCTGAAAGAGCCGCCGACATATCGGATACATTGTCCGGGATTTTGATCACATTTCCCATTTCTATCGCATGGCGTGGAATTTCCATTTGCTCCGCAAAGGCGCCTTCATACTGAAAACCCAGAGTTTTCAGGGAATCACACATATTGGTATGACCTGTTCTGCAGGGCCAGCACTGGCCGCATCCAATGGCCGGAGCCACAGTAACACGGTCTCCTTTTCGGAAGCCCCTGGATTCTGCGTAAGCCCCTGCATGGATTACCTCCCCCGCCGACTCATGTCCCAGGATCCTCGGCGGATTAATTTTTGAGCTTCCCTGCATAAAAGTACGAAAATCTGTTCCGCAGATCGACGCGTACTTAATTTTTACGATCATATTGTTTTCAGAAGGAGTCGGAACCGGCATCTCTTTTACTGTCATTTTTCGTTCCTCATCCATTATAAGAGCTTTCATACGCTTCCCGCCTGCTTCCCCTGTCACATATTTACTGACAGCCGCCCGGACCAGATCCTCAATCTCTGTTTCTGTCATTTTCATCTCAGTCTCCTCCTCGTCCTGCATTTATTACCGATACTTCTTATATTTTCTACTATAATCAGCCCACACATCCAGATCAGACGGCTGAAAACGGATTGTTTGGCTGTTCTGCGCGCACAATTGTCTGCCCTCCTCAAGACTTCTGATCTTTCCATCCGCCATCATCTGAAAAATGAGGTTTCCAAAGGCTGTTGTTTCCGTCGGGCCCGCTACTACCGGAACTCCAACCGCATTAGCCGTATACTGGCACAGCAGCTTGTTCTGCGTACCGCCGCCCACAATATGCAAAAGCCCAAGTTTTTTTCCAAGAACCCCCATAATATCGTCAAAGCTAGCTTTAAACTCCAGAGCCAGGCTCCTGTATACACAATCCGCGATTTCTCCAAGAGTCTCCGGCACTTCCTGACCTGTCTCACGGCAATAGGCAGAAATAATTCCGGGCATATCAGCCTGAACCTCCCCAAACCGCGGATCCATAACCGGAATCACACAATCCAACCTTCGGGCTTCCCTGGACTGTACTACCACCTCGTCCCAGCTTATTTCTCCACTCTGCAGCCATTTCGCGCGGCACTGCTGAATAATCCAAAGCCCTGTAACATTTTTAAGGAGAAGATTTTTTCCCGCGGCGGCTCCCTCGTTTCCAAACTCGTATTTTACAATTTCAGGATTCATCAGCGGCTCATCTGTTTCCAGTCCGGTCAGCCCCCAGGTCCCCAGACTGATATAGCCCCAGGTTTTATCCTGATCAAGGATCGGGATTCCCGCTACAGCAGATGCCGTGTCATGTGTTGCCGGAACCACCACCATGATCGGTTCGATCCCCAACTCCTGACAGATACTTTTCTTTATTATCCCAAGAGGAGTTCCTGGTTCCAGAACAGGTTTTAAGAAATCATTTTTCATTCCCAGCCTTTTTGTGATTTCCGGTTCCCACTGTCTTGTTTTCTGATTAATCATTAACGTCATGGTTGCATTACAAAATTCATTGCTCTCTATTCCTGTCAGGAAATAATTTAAAAGATCAGGAATCATCAGCAGACGTTTGCCATCTCTATATTCCACCGCTTCTTTTTTCATGAGAGAGTACAATTTATAAATACCCATGATCCTGTTGCAGGGTCCTCCCGACAGCTTAAATAATTCCTCCTCGCTGAGTATCTCATGAAGCTCCGCTGACTTTTCATGCTGACTCTTGTCTCTGTAATGCAGGGGATTTCCAATCAAGCGGCCGTCTTCCCCTATCATTCCAAAATCGCAGCCCCAGGAATCAATCGCCATAGATTTCACTTTTCCATACTTTTTATAACATTTCTTCAATCCGGTCTTAATCTCATGAAAAAGCCTGAGAATATCCCAAAAATATTCACCTTCGTTGGCAAATACCGGAATATTATCAAATCTGTGGATTACATCAAATTCTGTTTTATGCCCCTCAACGCTGGCTACGATCGCTCTTCCATTGCTTGCACCCAGATCAAATATCAAATACCTGTCCATTGCCGCCTCCTCACTCCCGAACTGCCGTCTTCCCAAACTTTTCGTATACTTTCAAACGTTCTGACAGCTCTGGGTATTTTTTTATTGTTTTTTTGGAAAAAAAGCCGTCATCCAGACTTACGTCCGCCATTTTTTCATGGCCTATGATCGCCCATGTCGTAAGATCAAAATATTTTTTGATCTCATTGTCCAGATGGAGATTCACGAAGGGCTGTCTGGGCTGATTGATGTCTTCTCCAGCAACCTCCATCATGTCATATTTTTTACAAAGCTTCCGAACCATATTTATTTGATGTGAATCATTCCTTCTGGGCGCATAGCTCAAGGCTCCCATACCATAGCTGCGCAGAAGGGCCAGCATCTCGTCAAGAATATCGTCCTCGAATTTCTGTGGTTTTTTATCTCCGGTTACTGATTCCGTTTTCACATCCCCCAAATATGTATACGTCGGAATACAGCCGATTTTTTTCAGATACGGAATTGCCTTCTCCACATCCGGCGTCTCTGTTTCTGACGCATTTACATACATATATTCTGAGAAAAAGCCTTTCAGGATATTGGTTACATCAAAATCATAAAATGGATTTTCTGTCTGTGTTAAATATGATTCTGATGTTTCCGACATCTGTATGCCCAATCTGTTTTTCAGGAACGAAATCATTTCCTGGCCCGGCCTGTATTTTTGAAGAAGCTTTTTTGCCGTTGCATAAAGAAGATGTCTCTCTGTGATGTTTCCACCTTCCAACCATTTTGATACTGGAATCACATCCCAATCCATGTCCAGCTCCAGACCATAATTATGGAGGATCGAATCAATATTTTTGACCATTTTCTGATTTCTCCTGAATCTTTCCTGCCGAATTGGATACAAGAATTTTTCAATCTCAGGCAACCTGGAAAAGGGTACTCCATGTATTGGAAAATAACCCACGGATTTCTGATCAGGATTGTTAAACATTCTGTCCTTCAAAATCGTATGATTCCAATTCAGACGAATTTCAAATCCAATCGTCGGCACGATTCCCAAAAGTCTGCACGCCTCGCGAAACTCTCCGCAGCCTGCCACAGACTCATGATCGATGATCCCACAGGTACTAAGTCCCGAGCGATATGCTTTCCATGCGATCATCGAGGGACTGTACGGAGAAAACGAGTATTGAGAATGTACATGATTATTACACTCGTTTCTCCTGTTCACCGGCAAAAGCTCATCGTTTTTTATTCCTCTGCTGATTCTCCGTACGCTTTCCAGACGAGTTTGTCTGTCCTTATGGTTCAGACTTTTCAGCGCTGTTTCAAGTTTCATCCGTATCACCCTCCTTGATTTGAAATATATTTCTATAATGTAATTTATTTCATATATGTATTATATATTTCTCACATAATTTTTGTCAATACGGACTTACCTTGCTTTTAATGAAACAGGCAACAGTTCAGCCCGCGCCATTCGCAAAACCGCACTGCGTGCTTACTGCGGCTGCCACCGCTGTTTTGCTCATATACTGGCGCTCAGCTCATCTGATTGTCACAAAAAATATTAAAAAATGAAAAAAAGTACTTGCATCTCATTAATCTATATGATATAGTAATATTCGCTGTGAGGGACAACCAAACAGCGGATATGAATAAGGCTCCGTGGTCAAGCGGTCAAGACGCTAGCCTCTCACGCTGGAATCAGGGGTTCGATTCCCCTCGGAGTCACTAAGAAAGCCTTGGAAACAGGGCTTTTTTTCGTGTTCGGTAATCGAGAGGTGATTAAAATTTAGAATGAATTACATGGCCATTCCTATAAAGGGGTGGCTTTTTCTAGAAGTTGGATGATAGGTGTGATAAAATAGTGAAACAGAGTGAGCGTAGCGGGATTTTGAAAGGAGAAACTGCAGCATGTCTGATAAATGGACCGATTTTGGACAGAATAGTATTATGGAAAGTTTTTCAAAAACAGATGATATTGTAAAAGATATGAGGGAGATTATTGAGTCGTCAAGAGATGCCGCATATAAAGCAGTTAATACGATATTAGTACAGAGAAACTGGCTAATAGGATATCGTATTGCC
>DXEG01000028.1 GCA_019115125.1 Candidatus Blautia faecipullorum
ATAGCCAATACTGCAAGTCTTTTCTTGTTCATCATATCCAAGTCTCCTTTTCTTTAATAAATTTTTTCATGTTGTCCTCGTGTTTCCTTTTTTCTATAAGAGGCTGCTGAACCCGCTCATAAATACCAGGGACACGCACAGCAAAAGGCCTTTCTCCCCTTATCCTCCCCTGACAAAACGGCCAGAGCTGTCCTGTATGTAAACAGTACCTTTTTTGGAAAAAGAGGTATTTACAACCTGAAAACCATACTTTAATGCAAAATTGAAAAATGTTGAAGCATATGTAAAAACATGGTAAAATTATTTCAAATAGAATAGTTGAAAAAGGAGGCGGTATTCAAAAGTACAGAATATATTCGGAATAAAATATAAAAACAAAAGGAGAGAGTATTTATGAAAAAAGAAATTTTTACACGCATAATGGCAATAACGTTGATAGGAACGTTGGGTTTTCAGCCATTTATGGTCTATGGGGGAAACATCGATTTTACTTCTGGTACGGATGCAGTAATCGGTAATACAGCGGCAGGTGATACCAATGAGCTTTTTTCTGATGATTCAGATATTGTAACATTTTCTGCTCAGCCGACAGATACAGAAGGTTTTGGAGACGGAACGGCAGAGGTACTGCTGCCAGAGGAAACAGAAGATGCTGCAGGGGTGTCTGCCGGTAATTCAATCGCAAATGCGACAGAAATAGAGCTTGGTCAAAGCTATAGTGGATCTATTACAGAGACAAATCAGATGGATTTTTATAAATTTACTCTGAATTCTTCGGGTAATATTGAACTTGATTCTGTTGCAAGAATACCAAAGGTAGAGTATGCACTTTATGACGCTAGTGGAAAAAGTATGTGGAATAATTTCTATACTGCGAATAGTTCAGGTCAGAGTAGTATAGAAAAGACATTTGATCTGACAAGCGGAACATATTACCTGGGAATACAGCAGAGCTCGAATAAAACGGGCAGCTATGATTTTGAGATTTCCTTTAGTAGTGCGGACGAAACATTTGCAGAAACTGGAAATGGTAATAATAATACGATTGCGGAAGCGGATGATATTTCTCTGGGCAATACCTATAAAGGGCAGATTGCTTATAATGATGAAAAAGATTTTTATAAATTTACTCTTACGTCATCAGGGAGAATTACGCTTTCCTCGACAGCTGTTATTTCAAAAATATGTTACAGAATATACGACAGTACAGGCAACAACCTGTGGACAGATTATAATACAGCCAATACCTCGGGGCAGGTAAGTGTCAATAAGACATTTGATTTGACTCAGGGAACCTATTATCTTGGCATGGAGCAGAGTGTCAGCCATACTGGAACCTATTCCTTTAATCTATCTTTTTCGGGTGCCGGGGAAACATTTACAGAGACAGGCAATGGAAATAATAATACCATTGCGGAGGCAGATGATATATCATTGGATATAACTTATAAAGGCCAGATTGCGTTAAATGATACAGCTGATTTTTATGAATTAGCAGTCGATGCACCAGGAAAGTATAGCCTGACGTCAACTTCATCTATATCTAAACTTTATTACCGGATATATGACGGCACAGGAAACTGTCTGTGGTATAAATCATACAGCGCAGGCACAGGCGGAAATATTTCTGTAAATGAAACATTAGAGCTGGCCAAAGGAATATACTATCTTGGTATAGAAAAAAATGGAAGCAATACAGGCAATTATTCCTTTAAGATATCGCCTTTGTCCGTGATTCCAACTGATTATACGGGGCTGCATGAAGACGAGGGTGTATATCGTTATTATGTAAAAGGAGAATGGGCAGAAACGCATACGGGAGTAGTGGAATTTGAAGGCAGAAGGTTTTATGTTGTTAATGGTATAGTAGCAAGCAAAGTCAGCGGTTTAATCATGTTTGATAATACATGGTATTATCTGAATTATGGTGAAGTGGCCGGTTACACAGGCACTGTATTGTATAATAACAGTTGGTTTTATGTAAAAAATGGTGTATTAGATACGAGTATGAATGGGCTTGTTTCATATAACGGTGGAAAATTCCTGTTTATTGGCGGTTATCTGGCAGATAATGTAAGTGGTTTGTGGTTGAGTCCGGAAGATGAGTGGTATTATCTTTCCATGGGACAGGCATTGACAAACTATACAGGTGTTGTGATGTATGACTCAGAATTTTTCTATATCAGAAATGGTAAACTTGCATCAGACTACAACGGAACTGTTACATATAATGGAGGAACTTTCAAGGTATCCGGCGGTCAGCTTTATGGTCAGATAAAATAGCCGCATTGCAGGATTTGGAAAAACAGATTAAGAATTGATCCGGAAACAGCTATAATATTGAATACAGTTTAAATTGTATACCAGAGGGTATCTCAAAAGCTATGAAATGGCTTGAGAGATACCCTTGTTTTGTAAAGGTAGTTTCTGTCTGGCTATAAAGCTCCGATATTACTATTACGTTTCCAATACTTCATAAGCCGTTCAGGATACTTTTGTGACAGAATCCGGTAGATTTACTACGAAATTACTACGATTAAAGGTAAAATGAATGAACTGCATAAATCAGATTTTTATTGTAGACGGTTTTTAATAACGCTATAATTTTTTCAGAATCGAAGGGGCTGAATGGATGTATTTTCTTTCGGAGAATGTGATAGATCATGTAAAAGAGTTCCGGCAGCAGGGAATGATTCCCGTATAGCGGGTTTCAAAATATACAAAAGAAGAAAGGAGCTTTATACAAATGTCAAATGCAAAAAGGAAAGACAGCAGGGGTCGTAATTTACGGCTGGGTGAGAGTCAGAGGAAGGATGGAAGGTACGTCTATAAATATACAGACGCATACGGCAAACCGCAGTTTGTCTACGCATGGAAGCTTGTGCCTACGGACAGGGTTCCGGCCGGGAAGCGTGAGGATATTTCACTGAGGGAAAAGGAGACGCAGATAAAGAAAGATCTGAGTGACGGGATTAATACTATGGGAGGAAAGATAACGGTATGCCAGTTGTACGAGAAGAAGATCAGCCAGAAAAGAAATGTGCGGCACAACACCCAGAAGGGACAGTACTATCTTAAGATCATACTGGAAAATGACCCTTTGGGCGGGAGAAGTATTGATACGGTGAAGATGTCAGATGGCAAAGAGTGGGCGATCAGATTGAGTGAGAAAGGGTATGCCTACAGAACCATCAACAATTACAAGCGATCTCTGAAAGCTGCATTTTATATGGCTATACAGGATGACTGTATCAGAAAAAACCCGTTTGATTTCAAATTAAGCGATGTTTTGGAGGATAATTCCGGGCCTAAGCTGATTCTTACTCCGGAGCAGGAGGCCAAAATGCTGTCCTTTATGGTAATGGACAAAACCTACAGTAAATATTATGACGAGGTAGTGATTCTTTTGGAGACAGGACTGCGCATTTCTGAGTTTTGCGGTCTGACTTTGAATATTGATATGACAAACCGTATTATTAATGTGGATCATCAGTTGATGAAGGATACTGAAATCGGATATTATATTGCAACACCGAAGACGAAAAACGGAATACGTCAGCTTCCTATGACAGACAGAGCTTACCGGGCGTTTCAGCGGGTACTGAAAAACAGAGGCAGGGCGGAGCCGGTCATTATCGGAGGCTACAGAAATTTTCTTTTTCTGAATGCCAAGGGGTTTCCGAAGGTGGCCGGGGATTATAAAAGTATGCTGAAGGGTCTTGTAAAAAAATATAATAAAACGCATAAAGATCAGCTTCCTAATATTACGCCTCATTCGCTGAGACACACCTACTGTACGAATATGGCTAACAAAGGAATGAATCCAAATACGCTGCAGTATATTATGGGACATGCAAATATTACCATGACCCTGGGATATTATGCTCACGGTACCTTTCATTCTGCAAAGGCTGAAATAGAAAGGCTGGCATCCTGAGATTGGTACAGAAAATTATACTACACCTTTACTACTTTTCGAGTCTGATTGGTCCTGGAACTTTGAATTTCGTCTGAAAAGACATCGAAGGGACTGCGGATTTACAAATTCAGGAGTATTAGATAAACTGGTGCGCTTATCTATGCGTACAGTGAGAAGAGGAATTCCGTGTATGTCTTGACGCGTCCTGCCAATATCTGTAATATAAAAGTAAAAGACGTCCTGCGGCAAAATACAAGCTCTCTGTAATGGGAAAGTATATATTAGAAACGCCGCCCGGGACGGAAAAACAGCGCAGGCAAAAGGAGGAAACCAATATGGAAAGACATGCGTTTGCGATGAAGATCAAAGAAGGGCAGATGAATACATACCGCAGAAGGCTGGGAGAGATCTGGCCCGAGCTTACAGTGCTTCTGGACAGAAACCAGATCACCAATTTCAGTATCTGGAACGCGGAGGATCTGATCTTCGGATATTATGAAAAAAAGGACGGAGCGAAGATCAGCGCGGAGGACGAGGCGGTAAAGGACGCTCTTACAGAAAAAATGCAGGACACCTTTTCCTGGATCTCCACACCGGGAGAGGATATGCGCCTGATGTATCACGATTTTGGGGTGGTCAGAGAAAGTAAGGAGCTGATCCGCCACAGAGTATTTATGACGAAGCTGAAGGACGGCTGCGAGGAAGAGTATAAAGCCCGTCATGACGGACTGATCGAGCAGAGAGGCGGCGTGACGGATCCCGGTCCGGACAGCAATTTCAGTATCTGGAGCGCCGGAGGGTATATTTTCGGCTACGACGAGATCGATACCACCATGGAGACGGAGGAAACGATAGAGGCAAGGGAAGCCACTGTTTCCTGGGAGATGCGCCAGCTTGAGATCATGGACTGGATCACAAACGACGTGGACTGGATGACCGGAGACGTCCATGCGGATGTAAAGCGTCTGGCATGGCATAACTGATTTTTCGCAGCAGTTAGCCACTTTAAGCACGCAGTGCGGTTTTACGAATGGCGCGGGCTGAACTGGTATGATTTTTCTGTTATATAAAATACCGGAATCCTCTGGATGTAGAAGAGGACTCCGGTATCATATTATAGGAAAGTACTCCAAATTGTTCTAATGCCGGGGTCAAAAGTCTGTCATCCGGATACTGATCTCGCCGGAGCTTAAAGCGGCGGTTTCTCCATTCTCATAGCGGACTACCAGGCGGCAGTCGTTGTCGATATCCAGAGCGGTGGCTTTCCTTGTCCCCTCAGGGAGAAGAACCAGGATTTCTTTTCCGGTGACAAGACTTCTTTTCCGATAGCTTTCTTCATAGCCGGATTCCTCCGAAGCGCGGCAAAATTCCATAAAACGATTGAGAAATTCCGCGGCCAGATGATTTTTGCCGTCGTCCTGAGCCTCCTGGAAGATAGCCCCCGCAGTATTTTTCAGTTCCCCGGGAAAGCCTTCTCTGGGGGGATAAACATTCATGCCGATCCCCACGATCACATAGTCCAGAAAACCGTCCTCCAGCCCGATGGAGGCTTCGGTAAGGATGCCGCTTACCTTTCTGCCGTCCATAAAGATGTCGTTGACCCATTTGATGCGGGCCTCCCTGCCGGAAAGCGACTCGAAGGCCTCACAGGCAGCCGCGGCGGCCATAGTGGTGTATTTTCTTGCTTTTTCCGCCGGACAGCGGGCCGGACGGAGAAGAAGACTCATATAGATCCCTGTGTCCGAGGGCGAAAAAAAACTTCGGCCGATTCTGCCGCGGCCTTCTGTCTGAGCGCCGGCGATCACGACAGAGCCCCCGGGAGCTCCCGCCGCTGCTTTTTCACGGAGGAGCGCGTTGGTCGAGCCCGCTGTCTGAAGGACCGTCAGGGCAATGCCGGAGCAGAGGGGGGAGAGATATTTCTGGATGCCCTGGACAGAAAGAATATCTGTGTGAGCGGCCAGACAGTATCCCTTATTCTGAAGGGCGTGGATCTCGTAACCCTCCCCGCGGAGACTGTTGACGGCTTTCCATACGGCCGTTCTGGAAACAGAAAGCTTCTCCGCGATCTCTTCCCCTGAAAAGTATGAGCCCTTGTTTTCTTCAAATAGGGTAAGAAGTTTTTCCTTTGTAGTCGTCTTTTTCATATGTCATCCAATCCTGCCGGAAGAAAAAAGTGAATTACAATACCAGGGACGGGGCGGCGTAAACCCTTGCCCCAAGCTCGTTGTCCAGCATATAAAGGCTCTTGGGATCGTCCCCGAAAAGCTCAAAGCGTTTGATAAGATTGTCTGCGTTGTTTTCCTCCTCGCCCTGTTCTTTTACAAACCAGTCAAGGAACTGCATGGTGCGGAAGTCCTTCACAGAATACGCGGCGTCGTAAATGGTATGTATCAGGGAGGTTACATACTGTTCATGCTTTAAGGTTTCCTCAAGAACAGACTTTGCGCCGGACAGCGTGACAGAAGGCTTGTCCACGGCGCCGAGTTCAATCTTTTCCCCATTATTCTGCATATACTGGATGAACAGCATGGCGTGATCCCGTTCCTCCTGAGCCTGGATCTTGAACCAGTTGCCGAATCCGTCCAGACCCTGATCGTAGTAATAATTGGAAAAATCCAGGTAAAGATAAGCAGAGTAAAATTCTTTGTTAATCTGGTTGTTTAAGAGCTCAGATACTTTTTTATCTAACATAGTGCTTCCTCCTTGCGTTTTTAACTGTATTTTACACCGAACGGCCCGGAGCGTAAATACCTCTGTCTAAAATAAAGCAGAATATGCCTGTTCCTCGCGGCTGTTCAGCCAGGAATCCGCGAGCTGATATCCGATCGTGTAGCTGATCAGTATAATGGCGGCGGAAAGAAGAACCGCCAGCCAGATCTTCTGACGCTGATTCATAAAAGTCTCCTCCTGATTTTTATATATGAAGTGATTTCCCGGCTTGCCGGTAAGGAAAATATCTGTTAAAGTATACCCGTAAAGGATGATTAAAAATGGCTGCTTTTATAAAAATATTATTTCCATATTTCGTGGGATTATACGATCTGCGATATCAGGGGCGGGCAGACAAAATTCTGTGAAAGCTTGTCCGCGAAGGAATTTTTTGGATGCTTGATCCGTCCAAAACAGCGAAAGGGGCGCTTTCTCGGTACCCGGGATGGGATTTAACAAATTCCTCACAATTTTCCCACAAAGTAAACACAAATTTTTTCTATACTCTGGGCATAAAAAGAAAACAGAGATTTCCAAGGAGGGGATTTTTTTATGGAAGATATGAATACACAGTTCAGCAATATGAACCAGCAGGATCATGACGATAAAGACGACAAAAAGAAAGGCAGAGTAAAACGCGTGATGAAAAAGGGAACAGGAATCGCCGTCTGCGCGGTACTGGCCGGAGGTCTTGCAGCGGGAGCATACGCGGGAGTCAGCCGTCTGACAGGATGGAATCAGGAAGATGTGGTTGCCGCTGTCAATGAAGAAAACAGAGCGGAGCTTCTGAAAACCAAGACCGGAGACAGCTCAGACAAGGATGAAAGCAAGGAGGAGAGCGGCTCTGATACCGCAGAGGTAAAGGGCAGCCTTGATGTTTCCGATATCGCGGAGGAAGCAATGAAATTCGTTGTTTCCATCACTACGAAATCAGTGGAAGAGGTACAGAGCTATTACGGATACTTCGGATTCGGCGACGGTTTTACGACCCAGCAGGAGGTAGAGGGAAGCGGATCCGGAATTATTGTAGGCAAGAATGATAACGAGCTTCTGATCGCTACCAATTATCATGTGGTGGAGGGCGCGGAGACAGTATCCGTTACCTGCATTGACGGAGAAGTTTATGAGGCCTCTGTAAAGGGCTACGACGCGGATAAGGATCTTGCGGTGGTATCGGTTTCTCTGGATGATATTTCCGGCGATACCATGGACGCGATTACTATTGCCCCCATCGGAAGCTCTGATGATCTGAAGATCGGAGAGCAGGTAGTGGCTATCGGCAATGCACTTGGATACGGACAGTCTGTGACGACAGGTATTGTCAGCGCCAAGAACCGCCAGTTGGATGAGAACGGCCAGGCGGAGGAGGAATCCGACGGCGTGAACCTGATCCAGACAGACGCGGCGATCAACCCGGGCAACAGCGGCGGCGCTCTTCTGAATATGAATGGAGAAGTCGTGGGCATTAATTCCGCTAAGCTCGCGTCCACTGAAGTGGAAGGTATGGGATATGCCATCGCGATCTCCGACGTATCGGATATTCTTGAAAATCTGATGAACGAGACTCCCCGGGACAAGGTGGACAACCATGGTATACTTGGAATCATGGCAAACTCTGTCAGCGAGGAGGCGCAGGTTTACGGAATCCCGGAGGGCGTGTTTGTTGCCGAGGTAACGGAGGGCGGCCCTGCGGATAAGGCCGGAATCAAGGCGAACAATGTTATTACAGAGTTTGACGGAAAGAGAGTGCGCAGCATGGATTCTCTTTTAGAGCTTCTGGAATACTACGAACCGGGAGAAGAGGTCGAGGTGACTCTCCAGGTGATGGACGGCGAAGGCTACAAGGAAAAGACGGTGACCGTAAAGCTGGGCGAAGACACCAGCAAGGATTCTGAAGATGAAGAGAACGGCGATAACAGAGAAGGCTCCTCCGATGAAGAAAGTATTCTCCGCGACTGGGAAGATGGCAATGAGGATGACGCGGGGTATGAACAATTCTTCGGAATGTGGTAATATCAGCCGGGAAGAGATGTTCGTGTGATGCTCATTCACTTTGGAAGTATTTTAAAGATAAATTGTCAATAAACTAAAGAAAAAGACCTCCTGTATGGTATATTTATTATATCAATTATGGGAGGTCGCTCTTTATGCCAGTCAAACAGAACAAATCCAGACAGTTGTTATTATTTGCGGCGTCTGCTGGAGGAAAAGGTGATGGAGATTTTTATGAGTAAATTAAAAGGCACAGAGTATAAAAGATTTGAAGACATAAAGCATATCAGAGATGATGGGAGTGAATTTTGGCTGGCAAGAGAGCTTGCACCAGCATTGGAATACAACAAATGGGAAAATTTTCATAAAGTGATAAAACGCGCAATGATTGCCTGTGAAAACAGCGGTCATGTTATAGCTGATGATTTTCCTGAGGTCAGGAAAATCATCAATGCAGGTGCGGCAAGGAAGCCGATCAGAGATTATGAACTTACTCGTTATGCCTGCTACCTGATTGTACAAAATGGAGATCCCCGTAAACAGGTAATTGCTCTTGGGCAGACGTATTTCGCTATTCAAACATATCGTCAGGAAGTAGCAGAACACTTTAATGACCTGGATGAAGACAGAAGACGTCTCGTTGTGCGCGGCGACATTAAACAATGGAATCAGCTTCTTGCGGAGACAGCCTACGATGCAGGCGTTATTACAAATGAAGAATTTGCAATTTTTCAAAATGCCGGGTATATGGGGCTGTATGGCGGAATGGATGTTGATGATATTCATAAGAAAAAGAACCTGGAGATAGGACAAAAAATCCTTGATTATATGGGGAGTACAGAACTTATCGCTAATTTGTTCAGAATATCGCAGACGGAAGAAAAATTACGAAAAGATGAAATTAAAGGGGCAAAAGCAGCCACGTCCACTCACTATAAGGTTGGAAAAGAAGTTCGTGGAGCCATCGAGAAGATAGGCGGCACGATGCCGGAAGATTTGCCGACACCAGAAAAAAGTATTCAGCAAGTAGAAAAAGAACAGCTTGCCAGATTGAGAGCAAAGGCAAAAAAAGGAAAATTAATGCTTGATGAATAAAATATACAGACTTATTGTGCCGTTTGCAGCGCAGGAGAATTATTAAAGCAACCGATCAGAATCTCACAGCGATTCCGATTCAGCCAGGATTCCGGAGCGGAGCAAATCCGTCAAAAGGCTTCTGGCTTCTCTTCTGATCTGCTCCAGAGGGGCCTTCTCGTTGTGGGATTCATTCACAAAGCCGAACATGCCGAAGCATATGAAGCCCGCTAATTTTTTGGGGGAATACTTCAGATGCAGATGCTTTTTGATGTGGAGGGTATGCATTTCTACCGTTTCCAGGATAATGCTGTACATTCTGGAAGCAAGGTAGGGATTTTTTTCGGGATCTGTGTGCTGAAAAAAATCAAATCTGTCGTAATAAAGCTGCAGGATACTGTCCAGCAGATTGACATACCCGGCGGTAAGTCTTCCGGAGGGATTGTTTTCTCTCTGTCTCCGGTAATAATCCTCTGTTCCGATTTTGACCATATCGTTGAAAATGTCGTCTACGAGGGCGTACTTGTCGCCGTAATGGGAATAGAAGGTGATCCGGCTGACCTCTGCCTTCCGGCACAGCTCTGTGATGGAAATATGTTCAAAATCTTCTTTTTCCAGCATCTCCGTCATTGCTCTTTTCAGACAGCGCTTGGTCTTAATGATCCGCTTATCTTCCATTCTCTGACATTTTCCCCTTTCTGTATAAATAACTTACATTTTTAAATTATTGTTCATTGTGCTTTTCCCTGGTTTTTGCTATAATTTTAACACGTGTTAAAATAACAGTCAAACATAAAGCAACAGTTCATCCATACAGATGTTCGTCCGCGAAAACCTACAGGCATGTTTTGTGCTTCCCGATCACTGTATGGCTGAACGGATACATCATAAATTATCAGTGCTTAGGAGGAATATCATGGCTGAAATTGCTATCATGACAGACAGCAACAGCGGAATTATGCCGGCGGAGGAGGAAAAGTATGGGATTCATATACTTCCCATGCCGGTGATCGTGGATGAGAGGACATACAGCGAGGGAATAGACATTTCCCTGGAAGAATTTTATCAGCGGCAGGCTCAGGGGGCCTCTATCTCTACGTCGCAGCCGTCCCCCGGGGATGTCTCCGCAATGTGGGACAGGCTGCTGAAGACATATGATGAAGTGGTATTTATCCCCATGTCCTCCGGTCTGAGCAGCACCTGCCAGACAGCCATGCTTTTGGCCCAGGAGGAACCATATAAAGGCAGAGTTTTCGTAGTGGATAACCACCGGATCTCTGTTACCCAGGCAGTCTCGGCTCTGGAAGCAAGAAGCCTTGCCGAAGCCGGGAAAAGCGCGGCAGAGATCAAGGAGACACTTGAAAGAGAAGCTCTGGACGCGACCATTTATATTGCCGTGGATACCCTTGAGTATCTGAAGAAGGGAGGCCGTATCACGGCTGCGGCCGCGGCTCTGGGAACGGTGCTCCGGTTGAAGCCGGTGCTTACCATTCAGGGAGAAAAGTTGGAATCCTACGGGAAGGCCCGGGGAATGAAGGCGGCCTTCCAGACGATGCTGGACGCCCTGAATCATGATCTGGATACACGGCTGGCTCCCCTGAGGAAGCAGGGTAAACTGAAGATCGGCCTTGCCAATTCCGCCATGGAGGAGGAAAAGCTGGAGGACTTCAAAAAAGAGCTGGCTGAAGCCTTTCCCGATATGGAAATGGTTTATTTTCCGCTTACAGCCAGCATCGGCACCCATGTAGGCCCCGGAGGACTGGGGATCGGAGCGGTGCGCAGCGAATGAGAACCATATAATAAAAAATGCCGGGGCCCTGCGGATGTGGATATCTGCGGGGCCTTGCTTACTGTTTGCTCGAAAGCCTGACATTAGTCAGAACGGCAGCCGAAGCGACAGCCGTATTGAAACAAATCCTCCGGTCTGTTATACTGAGACACAGGATAACTGCCGGAAATGTGGAAAAATGAACAGAAATGGAGATGCCATTGTGGAAAAAAGAAAATTGATCATCGACTGTGATCCCGGAGTGGACGACGCTGTGATGCTGGCCTTTGCCGCGGCTCACAGAGAAAAATTTGAGATTCTTGCCGTGACGACAGTGAGCGGCAATCAGGATATAGAGAAGGTTACGAGAAACGCTTTGGATCTTACCGCTTTTTATGGACTGAGCGTTCCTGTGGCACAAGGTATGGGGACGCCTCTGGTAAAAGAGCCCTGTTATGCTCCGGAAACTCACGGAGAAAGCGGACTGGGTTCACTGAGGCTTCCGCCATCCCAGCAAAAAGTGACGGAGGAGCCGGCGGTCCTCTTTATGTACCGCATCCTGAAGGCGCTTCCGGAGGGAGAGAAGCTTACAATAGCGGCGACAGGTCCGCTGACCAACATCGCGGTGCTTCTGAAGCTTTTTCCGGAAATAAAAGGAAAAATCAGGGAGATCCTGTTCATGGGAGGCTCTCTCTGCGGCGGCAATGTAACCGCGGCGGCGGAGTTTAACTTTTATGTGGATCCGGAGGCGGCCGGGATCGTCCTTCACTCAGGGATTCCCCTTGTGATGTGCGGTCTGGATGTGACGGAGAAATGCACCCTTACCAGGAACCAGATCCTTAAGCTCTGCCAGTCCGGATATCCCGCGGCAAGAGCCTGCGGGGACATGATGGGCTTTTCTCTGGAAAATACCCCTGATAAATACAGAGGCGAGACCAGCGTCCATGACGTGGTGCCCCTGATGTACCTGATATATCCGGAAATATTCTCCGGTAAGACTCAGATCCTGGATGTGGAATGCGGCGGGGGATCCGCCCGGGGCGCGGTGCTGGGAGGCTTCCGGTGGTGGAGAAACGAAGAAGCGGACGCCAATGTATATGTTCTGACCGAGGCGGACAAAGAGAAATTCCAGGAGTATCTGATCACCGCTCTGTACGCACTGGGCGCCGCGGAATAAAATAGAGAAAGAAGCTGGCTTTATGAATTATATCGTTTTTGATCTGGAATGGAATCAAAGCCCTGACGGCAAAAAATGTACAAATAAGAAAATACCCTTTGAGATCATAGAGATCGGAGCGGTAAAGCTCAATGAGGAGAGAGAAGTCACAGACGTTTTCCACCGGATCATACGGCCTCAGGTTTACACATGGATACATGACAGCATCCGGGATGTGATCCATGTGGATTACAAGGACCTCCGGGACGGAATATCCTTTCCCCAGGCGGCCAGAGAATTTCTGGAATGGTGCGGGACAGACTATGCTTTTTGTACCTGGGGGAACCAGGATCTGACGGAGCTTCAGCGAAATCTGAAGTATTACGACATGATCTGCCTTTTGCCCGGCCCGGTATATTATTATGACGTTCAGAAGCTGTTCAGTTGGTTCCATGAGCATAAAAAGCTCCGCAGAGGCCTGGAATACGCCGTGGATACTATGCAGATCGAAAAGGGGCAGCGCTTTCACAGGGCAAGGGAGGACGCGGAATATACGGCGGAGATTTTCCGGCGGATGGACAGGGATACGGTTATGCCGTATTTTTCTGTGGATGTGTTTCAGAATCCCCGCAAAAGAAAAGAGGAGCTCCATATATCTTATCCGTTTTACGATAAATATGTATCCAGAGAATTTGCGGACAAGGAGAAGATCATGAAGGACCGCGAGGTTGCAAGCACCCGCTGTCCGCTCTGTCATTTCCCGGCCAAAAGAAAAATCCGGTGGTTTGTGAATAATTCAAAATCCTATGAGAGCATATCCCTGTGTCAGAATCACGGGTATGTAAAGGGAAAGATCCGGATCCGGAAAACAGACGAGGGGGCCTATTACGCGGTAAAGACCCTGAAGAACGTAGACGAAGAAAAAGCGGAGGAAATCCGGAATAAACGGGATTCCCTCCGCAAAAAACGGGCGCTGAAGCTCTCAGAAGAGAAGCTCGGAAAATAGAGTTTTCTGATAATGTCTGGCAGTTCCCACCTGGTGACCATTGAAAACATAAGTGGTTTCCAGAAGCGGGAGTCCTGCCGGATTTTTTTTGACGGCGCGGCTGGAGGAAAGTCTGTCCACCCCGATCCCGTTTGGAAGGGTAACGGAAGGCGTCCTGAGAGAATAAAACAGAACGGAGTCCTGATAATCCCTGCGGATATATTTTTCCGCGGGAAGATAGGAGGCGGAAATATCCTCCGTACCCGAGGGTACCGCTGATCTGGTGAAATTGTTGAAGCCGTAATCCAGAAGAGCCGCCGTATCGGAGTAGGCGCCGTTTACAGACTGCATCACAACGGCCACCAGATAGAGATTCCCCCTTCGGGCGTAAGTGACCAGGGTGTTGCCGGCAGCCTCTGTATATCCGGTTTTTCCGCCCAGAACGCCCTCGTAGGCATAGGTCTGTCCTTCCATCATTTTATGATGATTGAGAAGGTAGCGGGTTTCTCCGAATTTATTCGTGGGAGGGATTTCGTAGTAGCTTTTGGTGGCGTATCTGCGGAAGGTAGGGTTAAACCAGGCTGCCCGGGCAATTTTCGCCATATCTCCGGCCGTAGTGTAATGCAGCTCGTCGGGAAGTCCGTGGGGATTATTAAAATGAGTGTTGGTGCATCCGAGCTGTCTGGCCTTCAGATTCATAAGCTCCACAAATTTTTTTACAGAGCCGGAGGTGTTTTCCGCAAGGGCCAGAGTCATCTCGTTGGCTGACTGCAGCATGACCGCCATCATGGCCTGCTCCATGGTAAATTCCTCGCCAGTGTCCGCGTAAATGCTGGAGCTGTCGCTGACGGAAATACCGTAGGCGGCGCTCTCAGACATGACGAGCTTCCCGTTCATGTCCAGATATTCGCTGGCCAGCAGGGAGGTCATGATCTTGGTGATGCTGGCGGGATACTGTACCTTGTCCGCGTTTTTGGAATACAGAACAGCTCCTGTGGTCATATCCACAAGAATGGCGGATTCTCCCTCGATTTTGGGGCCGGCGGGCCATTCCTTGATGCTGTCCGTATCAGGCGCCTGCTCATAATACTGCGTATGAGGGTTCGGAGTGGGCGTGGCTGTTACTATGGGCGCGTCCTGATAGTAACCGTCCTCTGCCGCGGCCGCCGCGCCGGGAAGAGAGAAGAGCATAACCGCGGCCGTAAAACCGCAAAGTATCTTTTTTATAAAATTTCTGTGACATCTTTTCATAAATAAAGCCTTTCTTGATATTATCTTTCTATTATATACCATACCATGTTTCGGATACAAGGCTGTATTTTAGCAACCAGCGGTAAAGAATAAAATATTAAAATCAATTGTTTCTCATCCTGATTTTGTATTTGTGTGATATAAAACACATATACAACAAAATCCAGATGAGTTATCCACATTCCATGAGTATGGTTCACCCATCCTTTCATTCTTGTGGATATTTAATTAATTTTTCTATTCCATTTCATCACCACCTGTTGTATAATTACTTTGTTATTCGAGATACACTGTTGTGTATCTCTGGATGTAAAATACATCTTCATCTGTTATGGAGTGTTGTCGAAAGCTTTCTAATAACCTTGAAGATGTATTTTTTATACTCTGTTTTATCTCTTTCCTCAGCGGATTCCACTCCAGATATATCTGCATAATGATATCCGCCACCTGCGTCAGCAGATAATGATTCTTCATTGCATTGCTGTTCCGGCTGTTTAAATGTTCTATGTCATAGATCCCGTTCTTCTGGTTGTTGAAGCCTTCGTTTTCTATCTTCCAACGCCCTCTGGCCGTTCTGATCATTTCCTCCAGATTTTTTTCCGTCAGTTCGATATTGCTTACCCAATGGAACGTTACATTCTTTTTCCCTTTCTTTTCTTCCTCCTCATAGGTATAGCTGAACAGATTGGCGGTTTCTTCCTTGCCGGCGGTTTCCTCAACGTGGTTTATATATTCCCCGGTCCCTTTTTCCTTCCCTATCCCGCATACCTCTGCACTTCCATTTCCCTGCCGGATCCATTCATAACTCTCATCCAGCAGTTTCTGTCTGGCTGCCTTATGTGTGAATATATACTTCCACTTCTTTCGGCGGCATAACTTCATCACTGTTTCTGCCTCATAAAGACTGTCTCCCTGCATACACAACGGAAGCCTCGGATAATCCTTCGCCAGCCGTTTTAACAGACGCTTCGCCGCGTTTATTTCACAATCCTGCTTTGATACGTCTTCTTTTTCGTTCTCAATAAATTCTGTATCCAGACTGATTACAATCTTTTCTGAAAGCACCAGCTTTGCCTCAAGTACTTTATGGTAATACGTTTTTACTTTTGTCCCATCCTCTTGTGTGACCGTTTTTACCAGACAGTTATCACAGTGTTTTTCCTTAAAATAAAACAGCCCTGTCCCATCCAGGATAACCCGCCAGTATTGCCCAAGGAGTTTCCCTCTATAGAAACTTTTCATCCGGATCAGTTTTTTTATCAGCTTCTTCCTCAACTGCGAAAGACAGTTTGGGGAAAGGCGCTCCAGATAATAATTCAGTGTGTCACTATGCGGCATTTCGCTTAAAGATTTATCTCCTGATAATATCCGCAGCGTCTCAATGCAGTTCTCCTCATTAAACTGTTCCTCCATGGCATGCATCGTTTTTACACCGCAGAGATTTTTCATCAGTCCC